>JAEPDS010000059.1 GCA_016842065.1 Candidatus Thiodiazotropha sp. 'RUGA'
AAGATTAAAAGATAAATTTGACTCTGATGTCCGCATAAACCCCGATATTTGATTGGCGACTTATTACAGCATCGTGTCAGGACTGCTTTCATCATACGTAAAAAAAAGCCTATATAAAAAGGGAATTTAGTAATGCACTGAATTGATGCTTGGAATTAAAAAAATCTTTTGACATAAGTTTTTTGAGCGCACTTTTTGGAGGCATGAATGGGAACCGCATTGATAAACGCACCAATATGATGCCTGTTTGAAAAGTGATTCTGGTCGATGCTTGTAAAAAACGCACCAATATGAAACGCTCTCTTTTCTACTATCTTTATTTATTCGTCCGGGAGTGACCGATGGCCTGGCTGTGGTTGATGTCTGCGGGTTTTTTTGAAGTATTTTTTGCAATTTTCCTTAAGCTGTCGGATGGTTTTACCAAACCTCTCTATACGCTTCTATTCGTCTTGGCAGCAGGGTTGTCATTCTACTGTTTAACCAAAGCGATGCAGATTATTCCTATCGGTACAGCCTACGCTGTATGGACGGGTATCGGTACGGCTGGTGTGGCACTGCTTGGGGTATTGCTTTTTGCAGAACCTGTAACTGGTTTGAGGCTGTTGTTTATGGCGACGCTGATTATTTCAATAATCGGTTTAAAGCTGGCCTGAGTGAGGCTGGCTGACAACAGGATTGTTATAGGCGGATTGGTGGGATATGACACCCCACTATAACAATGCTTCGGATGGAGATGTTTTTGAATAGTATTTGTGAATAACAGATAGTCAGGTGTTGTGTAAAACGGACTTTAACAATATCCGCTACCGGATAGATAGGCTGAAGAGGAATCATAGTCTGTTTGATAGATGCCTCGAACAGCCCATGTAAACATCAGTGAGTCATTGTCTGTTTCGCTTTCTTCCTGATTCTTACAACCTGCCTAACAACGCTCTTTCTAAAGCGTGATAGACAAAACTCAGAAGATCCGATTGACACCGTTGAGTGCTGCAACACGATAGGCTTCTGCCATCGTTGGATAGTTGAAGGTGGTCTCTGCGAAATAGAGCAGGCTGTTGGCCTCACCCTGTTGTGCCATGATCGCCTGGCCGATGTGAACGATCTCGGAGGCCTGCTCGCCGAAACAGTGGATGCCGAGGATCTCCAGTGTCTCCCGGTGAAACAGCAGCTTCAGCATGCCCACTTCATGATCGGTGATCTGGGCGCGTGCGATGGTTCTAAAGCTTGCCTGTCCCACTTCATAGGGGACTTTGCTGGCGGTCAGCTCCCGTTCGGTGCGGCCGATCGAACTGATTTCAGGCAGTGTGTAGATGCCGGTCGGAAAGTCATCGATCAACTGCCAGTCAGCACTGCCGGTGGCGATCTGGGCGCCGACAAAGCGTCCCTGATCGTAACTGGCACTGGCCAGGGCAGGGGGGCCGACCACATCGCCGACCGCAAAGATATGGGGTAGAGAGGTGGCATAGGTCTTATCGATCTCGATCTGACCCCGATGATTGACCGCTACCCCGATCTCATCCAGTCCCATGTTTTCCGTATTGCCGCTGCGTCCATTGGCCCACAACAGGTAGTCTGTCTTGAATTTTTTGCCCGATTTGCAGTGGAGTACCACACCGTCATCCACCGGCTCCACCTGTTCGTAAACCTCATCATGGCGGATCACCGTGCCCTGATTGCGCAGGTGATAACTGAGCGCGTCGGTGATTTCGTCATCGAGAAACGAGAGCAGGCGGTCCCGGGTGTTGACCAGGTTCACTTTGACATCAAGATTGCAAAAGATCGATGCATACTCACAACCAATGACGCCTGCACCATAGATGGTAATGGAGTCCGGTGTGGTGTCGAGCTTGAGTACCGAGTCGCTATCTAGAATCCTGGGATGATTGAAATCGATATCTTCTGGTTGATAAGGACGGGATCCTGTGGCGATCACAAAGTGATCCGCGGTAATCTCTTCACTGACGCCGCTCTGCTGGACTACTTCGATACGGTGAGTGTCGACGAATCCGGCCCGGCCATGGATCACCTCAATCCGATTTCGTGCATAGTGGCGCAGACGACTGCGCACCTGCTGGTTAATCACCTTGCCCGCCGCTTTCAGCAGATGGGAATACTCAACCTGAACCTGGTCATGTGTGTGTTGAAAGAGGGGATTACGACGATAATCCCTCAACAGCTGAATATTGTGTCTGAGTGCTTTGGACGGAATGGTGCCCCAGTGGGTACATCCCCCCCCAACCATATCGTGCGCTTCAATCACGGCAACCCGTTTGCCGCTCTTGACCAGTTTCATGGCAGCCCCTTCACCACCGGGGCCACTACCAATTACAACCACATCAAAATGTTTTGCACCCATCGTTTCTCCGCTTCGCTATCGTGCCGACCGGCAACAGTCTAACACTTTTTCGCAGTGCAATATGGCTGACTATAGAGTTTTGACACTCAGGCCCTGGCGGGCGCCTCGGGATGAGCTGTCAGCGAGCTTGATCTCCTGTTGCTGACAAAAGTCGATAAAGCCTTCCAGATCCATGGGTTTGGCAATGATATCGCCTTGTACGATATTACAGGCGTAGTGTTTCAGCAGTTCAAAGGTCGATTGCTCCTCAACACCCTCTGCTACGACTTTCAGGCCCAGTTTTCGAGCCATATCGATGGTGCCTTCAACAATCACCGCATCGGTCTTTTCCCGGGTGATGTCCTTGACCAGTATCCGATCGATCTTGATCAGATCGATCGGCAGTTTTTTGATATAGGCGAGTGAGGATTGACCACTACCGAAATCATCGATTGCCAGAGTGAAATTCGCCTCGCGTAGCTGTTTCAGCTTGCTGATTGTCTCCGCCAAGTCAGATAGCAGTGCATTTTCAGTGATTTCGAGTAACAGATGTTTCGCGTCAATGTTGTAGCGTTCTATTGTGGTCTGGACATCGGAGACGAAATTGCGATCGGCAAACTGCAGTGGACTGACATTGATTGAAATTTTGAATTGATCAGTCAACAGACCTGAATTGGCAAGTCTGTTCAGGTGTTGGCAGACCTGTTCCAGCACCTGTCTGCCCAGTTCGATAATCAGGCCGCTCTGCTCAGCATGTTCGATAAAGCTGTCAGGCGCCACCAGGCCATCCTGCGGGTGGTGCCAGCGGACCAGGGCTTCACCGCCGATCACCTCTCCATCGATACTGACCAAAGGCTGATAGTGGATAACCAGGCCACTATTTCTCAGGGCATTGCGTAAACCCTGCTCCAGGGTCATCAGCAGATGGGCCTGTTCCTGCATCTCGGGATTGTAGAGGCTCATTGTATTGCGGCCGATGGCTTTTGCCCGGTACATGGCAAAATCCGCTCTTTTCAGCAGGTCATCGGCGTTATCCCCATGCAGTGGAAAGAGTGCGATCCCGATACTTGCCGACATGTGGATCTCTCTGTCGTCGAGCAGGAAAGGGCGGGCAAGATTCTCCTGAATCTTTTTGATTGTCAATTCGGCCAGCCTGAGCGCTTCACTCTCCTGGTCTGCCAGTTCCGGCATCAACATCACAAACTCATCACCACCAAGACGGGTGGCCGTATCCTCATCGCTCAGACAACTCTTCAATCGGAGTGCCAACTGTTTGAGCAGTTCATCGCCTTGCTGATGACCCATAGAATCATTGAGGGTTTTGAAATTGTCCAGATCCAGATAGATCAAAGCGCCGATATGGGAATGACGGATCGAGCGTGCAATATCCTTGTTCAGGCGTTCGGTAAGCAGACGTCGATTCGGCAGATTGGTGAGTGCATCATGGTAAGCGAGGTGTTCGATGATCTTGCGTGAATGGCGCTGCCTGATGTTCATCGCCAGAGATTCAGATAAATTTCGATTGATACTGATCGCCCCTGAAGCCATCACGATCACATAGATACAGAGCATGAAACCCAGTCCGATATTGGCCGGTCCACCGAGGGTGAAGAGTCTGATGATCAACGGGATGATTACCAGTAACATGTAACCTAGCGAGGCGGGTAACAGAGCCGCTTGAGTGATCACCCCGCCTGCGGCCATACCGATCAGACTGGCTATGATTATGGTCTGATGGAAAGACTGCTCTCCCAAAGGAACCAGTAGAAATGCAGCGGATCCCCAGATAGCGCCTGAAGCCAGCGTTCCGGCAATGGCACGTTTGCGCCAGATCTTGAGGGAGCCCTCTGTGGATTTTCGAGCTTGATAGACCCGGTAGGTGTAGTATCGATAGAGGCTCAAACCGAACATGCCGGTAAACCAGCCAACGAGAATCTGCCACTGAATCACGGACCACTGGGCAATCGCGATAACGGTGGTGTTGATCATGATCGCACTCAGCGAGGCGGGCAATCCGGTAAAAGATAACTCGACCTGGTTTTCCCTGAAACGGGCTGCAAAATCGGGCGGATCGCTGAGAGACGGGTCGGTGTATTCGGTCATCTTTTGAGTTGCTTTAATTTATACACAGCATCTGTTTGCTGAGTATTGGCGATTTGTTTCCTACCGGGCAGATGAACTGCACATTCCTGGTCTACCAGTGCCCTGATCCTGTATCGATTAATTGTCCTTGTAATGGACCTTGCCTGGCTTAGAGGGAGGTCCGTCCATCTTCTACAGTAACCCAAGCGTCTTGGGGTGGTCGGTCCGCCGATACCCGTTGGGGCTGATAACAGGCCTGAATGGGGCACACAGATCGAACCTGCCGAGATAATGTCAGAAATTCAAGTATGATGATAGGGCATCTGTTCGATTTTTAGCGCCAGATGCGGAATATGGTTCGATGCCGAGGTGATAGGCGGGTTATGTAGTTGGCCGGCAGATCCACAGACTGATCCGGGAAAGCTTCCATCGGATCAATGTAGTTGTCTGATCTGTCTCCTAATTCGAGCAGTCGATCGATGCGCTCTGCGGGTTCGGGGTGTGTGCGTAACAGTGAAGGCTCCGGCCTGCGGTATCCCGGAAGGAGCAGGTTTTGCCAGACCCTGCCATTGGGATAGGCAATTTTGTTCAAGGCCTGGGCCAATCCTGTCGGATCTCCCGTCAATTCAGCGGCCAACAGGTCGGCATCGAATTCCCGTATTCTGGAGAGACCGAGCTGCATCACGGCACTTAGGGTTGGCGAGACAATCAGCAGCAGTATGCCCCACAGGGAGAAGGGGGTATAGCCAAGGAACAGCAGGGGAAATGTAGCCAGCAGTAAGATGATTCCCAAGCTGGACATCAGGTGGGTCAGCCGGCTGATCAGATCGGCGATACTCATCAGTCGGATATCGTTGTTCGCAAGGTGGGCGGTTTCATGGGCCAGTACCGCGGTCAGTTCGCGCATTGAGAGCAGTTGTAAAATCCCGTCGGTCAGGGCAATCGCGGTATCATCGGTACGGCCGACGCTGAAGGCATTGGTTGTTTTACTTGGTATCCAGTAAAGGGCCGGGATGGATTTGAGTTTGGCGCGACGGCTCAACTCTTCAATGATCATCCAGAGTTTTGGCGCCTGATCGGGCCTGATCGGTTTGGCCTGATAGAGATGCAAAAGCCAACGTGGAGACATGTCCGGCAGGGCAAAGATGGTCACCGCTGTGCTGATGAATACCCAGAGCCATAACTCTTGCCCAAACAGCAGTTCCACACACAGCGCCAACAACAGAGACATACCGCCAAGCAACAGTAGTGTCTGCAGGAAGTTCCTGAATTTATGCCGCGAGATTCGTGCAAAGTTCATGATGGGTGATCAATTACCACAGGTTTGATAGTTTGATGACGCGTAAACCCGGTTGTTCCCAGTTCGGCCGGTCCTGTCTGACACAGATTTCTCTTCTCGCTCTATTGGTGGGAAACCACAGTGATTCCTTTTTATGTTCGCCTGATCACTGCTTGACCCTCTAAATATCGATCTCCTCATCAAATAACAATCGCCAGGCAGCTCGATAGGCTACGATCTCTCTGGCCTGAGGAGAGAGGTACTGCAGAAAACGTCGCAAGGAGTTGGCCTTCTGAGGCAGTTTATCCTGTCGGTCACCACCGATGTCCAGTGCCGCGAGAAAGCGGTATGGGTGATCATTGATCAAGCTGACCCAGCCAGGGTCTGCACTGCCATCCGGTCTCCAGACCCTCGATTGTCGTTCACCGCTACCTGGATAGATCGATTCCGCATTACCGAAGGCAAGGTCAAAATGGATGCCGGGATAGTGCTCGATCAGGTGACGGACATAGTCCGCATGATAGCGAGTGGATCTGTTTGAGTAACGTACCTGTCCGAGGTGGCACCAGATCACCCGGGCATTTGGGTATCGGGCCAGCATTCTCTCGAGCGGTGGCAGTAGTTGGTCCTCTATTTCATAGTGAATCTGAAAACTGATACCTGTGCGATGGGAAAACTCAAACAGTTTCTCCGCCGCGGCAGAGTCGATGTCAATGGTAACATCCCGGTAAGTTTGATCCCGCCTGAATTGACGAGGTGACATATAGTGACGAAACTCGAATTCGCCCAGCATAGGGTATCCCTGCTGCCTGACCTTGCGCAGACTCATCTCGATAAATGCGTCAGGTTGCTTGGTAAAGGCTGGATAGATACCCGCTGTTGTTGCTGGAATGTATCTGGATGGATCAACTCCTATAGCCCGTCTGGATGCTTCATGCCAAAGGCTGCCTTTTTTATTGTATTTCTTCTCACCAATCTGGGGGGAAAATGCAGTCAGCGCGATGCCATTGTCGTCCATTGTCTGGGCATAGGTTCTGGCATTCAGACGTCCAGGATTGAAGCTCGATTCAATATCGATGATCGGTAACACACCAGCCTGCTTGATTGCGACGATGCGTTCGATCCAGCGTCGCTTGAGCTGTTGCAGATCAAATGGAATGTCAGCCTTGGGACTCTCAGCAATCACTATCCCAGCAGGTAGAGGCGTATACTGTTTACTGGCAGCAACGCTGACAAACAGACTCAACAGCAAGGCTGCAGAACTCCTCATAAGCCGTCTCTACTCCGTGGATGTCGGGAAACAGTTTCCGCTTGATTCCATCTCTCATTTTAAACTAAATCGCGGAGATCGCTCTGCTGCTCGACCGTTTTGGGTGCGTGGTTTTGGTGCGAAGTGGTTGCCGGCGTGCACCATTCTGCTTCGCGTTGCCAAGGTGGAACGTTGGTGAATTGGATGTTGTTTTAGTTAAGGTATTGAATATCGGTCAATAAAATTCGTTGGCCTGGGTTTTGCAAAGTAGTTTGCGTCCGTGCCCTTGTTATCAGGACAATACAATTTAACCGAAATAGAAAGCTAGGGTTCCGATCCGGCTCAATACCAGACAAGGTGGTGAGCTGTGATGACTGGTCCAAGAGCGTTCGACCTCTCCCTCTCAGTGCAGGGTATGGGTTACACGGCGGGATAAAAGCCCGGGAGACTTGCTTGGTCTGACTGCCAAGGGTGCTCCGTGTAGACAGATGTAACTGAGAGGTTCTTCATGAAACGTATTGCCGCTTTAATTCTCGCACTTTCCCTTAGCTCCGGCGCTCAGGCCGCCGACAGTTTCAAGATATGCTGGTCGATCTACGTAGGCTGGATGCCCTGGGCCTATGGGGCTGAGCAGGGTGTTGTCAAAAAATGGGCCGACAAATACGGTATCGATATCGAAGTGGTGCAGATCAACGACTATATCGAGTCGATCAATCAGTACACTGCGGGTGAGTTCGATGCCTGTACCATGACAAACATGGATGCCCTGACCATTCCGGCAGCTGGCGGTGTGGACAGTACCGCACTGGTGGTGGGTGACTTCTCCAACGGCAACGATGGGGTGGTGCTGAAAGGCAAGGATAAGCTGGCTGATATCAAAGGTCAGAAAGTTAACCTGGTGGAGCTGAGTGTCTCACACTATCTGTTGGCCCGTGGTCTTGAGGGTGTCGGTCTGAGTGAAAAGGATCTCACCGTGGTGAATACCTCCGACGCGGATATGGTTGCCGTCTACGGCACCGATGATGTTACTGCGGTTGCCACCTGGAACCCTCTGCTGAGTGAGATCACATCCATGCCAAAGAGCACCAAGGTGTTCGATTCCTCGATGATTCCGGGCGAGATTATCGATCTGCTGGTAATCAATACCGAAACGCTCAAGGCCAACCCGAAACTGGGTAAGGCGCTGGTGGGTGCCTGGTATGAAATCATGTCTGTCATGAGTGCTTCTGATAAGGCGGGTGTCGATGCGAAAACCCATATGGCTACCGCATCGGGTACCGACCTGGCGGGTTATGAGGCGCAACTGGCCAGTACCGAGATGTTCTATACTCCGGCGGCGGCTCTGGAGCTCACCAACAGTGAAAAACTGCTGGCCACCATGGAGCATGTCGCCAACTTCTCATTCAAGCATGGGCTGTTGGGTGACGGTGCACCGGATGCCGGTTTTATTGGTATCGAGATGCCTGCCGGTACATTCGGTGATAAAGGCAACATCAAGTTCCGCTTTGATCCCAGCTATATGACCATGGCTGCGGAAGGCAAGCTGTAACACGCTGTCACTGAAGTCTGGGCAGTGTCGGTTTTATGGTTCTCCTGAAAACCGGTACTGCTCAGTAACGTCCAGCCAACCTCCTATGAATTGATGTCATTGTCCTGAATCCACGGGTTAAGGGGTATCACAACGGTATCAAGACACAAGGTGTTGAGGATAATCCAGAGAAACCCTATGAAGAAATTCATCAATCAACGCCCAGGCAGGGCATTCAAGCTGCTGTTGGGTATCGCACCCTTCGTGCTTCTGTTTCTGCTCTATGTGATGGGTTCGGATGCCCGTCTTGAAGTGAATCCGAATGACAAGCTTCTACCCAGCATGAGTCAGATTGCCGATGGTCTGGAAAGGATGGCATTCGAGCCCAGCAAGCGATCCGGTGAGTATCTGTTCTGGCAGGATACTGCCAGCAGCCTGACCCGTCTTGGTCTGGGCATACTGATTGCGGCGATGCTGGGATTGTTGATCGGTCTGGTGACCGGCGCATTGCCTATGATTGCTGCCTCCCTCTCGCCATTGCTAACTGTGGTCTCCCTGATACCGCCGCTGGCGATACTGCCGATTCTGTTTATTGTTTTCGGTCTGGGTGAGGTCTCCAAAGTGGTGTTGATCGCCATCGGCATCACACCCTTCATTGCACGGGACATTCAACGTCGCACCCAGGAGATCCCATCAGAGCAATTGGTGAAAGCCCAATCCCTGGGTGCCAATACCTCGCAGATCATGATCCGGGTGTTGCTGCCTCAGATCATGCCAAAGCTCTTCGATGCGGTGCGCTTGTCTCTCGGTGCGGGATGGCTGTTTCTGATTGCTGCGGAAGCCGTGGCTGCAACAGACGGTCTGGGGTATCGGATCTTTCTGGTCAGGCGTTACATGGCGATGGATGTGATTCTGCCCTACGTGGCCTGGATAACCATCCTGGCATTTCTTATCGATGTGAGTCTGCGCGAGCTGACGAAAAAACTCTTTCCTTGGTATGTGCAGGGAGGTAGGTCATGAGTGAAGCCAATCAAGATACCACGCCGATGATTCAGGTGAATCAGGTATGGAAACAATATGACGACAACATCGTATTGGAACGACTCAACAAAACTGTCGATGAGGGGGAGTTCGTCACCCTGGTTGGTGCTTCGGGTTGCGGCAAAAGTACTTTCCTGAACATGTTGCTGGGCACCGAGCAGCCCTCCAAAGGTGAAATACTGCTCGACGGTAAACCGATTCCGCATGAAGCGGGATCGGATCGCGGCATTGTCTTTCAGCAATACTCGGTGTTTCCTCATATGACCGTGCTGGAGAATGTGATGGCGACCTGCGGCTTTCAACGTCCCGGCATAACCGGGTATCTGTTTGGATCCGGTCGAAGCGCGGCACGTGAGGCGGCCGAGTCGATACTCGAACAGGTCGGTCTCAGCCAGGCGTTGAAGAAGTATCCCCATGAACTCTCCGGCGGTATGCGACAGCGTCTCGCGCTAGCCCAGGCACTTTTGGGTAAACCCCGAATACTGTTGCTGGATGAATCATTCGGTGCCCTCGATCCAGGTATTCGGGCGGATATGCACGACCTGGTGTTAAGTCTCTGGAGCGAACACAAACTGACCGTCTTCATGGTCACCCATGACCTGAAAGAGGGCTTCTATCTGGGTACCCGGTTGTGGGTGTTCGACAAATTAAGACACGATCCCCAGGCGCCGCAAAGGTTCGGCGCAGTGATTACCTATGATCTGCCGGTCGGACATATGGATCAAACAACCTATCAACAGATCGACGACCACTTGAGACCGATACCGGCTCAAGCAGGTTAATGGAGAGATCAATATGAGCAATATGATCAAGTCGATTGACTATACAACGGAACTGCCTGGCGGGGCACATTGGTCAGTACGTATGCGCCGGGGCAGCATCATGCGGCTGACCGATATAAATGGAGCCTCCAATCTGGGTATGCTTTTCTATAACCCGGAAAACCTTCTGGAGCGCTATAACGCGCCTGACACCCTGAAGTGTCAGCACACCTTCAAGTTGACCCGGGGTAATTGTCTCTACTCGGATATGGGACGAATCTTTGCCTCCATTGTTGAGGACAGCCTGGGTTGGCATGAGACCGTGTCCGGTAACTCACACGCTTCACACGTGGCCTCCAGATGGGGTGCAAGGGATTATCAGCACGATCGTAACGACTGGAAACAGAACGGCAATGATGCGTTTCTGGTGGAGCTGGCCAAGTATGGACTTGGTGCGGCAGACCTTGCTGCCAACATCAACTGGTTCAGCAAAGTGATGGTCAACGAAGATGGTAACCTAGAACTGGCCGCAGACCACAGCCAGGTGGGTGACCAGGTGACGCTGCGCTTTGAGATGGACACCCTGGTCCTGATGCACACCTGTCCACATCCAATGAACCAGTCTGCGGATTATCCACAAAGCCGGGTGCAGATCGAACTGGGGGTGGCTCAGGCAGTCCAGCAGGATGACTACTGCATGCACTTCAGAGCGGAAAACAGTCGGGGATTTCAGAATAACGCCCTTTATCATATCGGCGTTGGAGCGTAGATGATGATCAAACAGTCAGAACTGCTGGCGGAGCAGGCGAGCCGAACAACCCGGGTTGATGCCGGCGACTATTTCATTGGTATTCTCAAAGCGGGAGAGACGATTCGTATCCTCGATCTGGAAGGTAACCAGGCGGCGGATACCCTGTTTTACTCTGCCGATAATCCGGCAGAGCGCTATAGCGCCATGGATACCATCAGGGAGCAGGGCAATGTCTATCTGACGACCGGTTCAAAACTTCGCTCCAATGAGAACAACGTAATGCTGGAAGTGGTGGCGGATACCTGTGGTCGTCACGATACCCTTGGCGGCGCCTGCGCCACAGAGAGCAATACGGTGCGCTACGATCTGGAGAAGCGTTGCATGCACGCCTGTCGTGACAGCTGGATGCTGGCGGTGGCGGAACATCCCGAGTATGGCATCAGCAAACGGGATATCACCCATAACATCAACTTCTTTATGAATGTGCCAGTCACCGCTGAAGGCGGCTTGACCTTTGAGGACGGTATCTCCGCTCCTGGAAAGTATGTGGAGCTGAGAGCAGAGATGGATGTGATTGTGCTGCTTTCAAATTGTCCTCAGTTGAACAATCCCTGTAACGGTTACAACCCGACCCCGATCGAGTGTCTGATCTGGGGTACCGCCTGAACAGTTTGCGGCGTTGATTTATTAAACATCAGTGGACGACCATTGATGACGCTTTTTTTAACCGGGACGACCCGGTCAAGGTAAGCATGTTTTCCAAAGTATTGATTGCCAATCGTGGCGCCATCGCAACACGGATTATCCGCACCCTGCAAAGACTCGATATTCCGTCACTGGCCGTTTATGCAGAGAGTGATGCGGATAGTCTGCATGTTCGCCATGCCGACCAGGCCTTCTCCCTGGGCGACGGTGTGGCCGCCAATACCTACCTGGATATGCAAAAGATCATCGCCATTGCCAAAGCGAATGGTGTTGATGCAATACACCCCGGTTACGGTTTTCTGAGTGAGAATGCCGACTTTGTCAGACGCTGTGAAGCGCAAGGCATTGTCTTCATCGGACCAACACCGGAACAGATGGAGCTGTTCGGCTTGAAACACAAAGCCAGGGAGTTGGCACAGCAGGCTGATGTGCCACTGACGCCAGGCACCGAACTGCTGCAGGATCTCCACTCTGCACTAACCTCAGCGGAGCGTATCGGTTATCCGGTGATGCTGAAGAGTACTGCCGGGGGTGGTGGTATCGGTATGCAGTTGTGTCACGCTTCTGAAGAGGTGACGACTGCCTTCGATTCGGTCAAGCGCCTGGGTGCCAACAACTTCGCCAATGACGGAGTATTCATTGAAAAGTTCATCGCCAGGGCCAGACATATTGAAGTCCAGGTTTTTGGTGACGGCAAAGGTGGCGCGCTGGCCATCGGTGAACGGGACTGCTCAAGCCAGCGGCGAAATCAGAAAGTGGTTGAGGAGTGTCCGGCACCCAATCTGACCGACGAGATACGTCAGAAACTCTATCGTACAGCCGAATCCCTGCTCTCCAGTGTCTGCTATCGGAATGCGGGGACGGTTGAGTTTATCTACGATGCGGATACGGATGCCTTCTACTTTCTCGAGGTCAACACCCGTCTTCAGGTGGAGCACGGGGTGACGGAGGAGGTCTACGGAATCGACCTGGTGGAGTGGATGATCAAACAGGCTGCAGGCGATGGGATCGATCTGCAGAGTGAACGTGACCTGCTCTCAGCAAAAGGTCATGCGGTTCAGGTCAGGCTCTATGCGGAAGATCCCTATCGGGATTTTCAACCCTCACCCGGGTTGCTGAGCGAGGTGCTGTTTCCCGATGACCAGGATGTGAGAATAGATCGCTGGATCGAGTCGGGTGTCGAGGTGCCTGCCTATTTCGATCCCATGTTGGCGAAGGTGATCGTGCACGCTTCTGAGCGAAGTGCGGCGTTTGCAAAACTCCACTCCACACTCGCGGCAATCCGACTCTATGGCAGTGAGACCAATCTGGATTATCTTTCCGTGTTGAGTCGGGATCCCGTATTACTGTCGGGTGAGGTGACAACCCGTTATCTCAACGACTTTGTCTATACCCCGAGCCGCATCGATGTGTTGCAGGGAGGAACCCAGACCACCATTCAGGACTACCCTGCAAGAGCGGGTTATTGGGATGTGGGTGTACCGCCGTCCGGGCCGTTCGACAACTACTCCTTTCAGCTGGCCAATCGGCTGCTTGGCAATCCTGCCGGGGTGGCCGGCATGGAGATCACCATGCAGGGGCCAAGTCTTAAGTTCAGCACCGATTGCCAAATTGCTCTGGCGGGTGCAGAGATTGAAGCGGACCTTGATGGTGAACCTTTGACGATGTGGAGTGTGGTGGAGATTCATGCCGGGCAGACACTCAGCCTGGGCAGAATCAGACAACAGGGAGCACGAAGTTATCTGGCGGTGAGTGGCGGTATCGACTGCCCGGACTATCTGGGCTCCAAATCGACCTTCACCCTGGGGCAGTTCGGTGGCCATAACGGCCGGGCTCTACGGACTGGAGATGTGTTGAGAATCGCCACATCCGACAAGCTGGCCGGCCAGCAAACAGTAGCAGAAAATGCCAGGCCTCAGATCACCAATGATTGGCAGTTGCGTGTCATCTACGGTCCCCAGGGGGCGCCCGATTTTTTTACTCAAGCGGATATCGAGAGATTTTTCTCCCACCAGTGGGAAGTCCACTACAACTCCAGCCGCACCGGAATCCGTCTGATCGGGCCCAAGCCCGAGTGGGCGCGTAAGGATGGCGGGGAAGCGGGTCTCCATCCCTCGAATATTCATGATAACGCCTATGCCTTCGGTAGCGTGGATTTTACCGGTGACATGCCGGTGATTCTCGGACCGGACGGTCCCTCTCTGGGCGGTTTTGTCTGTCCGGCAACCGTGATCCAGGCCGATCTGTGGAAGCTGGGACAGCTTCGCGCCGGTGACAAAGTCAGCTTTGTACCAGTGGATCTTGAAACAGCCGTCAGACTGGAGCGGAATCAAATCGAAGCGGTTGCGCAGATGAAACCCCTGGCTGACCAATACCAACCTTGCGAGATCACCACCCCTGTTGTGGGGCGGCTCGAGAGTAATGAGTATGGTGTTGAGGTGGTCTATCGTCTTGCTGGTGATCACTTCATGCTGGTGGAGTATGGCGAACAGGTGCTGGATATCTCGCTGCGATTTCGTGCCCACGCATTGATGCAGTGGTTGCAGCAACACCCCCTGAATGGATTGCTGGAGTTAACACCCGGAATTCGCTCACTGCAGATCCACTTTGATGCCCAACGACTTACTCATCGTAAACTGCTGCAGCATCTGCAGACGGCAGAGCACGCATTGGCCAGTCAGATCGATCAGCTCCATGTGCCTTCGAGGATCGTGCATATCCCCCTCTCATGGGATGACGAAGCCTGTCATAAAGCCATTGAAAAATATGATCAGTCGGTGCGTAAGAATGCTCCCTGGTGTCCGAGTAACCTGGAGTTCATTCGACGCATCAATGGGCTGCAAAGCATCGATGATGTGAAACAGATTGTGTTTGACGCCTCCTACCTGGTGATGGGGCTGGGCGACGTCTATCTCGGTGCGCCCGTCGCCACGCCGGTGGATCCCCGTCATCGCTTGGTGACCACAAAATACAATCCGGCCAGAACCTGGACTGCGGAGAATTCGGTGGGTATCGGTGGCTCCTATCTCTGTGTCTATGGTATGGAAGGGCCGGGAGGTTATCAGTTCGTCGGACGTACCCTGCAGATGTGGAACCGTTACAAACAGACAGCGGCATTTGAAAAACCCTGGCTGCTGAGATTCTTTGATCAGATACGTTTTTATGAAGTCTCCCAGGATGAACTGGCCACCATTCGCAAAGACTTTCCCCAGGGTCGCTATCCGATCAAAATCGAAGAGAGTCAGTTCAGTCTGACTGAATACCAGGCGTTCATCCATTCACAGCAGGATCAGATCGAAGCCTTCCGGAAACAGCGACAGCAGGCCTTCGAAGACGAGCTCGCCCAATGGCATGCGGATGGCCAGTTCAACTTTGAAGTCAACGAACAGACCGAAGAGCAGACAGAACAGAGTTGGCCGGAAGCGAGTCTGGTGATCGACAGTCCGATCAGCGGCAGTGTCTGGCAGACGGAGGTAGAGGTTGGTCAACAGGTGAAAGCGGGTGAGTGTCTGATGATTCTGGAATCGATGAAGATGGAGATTCCGGTCTATGCCTCGGCCGACAGCCGGGTTACCCATCTGTTGCTGGAAAATGGACAGCGAGTCGGAGCAGGGCAGGCCTTGGTCGTGCTGCAGGAGGCTTAGGTCATGACAACAACCTTTCCCTTTGAAATGACCATCTCGGCACTACGCAGTGCCTATCTTGGCGGCAGGCTGACCCCTGAGCAGGTGATGCAGACGATTCGTAATCGTGCCTTGGAGTATGAGGATTACAACATCTGGATTCATCTGCTCAGTGAAGCGGAGCAGGCACGCTATCTCGATCGATTGCAACAGCTCGATCTGGCGCGCTTCCCTTTATGGGGCATTCCCTTCGCCATCAAAGACAATATTGATCTCAACGAGATCCCGACCACAGCGGCCTGTATCGAGTTTGCCTATACCCCGAAAGCATCCGCAACGGTTGTTGAGCGATTGATTGCCGCCGGCGCGATCCCGGTGGGTAAAACCAATCTGGATCAGTTTGCCACCGGTCTTAACGGTACCCGTTCCCCCTGGGGCGCCTGCAGAAATGCTTTCAAGCCGGACTATATCAGCGGTGGTTCCAGTTCCGGATCTGCTGTGTCGGTTGCTCTGGGACTGGCCAGCTTCAGTCTGGGGACGGATACCGCCGGATCGGGTCGGGTGCCAGCCTGTTTCAACAACCTGGTCGGTTTGAAGCCAAGCCGGGGCCTGTTGTCCACTAAAGGTCTGGTCCCTGCCTGCCGAAGTCTGGATTGCATCACCGTCTTCGCTTGCGACAGCGACGATGCGAATCTGGTGCTATCGGTGGCCGAAGCCTATGATGCGGATGACGAATACAGCCGCAACAATCCGTTTCAGAATCAGCAGCGGCAGTATGGTGAGCGACAAGGACCACTGAAGATCGGTGTCATCCCCGGTCAGCAGTTGAACTTCTTCGGTGATCAGGCCTATCAACAGGCTTACCGGGATACCCTAAAGCAACTCGAAACAGATGGGATTGAGTTTGTCGAGATTGATTATCAGCCCTTTGCCGAAGC
>JAEPDS010000060.1 GCA_016842065.1 Candidatus Thiodiazotropha sp. 'RUGA'
TGAAAGCAGTCCTGACACGATGCTGTAATAAGTCGCCAATCAAATATCGGGGTTTATGCGGACATCAGAGTCAAATTTATCTTTTAATCTTTAGACTAATCAGTGGAGCAGACCATGGCCACAATCTACTTCTCATCTCCCATCATGAGTAAAAATAAAAAAGTATCCGCGATTGCTGGCAAGCGCGATACCCTGTTGGCAGTCGCCAAGGAAAATGACATCAAGATCCCATTCGAATGCCAGGATGGGGAATGCGGCTCATGCCTTGTCAAAGTCACCCATCTGGATGGTGATCATATCAAAGGCGTTATGCTCACCGATAAGGAGAGAGAGGTACTCAAGTCAATCGGCAAACTTTCCAAGCATGAAGAGGAGCGGGCCAATGTAAAAGATATCCCGCCAACCTTTCGTCTTGCCTGTCAGACCGTTGTAACGGATGAAGACCTGCTGGTGCAGTTCACTGGTGACCCAGGCGGCTCCTGATCATTTCTGATCAATGGGTAGACCGTCGGTGGTTGCCCATTGATCACTGCGACGTTTTCAGATTAATTCGCTCCCAGTCAATGAGCCTTTGCAGAGTCTCTTGCAGGAAAGCTTGCGGGTCGCTTTCCAACAAGTGATCGATATCTTTGGGGATCCTCAGGTGCTCACGCAGGTTTCGCCGCGACCACAATACCAGCGGCACCAGAACATGAATCAGATCCTTACCCGTCGGTGTCAGGTAGTAGAGCTTGCGGCGTTTGCTTTCCGGGTGTGAAGCGGAAGCGATCAAACCAGCCTCTTGCAACATTTTCAAACGTAGGGTCAGTATATTGCTGGAGATCTGCTCTTCAGTCTCAAGCATCTCCTTGTACTCATGCAGTCCCAAAAACATCAGATTACGAATGATCAACAGAGTCCAGTGATCTCCGATGATATCCAGTGCACAGGCAATGGGGCAGCCGGTCCTGTCCCTATGTTCGACTTTCGAGACCATGAGAAATCACTTGCATGATTGAATTATTCAGCTAATTTACTTCTATAATAGAAGTATTATTCAGGAAAGCAAGGAGTCACTCCATGAGCGATTATCGATCCTCGATTATTTGTCCTGTCTCTCCTAGCCAAGCCTATCGTGCCATTACCGAAGAGATGGATCAGTGGTGGACGCCCATGAGCGCCCCATTCCGTAAAACCGGGGATCGGGCGAAAACAGACTTCGGAGGCGACTCTTATTGGGTGTTTGAAGCCCGCTGCCTGAACGAAGCAAAGCTGATCGAACTCGACTGTATTGAATCCCACATGGTTTCCGATGCGCTGGATGATCCTGAGGAGTGGCTTGGCACCAGGCTAATTTTTGAGTTCGACGAAGATAAAGCGGGTACCGAAATCCGCTTTACACATCTCGGTCTTACACCACAGTTCGACTGTTACGAGATCTGCAAAAACGGCTGGGACCACTATATTCTCACCAGCCTGAAAAACTATCTCGATGGTATGGGTGGAATACCAAACTCCTATTGAGGTGAATCAGATCGTGAAAAAAGCGCTACTCTTTCTTCTCGCCTACTTCGTCATCACCATGGCCTGGGCCTATCCCTGGCATATGCTGTTATTTCATGATCAGTATGTCGCCTGGGGGGCATTCCAAAGGGACGAACCGATTATGCTGCTTGGCATCGCCGCGATTGTCACACAAGGCCTGGTGATCGGTTATCTCTACCCATTCTATAACCGTGGTGGTGGGAGTCACATACTACGTGCCATCCGCTTCAATCTGATCATCGGATTGATGACCTATTCCGCTATGGGTTTTGCCACCGCAGCCAAGTTTCAGATCGAACCGGTATTGCCGTTTCTAGCCTATCATACGCTCTTCCAAACAATTCAGTTTGTTCTCACCGGAACAGCACTGGGGATGATCTATGGCAATTCCAAGGCTGTAACTCAATATCAATAAACTGAAGGTTACGCACTTTTATCCAACACCCCAGGCGGCTGAACCTGTTGGTTTGAGTTGCCAGACTCAGAGTTTCTACTCATCTCATTCGTTCTTGTTCCATCCACTGAACTCTTGTGATTGGCGTTATACCAGATCACATCCTTTCGACCCTTTTCGTAACGAGAGAGAGAGGCTGCGCATTCCGAGACCATTGTTGAGTCTGCATCAGAGGCTTTCTCAGCTTCTGAAGCTGTCAGTTGTGCATATTTTGCATAAACATCCGGTTGTACAGATTTGTGAACAGATGAAAAACCCAAGCGACTCTGCCATTGGTCGATCTCACTATTGGTCAGGCAACCCGGGTCGGTTGGAGAGAACTCGCAGCGATGTTTGGCGGGGCGCCCCACCAGAAAATCGACAATCTCATCGGCGCTGGTCAGCGATGCGGAGACTGGCACGGGCAACTGGATACGAAAGGCGTAAGGACTGCGGTAACGATTCACATTGAAACTGCACTTATCACTGCGATCACTGCACTCTCTGGCCTCTTCCTGCATCGCTCGAAGCGCTGCCAATACCTCATCTTGGGCCCGCTTCAGTGAGGCGAGTTTATCACCAGCCTGCTCCGTGGAAGTCAGGTTATGTCGATTCTGGCATCGCTTCAGTGCTGCATTTGCCTCATTTCGGGCAAGGATGAGTGGCTTCTCAATCGTTGCAATCTGTGCAGACCAGCCCTTGATAGCCTCAAGGTTCTGCCGCATCTGCTTCAATGTCTCCACCGATGTTTCGTAAGCCCTGGTTTCCGCGATGCATTGTGGAACCACCGGACAACCGCTTGCATCAACCGATACCGAGTAGTAGTCATGAGGATTGTCGAGGATCTCCTGCATCTCATCATAAAGGGTGTTGTAACTGCCCCAGTAACTGGCCAGCTCTTCAAATTCAGACTCCTGGTCAGGCAGCAACTTACCCGGCCAGTTGGCGAGTACCTCATAGGGTGTGACGGCAATCTGGAAATCCTTGGGAGCCGCATAGGCATCATCAGAGATCGTCTTTAACTTGTTGAGCAGATCATCCTGATCGGCGGGGATGGCATCCCCCTTACCACCACTCATGAAAATCGAAATATCCATACGATTTGAGCTGCTGGCACTGGTCTCGCCGCCACGCACCTTGGTTTTGAAACGGGCACCCCAGCCACTGCCGCTCATCTCCGCACTCAATGCGGATTTCTCTTCGAGACTCTTGCTGACAAAGCTGAGCGCGGCGGTCAGTTTGGCACCGCCATAGATGGCTGAAACGAACGCTGATCCACACTGACGCTTGAAGGCGCCCAGACCATCCCGGCGGTTGGCGAGTTGCAGTGCCTTTGGTGTCAGGCGTATCAATCCACGGGTGCCACCCCGCTCGTTGACCGGCGCCTGATACTCACTATCTTTTTCATCACTATCCGGCACTGGGGCAGCATAGCGCACACCATTCTGCACCACCGCGTTCAGGATAAAGGTTGAACGTTGACTGCTGAGATTGGTCGATTTGGCAAACGAGGCCTTGCCGCCAGCCTCATAGCCTATTGCTTTCACCGAGGCTTCAGCAGAGACCCCCAGGCTCTTCATCAGGGTGTAACTGTCAGAAACCTCACTCATGGTCATATAGCGGGTCTGAGCAGGCTCTTCCCCTGGCACGAATTCGACACAAATGGTCGGGATCGGCTCTGAGTCACCCCGGTTCCAACCCCAGCCCAGGGCAACTCCGGTAGCCGGACTCTCAATAATCTCTATGGCATCCACTTCGTCGAAACTCGCCAGCTCCATGCCACTTTTCTGGCTCTGAGCTGGATGTCGACCATCCAGCGAATTCGGTTGGGGAGCACATGCAGTAATCAGTAAGGCAAGTATGATGAGAATGAGCGATAGAGAGCGGTAAGGTGATGAGGGTAGTAAGCTCATAAAGGCACTCGTTATCGGGTTATTATTTGAGAAACTATAGAAAAATTATCTCTTTTAATGACCTATAACGAATGTGGATGAGTTTTAGCTCTGATGTTCAATCACACTAGGTTGCGACATACAAACAGATTGCACTTGAAGTCTACTGTGTGGCTTTTCGTACTGAGATTGTTATGTCGTGGATGGGCAGATTGACAAGATCCCAGAAGGCTTTATGTAACCCGGAATGAATGGCGCTCACACCCCTCCTCATCAATCGCCCATTGTTCCGAATGGACTTCGATCTCACATATGGCGGACCCATCAGCCAACGAATGGAGATAATCTACTTTTACAACTCCACTAATTGATCTGACTGAATAAGTGCAAACAGAATTAGCACGTTTCAGGACGCCACAGGCAATCATGACAGTCTGAATGAATTGCAGAAATTTAATATCAATTGGTTATCTATCAGATTTCTGGATGGCACAGTCTACATCGCCTCATCAAATTCATCCCGATATCTTGCTACGCCACCATGCTTCGGTAGCACCTCCCGATCGAACACTGCGATCATGAAGGCATCATCCGGCACACCCTCCCATTGACTGTGAATCTGATATTTCGACGCGAGCTCGAAACCAAAACGCGGATAGTAGTCAGGGTGACCCAAAACAATCACAAACGGACAACCGGTATCACGCAGATAATCAAGACCATAACGAACAAGTCGTGACCCAACCCCCTCTCCCTGATGCGAAGGCGATACCGCCATTGGGGCCAACCCCATACCGTCGACGGCGCTATCGTCCATGCTAGCCGGAGTAAATAATATATGACCAATCACAGAGCCCTCTTCAACGGCGACAAATGACAGATACTCCTGGCAGGTGCTTCGAAGTTTATCAATAAGCGCGGCTTCCGGACCGTTATCGAATGCGATTGAATTCAGTTGATGAATGGCCTCTCGGTCTTTGGCTTCTTCTTTGCGTATTTCGATCATGAGTCTGTTATTCCCGTTAATCTTGTTGGCCTCAGAGAGTGGAGGTGTCAGCAATCAGCCAACACCTCCTTTTGAGGATCAGCAGGGAGTCGCAATGATTCCCATCAGATCACTATTTTCAAGCAACGGTTTACCCGTCAGGTCTCCTGCCAGTTGTGTAATTGCAAAACCGCAAGCCCTCAGTTCCGCCTCTATCCGTTCTGGAGTGTAGTGTTGGAACCAATTATAGATCTGCCAGGTTTCACCGGGCTCCATAATAATGTAACGGTCCAGTGCCAAATGCTGTTCATCGTAGAGATAAGATTTCTGAATCCCAACATAGTCACCTGGCGCCCAGAAGCCACCCATCAGTCGATCTTCGATGAGCGTGACTTCCTGCCTGCTGTTCAACAGGCCCATGCCGGCAACATCGAGCACGATTTTGCCACCCGGATTCAGCATGCCGCGCATCTTGCGCAGCAGTTTCGATCTCTGCTCCGGTGATAGCACACACAGATCCGTATAGATCAGGGTGATAAGATCAAATCCTGCAGGTAGTTGGTCGACAAGATAGTCTGCTTGCAAGTAGTCAACCAGGCCACCCGAGTTTGCTTTGGCATAGTTCAGGGCATATTCGGAGAAATCGATCCCGGTTACCTGCGCACCATGCTCGGAAAAGCGTTGGGTGTAGAGCCCGGGTCCACACCCCAGGTCGCACATCTTCTTGCCGGAGAGTTCGATCTGCCCATCAATCCAGGATACGACGCGATCGATAACTTCGATACGCCTGGAGGCAAGATCAGTCTCCTGGCTCAAATGGTAGTCGAGCATCTGTTTGGAAAGATGCTGTTTGGTCCAGAGCTGCTTTGCTGTATAGCGGGAAAATGGGCTCGGACGCAGAGCAATGTCATGAATAAATTCGTACATAGTAAAACCCTTCGAAGCCATTTGGCTTCATAGTTCTTTATCGGATAGTTAGGATTTTTGACGGGAAATGGATAGACGCCAGCGTGTGGTTTTGCTCAGCAAAACCCGCTGTGTGCTTCCCGCATATGTCGATTAGGCGTTCATAACGGCGGCATTTTAAACCAACCCAATGCATTAGTAAATACTAATACACGATTGGCGTTCGCACACTGGTTATTACCGCTAACAGAGAGATCATATCATTGGATACCTAATGCACCGTACAGACCATACAGGGATCGAAAGATCGAACAATATGCTGTACCGAGACAGGTTCCTTCTCCCCTGCCCTGAGCTTGGCCCCCTGCAAAGCGAGCTCAAGTGCACCAGGCTGACCTTTGGCGTCCCGGGGTGAAAAGTTCCAGGTGGTCGGCGCCACAATCTGATAGTTGAGAATGCGTCCGTTGCGGATTCTTATCCAGTGCCCCAGGCTGCCCCGTGCCGCCTCCACCAGACCAGCCCCGTGTGCCTCCTGTGGCATGGCCGCATGGTCACAGAAGGGTTCCTTTGGCTGGATCTGTCTGACCCAGGACTCCATCAGGAGCGTCACCCGGGCAATCTCCAGTAATCGGGCGATCACCCGGTTCCTCACATTACCACCGCTTTGGCTTACCAGATCCCTGATCAGTGGATGACCATCCACCTGCTGACGGGCCAGGGCACCAACCTCCACAACCTTGCCATCCAGCCTGGGTGCCTTACACCAGCTGTAGGCCTGCTCAATCTCCGCATCCGGCAGTGTGACACCTTCGAAGGGGTGCTTGGGTGCGCTCTGATAACCCATCCAACTGTGGCTGATATCTTCCGTGATCAGGGTACTATCAAAGGGTTCAAATTCTGTTTCCCAGACCCCCTGTGCAAAACTGTCACGGCCATTGAGTCGGTAGGCGCCGTAGCTCATAAAACGGTCTTCAGCCTGTCCCAGTTGATGCAACTCAAGCTGCCTTGCCAGTTCGAGAAAAGCACTGAAATCACTCCGATCTGGCGAATGCGCAGCAGACCAGGCCTGCAGGGTATCCGCACTATCCAGTGAGACGATATTTTCCAGGCTATCGCCGAACAGCTGGGATTCCAGATAGCGGCGGAAACCGAACAGGATCGCCTGCAGCCTCGCCTTCTCCTGCATCTCGATCGAGCGACTGACTCCACCAGGCTGAATGGCCAGACTGTGGGGCCATTTGCCCGCCATCAGCCCCATCAGATGCATGAACTGGGCACGTGCCGCCAACATCTCTCTTGCTGCACTTCCCGTCTGTGCGCGGAAGCGCTTGGCGACCGACTCATACCAGGATTCACTGCGATAGGTTTCACGTGCAAAGTCGGGCATGAAGAAGAGATAGAAGTGGGTCAGATGATCCGCCACATTCTCGTTGGCCAGAATCAGGTTGATGGCCAAGTCGCCGTTTGTCGGCATGCTGACGCCGGTCAACTCAGCCAGTGCCCGTGCAGCAGCCACCGATTGGGAGACCGAACAGATACCGCAGATCCTGGGGGTGTAGACCAGCGCATCAGCAGGCTCTTTGCCTTGCAGGATCTGTTCGAAGCCACGGTAGAGTGAAGAGGAGACCTGGGCGGAGACCACCTGATCGGATTCAATCTCCAGCTCAACCTCCAGATCCCCCTCTACCCGATTGAACGGGCCCATGATGCGTCGTGTCACGTCTTCTCACCTGGCTTACGGCTTGGTGGCACGCGGATATGATCGGCCACCGCGTTCTCTTTCAGACGTTTCGGGGTGGCCGCTTTCGCCAGTGAGGCGAGTGCGACAAACCAGGCCTTGGGCATGTCGGTTGGCAGACCAACCGGTATACCGGCAATCTTGGGGGTTTCGGTAAACGGGTGACCCGGCTCTTCAAAACCCGGTGCCGTACAGTTGATGCAGGCATAGCCACCCCGCAGACAGGAACCCTCACCATTCCACAGGCGGGTATTGCAGTCCGCATGAGCCTGAGTGCCGAGGCACCCCATATGCTCCATCATACAGCCCAGATCGGATGACTTCTCCGCACTTGCCTTGTATTCATAAAACTCATTGCGTGGACAACCGTGATGGACCAGGTGATCTGCGTAGCTTCGCGGTCGCCCCACGTGATCCAGGTGTTGCTGTTGCAGCTCTCCACAGGCCAGTTGCACCAGGGTCTCGCTGACCCAGTTGGGATGCACCGGACAACCGGCGATGTTGATCACCGGCAGACCCGACTGGTCACTGAAGCTTTCCCCCAGCAATCCCCCCTTCTGATGTTCATCGTACTGCAGACCACAGGACTCACTGGGGTTGTTCCCGGCAGCGGTAATACCACCATAGGCGGCACAACTGCCCACCGCGATCACATGTCCGGCAAGCTTGGCCAACTGCTCTATCCACTGCATCATCGGCTGGCCGGTTCCGGCAAACCGATGAAACTTCCCGCTGCCGTTGGGACCACAAACCACCGAGCCCTCCAGACAGAGCAGATCCAGCCTGACCTCTCCATCGAGAATGCTCTGCAGCAACTCAATCAGTTCACTGCCACTGGCTTCACTCAGAGAGGGGTGCCAAAGCACATGGATGCCGGCACTCTCCAGCAGGGTGAACAGATCCGGCCCCTCGGCACACAATAGAGAGAGGGTGCATCCACCACAGCCGCCGGATTGCAGCCAGAGCAGATTCAGTGACGGCTGATCACTCATCGTCCACTCCATTCAGGGGTAACTGCAGGGTAAAGATGGCACCTCCTTGCGGGTGGTTGTCCGCTTGCAGGTCGCCTCCCATATCCCGTGCCAGACCGTAACTGATGTAGAGCCCCAGACCGGTGCCCTTGCCTACCGCCTTGGTGGTGAAAAATGGATCGAAGATCTTTTTCAGATCCGCTTTCGGAATCCCCGGGCCGGCATCCCTGACCGTGACTGAAACCCGGGATTGGAGTTTGCTGCAGCTGATAACCAGCTTCGGAGCCTGCTGCCCCTCCATCACATCGATGGCATTTTGCAGCAGATTAATGAGGATCTGATGAACCTGTCCCTGGCGTCCGACGATCTGCAGTTCACCGGGCAGATCACAGACGATGTCCAGCTTCTCTCTGGAAGCCTTCACCACCCAGTGAACAGCGGTCTGGATGACCTGAGCGAGATCGAAAGGTTCCGGCTTCTCCTTCTGCACCCCGGAGTAGCGACGCAGATCGAGTACGATGTTGCTGATCCGCTCAGCCCCTTCCATGGTGCCATCGATCAGCGGCCCCATATCCGATTCGATGCGATCGATTCGGAAATCCTCACGCAACTTCTGATTCAGCTCGACGGGCAGTTGATCACCCACCGCCGACAGATAGCCATTGATCCGTTCACCATAACGTTGCAGGGCGTGCATGTTGCCGAACACCACGCTGATCGGATTATTCAACTCATGAGCCACCCCGGCCACCAGACGCCCAAGAGAGGCCATCTTTTCCGAGTGGACCAACTGCTCCTGAGTCTGTTTCAGATCCCCGTGGGCCTTATTCAGTTTCTCATAGGCGCGGCGCAACTCGCCGACCGGCCTGCCGATCAACACCATCCCCATCAGACGCCCTTTTACGTCATAGCGGGATGAACAGTTCATCGCCAGAGGCATCGAACCCCCTTCGAGGGTTTGCAGATTGACTTCACAATCCACAATCGCATCGCTGCCCAGTTTCTCGGCAAACTCACCCGCCAGGGGTTGCGACTCTTCACCGAACAGCTCGACAAACGATCGATGCAACCAGTCCGCTTCCGGTTTGCCGGTCAGATCCTCGAGTGCCTGGTTGACCTGCAGAATACGCCCCTGCACATCACACACCACCAGCACTTCGGTCATCGACTCGAGTACGCTGCGAATGAACTGTTGAGCCTCCTCCAGTTCCGCGTTCTTCTGCTCCAACTCCACCTGATAGTGGACCAGATCCGCATACACCTTATCCATTTTCTGGATCACATCGATCCAGGCGCTCTCCGTGGACTCGGAGAACTCGATCGGGGTCTCCATGCCGACTTTGTCGATCAGGCTGGGACTTGGTGATTCCTTGGTCTCTGTCATAACGGCTCCCTGTTAACCGGTTACATCAGACAGGCCTTTGATTGCTGTGATTTGGCTCTGCATCTTGATCGTTTATGCCTCAAATTATTCTGTTTTCAGGATTGTGTGGCTGGGCATTACCCCACCATATCCTCATCATCGCGCAGTTGTTCGATCTTCTCCAGACCATAACGCTCCAGTTTACTGCGTAAGCCGACTCTGGAGAGCCCCAGCTCTTTCGCCGCCTGGCTCTTGTTCCAACGGTTGCGGATCAGACACTCTTTCAGGATCCTCGCCTCCAGGGATTCTACCCGCTCCTTGAGTGTGCCGTTCAATCCATCCACCAGCTCGATATCCCCTTCGTCCGCTTCCGGGGTCGCTCTCAGAACCCTGGGTGAGAGCAGATCGGCTCCGAGCAGCTTGCCCTCCCCCATCACCAGCATATGACGTATCTCGTTCTGCAGCTCCCGAACGTTGCCGGGCCAATGGTAAGCCTGCATACAGGCCAGGGTCTCATTGGTAAATCCTTCCACCCGTTTGTCCAGCTGCTTTATGGAGGAGTCCAGGATACTGTTGGCGATCAGTGGTATATCCATCTTGCGATCGCGCAAAGCGGGCAGTTGAATCGTCACGGTCGCCAATCGATAGTATAGATCCTCCCGGAAGCGTCCCTCCCGCACCTCCTTCTCCAGATCCCGGTTGGTGGCCGCAATGATGCGTACATCGACCTGCCGGGTCTGACTGCTACCGAGGGGACGGATCTCCCCCTCCTGCAGCACCCGCAGCAGTTTCACCTGAAATGCTGGGGAGACCTCTCCCACTTCATCGAGAAATACCGTGCCCCCATTGGCCCTTTCGAACAACCCGGCCCGATCCTCGACGGCACCGGTAAAGGCGCCCCGCTTGTAACCGAACAGTTCACTCTCCAACAGCTCATCGGGAAGTGCACCACAGTTCTCCACCACGAAGGGTTGCTGCCAGCGGTTGCTGTTGTAGTGCAGTGCCCTGGCCGCCAGCTCCTTGCCGGTACCCGACTCACCAGTCAACAGTACCGAGATATCGTAGGGGGATACCCGGCGGATCTTCTCACATACCTGATTCATACAACTCTGTGGCGTGCGCACGATCTGATCGTCACAACTGTAGTCGTCCCGCAGTCGCTGACTCTTGTCATCCGCCATGTTCTGTAAGCGACTGGGAGAGAGCTTCAGCTCGATGCTGAGGATCTCATTCTTGCGCTGCAGCTCAAACAGCTCGGCGGCATTTTTCAACAGCAGTATCAGACTGTCCGGATGCCAGGGTTTGGTGACGAACTGATAGATCCCCGCCTCGTTCACCGCGCTGATAATATCCTCGGAATCGGTATAACCGGAGATGATCATGCGGATCACTTCGGGCCACTGTTCTCGCACCTGTTTGAGAAACTCCACCCCGGTGATATCCGGCATGCGTTGATCACAAAGAATGATCTGCACCCATTGTTTCTGCAGAATGGCTCTGGCCTGCGCCACATTCTCTGCGGTCTGAATATCGAACTCATCCTCCAGAATCCGTTCCAGGGTCTCCAGGCTGCGGACCTCATCGTCCACAATCAATACGGTTGGACGGCTGCTCATGAGGCACACTTCCATTGGTTGTCGGTACGGCGATGACGGGCAATCGTCAACGGAGTACGGGATTTGGCAATCTTGTGTACAAAGTTGTAACGGGCGATATGGTAGCTTGGATCAAAGCCGTAGAAGTTACGTTTCATCTGCTCCAGTTCCTCCTCCCTGTATTGCGACAGGGGTTTTTGCAGCTCGTCCGCAGTACGGCGGGCACGCTTATAATGTAGACGCTTGGCAAACGCCGGGGCGGCGATCATCGCCTCGGCCAGACTTCTGACCATTGCCAGATAGGCATCGCCACGCTGATCAATCACCCGATCCACCAGCTGCAGCTCGGATGCCTGGTCCGCACCCATGGGAAGCCGGTTTTGGATGATGCTCCGGGCATGCTCCTCACCCACATAGCGGGGTAACAGATAGCTCCAATATTCCGAACCATAGAGATTGCCCATGTCTTTGTAGTGCGGATTGAGGATCACCCCGTTACGCGCCCAAACCTCATCCGCTGCACGCGCGAGAAACACCCCACCTGCACCCGCATTGCCCTGCAGTGCGGCTATCGTCAGATGGGATTCCGTGTTGATGATCTCCAACGCCAGATCATCGATGGCATTGATATTCTCCCAGGAGGCATCCGCTGCACTCTCAGCAGCCTCGATCAGATTGAGATGCATGCCGTTCGACCAGTAGTCCGGGCCACCAAGTAACACGATGACCTGAGTATCGCACTTTTTTGCCTCCCGGTAGGCTTCCAGCAGGGTTTGGCACTGTGAGCAGCTCATGGCGCCGTTGTAAAAAGGGAAGTGCAGATAACCCACCCCATCGGCCTCTTCATACCAGACCTCCCGGTAGCCACTCGCTTGCGTTGGTGTGACTTCCGGCAGCTGTGACAACTGACCTGCCAACAGCATGCTGGCCGGCAGTTTGAACGGCCTCTCGCCTTCACTGAGTTTCAGATGTCCGACCCAGACCGCCCCATCGATGGTGGCGATACAGATCGCTGGTCCGGACTTGGCGATCACTTCACCCGGTCTACCCTTCAACTGGCACTCAACTCTGGCATCGTAGAGATAACAGGGGTGATCAAACAGGCTATCTTTGACACCGGGCAGACCATCACCGCTCTGCAGTTTGCGCATCACCAGCTCTGTGGTGTCATGCTGCCAATCGATCTGGCGCTGCTGCTGTGTCATCAACGGCTGCCACTGGCCAGAGTCCGACGCTTTGAGTTGCTCCTGGGGCAGCGGTTCATAATCACCGGATTGAAACCGCGCCAGCGCAAGCAACACCGCGCTGACTGCTGCCTCGGTGACTTCATTGCGATAGAGGCTACCTTTACTCGCCTGGCGCATGGCAAATTCACAACTGGCCCAGATGTCGCCGCCATCCATCTCACCGTTGGCCTGCAGTACGGTAACACCCCAACGGGTTCTACCCTGTAGGATGGCCCAATCCAGAGAAGATGGGCCCCGGTCTCCGGGAATCCCGGGATGAACCACAAAACAGCTATGCTGTCGCCAGATCGACTCAGGGATCGCCCGTTTCAGAAAGGGTGCAATGATCAAATCGGGTGTCGCAAGCAGCACCGCCTCCCTGGCTACACTGTCGTTGATATCGAACTCCACCGACACCTGGTGCCCCAGAGCCTCCAGTTCGACAAACAGCCGTTGGGTGAGGCTGTTGAAGGCGTGAGTTAGAAACAGGATACGCATATCAGCACCTGATCAGCAGATTCTGGGGAGCTGCTCGCCGCTGAGCCAATCGACCACCCGGCTACCGCCGAACAGAGTCTCCATCTGCACGAAGTGATGGGGATCCTCAATTACCCGGCCGATAATGGCACTCTCCCCACCCAGTGGATGCGCCCGCATCACCGGCAACAGCCGCTGGGCATCCGCCTCGCAACAGATACAGATCAGTTTGCCCTCATTGGCCACATAGAGTGGATCCAGACCCAGCAACTCACAGGCGGAAGCCACAGCCGGCTTGACCGGTATCTCGGCCTCGCTCAACTGCATCCCCACCTGTGACTGCTGCGCCAGTTCATTCAGTGTGGTTGCCAGACCACCCCGGGTTGGGTCGCGCAGACAGTGGATCTCCGGCGCCACCGCCACCATCTGTTCAACCAGGCTGTGGAGTGCGGCTGAGTCGGAGGTAATGGAGGTTTCAAATTCCAGGTTCTCCCGGCTCGACATGATGGTGACACCATGATCGCCCATGCTGCCACTGACGATGATCCGGTCCCCTGGAACAGCCCGGTCACCGGAGATGTTTATCCCTGCGGGTACCACACCGATACCGGTGGTGGTGATGAACACACCGTCACCCTTACCCTTCTCGACCACCTTGGTATCGCCGGTCACGATGGGTACCCCGGCTTCGCTGGCAGCCTGACTCATGCTGATCACGATCTTCTCCAGGTCGGCCAGGGGGAAGCCCTCTTCCAGAATGAAACCGGCCGATAGGTAGGTGGGACGGGCACCGGACATGGCCACATCATTGATGGTGCCGTGTACAGCCAGTGAGCCGATATCACCACCGGGGAAAAACAGCGGCGAGATCACATGCCCGTCCACACTCATCACCATACGACCCGCCGCCACATCGAAGCTGGCCTGATCGTTGGCCTGGCGCAGCAGTTCATTGTCGAGATGTTTCAGAAACAGCTCCTGAATCAGCTGGGCCATCGCCCGACCGCCACTGCCATGGGTCATATCGACCTTGCCCTGACGAGTATCGAGACGCAGTGGAAAAGGTTTTAACTGGGCATTCATAACACCACCATCTTTAAATCGCTATTCATGCGCTTTTTGCCTCCGGTTGACGGAAACGGCCATAACTCCAGTAGGCGGCGCAGGCCCCCTCTGAAGAGACCATGCAGGAGCCCATAGGATTGTCCGGGGTACAGACCACCCCAAACAGCTTGCAGTCGGTGGGACGTTTCGCCCCGCGCAGGATTGCCGGGCACTCACACCCTTTGACCTCTTTTGCCGGACTGACCGGAATCTGAAAGCGCTGCTCCGCATCATATTCCTGATAGTCCGCTTTCACTTTCAATGCACTGTAGGGCACCAGACCCAGTCCCCGCCACTCGAAGCTGCGCCGCAGTTCGAACACTTCCGCCACCAGTCGCTGGGCTTTCTGATTACCCTCACGGGTCACTACCCGGGTATATTCGTTCTCCACTTCATAGCGCCCCTGATTCAATTGACGGATCAGCATCAGGGCGGACTGCATTACATCAAGGGGTTCAAAGCCGGCTATCACCACCGGTCTTTGAAACTCCTCGGCAAAGAACTCATAGGGGCGACTGCCGATCACCGAGCTGACATGGGAAGGACCGAAGAAGCCGTGAATGGCCACCGAACCGATCTCTCTGACTTCGGGGGACTCCAGGATGTTCTGAATGGCGGCCGGGGTCAGCACATGATTGCAGAACAGGCTGAAATTTTTCAGCCCCTCCCGCCTGGCCTGCTGCAGCGCCACCGCACTGGGAGGCGTGGTGGTCTCAAAGCCGATCGCCAGAAAAACCACCTGCCGATCGGGATTCTCCCGGGCGATGTTCAACGCATCCTGGGTGGAGTAGACCATCCTGACATCACCACCGGCTGCCTTTACTTTGATCAGGCTGTTGCGACCGCTGGCCGGTACCCGCAGCAGATCCCCATAGGTACAGAGAATCACATCCTCCGCTTCAACCAGATGGATGGCATTGTCGATGCGACCCACCGGCAGCACACAGACCGGACAGCCCGGACCATGGATAAAACGCACATTGTCCGGCATCAGATCCTGCACCCCATAGCGAAAAATTGCATGGGTATGGCCACCGCAGAACTCCATCAGATGGTAGCTTCTGCCTGGATCAACCTCATCCCGAATCGCGGTTGCCAGTTGCCTGGCCAGTTTGTGCTGGCGAAACTCGTCGACATATTTCATGGGGTCACCCCGGCTTGGGCAAACAGTTCAAGGGTTCGCTCGGCCTCCTCCTCACTCACCTTGTTGAGGGCATAACCGACATGGATCAGAACGAAGTCACCCACTTTCACATCTTCTACCAGGGCCAGTGAAACCGCCTTCCTGACTTCACCCAGTTCCACCGTGGCGTTATCAGTCTGCTCATCGATAGCGACAACTTTTGCCGGTATGGCCAGACACATGTTTGTTCACTCCGTCATTTAAGTGATACGAAAGAGCCGCCGCTGGACTACTTGGCGACCTTTTTTGGATGTCCGATCAGCGCCGTCTGCCGAGTGGAGACCAGCCATTGATACCACTCGTCCATGCCCTCACCGGTTTTGGCAGAGAGCTCAAGCACTCGAATCCGTGGATTGACCTGTTGGGCATAAGAAATACATTGCTCCACATCGAAATCCAGATAGGGCAGCAGGTCGATCTTGTTCAACAGCATCAGATCCGCTGCATGGAACATATCCGGATACTTGATCGGTTTGTCCTCACCTTCGGTGACGGAGAGAATCGCAACCTTATGAGCCTCACCCAGATCGAAGGCGGCAGGACAGACCAGATTACCCACATTCTCGATGAACAGCAGACTGCCATCCTCGGGTTGCAGACTCTCCACCGCATGTCCCACCATATGGCCAT
>JAEPDS010000061.1:0-12356 GCA_016842065.1 Candidatus Thiodiazotropha sp. 'RUGA'
ATTATCGAGTAATCGATAACAGGACCTGCGGGGCTGGCCGGTGGTCAGCCCCGCTTTAACTTTTTCTAGGCCAATAGCTCAATTGGTAGAGCAGCGGTCTCCAAAACCGCAGGTTGGGGGTTCGATTCCCTCTTGGCCTGCCAAACAACCGGCATACAGAAATTATGAATGCGAAGTCCCAGGTGGAGGCATCCAGTCTCGATACCGTGAAGCTGATTATTGCGGTAGGGATAATCGTGGCCGCTATTCTCGGCTTTTACTATCTTGATGCCTATTCACAACTGCTCCGAGTCCTCGGGTTGTTGGTGATGATGGGGTTGGCAGCTCTGTTGGCATACCAGACCGCGATGGGTAAATCGGTTTGGGATTTTGCCTCAGCCTCCAAGATGGAGGTGCGCAAGGTCGTCTGGCCGAGCCGTCAGGAGACGGTTCAGACTACCCTGATCGTATTTGTCATGGTGCTCTTCATGGGTGTCGTGCTGTGGCTGTTTGACATGATGCTTGGCGCCATATTGCGCGCCTTGACCGGGTCTGGTTAGGGAGTGGTGAGATGACCATGAGATGGTATGTAGTGCACGCCTATTCCGGCTTTGAGTCCCAGGTCCAGCGCTCCCTCAAGGAGCGCGTTGAGCGTTATGGGATGCAGGATAAATTCGGTGAGATTCTCGTGCCCACTGAGGAAGTGGTCGAGATGAGAGCCGGACAGCAGCGCAAAAGTGAACGTAAGTTTTTCCCCGGTTATGTTCTGGTCCAGATGGAGATGACCGATGAGACCTGGCACCTGGTGAAAGATGTGCCGAAGGTAATGGGATTTATCGGTGGTACCGGTGATCGCCCGGCACCGATTTCCGAGAAAGAGGCAAACGCCATTCTGCAGCGTGTGCAGGAAGGTGTTGAGAAACCTCGTCCAAAGATTCTATTCGAGCCGGGGGAAGTGGTTCGGGTTGTCGACGGGCCGTTCAACGACTTTACCGGTGTTGTCGAAGAGGTCGATTACGACAAGAGTCGTTTGAAGGTCTCGGTACTGATTTTTGGCCGCTCCACCCCTGTGGATCTGGAGTTCGGCCAGGTAGAGAAGGGCTGACAGCCCTTCATTTAGCGGGCCTCTGATTGCCGTTGGATCGGCAGTTGGAGGTTTTATTCTATTGATGGGGAGTCATGGTGAGAGTCCATGGCGTCTGCACCCGGAGAAGAGGTAAACATGGCTAAGAAAATAATGGCTTACATCAAGCTTCAAGTGAAAGCTGGTGAAGCGAACCCAAGTCCGCCGGTTGGTCCTGCGCTGGGTCAGCACGGTGTCAATATCATGGAATTCTGTAAGGCGTTCAACGCCAAGACCCAGAGTGTGGAAAAGGGTCTTCCGATTCCAGTGGTAATCACTGTTTATAACGATCGTTCGTTCAGTTTTATCACCAAGACTCCACCGGCTTCCGTGTTGCTGAAGAAGACCATGGGTCTGCCCAAAGGCAGCTCTACACCGAATACAGTCAAAGTTGGTACGGTTACCCGTAAGCAACTGGAAGAGATTGCAACCATCAAAATGCCTGACCTCACAGCTGCAGATATGGATGCGGCGGTACGCACCATTGCGGGTAGTGCTCGTCAGATGGGGCTGGAAGTAGAGGGGGTTGAATAATCATGGCTAAGTTGAGCAAGCGAGCAAAAGCGATTCGTGAAAAGGTTGAGCCTGGCAAGCTGCACGCAGCTGAAGATGCGTTCAGCCTGTTGAAAGAGGTCTCTTCGGTAAAATTCGGCGAGTCTGTGGATGTCAGTGTCAACCTGGGTGTTGATGCGCGTAAGTCCGATCAGGTTGTGCGTGGTGCTTCTGTACTGCCCCATGGTACCGGTAAAACGGTGCGTGTCGCGGTATTTGCACAAGGCGCGAATGCTGATGCAGCCAAAGAAGCTGGCGCTGATATTATCGGTTTTGAAGATCTGGCAGCAGATATCAAAGCCGGCAACATGGATTTTGATGTGGTGATTGCGTCTCCCGATGCGATGCGTGTGGTTGGTCAGCTGGGACAGATTCTCGGTCCCCGCGGTCTGATGCCTAACCCCAAAGTGGGTACCGTCACACCAAACGTGGCAGAGGCGGTACAAAACGCTAAAGCGGGCCAGGTGCGTTACCGTACCGACAAGGCAGGCATCATTCACTGCTCGATCGGCAAGGTCGATTTTGAACCGATGAAATTGAAAGAGAACCTGGAGTCCCTGTTGGCTGCGCTGGTTAAAGCAAAACCGAGTTCAGCCAAAGGTGTCTATCTGAAGAAGATTACTGTCTCTTCAACCATGGGACCAGGTTTGATTTTGGATCAGGCTACTCTGAGCCTGTAAACAAACAGGATATAGGCATCACGCCGGATGGTGATGATGCCCTTTTGAACTTTGGGGTGCCGGAAATCCGGTGCTGTCAAAGACCGCAGGCGCATGCTTTTCATGCTTAATCCTGCCTGCGCAGATGGTGCGCCCCCAATCAGGATTTTACCTGGTGATGGCGTGCGTTAGGTTGCGACATAGTTGTGTCGTGTTGTGTGTTGGGAAATGAGAACTTTCCCCATTATCAGGAGGTGACGACTTTGCCACTCAATATTGAGCAAAAGAAAGCCATCGTTGCCGAAGTCAATGATGTGGCCAGCAGTGCACTGTCAGCTGTTGCAGCTGAGTATCGTGGACTGACTGTGGAGCAGATGACCCTGTTGCGTCGCGAAGCGCGTAACAACGGTGTCTACCTGCGGGTAGTCAGAAACACTCTGGCCAAGCGTGCTGTTGAGGATACGGATTTTGCCTGTATGCAGGAAGGATTGACGGGTCCGTTGATCCTGGCCTTCTCACAGGAAGACCCGGGTTCCGCTGCACGTGTCATTAAGGACTTTGCCAAGGAGCATAAACTTCTCGAGGTCAAGATGGTATCCATCGGCGGCAAAATGCTTGCCCCGAGTGATATCGATACTCTGGCCAAGATGCCGACTTATGATCAGGCTATCAGCTTGCTGATGGCGGTCATGAAGGCGCCGATCGAGAAACTGGCTCGCACTGTCAACGAAGTGCCTGGCAAGCTGGTCCGGACTGTGGCAGCGATCAAGGACGCCAAAGAGGCGGCCTGATCGGCTTTATCAAACACCAAGTTATCGTACAAAATTTTTTCAGGAGTTAAATAATGGCCGTTTCTAAAGAAGAGATTCTCGACGCAATTGCCGAAATGTCCGTGATGGACGTTGTCGCTTTGATCGAGGCAATGGAAGAGAAGTTTGGCGTATCCGCAGCTGCCGCTGTGGCTGCTGCACCTGCAGCTGCTGGTGGTGGTGATGCTGCCGCCGCTGAAGAGAAGACCGAATTCGACGTCGTACTGGCAGAGATCGGCGGCAACAAGATTGCTGTCATCAAAGCAGTTCGCGGCATGACCGGTCTGGGCCTCAAAGAGGCAAAAGAAGCTGTAGAAGGCGCACCTTCAACCTTGAAGGAAGGCGTCAGCAAGGAAGAGGCCGAAGAGGCCAAGAAGCAGCTTGAAGAGGCGGGCGCTAAAGCCGAGATCAAATAAGATTCTCGTCTCGATCGTCTGTAGACAAGCGCGGTTGAGGCTGGTGGCGTAATGCCACCGGCCTTTTCCCGCTTGCATAATGTGCTTTAAAAGAACGTTTCTGACTTAAACTGGATCTGTATCTTTATAAAGCCGGTTCCCTGAGCCAATAAGTCAGGAGACAGTTTGAAGCGATGGTGATTTCGGCGCGGTTTGCCCGGTCCTCATCGCAACCACCAAGCGTAAGACACTGAGGGATGGCAGCATGGCCTATTCTTTCACCGAAAAGAAGCGAATCCGTAAAGACTTCGGTAAACGACCCAGTATTCTGGATGTTCCGTTTTTACTTGCAACACAGATTGACTCCTACCGGAGCTTTCTTCAGGACGGTGTGGCAGCCGACGATCGGCAGGAACTCGGGTTGCATGCCGCATTCAAGTCGGTAATGCCGATAACGAGTTATTCCGGTAATGCGGTTCTGGAATATGTGAACTACAAGCTTGGTGAGCCTGTATTCGACGTCAGAGAGTGTCAGCTGCGTGGCACCACCTACGCCGCTCCCCTGCGCGTGCTGGTTCGCCTGGTTATCTATGACAAAGAGGCGCCAGCGGGCTCCAAGGTGGTCAAGGATATCCGTGAGCAGGAAGTCTACATGGGGGAACTGCCCCTGATGACCGACACCGGTACCTTCGTGATCAATGGTACCGAGCGGGTTATCGTCTCCCAGCTGCACCGTTCGCCTGGTGTGTTCTTCGATCACGACCGAGGTAAGACTCACTCATCGGGTAAGCTGCTGTTCTCTGCCCGGGTGATTCCCTATCGTGGCTCCTGGCTCGATTTCGAGTTCGATCCCAAGGATAACGTGTTCGTACGTATCGACCGTCGTCGCAAGCTGCCGGCCACCATTCTGCTGCGTGCTTTGGGCTACGAAACCGAAGAAATCCTCAGTATGTTCTTCGAGACCGACAGCTTCAGTCTGACCAAGCGTACCCTGAAACTGGATCTGGTACCGGAAAGACTGCGTGGCGAGACCGTCAGCTTCGACATCAAAACCGGCGACAAGGTACTTGTCGAAACCGGACGACGCATCACCGCCCGCCATATTCGCGAGCTGGAGAAGGCGGGTGTCAACAAGCTCGACGTGCCGCGTGAGTTTGTCTATGGCAAGGTGCTGGCACACAACGTGGTGGATAAAGAGACCGGTGAGCTGGTCGCTGAAGCCAACTCCGAGATCACAGAAGAGATTTTCGAGAAGTTGATCGAAAACGGGGTGAGGAAGCTGGAAACCCTGTTCACCAACGATCTGGATCACGGCCCCTTCGTCTCGGAAACCCTGCGTATCGATCCGACCACCAATGAGCTTGAAGCCCAGGTCGAGATCTACAGAATGATGCGTCCTGGTGAGCCACCAACCAAAGAGGCTGCACAGAATCTGTTCAACAATCTGTTCTTCACGGCGGAAAGATATGATCTCTCTGCGGTTGGACGGATGAAATTCAACCGCCGTCTGAGTCGTGATGATGAGACAGGAGAAGGCGTGCTCTCCAAAGAGGACATCGTCGATGTGCTCAATGAGCTGATCAACATCCGTAACGGTAACGGTGTGGTGGACGATATCGATCACCTGGGTAACCGTCGAATCCGTTGTGTCGGTGAGATGGCGGAGAACCAGTTCCGGGTTGGCCTGGTACGTGTCGAACGTGCGGTGAAAGAGCGTCTGACCCAGGCGGAATCCGAAGGCCTGATGCCTCAGGAGATGATCAACGCAAAACCGGTATCGGCTGCCATCAAAGAGTTTTTCGGCTCCAGTCAGCTGTCCCAGTTCATGGATCAGAACAACCCACTATCGGAGGTCACCCACAAGCGTCGTGTTTCGGCCCTCGGTCCGGGCGGTCTGGCCCGTGAACGTGCCGGCTTCGAAGTACGTGACGTCCATCCGACCCATTACGGTCGTGTCTGCCCGATCGAAACCCCTGAAGGACCGAACATCGGGTTGATCAACTCTCTGGCGGTCTATTCGAGAACCAACCGATTCGGTTTTCTCGAAACCCCCTATCGTAAAGTGGACGATGGCAAGGTTACCGATCAGATCGACTATCTCTCCGCCATTGAAGAGGGACGCTATGTCATCGCCCAGGCGAACGCCTCTCTGGATGAGAAGGGTTACCTGGCGGATGAACTGGTCTCATCCCGATTCCAGAATGAGTTCACTCTCTCCTCACCGGATAAGGTGCAGTACATCGATGTGTCACCGAAACAGATCGTCTCGGTTGCGGCCTCGCTGATCCCCTTCCTGGAGCACGATGATGCGAACCGCGCATTGATGGGATCCAACATGCAACGCCAGGCGGTGCCTGTATTGCGTGCTGAAAAACCTTTGGTGGGTACCGGTATCGAGCGCGTCGTGGCGGTTGACTCCGGTGTTACCGTAGTGGCCAAACGTGGCGGCGTGATCGAATCTGTCGATGCCGCGCGTATCGTGGTGCGAGTCAATGATGATGAGACTGAAGCCGGCGAACCCGGTGTGGATATCTACAATCTGACCAAGTACACCCGCTCCAACCAGAACACCTGCATCAACCAGCGGCCGCTGGTGAATGTGGAAGATGTGATCGCCCGTGGCGACGTACTGGCCGACGGCCCCTCCACCGATCTGGGTGAGCTGGCCCTGGGACAGAACCTGCGGGTCGCTTTCATGCCCTGGAACGGTTACAACTTCGAGGACTCCATCCTCATCTCCGAACGTGTCGTGCAGGAGGATCGTTTCACCTCGATCCACATCGAAGAGATGACCTGTATGGCTCGGGATACCAAGCTGGGTCCGGAAGAGATTACCGGCGATATCCCGAATGTGGGTGAAGCCGCCCTCTCCAAACTGGATGAGTCCGGCATCATCTATATCGGTGCCGAGGTGCGCGAAGGTGACATCCTGGTCGGTAAGGTCACCCCCAAAGGTGAATCTCAGCTGACTCCGGAAGAGAAACTGCTCAGAGCGATCTTCGGTGAGAAGGCGTCTGATGTGAAAGACACCTCCCTGCGGGTCTCCTCAGGTATGGTCGGTACCGTTATCGACGTACAGGTCTTTACCCGTGACGGTGTCGAGAAAGATGCTCGCGCCCTGCAGATCGAACAGGTAGAGCTGGACCGGGTACGCAAGGATCTGGATGACCAGCTGCGCATCATGGAAGACGACACCTTCCAGCGTGTCGAGAAGATGCTGATCGGTAAGGTGGTCGATGGTGGTCCCAGCCAGATCAAGGCCGGCACCAAGGTCACCAAAGCCTATCTCGCGGATCTGGAACGGGATAAGTGGCTGGAGATCCGTCTGCGCAACGAAGAGTCTGCCGCGCAGCTGGAGGCGATTGCCGAGCAGATCAGAGCCCAGCGTGAGACCTTCCGCGACAAGTTCGAGGAGAAGAAACGCAAGCTGACTGCCGGTGACGATCTGGCACCTGGCGTGCTGAAGATGGTCAAGGTCTATGTGGCGGTGAAACGTCGCATCCAGCCGGGTGACAAGATGGCGGGTCGTCACGGTAACAAGGGTGTTATCTCCACCATCGTGCCGGTTGAGGATATGCCCTTCGATGAATTTGGTGAGCCGGTGGACATCGTACTCAATCCGCTCGGCGTACCGTCACGTATGAACGTGGGACAGGTACTTGAGACCCATCTGGGTTTTGCTGCCAAAGGCGTTGGACGCCGTATCGGTGCAATGCTTGAGGCGCAGAGCAAGATGGCGGAACTGCGTGGCTTCCTCGACAAGGTCTACAACACCAGCGGTAAAAAAGAGGATATCGACTCCTTTACCGACGAAGAGGTGGTCTCCATGTGCATGAACCTGAAGAAGGGTGTGCCGATGGCGACACCGGTATTCGATGGTGCCCATGAGAGCGAAGTCAAAGCGATGCTGAAACTGGCGGGTCTGCCTGAGAGCGGCCAGTGCAAACTGTTTGATGGGCGCACCGGTGACTCCTTCGAACGTGAGGTCACCGTGGGCTACATGTACATGCTGAAACTCAACCATCTGGTTGATGACAAGATGCACGCCCGTTCAACCGGTCCCTACAGTCTGGTTACCCAGCAGCCGCTGGGTGGTAAGGCGCAGTTCGGTGGCCAGCGCTTCGGTGAGATGGAGGTCTGGGCACTGGAAGCCTATGGTGCAGCCTACACCTTGCAGGAGATGCTCACGGTCAAGTCGGATGATGTCAATGGCCGTACCCGCATGTACAAGAACATCGTTGATGGCAACCATCAGATGGAAGCAGGCATGCCCGAGTCGTTCAACGTACTGGTCAAGGAGATCCGATCTCTGGCGATCAACATTGAACTGGAACAGGACTGAAGTACTGACTCAGGTCAGTAACTGAATGCAGGAGAGACGATCTTGAAAGATCTACTGAATATTCTTAAGCAGCAGGGTCAGACTGAAGACTTCGATGCGATCCGCATCGGTTTGGCGTCACCCGATATGATCCGTTCCTGGTCCTACGGCGAAGTGAAAAAACCGGAGACCATCAACTACCGTACCTTCAAACCGGAACGGGATGGTCTGTTCTGTGCCAAGATCTTTGGTCCGGTGAGTGACTATGAGTGTCTGTGTGGTAAATACAAACGCCTCAAGCACCGCGGTGTGGTGTGTGAGAAGTGTGGCGTTGAGGTTACCCTGGCGAAAGTACGTCGTGAGCGCATGGGTCATATCGAGCTGGCCAGTCCGGTAGCCCACATCTGGTTCCTGAAGTCTCTGCCGTCACGCATCGGTCTGTTGATGGACATGACTCTGCGGGATATCGAGCGCGTGCTCTATTTCGAATCCTTCGTGGTGGTCGATCCGGGCATGACCCCGCTGGAACGCGGTCAGCTGCTGACCGACGAACAGTATCTGGATGCGATCGAAGAGAATGGTGACGAATTCGATGCACGAATGGGTGCCGAAGCGGTCTATGAGCTGCTGAAGACCATCGATATTCCGGAAGAGATCAAGCGACTGCGTGAAGAGATCGACGCGACCAACTCCGAGACCAAGATCAAGAAATTCACCAAACGACTGAAGCTGCTGGAGTCTCTGCAGGAGTCGGGTAACCGTCCTGAGTGGATGGTGATGACCGTGCTGCCGGTACTGCCACCTGAGCTGCGTCCACTGGTACCTCTGGATGGTGGTCGTTTCGCCACTTCCGACCTGAACGATCTCTATCGTCGGGTGATCAACCGTAACAATCGTCTGAAGCGTCTGCTCGACCTGAATGCGCCGGATATCATCGTGCGCAATGAAAAGCGTATGTTGCAGGAGTCTGTGGATGCGCTGCTCGACAACGGTCGCCGTGGCCGCGCCATTACCGGCACCAACCGCCGTCCGCTGAAGTCCCTGGCCGATATGATCAAGGGCAAGCAGGGCCGTTTCCGGCAGAACCTGCTGGGTAAACGTGTCGACTACTCCGGTCGTTCGGTCATCGTGGTTGGACCAACCCTTAAACTGCATCAGTGCGGTCTGCCAAAACGCATGGCGCTGGAGCTGTTCAAGCCGTTCATCTTCAGTAAATTGCAGCTGCGTGGTCTGGCGACCACCATCAAAGCCGCCAAGAAGCTGGTCGAACGTGGTTCCGGTGAAGTCTGGGATATCCTCGAAGAGGTTATCCGTGAACATCCGGTCATGCTGAACCGAGCACCGACCCTGCACAGACTCGGCATCCAGGCGTTTGAGCCTGTGCTGATCGAAGGTAAGGCGATTCAGCTCCATCCGCTGGTCTGTACCGCATTCAACGCCGACTTCGACGGTGATCAGATGGCGGTTCACGTGCCCCTCTCGCTGGAAGCTCAGCTGGAAGCACGTAGTCTTATGATGGCGACCAACAACATTCTCTCACCGGCGAATGGTGATCCAATCATCGTACCTTCCCAGGACGTGGTACTGGGTCTCTACTTCATGACCCGTGAGCGTATCAATGCCATGGGTGAGGGCATGGTGTTCGCCGATGTGGCCGAGGCGAAACGGGCCTATGAGGCGGGTCATGCCGATCTGCAGGCGCTGGTCAAGGTAAGGATGAAAGAGACCGTGCTGGACGACGATGGCAACATCTCCGAGGAGACCCGCATCATCGAGACCACCATTGGTCGTACCCTGGTCTACAGCATCGTGCCTGCCGGTCTGCCCTTCAACCTGGTCGACCAGGCGATGGGCAAGAAGCAGATCTCGAATCTGATCAATGCCTGTTATCGCCAGCTTGGCCTGAAAGATACGGTAATTTTCGCCGACCAGCTGATGTATATGGGCTTTCGCTACGCCACCAAGGCGGCGGTCTCCTTCTGCTCCAACGATATGGTGGTGCCGGAAGAGAAGAGTGAAATTCTGGCCTCTGCTGAATCGGAAGTCCGAGAGATCGAGAGTCAGTACACCTCCGGTCTGGTAACCAACGGTGAGCGCTACAACAAGGTGGTCGATATCTGGTCCCACACCAATGACCAGGTAGCCAAGGCGATGATGAGCAAGCTGGGTAAGGAGATGGTGACCGACCGGGAAGGTAACGAGGTCGAGCAGGACTCCTTCAACTCGGTCTACATGATGGCCGACTCCGGTGCTCGTGGTTCCGCGGCACAGATCAGACAGCTGGCGGGTATGCGTGGCCTGATGGCGAAACCCGATGGCTCCATCATCGAGACGCCGATTACCGCGAACTTCCGCGAAGGTCTGGACGTTCTGCAGTACTTCATCTCGACCCATGGTGCTCGTAAAGGTCTGGCGGATACCGCTCTGAAGACCGCCAACTCCGGTTACCTGACCCGTCGACTGGTCGATGTGGCCCAGGATATGGTGGTGCTCGAAGAGGATTGCGGTACCGAAGAGGGTCTGCTGATGCAGCCGATCATCGAAGGTGGCGACGTGGTCGAGCCCCTCAGAGAACGGATACTGGGACGCGTTACAGCTCAGCCAGTCTATAAGCCAGGTGGCGATGAAGTGGTCTGCGAAGCCGGTGAACTGCTGGATGAGAAGTGGATGGACAAACTGGAGGCTGCGGGTGTCGATCAGGTGATCGTTCGTTCAGCCATTACCTGTAATGCCAAAGTCGGTGTTTGCGCCAAGTGTTACGGCCGCGACCTGGCCCGTGGTCACCAGGTGAACATGGGTGAGTCTGTTGGTGTTATCGCCGCTCAGTCGATCGGTGAGCCCGGCACCCAGCTGACCATGCGTACCTTCCATATCGGTGGTGCTGCATCCCGATCTGCAGCGGTCAACAACATCCAGGTGAAGGCGGCCGGTACCGTACGTCTGCACAATATCAAAACCGTGAAACACTCGAGTGGTCATCTGGTGGCCACCTCCCGTTCCGGTGAACTGACCATCGCCGATGATGTAGGTCGTGAGCGTGAGCGCTACAAGGTGCCTTACGGCGCCACTCTGCAGGTGGAAGAAGGTACGGCAGTCGATGGCGGCCAGATTGTGGCCAACTGGGATCCCCACACCCATCCGGTTGTTACCGAGGTGGAGGGTGTGCTGCGCTTTGTCGACTTTGTTGACGGTGTCACCGTACAGAAGAAGACCGATGAGGTTACCGGCCTGAGCTCCCTGGAGGTCATCGATCCCAAACAGCGTCCCGCGGCAGGTAAGGACATTCGTCCAATGGTGAAACTGGTGGACGACAAGGAGAAGGACCTGAACATTGCCGGTACCGACATCCCCGCCCACTACTATCTGCCGGCCAATGCGGTAGTCAACGTACAGGATGGGGCGAATGTCGGTGTGGGTGATATTCTCGCCCGTATCCCACAGGAGTCTTCCAAGACCCGTGATATTACCGGTGGTCTGCCCCGGGTTGCCGATCTGTTCGAGGCGCGTAAGCCGAAAGATCCGGCGATTCTCGCTGAGGCGACCGGAACGGTCAGCTTCGGTAAGGACACCAAGGGTAAACAGCGTCTGATCATCACCGACCCGGATGGTGAGCAGCACGAAGAGCTGATTCCCAAGTGGCGCCACGTCAACGTGTTCGAGGGTGAGCAGGTGGTTAAAGGGGAGGTTATCTCCGATGGCGAACTCAACCCGCATGACATTCTGCGCCTGAAAGGCGTCACCGATCTGGCGGAATACCTGGTGAAAGAGATTCAGGACGTCTACCGTCTGCAGGGTGTAAAGATCAACGACAAGCACATCGAGGTGATCATTCGCCAGATGCTGCGCAAGGTTGAAGTCTCCGCTTCCGGCGACAGCCGCTTCCTCAAGGGTGAGCAGGTGGAGCGCTCCATGTTGCTGGAAGAGGCCGAGGCGCTGCGTGCCGAAAGCAAACATCCGGCACTCTACGATCCGCTACTGCTGGGTATCACCAAGGCCTCGCTGGCGACCGAGTCGTTTATCTCTGCGGCCTCCTTCCAGGAGACCACCAGGGTACTGACCGAAGCGGCTGTGAGAGGTTTGGGCGATCGACTCAATGGTCTGAAAGAGAACGTGATTGTCGGACGTCTGATTCCGTCCGGTACCGGTCTCTCCTACCACAATGAGCGCCGTCGCAGACGCCATGAAGAGACGGCTGAAGCCGAGGCCAAGAACGAGCTGGTGGTGGAAGAGGTCGAACAGGCGTTCAAAGAGGCGCTCAATACCCCGGAGTCTGAATAAAAAGTTGTGCGTAACCATTCAGAAGGCCCGTTTTTGGGGTATCTGAATGGTTACTCCTCAGCATTTGGGGTTTCCAAAGGGGAGAAGTTCCACTCTCCCCTTTGGTCAGTCCTAAAAATCGCATTTTTTAGGGCTGATCCTTAAGAGTTATGGTTACTCCTCAGCATTTGGGGTTTCCAAAGGGGAGAAGTTCCACTCTCCCCTTTGGTCAGTCCTAAAAATCGCATTTTTTAGGGCTGA
>JAEPDS010000061.1:12456-15870 GCA_016842065.1 Candidatus Thiodiazotropha sp. 'RUGA'
TATGAATAGTCACACTATGTAAGTAGTATTACATACTCCTTGACATGGGAGGGGAGTGGGCATAGAATGCGCGCTCCTTAGGACAGGCCGGCCCTTGCCGGCCTGTCGTTTCTGATACTCAAAGCCCTTTATAAGGTGCTGTTGAGTAAAGTTATTCAAACCTGAGAATGTGTGATGCCCGGATGCTGCTTGTTAGGGTGGCAAGGGGAGATGTTCTCCGGTTTTTTTTATGCAAAATAGCAAAGATGACGTCCCTGGAGACGGAATAGATGGCGACAATCAATCAGCTGGTGCGCAAGCCCAGAAAGAGAAAAGTCCAGAAGAGTAACGTACCGGCACTGGAGGCCTGTCCACAACGCCGCGGCGTTTGTACACGTGTCTACACCACTACGCCTAAGAAGCCTAACTCGGCGCTGCGTAAGGTGGCTCGTGTCAGGCTGACCAACGGCTACGAGGTCTCAAGCTACATCGGTGGTGAGGGCCACAACCTGCAGGAGCACTCTGTGGTGTTGATTCGAGGTGGTCGTGTCAAGGACTTGCCAGGTGTTCGCTATCACGTTGTGCGCGGTAGTCTTGATACCTCTGGTGTTGAGAAGCGGCGTCAGGGTCGCTCCAAGTACGGCGCGAAGCGGCCAAAAGGCTAAGGTCTGCGGATCTAACATATTAACAGGTTTGAGATAGAGCAATGCCAAGAAGACGAGTTGCAGCACGGCGTGAAGCCCTGCCGGATCCCAAGTACGGGAGTGAGCTACTGGCCAAATTCATCAATATGGTGATGCAGGACGGTAAGAAGTCAGTCGCCGAAAAGATTCTATACGGTGCCTTGGATAGCGTGGTAGAGAAGCGTGGCGGTGAGCCGCTGGATCTGCTCGAAACTGCGCTTGAAAATGTCCGTCCGCTGGTTGAGGTAAAGTCCCGCCGTGTTGGTGGTGCCACCTACCAGGTGCCTGTGGAGGTTCGTCCTAACCGTCGTAACTCCCTGGCGATGCGTTGGTTGATTGAAGCCTCCCGTAAGCGCAGCGAGAAGTCTATGGCTTATCGTCTGGCTGGTGAGTTGCTCGACGCATCGGAAAACAAAGGTGCGGCTGTCAAGAAGAAGGATGATACGCATCGTATGGCGGAAGCCAACAAGGCATTCTCACACTATCGCTGGTAAGCGGTCGTTTAACCCTTAACTTTTTAGCTCTTTAAAAACAGGTTTGTAACGTGGCACGGAAAACTCCTATCGAGCGCTATCGCAATATCGGTATCATGGCGCATATCGATGCTGGTAAGACGACGACAACTGAGCGTGTGCTCTACTATACTGGTGTCTCCCACAAGATTGGTGAGGTGCACGATGGTGCAGCCACCATGGACTGGATGGAGCAGGAGCAAGAGCGCGGTATCACCATTACCTCGGCTGCCACGACCTGTTTCTGGAGCGGCATGGCTCAGCAATTCCCTGAGCATCGTTTCAACATAATCGACACCCCCGGACACGTGGACTTCACCATCGAGGTGGAGCGTTCCCTGCGTGTGCTCGACGGCGCGGTATTCGTACTCTGCGCGGTTGGTGGTGTTGAGCCTCAGTCTGAGACTGTCTGGCGTCAAGCCAATAAATACAATGTTCCCCGTATGGCCTTCGTCAATAAGATGGATCGTATGGGTGCCGATTTCTTCCGTGTGGTTGAGCAACTGAAAGAGCGCCTGGGCGCCAACGCCGTACCGATTCAGGTGCCGGTGGGTGCGGAAGAGGGCTTCAAGGGTCTGATCGATCTGGTGAAGATGAAGTCGGTCGTCTGGAGTGAAGAGAATATGGGCGTAGAGTTTGAATACGTCGATATTCCTGCTGATCTTCAGGATACCTGTGATGAGTGGCGCGAGCATATGGTCGAAGCCGCCGCCGAAGCTAATGACGAGTTGATGGAAAAGTACCTGGAAGACGGTGACCTCTCTGAAGAGGATATCCTCGAGGGCTTGAGAATCCGCACCCTGAAGCTGGAGATTATTCCGGTGACCTGTGGTTCTGCGTTCAAGAATAAAGGTGTTCAGGCGGTTCTCGACAAGATCATCGAGCTGATGCCTTCACCTGTGGACGTTCCTGCGATCACCGGTATTCTGGATGATGCCGATGGTACTGAGGAAGAGCGTCCTTCTGATGACAATGCGCCTTTCTCAGCGTTGGCTTTCAAGATCGCCACCGACCCCTTTGTGGGAACTCTGACCTTCTTCCGAGCCTACTCCGGTGTGCTGAAGTCTGGTGATCATGTCTACAACCCGGTCAAAGGCAAGAAAGAGCGTGTCGGCCGTATCCTGCAGATGCACTCCAACTCCCGTGAAGAGATCAAAGAGGTTCTGGCTGGCGATATCGCCGCTGCGGTTGGTCTGAAAGACGTCACAACGGGTGACACCCTGTGTGCGCTCGACAAGCCGATTACTCTGGAGCGGATGGAGTTCCCGGAGCCGGTTATCTCGGTAGCGGTTGAGCCGAAAACCAAAGGTGACCAGGAGAAGATGGGTATCGCCCTCTCCAAACTGGCCCAGGAAGATCCCTCTTTCCGCGTCAGCTCCGACGAAGAGTCCGGTCAAACCATCATCTCCGGTATGGGTGAGCTGCATCTCGACATTATCGTCGATCGCATGCGCCGCGAGTTCAAGGTCGAAGCGAACGTTGGTGCGCCTCAGGTGGCCTATCGTGAAACCATCCGTAGCGCCATCGAGCAGGAAGGCAAGTTCGTGCGTCAGTCCGGTGGTCGTGGTCAGTTTGGTCATGTCTACCTGAAGATTGAGCCTCAGGAAGCTGGTGCCGGGTATGAATTCGTCAACGAGATCGTTGGTGGTGTGGTACCGCGCGAGTATATTCCAGCGGTAGACAAAGGTATTCAGGAAGCCATGGGCAACGGTGTCATCGCCGGTTACCCGGTGGTGGATGTCAAGGTTACGCTTTACGACGGTTCCTATCATGACGTCGACTCAAGCGAGATGGCCTTTAAGATTGCAGGTTCCATGTGCTTTAAAGAGGGTGCGGCGAGAGCCAGGCCTGTACTGCTGGAACCAGTCATGAAGGTTGAGGTTACAACACCTGAGGAATATATGGGTGATGTCATGGGTGACCTCAACAGTCGTCGCGGAATCGTGCAGGGTATGGATGATGCACCTGCCGGTCGTCAGATCAAAGCTGAAGTTCCACTGTCAGAGATGTTCGGTTATGCAACCGATCTGCGCTCGGCCACTCAGGGTCGTGCCAACTACAGTATGGAATTCGGTAAATATGCAGAGGTGCCGGCCAGTATTGCCGACGCCGTAATCAAGAAACAGTAACGGGTATAGGGGTAGCACTGTGTCCAAGGAAAAATTCGAACGCACAAAGCCGCATGTCAATGTGGGCACGATTGGTCACGTAGACCACGGCAAGACCACGCTGACGGCGGC
>JAEPDS010000062.1 GCA_016842065.1 Candidatus Thiodiazotropha sp. 'RUGA'
TGGTAGAGGAGGTCAGTCGCAAGGTCGACCAGGACAAGGCCGCCAAGCTGGCGAAAAAGCTGCAGAAGGGTAAAGGTTTCGACCTGGAGGATTTCAAGGAGCAGATGCTGCAGATGTCCAAAATGGGCGGCATGAGTGGGTTGCTCGATAAGCTGCCCGGGATGGGTGAGCTGCCCGATCATGTGAAAAACCAGGTGGATGATAAACAGGTCGGCCGCCTGATTGCGATCATCAACTCCATGACGCCCCATGAGCGCGCCTTTCCCGCTGTGATCAAGGGTTCGAGAAAGCGCCGTATCGCCGCCGGCTCCGGCACCCAGGTGCAGGATGTGAACAAGCTGCTGAAACAGTTCACCCAGATGCAGAAGATGATGAAGAAGATGAAGGGTGGCGGCATGAAGAAGATGATGCGCGGGCTGGGTGGCCGATTCCCCGGGGGTGGTATGCCGGGCGGCGGCATGCCCGGTGGCGGCGGTGGATTTCCCTTCTGATCGCCCCTAAACGGCAGCCTTCCCATAGGAGAATGCTCAAGTTTAGCGAATAAACCGCAAATGAGCGCTAATTGCCGCAAAATGCCGCGATTTAGTTCAAGATTGCAGTTTTCATCACGCAGATTCGCGGTGATTGGCGTTCATTTGCGGCGAATCTTTTAGATCGCTGGCCCGGCTTCTCCAGTAAAATTTGGTTGTACATTAGCCTTAAGCTACACGCCATTCTATTTATACATAGGGTGATTTTGGCAATTGGCCCCTAAAAAATGCCGATTTGGGTCTTCACATTGGGGCAATCTTAGCTATAATACGCCGTTTCCCGCCGGCCGGTCCGGTGTGTTAACCAATTTTCAAGGGTACATTCATGGTAACCATACGCCTATCTCGAACTGGTGCTAAGAAGCGTCCGTTCTACCACATTGTTGTCACAGACAGCCGCAATGCCCGTGACGGCCGCTACATCGAGCGCCTGGGCTTCTTCAATCCCGGTGCTGTCGGTGGTGAAGAGGAGCTGCGTGTTGATCAGGATCGTGTTGAGCACTGGGTCTCCAAGGGTGCGCAACCCAGCGAGCGTGTTGCCACTCTGCTCAAGCAGGCCTCGAAGCAGCAGGCTGCCTGACAGAAATACGGTTCTCGTCCAGGCCTGACAGCCGGTAAGGACAGAGACAATGTCAGATAGAGAGATGATCATAATGGGCCGGGTTTCTGGCCTGTTTGGTGTCAGGGGGTGGGTCAAGATCTACTCCTACACCGCACCGAAGGAAGGGATCCTCGGTTACAAGCAGTGGTACCTGAAGCGCCAGGGTGACTGGCAGCCGATCAAGGTGATCGCAGGGCATCCCCAAGGCAAGGGGATTGTCGCTCAGCTCGCAGGTTACGATGATCGTGATCGGGCGGCAGAGTTGATCGAGAGCGAAATTGCAGTCGGCAGGGATCAACTGCCGAGTTTGCCCGCCGGTGAGTATTACTGGTCCGACCTGGAAGGTTTACGGGTAGAGACCCTGGAAGGGGTTGATCTGGGACGGGTCTCCCATCTGTTTGAAACCGGCGCCAACGATGTGCTGGTGGTGAAGGGTGATCGGGAGCGATTGATTCCCTATACCATGGGAGAAGCGGTGCAACGCATCGACCTGGAAGCCGGCTTGATGGTGGTTGACTGGGACCCGGAATTCTAAGCCATGCGCTTCGATGTGGTCACCCTGATGCCCGATATGTTTGACGCACTCAAAGGAGAGGGTGTGGTAGGCAGAGCGATCAACCGGGGATTAGCCCAGGTTGAACTCTGGAATCCCAGGGACTACACCACAGACGCACACCGGACTGTGGATGATCGGCCCTACGGTGGTGGGCCGGGCATGGTGATGAAGTATCAGCCCATGCAGCAGGCCATCGAGGCGGCGCTGGCAGAAGCCGGGCCGGCCAATGTGGTCTATCTGAGTCCACAAGGCAGGCGGTTTGACCAGCAGAGCGCCAAGCGGCTGGCTGAGAGTGGTAAACCTCAGTTGCTGCTTGCCGGACGTTATGAAGGGATCGATGAACGGCTCATCGAACGTTATGTTGATGAGGAGTGGTCCATCGGGGACTACGTTCTGAGTGGCGGGGAGCTGGCCGCCATGGTGGTTATAGATGCGGTGATCCGGCTGTTACCCGATGTGCTCGGTGATGCGGATTCCGCGATACAGGACTCTTTCATGGATGGGTTGTTGGATTGTCCCCATTACACCCGCCCGGAAGAGATTGATTCGATGTCGGTGCCGCCGGTTTTGCAGAGCGGCAACCATGAAGCCATTCGCCGTTGGCGATTGCAGCAGGCGCTGAAGCGCACCCTGGCACGGCGCCCGGAGTTGCTGGAAGATCGTCAGCTGACGGCGGAAGAGAAAACATTTTTAGCAGAAATCAGTGCAGCGTCGGGAGACGCGAAGCAAACACAGGAGCAATAGACCATGAGCAATATCATCGCAGAACTCGAAGCCGAGCAGATGAGCCGTGAGGTTCCCGATTTTGGCCCAGGTGATACCGTTGTTGTTCAGGTTCGGGTCAGAGAGGGCGAGCGTGAGCGTCTGCAGGCCTTTGAAGGCATCGTCATCGCCAAGCGCAACCGTGGCCTCAACTCGGCCTTCACCGTCCGCAAGATCTCACATGGTGAGGGTGTGGAGCGTGTGTTCCAGACCTACAGCCCGACTGTCGCTTCCGTGAAAGTGACCCGTCGCGGTGATGTGCGTCGCGCCAAGCTCTACTACCTGCGTGGTCGTACCGGTAAGGCGGCCCGTATCAAAGAGAAGATCTAAACGCGCCTTTCACGGCCCGTTGGAGATCCGCCCTCTGCCTTATGGCAGGGTGGTAAAGGATAGAAAAAAACCCCGGTCTGTTGAGCGGGGTTTTTTATGTCCGGGTGTTGCTGACAGATCTTTCAGGCCAGCGGACCCTGCTCCGATTTGAGGTAGTTGGCGGGATGGGGCTGGCGGGTCAGCAGATTGTGAATCTGCCAATGTTCCTTATCCGGAACGCAATCGTCGATGGTGATTGTCTTCCCCTGTTTGGTGGCCACCGGTTTGCCATCCTGATAGAGAATCCGGTGTCCCAGCTGTGCCGGGATACGCTTGCCGGGGGTGATGATGCCGGTGAGATTGAGTGGGTCTGCACTGCTGATGGCGATCATTTGCTGACGATCCGGCTGCTTGCTCAGTTCCCGCAGTTGGCCGACCGCCTCAGGCAGGGCGAAGTGCTCACCGGCAAAGCCCTCCACGAAACGACCGCCCCGGATCTCTCCCCGGGCCTCCATGCGCCGCAGGGCATAGAGCAGATCCCGCCAGGGGGGGAGTCCCTGCTCCCGATCCAGCAGTTTGCGGAACACCACGCCATAACGGTTGAGCAGGATGCGGGCGAATTGCTCGCTGCGCTGCAGCCGATCTTCGATGGGCTGTGACGGACGCACCAGTGACCATCGTCCACCGGAAGCCAGCGGGGCCTGTATCGGATTGCGACGTCGACTCGGCCGACGACTCTTCTGCGGGGAGATCATGCTGCGCAACCCCTGGAATTGATCGGAGGTCACCAGACCCCAGGCCACCAGTTCACCCAGGCCGTTCTCCAGCTGGGTCTTGAGCAGACCGGTCTGCTGTTTGAGCTCATCGAAGAAGCTGGCTCCCCACTGCTTCAACACGTCGAGAATTTTTACCGCCGTTGCGCTGAGCCCCTCGTTGGAGCGCTCATCCTGCTGGCACCAGAGGGGGAGATTGGATCTCAGGATGAAGGCCAGCGGAGTGGTCTTGATAGCCGGGTTCTTAGGACCTTTCTGTTGACCTTCCGGCGCATGCAGGCGCAGCCAGACCAACTGGCCTGAACTGCAGAGCTGATCCAGTTCCCCGGAGAAATAGGGCTGTAGCCGACTGGGCAGTACCTCCTCCTCCCAGCTTGCCGCAGGCAGGCTGACTCCTTCCAGCTGGCCGATCACCCGTTGCAGAGCATGGCTCCCCTCGGAAGGCTCATCCAACCCCTGCCAGTTGAACAGAAAAGCCATGAACTCGCCTGGGCTTACCGGGGCGATCTCGTTACGCAGTTGTTTCAGGGTATAGCGGTGAATACGCGCCAGCAGACCCCGCTCACACCACTCGATCTCAGATTGGGACGGATCGAAATGGCCCTGAATGGCATAGCCCTCCTGTTCCAGGCTGGCCAGTGCCAGATCAACCTTGGTGGCGGAGAGCCCCAGGGGTTCAGCCAGTTGTGCCACGCTGACCGGGCCGAGACTCTCCAGGCGACTGCGCAGGATCTCGACGATGGCTCTGTCAAAATTCTCCGCCTCTTCGGCTGGCAGTGGTTCAATGGCCGGTTCAGTCCGACCATCCGGGCAGACGATGGTTAACGCCTGGAGCCTTTCTGCGGCCACCCACAGGGCTTGTTCGTTTAGTATCAGGCGAGTCACGCGTTGTTGTTGCTGCAGCTCCCCAAGATAGTTCTGCCAGGTGGGCAGGTCGAATGGGGAGATCTCCTGCTCGACAATGAAAGCGCTGATCACCAGGGCGTCATGCAGTTCGTCGGCGCTGCGGGGCTGGGGCCAGGCCTCCTGTTTGACCCGCTCGATGGCCTGTGGGTCGAGTTGTCCCATCTCGGCGGCGTTGCCCGCATCCATGCGCCGCTGTTGTACCGCCAGGGCCCGTCGCTCCTCCGCCGGGGTGTCGTCGAGGAAGGCGTAGGGTCGGGCGTTGAGAATCTCATGGGCCATCGGCGACGGGGTGGGCAGGTCCTTGGCGACCACCTGGATCTCACCGGATTCGATACCCTTCAGCACCCGTTTCAGACCATCGATGTCCATCAGCTCTCGCAGACAGTCCTGTAACACCTGATTGACCAGCGGGTGGTCAGGTACTTCCCGCTCCCCCTGGATATTCTCGAAGCAGGCGAGCTGATCCGGAAACACCAGTGCCACCAGATCTTCCGCATCGTTGCGCTGGAAGGGGGCGGGTACCCGTTTGCCGTTGCGCATCCGTGGCACCGCCAAAGCGATATTGGTGACCCAGCGCCAGCGGGTGGGAAACATGGGGGCTGCCAGCAGGGCCTGGATCAGCACCTGCTCGACACTCTCCGTCTTCAGGTAGTCTGCCGGCTCCTGTAGCGGAAAGCTGTGGGTTGGCCCGAGTGAGAGGATCAGGTTGTCCTCATTGGCCGCCGCCTGCAGTTCAAAGTTGAAACGGCGGCAGAAGCGTTTGCGCAGCGACAGCCCCCAGGCCTTGTTGATGCGGGAGCCGAAGGGGGCGTGGATCACGAAATGCATGTCTCCGGTCTCGTCGAAGAAGCGTTCGAAGACGATGCGCTGCTGACTCGGTACCAGGCCGAACAGGGTCTTGGTCGCTGCCAGGTAGTCGACCAGCTGTTCGGCAGCACCGGCTTGAAGTTTCAACGCCTGCTGCAGGTAGTCAAGCGCGGCTGGCTGACCCTCATCCAGCAGGGTGTCGAGTGTCTCACGCAGACGCGAGACCGCCAGGGAGAGCTCGTCACTGCGCCCCGGCGCCTCACCGAACCAGAAGGGGATGCTGGGGGGCAGGCCATGGGCATCCTCCACGAATACCCGGCCCTGCTCGATTTTCAACATTCGATAGGAGAAGTTGCCCAGCTGAAAGATATCTCCAGGCATGCTCTCAAAAGCGAAATCCTCATTGAGATTGCCGACGAAGAGCCCTTCAGGCTGCAGGATCACGTCATAGTCGAACTGATCAGGGATCGCGCCACCATTGGTGATGGCGGTGAGGCGGGCATTGCGTCGCGGGCGCAGCTTGCCGTTGACCCCATCCCGATGCAGATAAGCGCCCCGTCTGCCCCGTCGGGTATGGAAGCCGTCCGCCAGCATCTGCACCACTTCCAGGAAGCTGTGCAGGGAGAGCTGTCGATAGGGGTAGGCGCATTTTAACCTCTGGTAGAGTTCCTGCTCCTGCCACTCGCGGGTGGAGACTTCGGCGATGATCTGCTGGGCCAGCACATCCAATGGCTGATCCGGGATGGGAATCCGGTCGAGTTCATCCCGGCGGATCGCATCGAGCATTGCCACCGATTCCACCAGGTCGTCACGACTGAGCGGGAACAGCCGCGCCTTGGGAATACCGCTGAGGTGGTGACCCGAGCGCCCCGCCCGCTGCAGGAAGGTGGCGATGCGATGGGGGGAGCCCATCTGGCAGACCAGATCCACCTCACCGATATCGATCCCGAGCTCCAGAGAGGCGGTGGCCACCAGTGCCCGCAGGGAGCCGGCTTTCAGGCGCTGCTCCGCATCGAGCCGATGCTCCTTCGCCAGACTGCCATGGTGAGAGGTCACCGCCTCGTCGCCCAGTTTGTCAGCCAGGGCAGCGGCCGCCCGCTCCGCCAGCCGCCGGGTGTTGACGAAGATCAGAGTGGTACGGTGTTGTCGGATCAGATGTTCCAGGTGGCGGTAGATCTCGTCCCAGGCCTCGTTGGCCATCACCGCCTCCATCGGCGAGCCGGTGATCTCTATGGCTAAATCGCGCTGTCGGACATGTCCGGTGTCGATGATCGTGCAGCTGTTTTGATCGGGATTCCGTTGCGCACCAGTGAGAAAGCGGGCCATTACCTCGATCGGTTTCTGAGTGGCGGAGATACCGATCCTTACCGGGGCTCTGTGACACAAGGCAGTGAGTCGTTCCAGGCTCAGGCTCAGATGGGCGCCCCGTTTGTTACCAGCCAGGGCGTGGATCTCATCGACGATGACGCTACGTACCGACTTCAACATTTCACGACCGGAGTCGGAGGTGAGCAGAATGTAGAGCGACTCCGGGGTGGTCACCAGAATATGCGGCGGCGAGCGTCTCATCATCGCCCGCTCCGACTGAGTGGTGTCGCCGGTGCGCACCATGGCGCGGATCGGTAGATCCGGGTAGCCCAACTCCAGCAGTGCATCGCGGATGCCGTTCAACGGCAGCTCAAGATTCTTATGGATGTCATTGGAGAGCGCTTTCAACGGCGAGACATAGAGCACCGTGGTCTCATCCGCCAGAGGCATGCTCAAACCCTGCTGGACCAGATGATCGATCGCTGCCAGAAAGGCAGCCAGGGTTTTACCCGAACCGGTGGGGGCGGAGATCAAAGTATTCTTTTCAGCCTGTATCGCAGGCCAGGCCAACGCCTGAACCTCGGAAGGGGATCCGAAATGCTGTTCAAACCAGCGGGTGACTGCAGGGTGAAAGTGAAAGGATGACATCTCCTAATGATACTCCATAGAGATAAGTAGATACCCTGAAATCCAAATTAAGACAGATTTTCAATTGGTTAAGTTGGCGTATGGGTAATCCCTAGTAGTCAAACAAGCGTTCGCTGAGATAAGGTCAAAACAACCATAAAAAGGCAGCGGAGGGACCCGTGAGTACGCCGAATCTCTACACAAACAGCGCCCCAGCCCGGTCATACACGGCAGTTAACAGCGGCATGGACGGCACGCAACAATCCGATGGCGAGACCCTCTTTCAACAGGCCAGTCAGAGTCATCAGCCGGATGTTCTGATCAAGCGCCAATTTGAACAGCGCAACCAAACTCAGAAAAGCAAACTCGCCAACGAGTTTATAGCATCAGCCGGTCGTGAGGGTATCAGTCAACTGGCGGCTACCCCGGATGGGCAGCATGCCCTGGCCGTGGTTTACGATCATGCAGATAGTGATGGCAGAGGATTGATGCGTCAGATGTATGAGGAGCAGGGAAGTACGGCCGTCGACTATACCGGCAACCGGAATGAAAGCCCAAGTGGACAATCCGCTGATCCCCTGAGTGTGAGTGATGCGGGCGTGGATATCGGGCCTCGTCCAACGCCATTGCAATACGCGGCCCTTACCTCCGGCGTTGGCTATGGGCTGGCGGAAAATACGGTTAAAGGCGTTCTGCAGATAGGTGTGGCGGTCGCCAAGGAGAGCGCTGAACTGAAAAATGTCGATAACCTGGAATATGCCGGTATCGATGAGTACCAAGCGGGGAGCAGAGAACCCGGGTTGACTCTACCGGATTGGGTAGATGTCGGTAATGCACTTAAAGGGCATGTTCAAGCAACCAATGAGGCAGTAAAGGCTGCTAATGAAAAAGGCGAATATTTCGAAGCTGGCAGAGCAATGTCAAATGATCCAATGCTGCAGATGACAGGGTTGGGGGATATGGCTGTCTTTGGTGCCATGGCAAGAACGGTGAAAGCTGCCAAACTCGACTCGCTGGTTTCTGGAAATGCTAAGATCGATGGGGTTGGAAGTACAGGGCAGAGTCAGATATATGCTCTAAATACCGTTAACTCTTCTATAGTGAAGCAAGAATCTGGCGGCACGCTAATTTACCATGAGAATTTTGGTGGTCATCCAGTCAGTAAGCATGTTGGAAAAACGGACCAAGAACTAATCGATAGATTCATGACTGAACCCCATATTCCAAGTTCATCTAGTTTCACCAGCCTGGAAATTGCTGATAAAGCAGTAGGGGATTTACTTGCTGCTAATAGGGGAAATATACAGACTTGGTTGGCAGGTGAAGATCGTCAATTACCGTTGTCGATGAGCTTAGATTACGAGGTAGGCAGAAAGGTGCTAAATGGATCGACAACAGTTCAGGCAAGTACTGAGGCTGTTGTTTTGCTTAGACGAGACCCATTAATGCCGAATGGATATCGAATCCATACGGCATATCCAGAATAAGGAAAGTGAATGAACAAAGAAGCGTTGACATACTTTTTTAAAGGCTACTTTCACCAAGATTGGTTTGCCGAATACGGAGTATTTGATAATGCTGTTCGAGATTTTTGTACCCATGAAAGTGAATCAAGAGTTGCATCAGTTAAGACTGCAATAAATGAATTGATAGCACATGGTGGTGTTACAGAGCAGATGATTTATGAATATGGAGGTTATGTTAAACCGTCAGCGTTAGATTTCACTCCAGAAGAGTGGTTGACAAAGGTTGTTGAGATTATGGGTGAGTAAACATAATCAGTCATCAAATAAAAAAACTATAAGGTGACTCAATTGTTAGTGAAATTGCTTAAAAATTTTAAGCAGAAAATGGGATGGTTTGGGGTCAGAGAACATATGCTAGCGGTAGCGTACAATGTTCTCTGACCCTTAAAGAACCACAAACGATTCAGTTAAACTACAAGTCAATCACAACCTGCTTGATGCTGTTGTCTTCCGGATAAGGGGTGACCTGGAAGTAGAGCGACTTCATCAGATCGAGCATCTTGAAATTGTTGCTCAATACTTCACCCTCCATTCTCTCAAGACCCCGGTCTCTGGCAATCCCCATCAGGTGGTTCATCAACTTGTGACCGATCCCCTGACGCTGCCACTCATCGGCGACCACCAGGGCAAACTCACAGCTGCGCTTGTCGGGATTGATCACATAGCGGGCAACACCCAGCTCCACCTCGTGGTGTTGATCTTCGGTAACCGCAATCAGGGCCATTTCGTTGTGATAGTCGATCTGGGTGAAGCGGGTCAGCATCTCCGGGGTGAGTTCCTGAATGGAACTCATAAAGCGGAAGTACTTGGCCTCATTGGAGAGCTGACGGGTGAAGTTCTGCTCCAGATCCGCATCTTCCGGCCGGATCGGACGGATTACGATGTTGATGCCGTTGGGCAGTTGAGTACGGGCCACCAGATTGACCGGGTAGGGATGGATCGCCAGGTGGTGGTAGGGATCGGTGGATGGGCGCGGGTAGTTGACCCGGATCCTGGCATCCACTGCCACAGCGCCTTGATCATCGAGAATCAGTGGGTTGATATCCATCTCCTGAATCCATGGCAACTCACAGGCCATGCTGGAGACACGCAGCAGCACATCCACCAGGGCCTCTCGGTTGGCGGCAGGCATGTGTCTGAACTGGTCGAGCATCTTCGACGCCTTGGTGCGATCGATCAGATCACTGGCCAGACGTCGGTTGAGTGGCGGCAGGGCAATCGCTGAATCACCCATCACTTCGACCGTGGTGCCACCGCTGCCAAAGCTGATCACGGGACCGAACACCGGGTCCCTGACGATACCGATCAGCAGCTCCCGACCATTCGGGCTCTGATACATCTGCTCAACCGTTACACCTTCGATGGTCGCTTCCGGACGGGTCTCTTTGACCTGTTCGATCAGATCCCGGTAGTTGGTGCGAACCGCCTGGGCGTTGTTGATGTTGAGACGGATACCGCCGGCATCGGATTTATGCGAGATATCCGGTGAGAAGATCTTCATCGCTACCGGGAAGCCAATCGATTCAGCCAGGATCAACGCTTCGTTGGCTGAACGCGCAATGCCGTTGCGTACGGCGTTGATACGGAAGGCGCCAAGCAGTGCAAAGGATTCCGGTTCGGAGAGGACTTTGCGCTGTTCCGAGAGGGCGCTTTCGATGATCAACCGGGCACCCTCGGCGTCAGGCTGTTCATGGCGTCTGGAGCTCTTTGCCGGGGTCTGCATCAGTAAGCGCTGGCTCTCCTGATGGGATGAGAGATAGTGGAAAGCGTCAACCGCATTCTCCAGGGTGCGGAAGGAGGGCAGTCTCGCATTGTTGAACAGCTTGCGCCCATTCTCGATCTGCTTGCCGCCCATCCAGCTGGTCAGGATCGGCTTCTTATGTTTATCCGCCAGATCGATCAACTCCTGTGCCACCGCATCGGGTTTGGTCATCGCCTGTGGGGTAAGGATGACGATGGTGCCATCGACACCCGGATCATTGAGGCAGATATCCACCGCAGCCCGATAACGCTCCGGTGGTGCTTCACCAATGATGTCAACCGGATTGCCGTGAGACCAGACCTCTGGCAAGGCTTCATTGAGCGCATTGATGGTATCGTCGTTGAAGGAGGCCAGTTCGATACCCAGATCGGAGGCCCGATCGGCCGCCATCACGCCTGGGCCACCACCATTGGTGATGATCGCCAGTTTGTTGCCGTAGACCCGGTATCTGGAAGAGAGGGCCTTGGCGGCTGAAAAGAGCTGGGAGATGGTCTCCACTCGCAACACACCGGATCGTGACAGGGCGGCAGAGAAAGTCTCGTCACTGCCCACCAGTGCGCCGGTGTGGGACATGGAGGCTTCCGCTCCAGCGGCGTGGCGCCCCACTTTCAACACGATGACCGGTTTGATGCGCGCCGCGGCACGCAGTCCGCTCATGAACCGGCGGGCATTCTTGATGCCCTCCACATAGAGCAGAATACTGTCGGTCTTCGGGTCGGCTACCAGGTAGTCCAGGTAGTCACCAAAGTCCAGGTCAGCTGAGATACCGGTGGAGATCACCGTGGAGAATCCGATGTCGTTGATCTCCGCCCAATCGAGGATCGCGGTGCAGATCGCACCGGACTGGGAGACCAGGGCGAGATTGCCCGGCTTGGCGTTGTTGTTGCCGAAGGTGATGTTGATCCCCTGGTCGGGACGGATCAGGCCGAGACAGTTTGGTCCGATAAAACGAATGCCGAACTCCTTGGCGACTTCGACTACCCGCTCTTCCAGACGCAGGCCGGCAGGTCCGGACTCTCTGAATCCGGCCGACAGGATGATCATGGTTTTTACACCATGCAGACCACAGGCCTCGACAATTGCTGGAATGGTTTTGGCTGGTGTTGCAACGACCACCAGTTCAACCGGTTTGCCGATCTCTTCGATCGACTTGTAGGCTTTGATTCCCTGGATCTCCTCATGCTTCGGATTGATTGGATAGATAGCGCCTTTGTAACCGCAAGAGATCAGATTGCGAAATACCACTTCGCCAACCGAGTTTTCCCTTTCACTGGCTCCAAACATGGCGACGCTTTTTGGTGAGAATAGAGGGGTTAAATAGTGTGATTGCATGAGTTCCAGCCTATTGAACTTCAGGTGAAAAATAGTGAGAGTAAATGTCCGTTGTTACTCACGGAGGCACGCTGTGATAGTCTGAATTAAAGCATATCCAAGGTGACGTCGATGAGCACTCAGTTTATCGGCATGAATGGTTGTAAGTTTACCGTTAATAAATGACAAATTCTTTACTTAAGTAACGGTTTTTAAAGATCTTATAATGAGTATTAGGCTGCTTAATGAAGTGGCCGTATTGTTTGGGGGTATTTTGTGAGAACGGCCTATATTACCCACCCTGATTGCCTCAATCATGACACGGGTGTGGGACATCCAGAAAACGCTTCAAGACTGCAGGCGATCGATGATCGTTTGATGGCGGCGCAGCTTTACGATTTTCTACGACACTATGATGCGCCGGAGGTTACCCGGGAACAGTTGCTGCGTTGTCACGACGAAGCTTATCTGAACCAAGTTGAAAAACTCATGCCCGAATCGGGCCATGCCCATCTCGATCCGGATACGGTGGTGAGTCCACAGAGTCTGCAGGCGGCTAAACGGGCTGCGGGTGCCGTGATCAAAGGGGTCGATCTGATCATGCAGGAGGGATTGAAAAATGCCTTCTGTTGCGTAAGACCGCCTGGCCACCATGCGGAGCGCATGAAGACCATGGGATTCTGTGTCTATGGCAATGCCTCGGTGGGTGCGGCACATGCCATGGCGGAGTATGGTCTGGATCGGGTGGCGATACTCGACTTCGATGTCCATCATGGTAATGGCAGTGAAGATATCTTCCGTGACGACAGACGGGTGATTGTCTGTTCGACTTTCCAGCACCCTTTCTATCCCTACACGGCAATTGAAGAGAGTCCGGACCACATTATCTGTGCCCCATTGGAAGCGACGGCGAAAAGCGCTGAATTCAAAGCGGCGGTAACCGACCACTGGCTGCCGGCACTGAATCACTTCAAGCCGCAAATGATCTTTGTTTCGGCTGGATTCGATGCCCATGTGGAAGATGACATGTCAGGGGTCAGTCTGACCGAAGCGGACTATCGCTGGGTTACCGAGCAGATCCTGAAGATCGCCGATGACTATGCCGAGGGCAGGGTTGTCTCCGTGCTGGAAGGGGGTTACGAGCCCCATGCCCTGGCGCGCAGCGTGGAAGCCCACATTAGAGTATTGATGGATCTGCACTAGGGCCGATTAACTGGCCCAGAGCACCATCAGACCCGCATCACAGCGACCCGGCTTCCCGATGTGCCGTGGCGACGTACCTCAAGAATCATCGCCGGGACCCCGCGTCCCGGATCGATGATCCGCTCCACCGCATACATGGAACTCAACAGTTTGGGACGTGCATGGCGTGAGCCGGTAGCTTCCACGACACGCATGTTGCCGCCCGTAACAGACTGGTTTACATAGGAGTCGACAACCGCCACATGTCCCGGACTGCGTCTGACTGAATTACCGTCCATCCAGACCAGCAGGTCTCCCTGCTGAATTGTGTTTGCATCGTTCACGGCCCGGTTCGCTTGGAAGTAGGAGGCGGCGCCGGTATTGCGAACCGTGCTGTCTGAATAGTTTCTTTTGCCGCAGGCGATCAGATAGTTGGTGACAAAACCCGAGCAGTCGATACCGAGGTGGTCGTCGCAGAAGGTCTGCAGGTTATGTTGATTGATCGTCTGTAACTTATTCGAACGCACTGCCCACTCCAGTGCCAGCTCGTAATCCTGAGGCGCACCTTTACCCATTGCCGCATTGCGGATTCGGTGCTTGTTTTGGTTGAACCAGATGTCGCTGCGCGAACCGCTTGAGACGGCACGGTAGTCGCGTAACTCTTCCGTGCCCTCATCCCAGTCCATCATGAAATAGTTTCTGAGGGTGACGCTGTGGGTCGTCTCGTGACAGGTTCTCGAGGCCGGGTTATCAACTGCAGACCTGACCCTGAGACGTCGATATCTTTGCATGAACTCTACAGGTGTCGGCATGGTGCTATTCCTTTATTACCGGGTTGATGGATCGATGTTTGATCGGTTTCGCTTCAATCTGGCGGAGAACCGATGCAAGCGTTTTGTGGTGCTCTGTCAGCCAGTTGATGCAACTGCTGTCTCGATACTTCCTGCTGCTTGACGACATTGGTAACACAGCTCTCTGCTGCAGATATTTTCGCTACCGCCAGATAGATGGCGGTGACCCGATCCGGCTCATCAAGATCTTCATGAGCGTGAATCTCTGCGATGAGCGCCTGGGGTTCACTCCCACTGGATGACTCTGCAACCCGCCACTCGGCCTGGTCACCAAGGTGAAACATCTGCCTGGTTACCACCTGCTGGTAATTGAGGGGGAAGGATTGCTGCGAATCACTCAGGATCTCGATCGACTTTCTGCCCGAGCCCACTTTGCGCAGTATCAGCTGATAACCTGCTATGCCGGCGCAGAGTTTATAGGGCGTACTGTTCGGATCAGTCGGGTCGGTGAATGACTCACAGTTGTTGAGGCTTGTGAAGAGAGACTTGTAACCTGAATCCTGATAGGTGGCGAAACAACCGGACAGGATCACTGCCAGGGCGATGGCCGATATCAGATATGAGGTTTTGCTGTTCTGTTTTGTCATGCTCACGCCTCCATGAATGTGATTCTAGATTTTTGCAAAGTAGCTTAAAGGTAATTTTTAACAATGCAGTAGGCAATTTTTATCATTGCGGTTTTTGCCTGCGCTTCTCGCTCGTGCCGCAACGGGGGCTAAAGAGGGAGTGGCCCCAGGTATATCACTCGAAGATAGGAGGGGATAGGTTTTACCACATATAGAACACGAATCTACGATTTAAGAACTGACATAGCTAGGTGTTCTCATCGAAAACAAACACTGACTAGCTATTATCTGTCTTGAATCTATTTACTCCGGAAACTAAAGGGGACTCGACAGGATGTAGGGTGGGGCCATGCCCCACCAAATACATTTTGATCACGTCAAGAATCGATCTCGGATGAGCGCGCAATCTACTGCCGAACACTACCCGGTGAGACCCCAAGCTCCCGCTTGAAGGCCCGGCAGAATGCCGCTTCGGATTGGTAGCCGAAGCGTTCCGCGAACACCACCAGAGGCTCCGATGATTCAAGCAGCTGTGTGCGCGCCATCAGCATACGCCAGCGGGTCACGTAGCGCATCGCGGTATAACCGACCAGGTCGGTAAAGCGTGCAGAGAATCCTGAGCGGGACATTCGCGCCTCCATGGCCAGTGAGGTCAGGTTCCACTCTCTTTCCGGGTTGCGGTGTATCGCTGCAAGGGCTCTGCCGATCTGCTTGTCTCGCAGTGCATTCAGCCAGCCCGGTTGAGGTCCGCTCAATGAGTCGAGCCAGGAGCGAATCGCCTGGATCACCAGGATGTCTGCCAGCCGGGTGATTACCGTTTCACCACCGGGACGCAGCTCTCTCGCTTCCCGGGTGATCAGTTGCAGGGTGTTTTGTATCCAGCTGCTCTCATCCTCTTTCCAGGTATCGATCTTCAATATCTGTGGCAGCAGGGCGACCACCTGCTGTCCGGCAACATGGTCAAAGCGAACCAGTCCACAGGTCAGCTGGGTCAGTTCACCACTGCCGCCGTGATGCATGATTTCATATCGTTCACTCACCGACTCCACCGGGATATCGAACAGGGGCGTGGTCTGGTACTCCAGATCACTGCGAACTTCGTGGCCTGTACCATGGGGAACCAGCGCCAGGCTGCCCTGTTTCAGCAGGCAGGGTTTTTCTCCGGCCACCTCCAGCCAGCACTCACCCCGGGTCACCACATGAAACATCATGTGGCCCTCGAAGGGCGGCAGGGATACCCCCCACGGCGCTTTCAGCTCGGAACGGCAGTAGTAGGTACCGTTCAGCTTCAGCAAGTGAAGCGCTTCCCCGATTGGGTCTGACACATCTGCAATTGTCGATTTGGTTTCGCTGCTCATGGGGTTTTTCGATTTGGATGAGCTGCATATAAATATAGACAAACAGCCATGGTTGGTGTGTGCGTTGTTACCTAGGATCAACTCATGCG
>JAEPDS010000063.1 GCA_016842065.1 Candidatus Thiodiazotropha sp. 'RUGA'
CCCAGACCAACCCCGCGAATATCGGATAGCGCATTCAGTGAGGATTGTATGAAGGGCAGGAAGATCTCCTGCAGCTGATCCTCGGGTATGCCTGCTCCCTGATCGATGATGTCACAGATCACTGAGCTCTGATCCCGATAGACCTTGACCACAACCTGACTCTCGGGCGGTGAAAACTTGACCGCATTTTCCATCAGGTTGAATAGCGCCCGTTCAAGCAGACTGGGATCACCCAACAGCCAGATCTCATCTTCGCTGAACTCACTTTTGAAGGTGACCTGATGCTGCTTGGCTTTGATATAGATCTCATCCAGTGCATTACAGGTGACACTGACCAAGTCCGTATCGATGAATGAAGCCACTTCCACGGCTTCAGCCCTGGCCAGGCGCAGAAAATCATCGGCCAGCTTCAGCGATCGGCGCGCCAGAGGCTCGATCTCTTCAGCCAGCACTTCCGCACTACCCTGGCGTTTCTTTTGCGACTGAGTCAATGAGAGCAGTGAAGTGATGGGAGAGCGAATATCATGGGATAGAAAGTTGAGCATCTTGGCCCGGGTGCGTTCCGACCGTTTCAGAGTTCCAATGTAGGAGAGGTTGACAATCATTCCATGGGTATCTGCCTCCACACCCTGCAACGACTTCAACTGTACAAACAACTCGGTATCGGGTCGGCGGATCGCCTCGAAACGTATCGGCTCATCGGCCAGCATCACTTGTTTGAAGATCTCTTCCCAGGACTCCCCTCCCTGCACTTCCAACACCTTCAACAGCTTATAGGCATCCTCACCCAGCAGCTCGTGATCGGTTTCATGGCCCAGGTAGAAGGCACTCCGCGGGTTGGACATCACCACCTGACCGTGACTGTTGATCACCATCAGCCCATCGTCCATCTGTCCGACCGCATTGCGAATCAGGTTACGGAATCTCTGAATTCGAGCGGTAGCCACCCGCATCTGGCGCATTCGCAACTCAACACGCTCCAAAACCCCACCTTGATCCGTCTCTGGGTTCTCCGAGAACTGATAGGCAAAATCACTCACCAACCCCAACGCGCGACCCTCTGGTACCGCATTGCGGGGCCAACTCAAACCGAGCTGCCAATGCCCCTCAGGTCGTTCGATCAGTGTCCAGAGCTCTGCACCCGACCTCTGCCACTCCTCTTTGCCGAGGGATTCAAGAGGCTCACCCAGCGCCTCACCACCGCCCATCAACCGCTCACCACTGCGGGCATCGTAGACAACCCAGCCCTGCAGCGGCATCAAGCGGGAGAGAAACTGCATCGCCGTCGACATATCGCCTGCAGGCAGGTGCACCGGCAGCAGACTCTGCTCCCGGTGGATCCGTTCCAGCTGCTCGTTCAGATAACGTACCGCCTGATCGAGACGCCGCCAACTCCAAAGCGGGTAGCTCAGTGTCAGCCCCAGCAGCACAGCAGAGGGAGGAAACCAGATCTCCATACCTCTCAACAGAATCCAGTTCACCAGTACAAATCCCATCACAAGCGCCACAGAGACCAGCGGTGCCGCACGGGTCGGAAAGAAGGGATAGAAAAGAAAGGGCAACATCACCACCAGGGTAGTGCCCAGCAGATGGGTAAGAAAACTGACCGGAGTGACCGCTTCATTGCGTCGCAGACTATCCAGAATATTGGCGTTGATCTCCACCCCGGGCATGGGTACGCCGTAACCTGACAATGGGGTGGGCAAGGCATCGCCGATTCCGGTAGCCGTAACACCGACCAGCACAATCCGGTCACGAAACATATCGGCCATATAGTCACCCTCCAGTACCTGACTGTATGAGTAACGGTTGTAGTGCCCTGCCGGACCGGTAAAGGGGATCAGTCGATGGGTGTGCCTTCTGATCAGGTGTACATTATGTTGCTGGTGAGGCAACGGTTTATTATCCAGCGGATGCTGCTCAGGATTGAGCCAATTCAGCAGACTCAGCATCAATTGGGGCCAATAGGCCTGGCCAAGTCCTTCATAGAGGTAGACACCTCGGGCAATACCATCGGCGTCCAGATCGATGTGGACATGCCCGAGACCGGCCACCACATTCGACAGCGCCGGCAGAGGCATCGACTCAACCAGCATCCCCCCCTGGCGAATCTGCTCGGTGATCACCGGCATGAAGACCCGCTCACTGGCGGCGACGGACTGAATCAACTGGACATCGGCCTCGGGATCCGTTCTATCCTCTTCCGCCATCAGGATATCGAAGACGATTGCCTTTGCTTGCGACTGGGTCAGGCGATCCACCAGCTCGGCATGCACCCGTCGTGACCATGGCCATCTGCCCAGCGCCCTCAGGCTCTTCTCATCGATTGCGACAATCACAATGTCATCGGACGGGGCAACGGTTTTCACCCCCATCTGCAAGTCATACAGCAACAGATCCCAACGATGCAGCCAACCGCTGGCAGCAAACAGAGCGGTAAACAGCGCCAGTATCAGGGCGCTTCTGAACGGTTCAGGCAAGCCACGACGGGCTCGCTGTTGCGATGATCTGTTTGCTGTGATCTGCATAATAAAGTGTGAATAGCGTTAACAGCCGGTTGCTTAAAGATAGATTGAATCATCCACCATTGTTTCGCTCTATCCAATCATGACGAGGTTAGTCATCACTCGCAATATTTCCGACGCTTGTCACAATCCCTTGAAATCTCTCACTACCTGATTGGTATCTCTATGACATAGATATTTGATAAGCGCTTATTCTCTACACTGTTTTCCGCCAAGACCTCAACCGCGACATAGTACCGGCCTGGCCCAGGGTAACCCATTTCAAAGCCGGTATCGAAAGAGAGCCGCTCAAAAAGCAGATCGCTGAATTCCGCGTCCCGGGCCAATAGAAATCGATATCCCCAGGCATTCGACGCAGCGTGCCATTGAAACCACACCCCATGGGGGAAAAACTTTGGTGGCATCAACTGAGTGGTGGCCGCGACGGGTGTTGGTGAGCGTCTTTTTTCAACCGCTGGCTGCAAATTCAGCTGGAAGCGAGTCTCTCCCTCCATGCCCTCCAAACCCAGCTCATCGATGCCGCGCAGCAGCAGATGGTACTCACCCGCGGGTTGCAGGGGTATCTCAACATGGGGAGTCTGGCTGATACCGATCGCCACCAATGCCTGATCTCTATCCTTCAACTGATATCGGTAGCTGACAGCGGCCGATATTCCGGACCACTCCAGCAACAGGCCGCCATCGACCCGGCTAAGATTCAATTCAGCCATATTCGGTGCCGCCAGCAGCCTGCGTGGCTCCGCCGGTGGCTCTCCAGACACCACGCGGGTCCCCTCACCCTGAGTCACAAACACAGAGGCACCTTGTGCCGTCACCTGAACCTCACCCTCGGTAACCTCACTGCGTGTCACATCATCGGCCTGGTCGGTTGAAACACGGAAATCCGTACCCCTGACCACGGTTACTGCCGCAGGGGTGTGTATCTCATAGCGGGATTCCGGTCTTGAGAATGGGTTGATACGGTTTTCCACCCGACCCCGCTGTAAGCGGATACGGGTATCCAGCATACCAATGCCCTGATAGGAAGAGAGCGCATCGAAGACGACCTCACTGGACTCCCCGACAAGCAACACGGATTGATCGGCAAAGCGCAAGGAAGCCGCAGACCTTTCAGCCGTTTTGATGCGATCTCCGGCTTTAAGAATGTCACCCCTCAGGGCTTCATTTTCTGCCTCATCGCCGCGGCGGACGATAGACACACTACCGTAGACATAGCTGACCTCAACACCAGCAAGCTGGTCCCGCATCCAGTCGATGGGCACCCGGATCTCGGTGCCGACCGGAATCTCCCTGTCCTTCTCGATGCTGTTGTAAACCTGCAGCTGCCAGGCGGTGAATTCCGGCTTGAGAAAACGCTCCTTAACCAGGGTCAGGTTCTCGCCTTCGTGTAACTTGTAGATCCAGTCCTCCGACCAGGCCATGGAGGAGAATAGGCTAAACAGCAACAGAAGCAGTAGGGTAGCTCGACTGACGATAAACATTTCAAATCACAATAGCATGCCGATCGGTTTAGGCACTCTCTTCAATCCGGGAGCTAAACCTACAACCATTCACCCTTCGTCTTCGAGTTGCTCGAGTCGATACCCTTGATGATAGACCGCTTTCAATCGCCAGCCATTTTCCGGGGTCAAGCCCAGTTTTCTGCGTAACCGACTGATATGGGTATCGACTGTCCGGGTCATCAACCCGGGACCGAATCCCCAAATACTCTCTAACAGATGATCTCTGGAAAGCAGTCGTCCGATATTGGTAAACAGCATCCAGGCAAGCTGAAACTCCTTTTCAGTCATCTCAATCGGCACATCCTTCAGTGTCAGGGTTTTGTTCTCTTTATTCAGAGTGAAATTGGAGATCCGGATAAGATCCCGTCGCCCGCTGTGTCGCCTGACCAGGGCCTTGATTCTTGCCAACATGACTTCACGGTTGACCGGCTTGGCCAGATAGTCGTCGGCGCCTTTGTCGAGGGCCTCGATGATATCCTGTTCACCATCCCTGTGGGTGATGAAAAAAACCGGAAGATCCCACTCCCGCTCTCCTCTCACCCATGAAAGCACCTCGACACCGCTCTTGCCGGGCAACTCCCAATCCATAATCAATAAATCGTATGTTTCATGGCGCAGTTCACGCATGAATGCGTCCGCATTATCGAATACCCGGCAGACATATCCTTCAGCCTCCAGCCACTCCTTCATAACGCCCGATTGCACTTTGTCGTCTTCTAAATAGGCTATTCGCATAAGCTACTCCCACTCAGGCAATACGCCGACGAGACCCTCTGACGTATCACGAAACGACTATAGGCGCTGGGAAACGCCCTGATGTGCCATATCCTAGGCCCAATACAAGTCGTCCAAACTTCAACCAAAATTAAACCGTTCTGTCATATTATTCGCTATTCCTATGCAATGAAACAACAAATCAGCACTCAGACATGGATCCAGCCTTACGGCCAGCGAATAGTTTAATATTTTCCCTATCCTTACTTTTCACCTTCAAGGTGGCAAAAGAAATTACTCAGCCTGGCGCAAGGCCCCGTGATATTCGACTCTGTACCACCAGGGCCCGACCTCGCCAGATTAATCAGTTGGCCAGTTTCAACTCAACCCGACGGTTCTGCGCTTGTCCATCGGCACTCTCATTGTCAGCAACAGGGGAACTCTCCCCCATCCCCTTCACCGTCATCATCCCCTGATCGATACCCTCTGCTGCCAGGGCATCTGCAACCGCTTGCGCACGTTTCTCCGACAGAGACTGATTGTATTTCGCGCTACCCAGGGAGTCGGTATGACCTACCACGGTTAGTGCCTTGATATCACTACGGGACTTCAACGAGGCGGCAACCTTTTCGATGACCTGGCTGTAGGCTGCGCTGATCTGATGACTGTTCAACTCGAACTGTATGTTCTGCAACACGATTTTTACAGCACATCCATCAGCGGTGACCGTGGCACCCGGCGGGGTATTCGGACAGCTATCCTGACTATCCGCGATTCCATCGCCATCACTGTCCACTTCACAACCCATGGCATCAACCTTGAGACCCTGGGCTGTATCGGGACACTTATCCTCGCCGTCGACAACACCGTCACCATCACTATCCAGAGGACATCCATCCATACCTACCTTAGACCCGGCAGCACTGTTTGGACACTTGTCCTGTGAATCGACCACACCGTCGCCATCGCTGTCCGCTTCGGTTTGAGCCTCTTTGACCGCCACCACCGGTTCGCCAAAACAGCCGCTCTCCTGGGTCGCTTTATCCCGATAGGTTGTTGTCCAGCACTCACCGGAGCTGGTCCGCCATACGCTACCAGTCGGATTGTAGGCCAACCCCTTCTCGGCATGCAGTGAGCTGCTGAACAGCAAGCCTGTGATTGCCAAAATCAGAGTACGATTCACACTAATCTTCATAGAATGTTCCTCTTTTAAGTAATTCATCCGTGCCGTATCGAGCACTGCATATCAGGCAGCGCTCTTCTGAATCATGTGCATATCCCTTTGTGGATAGGGGATACTGATGCCTTCCTGGTCAAAGCGGGTCTTTATGGCTTCCAGCAGCGCTGCCCGGGTGGTCCAGTAGTCGCCACTTTTAACCCAGGGTCGAACGGCGAAATCGACACTGCTCTCACCCAGTTCCAACAGCATGATGGTTGGCGCCGGGTCTTTGAGGACCGTCTCATCCGCCGCGAGAATCTGTGTCAACAGATCGCGGGCCTGTTTGATGTCGTCTTCATAACCAATCCCGATCACCAGGTCGATGCGACGGGTTTCACGGGCGGAATAGTTGATAATGGTGCCGCTGTAGATCTGCGCATTTGGCATGGTGATCTCCCGGTTGTCACCGGTCTTCAGCACACTGTGAAAGATACGGATATCCTCAACCACTCCGGAAACACCGCCAGCCTCAACAAAATCACCCAGTTTGAACGGACGGAAGATGATCAGCATCACACCTGCTGCGAAACTGGCAAGCGAGTCTTTCAGAGCCAGACCAACCGCGAGGCCGGCAGCACCGAGAATGGCCAGTGCGGAGGTGGTATTGACGCCCAACTGCTCCAACGCCGCCAACACCACAACAGCCAGTAGCGCCGCGTTGACGATATTCCCCAGAAAGTTGACCAACATCGGATCGACATCGCTTTTGGTCATCAGCTTCTGTAAAGCCTTGGTCAATGCCTTGGCAATCCAGCGGCCGATGATAAAGACCAACGCCGCCATGATGATCTTGGTACCCCAGGGAATGACATAAGCATTCAGTAATGTATCTAATGAGATATCCATATTTTCTCTCCCAATCTGATTTCGTTGTTAGATTAAAATGACAGGACTGTTCACCACCCCGCCCCTTCAGCCTCTATTTGGTAACAAATAATCAGCTGTGGATTTCCCATGAGAATAACTGGTTATTCCAATTACATTACGAAGCAACCGTCTACAGTAAACTGATAGCGCTCTTGCTGAAGCAGCTTATTCAATCACTCATTTCGAATAAAGCAGCCGGCTGTTAAGATTTGTAAACTCACTCTGAAACAACCAAACCTGCGACCCTCATACCGGCTTGACCAGGGAGCTGCTGCAGTACATATCCTGCGGTGGTGGCGAATCTTGCTACAAACCCTCTTAATGCCCGGGAAGCAAGATCTCTGGTTGCCAGGGGAAAAATACGGGGTGGTTTAATAAACTCTCTCTTTCGGCCGGACAAATCAATAGGCAATGCGACAAAGCCACGACTTGATTGCTGCTTAGCTGGCAGATAGCCTGACTCAACAGGCGAAGAGAGATGTTAGGGGATCGGAAAATTCCCTTACAATGGCTGAAACGAACCACTCCTTACACAACTTATTGACCTGAATAGCAAATAGCCCACTTTCAGGGCAGGCTTGAAGCCACTGGCATTGAGACTAATATTGATGAGAGGCTCGGCGGGCGAGTTTGCTGGAACACTCACTGCAGAGAGACACAGAGTGGCTGAAACTGACCGATTCGGCTGCCAGATCAATACGCTAAGATGAAATGAATAAAAGCAGCAGGGTTGGCTAATGTCAGTGTTACTCGAATTTAGTATTTTCCCACTCGACCAGGGGGAGAGTGTCAGCCGGGAAGTCAGCAAGGTAATAGAAATGATCAGAGATTGCGGTGTCAGCTATCAGCTGACCGCAATGGGCACCCTGATCGAAACCGACACGGTCAGTCAGGCCCTGGAAGTCGTGGAGAGAGCCACACAACAACTCAGCGCGGCAGGCTGCAATCGCATCTACAGTGCAATTAAAATGGATATCAGAAGTGGCAACAAGAATCGCATGGAGAGCAAACCAGGTTCAATCCGGAAACATATCGGAGAGGTAAACACCTGAACTGATAACCACCCAGCTGCATTTATTTCAAATCCAATTCAAAGGGTGAGCCCTGTTCGTTCTGATTGCAGAACAAACCGGCCAGTCTGAAAACCAAGGTAAACTACTCCGGTTGTCATAAATCCGGAATTCCCTGTTTACCCTGAATACAAATCCGTCAATGGATTGCCGGGCAAAAAACTGTCACCACAGGGGCTATTGGATTCGTGTTAGCAAGCCTTGAAAACGAGAATAAGATGAACAACGAAACACCTTCAGAAGATCTGCTGCAGAGTATCAACCGGCTCTGGAACGAGAGCTTTAGCGGTCTATTGTCCACCCATTCGATTAAATTCCCGGGCTATCCTTTCGGTTCGCTACTGCCAACCTGCCGAGACCCTAAAGGTAATATGGTTCTGCTGATCTCTCATCTGGCGCAACACACCAGAAACCTGGAGGGTGATCCTCGCTGCTCCATGACACTCAGCGAAAGCGGCAGTGGCGATGTGCAGCAACTGGCGCGACTGACCTGCCTGACCAAGGCGGAACCACTCAACTCCACTGCCGCATCAGAACGCTATTTCCGCTACTACCCCACGGCCCGCCGGTACCACAAAGAGCTCAACTTCAACTTTTACAAGCTGAGCGTGGAGCAATACTACTTTATCGGTGGATTCGGCTCGGCACGCTGGTTCGACGGCAGCCGAATCGAACCAGTCTGTCCCTATTCGACCTCGGATGAGGCAGAGGCACTCTATCAGCTGAACGCACATAACAATCAGCTATTGATCCAATATCTTGGAAGACGGGGACTCCCGAGCAACCCGGCTGGGGTGGAGGCCGTTGGTGCAGATCCCTTGGGTCTGGATATCAGGGAGGGTGACAACTTGAGGCGCATCCACGCTCACCAGCCCTGCGAGAGTGTGGACGATTTCCTGCAGATGATCGAAACCGGCTGACAAACCACGCGCAACCCACTTCCAACGATGAAGGGATTCCAGCCTGTTTGGTAGCCCTTAATCGAGATAAATCCGTAAAAAATTTGGGGTAGATAAACAACTCTGATTACCGATACACTCTTCTCCAATCAATAACCAACCTTTTTACTTGGTAATAGGAGCAGGACAGATGAACACCCAAATTCCAGAACGAGATGGGGACGGCTATCTCACCGATATGAATGCTTGGACACCTGAAATTGCCAAGGCGATGGCGCAGCAGGATGAGTTCGAACTGACCGACGAAAAGTGGCAGCAGGTCCTGAAAGCCAGAGAATATTACAACGAATTCAATGTTGTGCCACCAATCCGCAAGTTCTCCAAATACCTGGGCGAGGACAAGAAAGCGATGTTTGAACTGTGGCTGACAGGACCGATGAAACCGATTACCAAATATGGCGGTTTGCCAAAACCTACCGGTTGCGTCTAGCCACCCTGCCACTTGGGGCCCGTTAACACTCACCCAATACGCCTCAACTGAAGCGGCGTACCAGCTTCCCTGCTCTCAACTGGATTGAGATCAGGGTTGTGAGGTACGCCTGCCCGGTTTTCAGTGGCATCTACCAATCCAAACAGCAGCCCTAATCGCCCGGCAAAGCAAGCGCCATCGGATGTAACAGCCCCATACAGGAAGTGAATTCATGAACATGGGGGTATCGGTCACGCCTGAGAATGAAACTATTAAAGAATTGTAAAAAACTGCCAACTAAGCAGGTAGGGAATACCGAAATTGTAAGGGTTTGCTGTAGTTATGGGCATCAATTCAATCACTGGATCGGCACTGCAGGGCATCCACAAAGGCCTTCAGGGGATGCGCCGTGTGGCATCTGATATTGCCAGTGCCAATCAAGTACAACAATCAAATCCGAAAGATCTCTCCCGATCCATGGTTGAAATGCAGCAGCAGGCCAACCAGGTGAAAGCCCAGGTGAAAACCCTAAAGGCTGCCGATGAAGTCCTCGGCACACTGATTGACGAGAAAGTCTGATACCAGCCACAACTCCCCTTGCGGGAGAGCGTTTCAACCACTTCCCCCGAGTCTACAGTTCAAACAGCATCGACAGGTCGATAGCACGTATATCCTTGGTCAAAGCACCAACCGAGATATCATCGATGCCAGTCTCGGCAATCGCTCTTATGGTATCCAAATTGATACCACCGGAGGCCTCCAGCCTGGCGCGACCAGCAGCCAGTTTCACCGCCTCACGCAACTGATCAGGGGTAAAATTATCCAGCAACACCCGCTGAACACCTGCATTGAGGGCCTGCTGCAACTCATCCAGTGTCTCCACTTCGATCTCGACAGACACCCCATCCGGTACCACTTCCTTGGACCTGACCAATGCGGCTTCAATCGATCCGGCAGCCCGGATATGATTCTCTTTGATCAGCACGGCATCATACAACCCGACCCGGTGATTGTGACAACCACCACAGCGCACCGCATACTTCTGTTGCAGGCGCAGTCCCGGCACCGTCTTGCGCGTATCCAGGATCCGCACATCGATACCGGATACCGCCTCTGCATAGCGCCTGGCGAGGGTTGCGGTTCCTGACAGGCTTTGCAGATAGTTCAGTGCGCAACGTTCACCACTCAGCAGGGCTCTGGCATTACCGGTGAGCCGGCACAGCGGCTGATTCTCACTGACCATCTCACCCTCTTCCACCAGCCACTCCAGGCCGATATCCGGATCCAGTTGCCGGTAAACTTCGTTTACCCAGGGAATCCCGCATATCACAGACTGTTCCCGACTGATTATTTCAGCCTGGGTAGTGGCATCCGCTGGCAACAGGGCGGCAGTCAGGTCGCCACTGCCCAGATCCTCGGCCAGTGCCTGACTGACCTGGCCGCTGATCAAAAAGTGATTACTGTGTAGATTCATCCGGATATGGCAAGCAGTTCCACATCAAAGACCAGAGTTGCATTGGGCGGAATCACACCACCGGCACCTTGCGCGCCATAACCCAACTGAGGAGGAATGGTCAGTCTGCGCTTACCGCCCACCTTCATGCCGGCAACCCCTTCATCCCAACCACGGATCACCATGCCCTTGCCCAAGGCGAATTCAAACGGCTGATTCCGGTCGACTGAGGAGTCAAACTTATCCCCATCCAGCAACCAGCCGGTATAGTGGACTGAGACACGTTGACCAGACTCTGCAAGCTGGCCGTCACCCTCAACCAAGTCTTCAATTTTCAATCCGGAATCGGTGATCTTTTCACTCATTGTTCTCTCTCATTGTTTAGGTAATTTATATCCAGGACCGGCTGTTAACGATCGTCCGGTCCAACTTAAGTGGCCCGCATTATATTACTTTCAGCCAGAGCTTGCCCGCCTGCTGGATGCAGGCAGAAGTCATACTGAGTTAAAGTGATTACGGCTTCAGGCAGAAGCGGATGAAGCGTCGGTATTCTTCAGCGCGCTGAGCATGGCATCGAGAGCCCGATCCATGATTGGTGTGGATGAGACCTCAACCATTTTGGCTCTGCCTTCACGCAACTGCTTCGCCACGCCGGCCGATGTCAGCTCCATCGCTTTCATCCCTTTGCGATTCACAAAGATATAGGTATCCGTCACCTTGCTCTTCCAGGAGAGTTTGACACGGACCTTGGTGGGACCATCCGCCATCTCGAGCCAGATGCCCGGTTCGAGTTCGCTGGCCATTTTTGAAAATTCATCACTGTCGGAGATTGCTTCATCGGCCATCTCCATCAACTGGCTGTTGTCATCGGAGGTCAGCTGACTGTCCGGAAAATGAATCTCATACTGACTGACCGGCTGGGTTCCGGTGGTGTTCATCTGACTGCCATCACCACCGCGCAACACCTGGATATGGCAATTCTGCAACTCCTTGAACAGGCGGGCCATCTTGTGCTGATCGAAAGAGATGCTATTCAGACGTTCGCGTACATTGCGCAACAACTCAGGAATACCGCGCAGCAGTTGCTGGCGTTCACCATACTCTGACTTCGGCTGCACACTCCATAACAACCGATCGACGATCTCCAGCGCATCGGTCCAGTCCTGGCTCTGATCACCTTCGCGAAGATAGATCAGCAGTAGCGCATCCTTCCAGCCATCTTCCAGGATCGACATCACCGCTTGTGGTACCAGCTTCTGAGTACGCAAGCGTTGATTGAGCTCTTCGGAGACAATCTGCTTGGCAGATTTCAGCTGCTCTTTGCCTTTGGTGATCTGATTGGTGCGCTTTTCAGCAATCTGCGCACCACGTTGCTCTTTCTCCCACCATTTTGAGAACTCATCATTCAGTTCAGCAAACAGTTCCGGGTCATCATGAAACTCATTGAGTATGCGTTTGATGGTCGACTCGATCTTGGTGTAGAGGGTGTCGTTGACCCGGTCTCCGGTATCATTCCAGCCTACCGCCGCCTGGGCCAGAGAGTTCAATAATCTTCTCGCCGGATGGACCTTTTCACTGAAGAAACTCTTGTCGATGATTGCCACTTTCAGCATCGGTATCTGCAGACGGCTGATCAAGGCTTTCATCGCATCGGGCAGACTGTAGTCATCGAGGATGAACTCAAACAGCATGGAGATGACATCGATGGTATCGTTATCCGCATCGCCCAGGGATCGGGTCAGCTGCCCATCCTTTGCGATCTTCAGATCCGTTACCAGACGGGTGCGCATCTCTTCCGGAGTCAGGGTTTTATCGATCCGCCGACCTTGCGGCAACATCACCACATTGGATTGCTGAATCGCTGAAAGGGCACCCAGCAACTCACCGGTATCGACCACCGGGATATTGCCGTTTGGCGTTGTCAGCATCAGACTCGAAGTCAACATACTGCTTCCACTGCTGGCGCGGCGCGTGCCCAGCAACTGCTGCAGTGTGGCGAACACCTCCGCCTGCACTTCACTGCCGCTCGAGCCTATTTGACTCTCAGGGTAACCGGTAGGCGGAGAGGTCGAAACATAGGATGAGTCACTCGCCAGGTAACTTTCACCCGTCTCACCCCGCATACTGGGAGCAACCGGGTTGCGACGCACTTTCGGTGTCAACTTGGGTATCACACCGGCTCGGCCCAGCAACAGATTGACTTCATCATACAGACCACCGATATAGTGCATCACATGGCGGTCAAAGAGCTTGTAGACAACCAGCTTGACCGGCAGCTCAACCGGCACATTCGACATTGCGAACTGAAACGCGTTGCAGACAACACCGGGTTCCAGTGGGGATCGCAGGGCGATCTGTTCATTGATATTGCCACCGCCGATGATAAAGGCGAATCGCTGCCCCATGGCATAGAGTTCCCGGGCAAACCGGCTTTCCGATTTGCTGACCATATTGGTAATCGCCAGAGACTCTTCAAGATCGTCGTTTTCCACCAGCGACATCTCTGAGTCTCGGCTCAATTCATCCAGAGTTGGCTGATTGATATGGATCTCACCGGTCTGCCAATAGCGATCGTAGATGCTGAGCAACTCCTGGGTGAAGGCGCGATCGATTCCGGCGCGCTGTTTGCGCAGCTCTCTCATGGAATCGAAATAGATGTTCTGCAGTGCGTTATTATCCGATTTGTTCGCCATTTCATAGAGAGAATCGTCCAGATTCTCGAACAAATCGTTCATTAACTTGGGGATGGCCTTGATGACCAGATTACGGCACTCAGACGAAATCCTTCGCCCGTTAGCATTCAGCGAAATGTTTTTCTGATGAGGCACAGCAGAGCCGAATGTAATAATGTTGTCTTGCCTTTGCATCTAAAATCACTTGAAAAAACCTACACATACCCAAGCAAATGCTTATAAGTTCCCTTTAGCCCGCACCTAATAAGAGGCTATGACAGTAAAAGTAAAGCGTCTGAGAATAGCCTCACAAAAGAACCATGCTCATTTTGGGGCCATTCTACATCCTGATTGGATACACTATTCAAAAACTAGCACCAAGTGCCTGTCCAATCAATAGTTTCTACATATCGGCAAAGATAATACAGACTGAAGCTCAACGTAGGTATTTGATCAATAATGCAAGATTTTGGGAAATTAATTCCATTATCACCCCCTTTTTGGGCTTAATTTTCAAAAATTCAGGAACTTAACCCCTAACCCAGTCTGCCGTCATAACCTCATGACCAAGCCCTGTATCGACCTAACCGCCTCAACTGACACTTTCACGATCTATCAAAGCATCACGCTTTGAATGGTCATCCCCAGGAACAACCTGATTTACAGTGGATACCAGCCAACAACAATCCTAATCTAATAGATGCTCAACTCAATCTATTGTATGGTTCATTGTTGAGAGCACTGGAGCTATCACCAGTCAGTAAACAATAACGACCACCTTGTAACCGGCCAGAATAAAATGAATACAGTCCGGCGCCTGTTCGCATCACTTCTCAGCAGTTTTCGCGATCTACTGCCGATCTTCATCGTTATCGCATTTTTCCAGCTGGTGGTCCTGCAACAACCGATTCCCAACCTGGGTTCCCTGTTGATCGGTACGGTTCTGGTGCTGTTGGGTCTGAGCCTGTTCATCGAAGGCCTGAATCTGGGTCTCTTCCCCCTCGGCGAAACGATGGCGTGGAACTTTGCCCGCAAAGGCAGTCTCAGCTGGCTGCTGGTATTTGCCTTCGCACTTGGATTCGGCACCACCGTGGCAGAACCCGCACTGATCAAGATTGCTGAGGAGGCGGCAAAAATTGCGGCGAACGGCGGCATGATCGATGATTCCATTCAGGCGATGCACGAATATGCCCAGGGACTCCGCTATACCGTCGCCCTTTCAGTAGGATTCGCCATCGTGCTGGGTGTCCTTAGGATCGTCAAGGGCTGGCCGGTGCAGTATCTGATCATCGGTGGCTATATCGGTGTCGTGATCATGACTGCCTTTGCCCCCGTAGAGATCATCGGTATCGCCTACGACTCAGGGGGTGTCACAACCTCCACCGTAACCGTTCCTCTGGTGACCGCTCTCGGGGTGGGCCTGGCCTCCAGTATCAAAGGGCGCAACCCAATGACAGATGGCTTCGGACTGATTGCCTTTGCCTCCCTGACACCGATGATATTCGTCATGTTCTACGGAATCATGTTATGACTGCAGGCCTCGAACACTTTCTTCACATCCTGGTAGGCACTGTACTGGACATCCTGCCGATTGCCGCGATCCTGTTCGGCTTCCAGATTTTCGTTTTACGCAGACCACTGAAGAATGCCAAGGAGATTGGTATCGGATTCCTGATGGTGCTCTTCGGTCTGGCGCTGTTTCTTGAGGGTCTTGATCTTGCCCTCTTTCCCTTGGGTGAACTGATGGCAAGCCAGCTCACCTCACCTGAGCTGCTGAATGTCCCGACAACCGGAGAGACAGTTCAATGGCATCACTATTTCTGGGTCTATCTGTTTGCCGCCAGTATCGGCTTTTCCACCACCATTGCAGAACCTTCCCTGATCGCCGTTGCAATCAAGGCAAACCAGGTATCCGCAGGAGCGATCAGCCAATGGGGCTTGAGGATTGCCGTGGCCATCGGGGTCGCAATCGGCATTTCTCTCGGCAGTTATCGGATCATCACCGGTACGCCCCTGCACTGGTACATCATCGCCGGCTATGTGGTGGTGATTTTTCAAACCATGGTCGCACCCCGCACCATCATCGCCCTGGCGTACGATTCCGGAGGCGTAACCACCTCCACAGTGACCGTCCCTTTGGTCGCTGCGCTCGGTATTGGCCTGTCCAGTAATATACCTGGACGTAACCCACTGATTGACGGCTTTGGCCTGATCGCCTTTGCCAGTCTGTTTCCCATCATGTCCGTTATGGCTTACGCCCAGCTCAGTGAGTGGCGCAGTCGTAAATGATTCACACGAGGTATTGAGATGCACTTCAAACTCATCATCGCCCTGGTAGAAGACAGCACCACGGAAAAAGTGCTTGAGGCTGCGCG
>JAEPDS010000064.1 GCA_016842065.1 Candidatus Thiodiazotropha sp. 'RUGA'
TTCAAAAAAGAAGTGGGTATTATACCATGCAGCCGCATACATAAATGCCGCACTTAAAAAGGGCATTGCCCACTCCTCACTCAAATCGTTAGCCAGATGAATGAACTCATCAGCCACTTCTCTAAAGTCTGTTTCCTGCATACAAAGCACTCGGTGGAAATAACATCATTCGAAATAAATCCTACACATTTCATGCCAACCATATTTGTTAGCTTCTGGATGGGATGACATCCATTGTTTTAACTTCAGCTTGTAGTCAATCAACCCTCCTTGAGTTACTTCAGATTGTGCTAAATCATACAAAAACTACTCATCTGCGTAATCAATCCAACTTGGATGTAGTGACATGATCATGTCTGCGCAAATCACATTCAGCTCCAATCCAGACTCAAGAAAATAATCATTTATTTATATAAATTAGTTGGTTAGATAACATTCCTAAATCACTTAACAAATTACTTTAAGAGTCTGCTTGGCTACGAGTGTAGCGATATTGTCCGCTCTGTAACTGATTGGCCTGTGTTTTGCACTATGAACAGTCAAATAGATTATCTGGAGGCTGGTCATGTCTGTTATGCAATTATCGGAGCTTAAGTCAGGTGTAGAAAACGGTACAATAGTGCCCTACCTTGGTGCAGGTGTACTCAAAGGTTCGTTTCACTCTGACACAGGTGAACCAATACCTGCAGACAGTGATAGTCTGATACTTGCTATGAATGGCGGTCGTCCAATGGCACCTCGTTTGATGTATGAATTCGCTCGTGCCGCTATGGATGTGGAACTAAAGCGAGGAAGAACAACAGTCAATCGCTTTCTTGACGATCTATATGCCAATCAGTCATGGTCTCAATCACCGCTGCATGCCTGGTTGGAAACGGTGAAGCCAAAATATGTGGTTGATATCAATCGTGATATCCAGTTGCAGCAAAGCTACGCCAAGACACCTCATATTCTGATACGAGGAATTGCCAGAGTTGGTGGAACAGATTATCGGTTTCGCATCCACCAGCATGATGGCAACAAATACGCCGATAAAGAGATCGATCAGAAAGATGTTGATACAAGTCTGCCGATCTTGTTCAAACCCATGGGCAGTCCTTTACCCGATTCTACCTATATCGCTTCTGATGCCGACTATGTGGATTACATTACTGAACTGATGGGTGGTTTTGCCATTCCAAACTTCTTGAAAACCGAACGTAAAGGCAAACAATATCTGTTTCTTGGGTTGAGAATGAATCGAGATACAGAACGGATGGTTATGTCAGATATCATCTATGCAGCTGATCAACCAGCTGGTTGGGCCTTGATTGCGGAACCAAATGATAAGGAACGACGTTTTTGCAAGAAAATGAATATTGAGATCATTGAAGCAGATATCGATTCCTTACTTGGTATTTCGATCCCCGCTCTGGAAAGCGAGGTGGATAATACACCTGTGTTGGAAACGGACACGATCTGATAACCTAATATGAAGTAAATCGTCTATCGGGTATTATTATGGCCACCTTTAAACCCTGCCAGGGGAAGAGTGCTTGCCGCGACAATGGTGAGGTTTGTCTCACTTGTGGGCGCAGTTTAACTGAAATCATACAATTACGAAGCCATTTGAAAGAGATAACTTCTTTGGCTCTTGAATATGAATATGAAAATGTTGAGGATTTTGCACAATATATTGCTCGTAAGGTCGAAAAAATGATCAATCATGAAAGAACCGAGAAGCGCAATGGATTATCTCCTTGAAGAGTAACTTAAGAGATTTCCCACAAACCAGTTATTTCTCAGAGTTTTCATCTTCTGCGTAGGCCGACATAAGACATTAGCCGATTCCATACAGTTGGGATCGGTGTCACTCATTTGCTGATAGCCGTATTGTCTGTGTGATAGCTTTTAAGCTCTTTTGCAGTTGTATGGAACATCATCGCCATTGCGAAACTTGACACCATACCGGCAGGAATTGCCAATAAAAACAACACCACAGAAGCCAGAAATACTCCTGCAATGATCGTACTCCATGAATAGAGCATTAAATAGCTGAAATAAGATTGGAGTTTAAGAAGCTTGATCCCGTAAATAACATTGACAATCCCCAATGGTACCATCAGAGCAAAAAAGCTCATCGTACTGATACCGAGTGACTCCATATCCTCCGGCATCATGTATGAGAGCACAGACATAATAAGTGAGAGAATGATTGCGGCATAAATGTAGTTATCTACAGAATGACAATCCAGTCGGTAGTTCAATAAAAGCTTAAACATATACAGCAGGTATAGATAGAGAAGATTATCTATCAGACTTACGATATCAGTAGCCAAACGGTAGCTTTCATTATCAGGCACTACACCACTCATAAAAGAGATTGCCACCATGGGAAGAGTTGCCAACAAATAGAGAAGTGATAACCAAAACAGCAGTTTCAGCTTGGTATAAGTAAGTGTACTGTTGAGCAAGGAAGCCGGCAGTGCCTCTTCCTCCAACAAATTAGCTTCTGGCGTTTTATAGGCAGAGTCACTGTTTTGCTCATTCATTCTTTAGGATTATACAGTTAAATCACAGAACTGTGACAAACAGGTCAGGCGATCTGTAATCGGGAAACCCTGGAATTAGACGATAGACAGTGTGCAAGGTAATTTAGAACAGGAGAAAGGATGGATCTCTGGGCTTCAAGACAAACTAGAACCAGACCAAACGCCTAACCGTTCCGCCTCTTTTCGGAAGAGAACAGACTTTTGCTCGATCAACCGAGCTGAGGATTGAACTCCTGTTGTGGTCTGAAATTTGAGAGTTCATAAGGCAATCGGAACTCGACTCGGTACCATCACTGAAATTATCGGAGAGCCTTGCTGTTTCGAGTTTGTCGTCAAATACGTTGATCATTTTCTACTACTCCTGGTGCTACACAAAGAAACAGATGCGTTTTGACAAACAAAATCAACATCAATTGTATAGTTAATAGAGCAATACCTATGCCAACCCATTTGAGTTATTGAAAGTTAAAGATTAATTACAAGAAAAGAGATCGTAGATTGTGGGTTTGTAAAGTATTTCGACAAACCTTCTGTAGGTAAAACAGTAGTTTAGAGTAGGTGTAGACAGTAGTCAGTGTATAGGAGATTTATGTAACTCAGTCTACTCGATCTTAATCACGCAGATACACTAGGATGTTCAGCTGCCAGTTTGAGCAGTTCATCTGTTTGTGATTTACAGCGATTCACTATGAATGGGTCTAACCGTTCGAGCCATTTTTTGGGAACTCCGTTTTGGCCATATAACGCACCGGCGACCATCCCAGCTATTGCTCCTGTTGTGTCTGCGTCCCCGCCTCGGTTGACCACATCTATAAGAGTGGACTCAAAGTCGTCATTGTCAAATATGGCCTGAAATACAGCCTGCAATGTTTCTACGATATAACCACTGGGATTCTCTATCCGCCGATTGTCAAAGCGAAATACTTTATGGCTATCAACCAGACGATCGGCTATTTCTCTGAGTCTGGATTTATCCTCTCCTTTCATGGCCGCAGCACACATCTCCAAAACAGCCTCGGTCCCTGTATCTGAAAGAGGATTGTTATGGGTAGTATGAGCCTGGGTTCGAGAAGCAACGATCAAAGTGTCCACTGAACCATTGACATACAGAATTGCTATTGGAAGTGAACGCATACAGGCGCCATTGCCTGCATCATATTCATTCTCGTCAACCCATGGGCGACCAGTGTTTCTGAACTGTACAATTCCCCTTCTAACCGTGTTGCCAATGTCGATCGGTTTACTGCGCATCCAGTCACTGAATGATTCAGCCACAGCCTTGGCACTGACGCCACCGCTTTTTATTAATGCATCACCAAGCGCCAGGCTCATTTCGGTATCATCTGTCACCTGTCCAGGTTTCAAATGCAACCAGCCTCCTCCAGAAATAGTCTCATGCACGCCATATTGCACTTTAATTTCATTCGGAGTGAGAAATTCTGTGGTGGCGCCCAGTGCATCGCCAATGGCCAGTCCCAGATAGGCTGAAAGTGCACGTTGAGAAATGTTGTTATCAATTATTGGTTTGTGCCCTGGCATAATGCACCGTTTATCATTATTCGCTACAGACTGGTTAAGCAACGTTTATTGAATGCTCGCAGTCAGGCTAACTGTAGCTGAATGTGATCAGTTTGGTCGCCGGGAGATTAACAGCCTGATTCTCTATAGTCTATTAGTCCTCCGGACCAAAGCAAACCGAATAATCAGCACAAGCCTCACAGCTGGGTGCACGACAGGTGTATATTCCTTCTGTCTCACACAGCCTTTTATAGAGAAACTTCTTCCATTTCATATTTTTAGAGTTAAGTTCATATAACGGCGTGAAGTGATCCGCCATCAATTTGGAGAGGTCGGGACGACTCCAAAGCCCCAGATCCTGCCACAAATGATCCTTTCCAAGGCAGCCATAGATCAGGATTTCCACCAGCCAATGCTCAGACAGGCTCCTTTGAGCACGATTGTTGAGTAGTAGTTTACGCAGATCGTCCATCTCCTCGTCATTTTCACACATTGGAGCGTGATCGTAACCTAACAGGCTTTGTGGTTGTATGATTGGAAAATGGTGGTGAAGCATACGACGAAACTCAAGCTCACCCAAGCCCAGCCACTGTGGCAATACGCTCTGCCCATAGGCCCATGAAGCGATAATACGTGCCAGAACGGATTCCACAGCGTCGTTGCGGTGCGCAGCAGCACCGATCAGTCTACAATGACAAGAAGTGACACTATCACTGATCGGTGCTGTGCTAGACATCATAGAGCCTCATATTCAACTACGATATCTTCATCCCTGGGAATGAACTGACAAGCAAGTCGCCATTCACTTGGCAAATCATCAACGATCATCTTTTCCATCTCTTCCTTACTGATTTTGCCTAGTTCCCTGAGAATCTTCTTCTCTTTCTCTTCAAGATGGTAGCCCATTGGCTCTTTGTCACCGATGTATCTGACCCGAATTGCACAGCTTCCACAATCACCATCACCACAATCGAAGTTGATTGGAATTTTGTTGGTTTTGGCAATCTTCAGGACTGTTTCCGTAAAACTACCGGCTACGGCATAGACAGTTTTATCCTTAAAATCTGGGTTGCTGAATGTAATTAATGGCATTTCATTAACTCCTAAAAACTGATTTTATGTGGGCTTTACACTGCAGTCGCCTAGGATCTGGGCCTGACAGGCGAGACGATCATGTCGTCCAGCCATATTTTCCTTCAATACTTTCTCTTCGAGTACTGAAGGTTCAGTCAGGTTGTTCCAACCCTCTTCAACATGCATCATGCATGTACCGCAGTCGCCTTCCCGGCATCCATAGATAATACCGGCACCAATTTTTTCAGAGACCTCGATGACTCTGGTACCCGCAGGCACATTGACAGTCTGTTCAATGTCTTGAAACGTAATTTTCGCTTTAGCCATTTCATTTCACCTTGATAAATAGATTTGTAACACTCGGAGTCATGCCAGGTCGGCCATATCGATCACTGCCTTTTGCTGTTTTTTCCCTACCATTTCCTCAGCGATAGCCGTACCAAATGCCCGACACTCTTCCAACTCTTCCTCTGTGGGTATCAATTTGATTCTTAAGCCCTGTTGTGGAATGCGCATTTTTAGTCCACGCATTCTGTCTTCAATCATCGCTACCGCTTCACCACTCCAGCCGTATGAACCGAAAGCGCCACCCAGTTTTCCCTTCAGGTTGACAACGGCCAGTGATGAAAGCAGGTCCCAGACCGGTTTGACTGCATCACCATTGATGGTCGGTGAACCAAACAGCAAGGCGTCAGCTTCTTCGATCAGGTCGACGAATGGGCCAGTCTCACCACCTTCCAGGTCATACAGGGAGACCCTGACACCGCCGATTGCATTGGCCCCTTCATTGATCTCTTCCGCCATGCGTGCGGTGTTACCATAGGAACTCATGTAGAAAATCACCAGAGACTGCTCTGCAACGCCGATTTCCCTTGACAGGCTGGAGGTGGATAGCTCCCGATAATGGGTAACGTAACGACGTGGTCGCTCTCTAAGTATGGGACCATGCGTCGGGGCGATCTGCTTGATCTTGAGAGGCTCAATCAATTTCAACGCATCCATGACATGCTTTTTGAACGGCCGCATGATATGCGCATAGTAGTAGTCGAATGAGAACCTGAAATCACCAACCAAATCATTAAAAAGTCTTTTGTCACAATAGTGACATCCAAATACATCGCCAGAGAAGAGGACCCCCTCCTCTTCAAGATAGGTGCATTGGGTATCCGGCCAATGCAGAAATGGGGTGTGCAAAAAACGCAGTGTTCTATCACCCAATGAGATACGGTCATCAGTGGTTACTGTGGTGTACTCGAAACCATCGCCTGTTGGTTTGAGCAGCGCTTTAAGCATCGACGTTGCACGTTGGGAGATATACAGCTTCGCCTCAGGTGCACGACGCATCAACTCGGGTAAAGCGCCGGTATGATCCGGCTCGAGATGGTTGAGAATGATCGCTTTGATCTCTTTGTAATCGACCTCTGATTCTAAACGTGCAAAAAATTCCTCACTGAAATTCTCTTTGACCGTATCAATAATAGCCACACCATCCTGCCCTTTCACAAGATAGGAGTTATAGCTGGTTCCATTCGCTGTACTGAGTATAATATCGAACGTTCTCAAGGTAGGATCCAGCGCCCCAATCCAGTAGACACCATCTGCAAACTCGACAGCATCTCTGTGGCTGGATACATCGATCTCGTTACTCACGGTACCGTCTCACACGGCTGATCAGGCATTGGGCAACTTTCAATCTTTTGACTCTCATTCAGGTATACACCAAGATAGTCAAGTACCGGCCCGACAGTGAAACCGGATTGTTTCAGGGATTGGCAGATCATAAGAGGCCGTTTGATCAGGATCGGCTGTTCTACCATTAAGCGCAGTGCCTCAGTCTCGTTCAAATGATCGATATCGATCTCACCACTTTTTACTTGAGGCGCACTTTCATTGAACCAAGCGGAGATGGCTTTCTCACCAAAAAATGAGCGTAAGCTATCCGATGTCCAGGTCTCACTGAGTATGTCACGTACTTGCAAACTGATACCCAGCTTGCGCAGTATCGCCTTTTGCTGTTTGTTGCCGATGCAACCTGGTTTTTCATAAAAAACCAGTTCAGTCATCTCTGTTTGACTCCTGCATACTCGTAATCAAAGCAGATTGCCGTTGCCACAGACGTTCCGGTAATGCCATGCCTCTTGGCGGCAGTGAGTCTGCTGGCCTGACAAAATGGTTACGCACAAATCTCATCCAGTAACGGCTGGGCTTATCCCTATTCTGATGAACAGGCTGTAGAGCTGGTTTTTGATCGAACATGGGATGATCTCCTAGCGTGATTGAATCTCAGCCATGACTTCTTCCATCCTTTCCGGTGGTATACCGGTCAATGAACCTGGAGGATTGGCAGGCTCCGAGAAAGGATTAAGAATCGCACCTTCGATAGGACAGATGCTGACACATTGCGGGTCAACGTGATCCCCTTCGCACTCTGTGCACTTCTTTGCATCTATTTTGAAATGTGGTCTGGCTTCAAATATCGCATCGCTTGGACAAAGTGGCTCACAGGCCCAGCAGTTGACGCAACTCTCTATAATTTCATAAGCCATGCTCTACTCCTCAGGCTCCGGCCTGCAGTTGATCTGCCTGTCTCTGTTGCTCAAGTTGGCCACTCTCTGCCATTTCCGCATAGACCTTGGCCACCGCCTCTTCAATCGGTTCCATGGCATGCTCTCCATTTGGTTGAATACCGGACTCTTCCAGCACCTCCCAGGGCTCATAGCCAATCTTTGAGCAAAGTACAGCTTCACATCCTTCAAGCAGGCGTATTGTCTTTTGCAACGTGGTCTCCGCATCACCACAGGTATCACCACCTGAACAGTAGAGATCGACCTTGCGATGACCAATAAAACGAACATCAGTCATTGAGGCTTCATAGATGAGAAATTCTTTCGCATGACCGAAATGCTGATTGATTACACCACCACCACTGGTGGCAACAGCCATCAATACCGGGCGTGTCTCCTTTTTCTTCGTGGTCAACGCCGTCAGTGGGATAAATGTTTCGTTTGCGCTTTTCTTTTGCGCTTCCAACTTGGCTTCGATTTCTGCCTGATAATCAGCACGCTTTATCATTGCCTGCTCATAATCAACGTCCATCACTTCCACTTTATCCATGGTGAATTCATCACCCCTGTCTTCACCAAGCATGCCTACAGCATCTGCACGACACTGTCGGCAGTGTCGCATCATATTCATGTCACCGGCACATTTATCCTGCAGGGTTTGCAACTCATCATGGGTGGGTCCACGCTGCCCCATAACGCCATAAAATGTGCCATGTTCCGCTTCTGCAATCAGTGGCATCACATTGTGTAAAAACGCCCCTTTTTCCTTAACGACCTTGCTCACCTCTTCCAGATGTTGATCGTTTACACCGGGTATCATGACTGAATTGACCTTCACCAGAATGCCCCGATCGGTCAACATCTTCAGCCCTTTCTGCTGTTGCTCGATGAGTATTTTCGCGCCCTTACGACCTTTGATGCGACGATTATTCCAGAAGATCCAGGGATAGATTTTTGCTCCGACATCCGGGTCGACACAGTTGATGGTGATGGTTACATGATCGATGTTGTGCTTGCACAGCTCTTCCACCTGATCCGGCAGCGACAACCCGTTGGTAGAGACACAGAGTTTGATATCCGGCGCCTTTTCGGTCAGTTGACGAAAGGTATCGAAAGTCCGCTCCGGGTTGGCCAAAGGATCGCCAGGCCCAGCGATACCCAAGACGGTCATTTGTGGGATGTTGGCGGCTACCGCCATGACCTTTTTAACCGCCTGATCTGGTGTTAACAGCTCAGATACAACACCAGGTCGTGATTCATTTGCACAATCGTATTTACGATTGCAGTAGTGACACTGGATATTACACGCCGGTGCGACAGCCACATGCATACGAGCAAAATGGTGGTGTGCTTCTTCGGAATAACAGGGATGATTATGCACCTTGTCCCGAATATGCTCCGGTAGATGGGATAACTGATCGCTGCTACCACCACATCCGGATGAACTGCATCCACTTTCAGCTGTGTTATCTTCTGATTGACCTATCACTTTCAATTCCATCATCCGGCCTCCAAATAGCGACACAATGAGGTTGTTATTACGCTTGAAAGTGATAATGCAATCTGCGTGCCTAGTTTTTAACCACACATAACATTTTGTATTTATTGAATATTTATTAGATAAACAGACGATCTGTCAGATTGTATACAGAGCTGCCTACAGTCTCTGTATGACAACCGACAGAGACCCACTACATCTGCCGAACTTTAATATTCAAAGTCTGAATCCGGTAACCGATCTGTCTTGGCGTCATTCCCAGTAACCTCGCAGCCTTGGCCTGCACCCAGCCGGCTTGTTCCAGGGCAGCGATCACCCGTTCACGTTCATCCAGGTCTGGATCATCAAAATCCACTTTAGGATTACCATTTACCTGGGAGTAGCTCTGATCGAGCATTGGCTTCAGGCCACTCAGATTAATCGCGTTTTCGTCAATTGCCCCTTCACCGCTCATCACCGCAGCACGCTCCAGACAATTCTCCAATTCACGCACATTGCCCGGCCAATCGTGATGCATCAAAAGCCTGACAGCACCATCATCAATGGATAATTCGCGCCCCTGACTTTTGGCGATTTTTGACACCAGAAATCGAGACAAATCGTTGATATCCTCTTTGCGTTCCCGCAAAGGTGGCATCTGAATCGGCATCACATTGAGACGATAGTAGAGGTCCTCTCTGAAATTACCCTCTTGCACTTCGGACTCAAGATCTTTATTGGTGGCCGCCACAACACGGACATCCACCACTTGGGTCTTGACTCCACCTACCCGCTCAAACTCTCCCTCTTGCAGCACTCGCAGTAGCTTGGCTTGGAAGGTAGGAGTGATTTCACCAATTTCATCAAGAAAAATGGTACCGCCATGCGCCTGTTCAAACCGCCCTTTTCGCTGATTGACAGCACCGGTGAAGGCGCCTTTTTCATGGCCGAAGAGTTCTGTCTCCAACAGGGTATCCGGCAGTGCTGCACAATTCAGCTTAATGAATGGGCCATTGCTCCTCGGAGAGTTGTAGTGAATCGCATTGGCTATCAGCTCCTTACCGGTTCCAGACTCGCCTCGAACCAGAACCGTGGTGTTCCATTTGGCCACCTGACGCACCTGTTCAAAGATCATGCGCATGCTGGGCGTATGTCCAACCATGTTGGAGAAGCCGTGCTCTCCACGCACCTTGCGCCGAAGTGAATCGCGCTCATCTTTAAGCGCCAGCTGCTCATCTTCCACCTTCTTTGCCAGGCGCACACTCTGACCGATCAGATTGCCAACCATTTGCAGGAATCGTTCATGCAATTTCAGTAAGCTGATACTGCCCAATGGCTGGGCCGCCAGCACACCGGCGGTCTCATCTCCAATCAGAATAGGAACACCAACAAATGGCAGCTCCGGATCATAGACACCAAGTCTGTCCAGAAACCGGTCTTCATCGGAGATACGCCTGACAACAAGCGGTTTTCCACTCGACATGATCGCCCCGACCACACCTTCTCCCGGCTTATACCGTACTGTATTGAAGGGTGCAGGATCCTCATGTAATGCGGTCACCAGTAACTCACCACTGCTATCATCCTGCAGACAGATCATGCCATAACGCAGTTTCGCGGTATCACTCAGCCGACTAAGCACTTCAGTCAATGTCTCCCTGAAATCCAGGGAACGGCTTAAAACCTGACTGACTTGGTAGAGGCTCTCCAGCTCCGACTCCAGGACAATGGTATTGTGTTGCGCATCCATATTGTCCATGTTGATATCAGTCGAACTCATTAAAGCGTCTCCTCCATGCCATTTAGAGGTAACCTGACAAAGACTCGACAGCCACCATAAAAATTTGCATCTATTTCCACATTACCACCATGTCCTATGACGACCTCCTGAGCCATGGTCAATCCCATACCAGCATGCTCCTTTGCTTGTTCCCAGCCACAGTAAAAAGGTTCGAAAACTTTTAATCTGTGGGTTTTTGGAATACCTACCCCGTTATCCATAACCTCAATCAATAAATCCTGATTATCCTGCTTGGTCTGAATACGAATTTCACGATAGTCCTGATTGGCTTCAATCAAGGACTGTATGGCATTGTCTATCAGGTATTTGAACAATCCGCGCAGTGCGTTGATACGACCATTCACTTCTGCCAGAACCGGTGCCGGACGCCAATCAACCACGACACCGGCTGAAAGCAGGCTTTCAGTGGACAGTTTCACCACTTCATGCAGCAACTCATTGATATTGACCAACGAGGTCTGCTCAATTACCGGACTTGGCAGCGCTTCATGCAGACTCTCCATTGCCTCATCACCACTTTTCAGCGCCTGTTGCAGAACAATCCTCATACCCATATTTTCTTGACCTACAGCCGGCATCGACAACGCTGCTTTGATGACATTCAACGGAGCCTGAATTTTGAAGATGGCCCCGGATATCGCCTCACGCATGGTCTGTACCATCTGTTGTTCCGCCATATTGGCGCGAATCATGTTGAGACGCGCTTCCTGTATGCGTTTGCGGCTTCCGGTGACCTCGTTGGCGATTAACAGCAGACAGCATCTGGTTGATTCAGCCTGCTTGAAATAGTTATGAGCCGCCTCATCCAGTTCCGGAACATTGACCCCTGAACAGGTAAACCATCGGGGGGCCGCGCCACCAGGAGGATCCAGTCTGATCTCTACATTGGTAAAACCATTGCCAATCTGACATACCGTACCGAGATCAAGTCCGACCTGCTGCTCCAGAGCCTCGAGAAACAGAGCGGCCGGCTCAACACCCCTGAAGTCGCCTATTAATGCTTTATAGGCATGGTTGTCCAGTAACACCTTGCGATCCGCTGCAACAACCGCTACCACCATTGGCGCCGCGTTCAGCGTCGCTTCCGTCAGGTTTTTTTGAAACTTCAAACGCTGTTCCAACTGATGCATCTCAGTTATGTCCCGATGCATCCCCAGAAAATAGGCCGTTTGTCCCTTGTCGTTGTTGACTGGCGAGATCGTCAGTTCAGCGAGGTACTCCTCATGGGATTTTCGATGGTTTACCAATGTGCCCTGCCACACTTTATTACTCTGGATCGTCTCCCAAAGTTCACGATAGATCGATTCAGGTGTCGATTTACTGGAGAGTACCGATTCATTTTTTCCGATAACCTCTTCTCTTGCATAACCGGTCAGCGTTTCAAATGCACAGTTCACATAGAGAATTCGGGCTGTTGGATCGGTAATAGAGATTGCAATAGGCGCTTGCTCGACCAATTCATAGAAAAGCTTGGGTGGTAAAAACTGATTGCTGTCCAAACTGCTGAATGCCTCCAGAACTTCGGTTGGGGTACCCTCCGGAGGTGAGGCGAGAAAATCATTGATCCTGTCAACTAGATTATCGCTGATCGTTGATTCTATTTTTCGCTGGATCATAGCTAGCTGTACCTAATTCCACTGTGAAACTCTAAACATGACAAGGCTTTTGCAATTCCCGTACCATCGCCCCAGATTGGTGCTTGATACTGCAAAATGTCCTGTTTGTAACGTAATCTACAAATGGATCAGGGGAATCTGTAGCGAAGACTACAAACCATCCTATGCCCGGAAGCGGTGCATTTCCGCACTAAATTAGGGCTTATTCGATCCAGGCCTTTAGTTCTGCACCCTGGGAGAATAGTGAACATAAGATATTGCCTTTGATTGCCCTGTTCAGGGCGGTTGGCATATTTTTTGTTGGGTAATGGCCATAACTCTGAATCGATGGCTATTTATGGAATATATTCTGATCATTCTGTCGACCGCACTGGTCAATAATGTCGTTTTAGTCAAGTTCCTTGGTTTGTGTCCCTTGATGGGGGTTTCCAACAAGCTTGACTCAGCGCTGGGAATGGGATTGGCCACGACTTTTGTCCTGACTCTGGCGGCATTTGCAGGCTGGCTGCTGGAATTCTATGTGTTACAACCGTTGGACCTGGGCTTTTTGAGAATCCTGACCTTCATCCTGGTCATTGCAGTTGTTGTGCAATTCACTGAGATGGTGGTGCGAAAAACCTCTCCTGCCCTCTATCAGGTACTTGGTATTTTTCTACCGCTGATCACCACCAACTGTGCCGTACTCGGTGTCGCACTTCTCAATGTACAGCAGGAAAACAGCTTTCTCGCCAGTCTTCTGTATGGTTTTGGTTCTGCCCTCGGATTCACTCTGGTACTTGTCATGTTCGCCGGATTACGTGAACGGCTGGCATTGGCCAATGTACCTCAGGCATTTAGCGGCACCCCGATCGCTTATGTGGTTGCCGGTTTGATGTCACTGGCTTTTATGGGCTTCGCCGGATTGACCAGCCAGTAACTCAGTGGATCTGTAAAGAGACCAGTTAAATGGAGAGTTCAATGTTTGGAAAACCGATGAAAGCTGATCGTTTCAGAACCAAATCACGCTGTGTGATTTGCAAAGATCTGTACTGACAGTTGGAGATGCAATGATGGTTTCTGCAATCCTCGTATTGACAGCACTGGGTATCACCATGGGTGCCATGTTAGGGATCGCTGCTAAATATCTGGCTGTTGAAGGCAATCCGCTGCAGGAGGAGATTGAGAGTCTACTGCCTGGTTCCCAATGTGGGCAGTGTGGCTACCCGGGTTGCAGTCCAGCGGCTGAGGCTGTGGCCAATGGGGAAGCACCGGTTACCATGTGCCCTCCTGGAGGCAAAGCACTGGCGGAGTCATTGGCGGAAAAGATGGGCGTCAGTATCGATCTCTCATCAGTGGAAGAGAAAGCACCGTTGGTTGCATTCGTGCATGAGAACTTGTGTGTCGGATGTACAAAGTGCTTTAAGAGATGCCCTACCGATGCCATTTTAGGTGGCCCCAAACAGATCCATGCCGTATTTGCTGATGCTTGTACTGGTTGTGAGAAGTGTTATGACGTCTGCCCCACCGAATGCATAGAGATGCGTCCGATCATCAAGACCCTGCAGACATGGTATTGGCCAGAACCGGCTAAGGTGGCCTAGTCATGACAACTGGCAAACTATTCAAACTGTTCAAAATCAGAGGCGGCGTACACCCGGATGATCGTAAGCAGTTAAGTGCCGGACAGGCAATTGAAAAACTGCCCATGCCATCACTTCTGCATATTCCTCTGCAACAACATATCGGTGCTCCGGCCGAATCCCTGGTCAGACGGGGTGATGAAGTCAAAAAGGGGCAACTGCTGGCACGTAATCAGGGGGCGATTTCAGCACCGGTACATGCGCCAACCTCTGGACGTATCATGGGTGTTGGTGGTTATCCGGCACACCATCCATCAGGTCTGTCAGTCAGGACCATCACGTTGAAGCCAGATGGCGAGGATGAATGGCTGGACAACTTGGAGCCCTGTGATGATTATGACCAGCTTTCCCCGGAAGAGATTGCAGGCCGGGTAGCCCGTGCAGGGATTGTCGGTATGGGTGGTGCAACCTTCCCATCCGCTGTAAAACTGAATCTACGTAAAAGATATCCACTCCATACCCTGGTGATCAATGGTGCCGAGTGTGAACCCTATCTGACCTGTGACGATCGTCTGATGCGCGAACAGGCAATGCAGGTGGTTGAAGGCGTGAAGCTGATGGCCCGTGCATTGGATGTGGATCACATCCTGTTCGCCATCGAGAACAACAAACCCGATGCGCAAGCTTCGATCAGAGAGGCCTCAAAGGAGACTGATATGATCACCGTGGTCGGTCTACCGACCCGATATCCGATGGGTTCTGAAAAGCACCTGGTACAGACCCTGGTCGGTAAAGAGACCCCAGCACGTGGCCTTACCGCAGATATCGGTGTGGTGGTGCACAATGTCGCCACCGCACGCGCCGTATATGATGCCATCGTACTCGGTCGACCGCTTATCTCCAGGGTGATGACCGTCACCGGCGAATCCATTCAACACCCCAAGAATGTTGAAGTACTGATTGGAACCCCACTCAACAATCTAATCGATTACTGCGGCGGTTTCACTGAGATACCAGAGCGATTAATCAGTGGTGGCCCGATGATGGGTCAACCCCTGCCAA
>JAEPDS010000065.1 GCA_016842065.1 Candidatus Thiodiazotropha sp. 'RUGA'
CATCCTCAACCACATCATCATAGTGAGGATTGCACTGCATGGTGCGGGGCTCACCCTGCATGTGCATCAGACAGACCGGCACGGCGGCCTCAGCAGCGGCCTGCAGGGCGCCGGAATCGCGCAAGGCCATAACATCATTGATCATCCCCGCACCGGCAGAGACAGCCTCGCGCATCACCTCAGCCTTACTGGTATCGACGGATATGGGCACCTCGATCTCACCGGCCAGTGCCTCAATCAGCGGAATCACCCGATCCATCTCCTGTTGTGCGGTTACCGGCTGAGCACCAGGCCGGGTCGACTCACCGCCAATATCGATCATCGCCGCGCCTTCCTCGATCATCTGCAAGGCATGTCTGATGGCCGCATCCCGAGCGGTGAAACGCCCTCCGTCGGAAAATGAATCCGGCGTCAGATTGAGTATACCCATCACCCGAGGCTGACTCAGATCGAGGGGCTTACCGGCGCAGTCGAGCATCTTAGGCGCAGACATAATTTTCCTTATTCAGAGCAGAATCGAAATGCAACGCTGTAAAACGATAGATTACCATCGTCAGGCTGTCGATTTTCCTTTAATTGCCGCACCGCACAGAGGCTGCCTTATGTCGTAGGCCATTGCAGGCCTCAAACATGCTCCGACATGGTTCGCGCCATGGCAATCAGCATCCGCCTCGATTTGCTGCTCATCTCAGAATAGATTGTCATAAGCTCCCGCAAATCGTCTGGAAAAGATCCACATAAGCCATCCGACTCGATATGCTGTTCATCCAACCATTTGACAGGCCGGTCACTGGCCTTTTCGATGTTACGTGCTAGACGTTCACCGATGTGTTTGAAGGGATTGTCGATATGCTCAGCCAGCTGAGCGGTTTTGAGCCTGATGGCCAGTAGAAATTCGGCGATCGCCTCCTCCCCATCCGTCTCAGCCTGGCGCAACAGGAACACCAGGTTCTGATGCCTTACCGCCTGCAGATCCCGCTCGCCGGAACGGATCGGACCAAGCCCGAACATGATCCAGCAGGTCGATGTACCCGTGGCCCTGGCGATGATCTCAACATCACCGGGATGGGGCATGGAGTAGCCGGCTTCATACCAGGAGAGCCGGTTTACCGGCCACTTCGGCAGCTTCTCCCTGAATGCCTTGGCGGTTTTGAAACCAGCCATCTTGCGGGCCTGTGCTATGCGCTTGCCAATCTTAACCGCGACCGGGTCTTTACTGCGTGATTGTCCATCTGAAATATTTTTTGTCATATGCAAAATTTACTCTTGCAAAATTAAAGATCAGCATTATACTTGCGCACCAAGTTATGGGAAGCGTCAAATCGACAGTCGCTTCCCCCACATGAATGAAACGGAAACTGATTATGTATTTATCGGGCTTACGCAACATCGAAACACTGGCATCCCTGGAAACAGGGTCTGCTTGCGTGGCTGCGTATGCAGAAAAACGACAAAACATCAGCCTGCTTAACAGCAGGGACATAACAGGGATGACCTGACGCCTGCACCCCAAATAGACGGGAAGGTGTCATGTGCTACTGACACCTTCCGGAACAACCCCCGGATGGTGAAAACCCCGGGGGTTTTTTATTGCCCGGGGAAAAACCGGGTTGAACCCCGCGTGCTCTTTAACAACTTGCAAGACCGATTAGTCCTGTCCAGTTGATGGACAGGTTATGCGGCCGCTTGGGGCTAATACCAAGCAAGCCTCGTCTCCCTAGTGGGCCACGCGGCAAATAAGGTAACAATCAGAGGCCAGCTGATGAGCCAAGGCAAGGCGTACTGCGCCGGGAATGGCATGCCCTTTCCAAGCAGTACAACGCAGCATTGGCTCATCAGATGGCCTCCCTTCGGGCCGGCCCACAAGCCTCAGCTGCGGCGTTGCGCTCACTTGAATTGACCTGCCAGCCCTGCGTTCGCGCGCCTTGCTGCTGAGGCTTGTGGGTCCGGCTGATTGTTACCTTATTTGCCGCGTGGCCCACTACTTCTCGGTTACGGGCCGGGAATGGTCACCTGTCCGACCAGGGACAAGAGGTAGTACGGCTGTTCGAATCGAATCAAGCATCGACAAGCACAGCCGTGCAGTGCCAGGGGAGAAGTACCGACGGATGCCCGAAGCACCGGTCCGCTGACCAGGAGTAAGCGGACCAAATTGTTTGACGCAACGGTCTCTCACTTGTAACAAACAGGGATCTGACGCAAATCAGTTGGATCACCGGACTGTGTCACGTGGCTTTGACATTAACCTCAAGGATATGGAGAAGACCAGTATTTAACCAAATCACCCAGCCATCAGGCTGGGGATATTAATCAATATAACGGGAGCCGACTATGTATGAATTTTCAACTCTAACCAACCTATTCATCTGCACCTCAGCAACCAAGGAGCGCGAACATGGAGCAGAAAGAGATAAAGGAGCTGTTGGCCTGTCTGCCTAAAGAGAGAACTCTCTATCCCTACTGCCAGGATTACTACGCAGTGCAACTGCTGCAGATTGCAGCGGAGAAGCACCTGTCGATTCAAGCAATAAAGGGTTCCAACTATAGCCGACTGCTGAATAAGCCATCGATTACCTCACTACTCAGCAGCTGTGGCAATGGTTCTATCAGCAGCGAACTGTTGAACAGCTATTGGCAGGAACCCGGCACCACCTACCTGGTTACCGCCGGTATCTGGGGCAGCAAATCCGGCCGATATGCACAGACCTCCAGACCCGGCATCAATCTGGTGCTGCGTCTTAATTTCAACCATCAGCACGACCAGATGTTTCGTCAATCGATCCGCCCGGTTGAGGATGGTGTATTCAACAACTGGTGTCATCCGGTACTTAAGCGGGGCGATCGCAGCTACTACCGGGAAACCCTGGCCTGGTCACGACTGGATATCGATCTTCAACTGGGCGAAGTACTGATCGAAGAGATCCAGAGCGACTGGGTCAGAGACGTCCGCTGGCTGAACAAGTGGCGTCAGTGCTGTCCAACGGATGAGCATCCGATGCATTGCTACAGCTTCAATACCACCGCCGCAATGGCTGGTCGCTATCTGAACTTTGTGCAACCGCTGCTGAAGCAGTGGAGTCAGGCAATGCTTGCGGCAACCATCGACTTTGTCCACCGGGAGCTGGGACTGAAACGTATCTGGTTCCATAGCTGGGAAGTGGGTAACTATCTGAAGCGTATCAAAGGCCGCTACGTACCACCCAGGTCACTCTACACCAGCCTGCCAAAGCAGTTCTGTTTCGAACTGACAGATCAACTGCCGGATCTGTTGAGTGACAAACGGACGAGCAAACGCCTACGTCGGGGAAAAATATCGCCCCGTTTTTATAAATTGGAACTATAAAGGAATATGACTATGCCTATTCTACAAACACTCAATAAAGGAAAGGTGCCGGTCCACATCTGGACCGGCGATACGCAATCCACGGCACTCAACCAGCTGGAGAATGTATCCCGTATGCCTTTCATCCATCACCATGTGGCGGCGATGCCCGATGTGCATGCGGGTATCGGCGCGACTGTCGGTTCAGTGATTCCCACCAAGGGGGCAATTGTACCGGCGGCGGTTGGGGTGGATATCGGTTGCGGTATGAATGCCATCCGTTTATCCCTGACAGCAGCCGAACTGCCGGACAGCCTGCGCATGCTGCGTAATCGTATCGAGCAGGCGATTCCGGTGGGATTCGAAATGCACGATCGGGATCCGGTCAAACGCTCAACCATCGTGCCTTTGGCAAAACGGCTGGATCCGATTCTCGATCGGCATCCCGCAATCGCCCGGATGCAGCGCAAGCGTCCCTACGACATCTGGGTTCGTCAACTGGCGACCCTGGGTGGTGGCAACCATTTCATCGAGCTCTGCCTGGATGAAAACGATGCGGTCTGGGTCATGTTGCACTCCGGTTCCCGGGGTATCGGCAATGTGATTGGCCGCTACTTCATCGAACTGGCGCGTAAGGATATGGGCGATCAGTTGGGGCGGTTACCCGATCGGGATCTGGCCTACTTCAGCGAGGGTGCGCAGCATTTCGATGACTATATCGAAGCGGTCGATTGGGCTCAGGACTACGCCATGATCAACCGCCGGGAGATGATGCAGCATATGCTGGATGTGCTGGGGAGGCATCTGCCTCACTTCACCATCACCAAAGAGGCAATCAACTGTCACCATAACTATGTGGTACGGGAGCACCACTACGGTGCTGAGGTCTATGTCACCCGCAAAGGTGCCATACGTGCCGGTGAAGGGGAACTGGGTATCATCCCCGGTTCGATGGGCGCCAAATCCTACATCGTCCGAGGCAAGGGTAGCGAAGCGTCGTTCTGCTCCTGCTCCCATGGTGCAGGACGCCGCATGTCCCGTTCAAAGGCCAAGCGGCAGTTCAACCGGGCCGACCTGGAATCCCAAACCCAAGGCGTTGAGTGCCGCAAGGACAAAGGGGTGATCGATGAGATCCCCGCTGCCTATAAGGACATCGATCAGGTGATGGCCAACCAGAGCGACCTGGTTGAAGTGGTACACACCCTGAAGCAGGTGATGTGTGTAAAAGGTTAAGTGGGCCGGGCTACGGCCCACTCATTTTTGTATTGATATTGAGGAATCAACGATGAAGAAATCAGCCAACAGATCACGCAATCTGTTGCACAACCACCCGATGCTGCGCAAAGGGGGAGTGCATGACAAATCCAATAAGGCTAAACGCCGAAAAGAGAAACAAAACCTGCGCAAGGTGTGGTTTTCTCTGAGTGCATATTGTGTACTGAGAGAAAACCACGCTGCCTGTATATAGAATTCAGTCCGTAAAAAAACAGGTGAGTCTAGTGCAAGGCTCCAGGTCATCCAGGCATCTATCCATCAGCCTTCGAAGCAGATCAGTGCATCCGTGTTTTATTAAAGCGACTTTGGTGGGGCATGGCCCCACCCTACTATTGAATTCAGGGTGTAGGGTGGGGCTATGCCCCACCAGTTAGGGTTTGAGCAAGCACCATTCAGGTGCTGTTTAAGTTTGCCTTGTTAAGCTTATGAATCTCTCTTATGCTCACAGGCTCAACTTTCAATCACTAAACACCCTTTATACCTTCTTCCTCCATGCGCCATATCGGTGGATCAATCAAAGCATCATCAAGCAGTTTCTATAGAATCGAAATATCCATCGTTCTGAATTGATAACTTTTGTGTCTTTTCCACCGTAAAGCTACCAGCAATTCACCCCTTCACCTATGCTACAGACTGTGTCTGAGGTCACCTGGAAAACATTGACCGACATCGCTGAAAACAGAATAACGATTTTGTGATTGATGTTGAATCACGCATCACAAACCCCATGAGGAGAGACCCTATGTCAGTTGCAAAAGTCACTGAAATCATCACTTCATCCAGTAAGAGTTTTGATGACGCTGTCACCAAAGGGATCAAGCGTGCTAACAAGACCTTGAAAGACATCAAAGGGGCCTGGGTTAAGGATCAGCAACTGTCGGTAAGGAACGGCAAGATCACCGATTACCGGGTAACACTGAAAGTCACCTTTGTATTGAAAGACTGAATAACCGATTTAGCCGGATATTTAACGGCAGAGATTAGGCAACAACATAATTACGATAGGAGCACACAGCAATGGGACTGTTCGATTTTGCATCAGATTTAGGTAAAAAACTGTTCGGCAAGGATGACGATCCGGCAGAGAAAATAAAGCAGCAGATTGAATCGGACAATCCGGGTATTCAGGATCTGGATGTCCGTTTTGATAACGGCAAGGTGATTTTGTCAGGCAATGCAGAAACGGCTGAAGCGTTGGAAAAAGGCGTCCTGATCGCCGGGAATGTTGTCGGCGTCAGTGAGGTGAGTGCTGATGGCGTGACAGCACCGCAGCAACAGGCGAAGGTGGAATACTATACGATCGTCAGTGGAGACACCCTATCGGCAATCGCCAAACGCTTCCTCGGCAATGCCTCAGCCTACCCGAAGATTTTTGAAGCAAACCGGGAAGTGATCAAAGATCCTAACCTGATCTATCCGGGACAGAAGATTCGCATCCCCATGGACTGACCGTTTGATCAGATAACAAGGGATGGTTGACTCATTGAATCCCCGTAACAGCGGGGATTTTTTGTATGTGGTAAAAGACATTGAGATCTTTGTTGGCCGCGAATGGACGCTAGTCACCGCAAAGAGTCGCAAATGGCAGTGGAGATGAAAAAGTACCAGTACACCCCCCTTACTGCACTCTACTGTCTTGCGTAAAACAAATACATCAACTGAAGCCCTGGTCAGGCGACAGTGGATGTGGGTTGACTCAGTTTCAAATCATCAGACCAACTGGAGTATTGGCGATTATTTGCGGTGACTGGCGTCCATTCGCGGCCAAGATTACTCTTCACTTATTGGGCGAATTTGAAAGGTGCGCCATTAACTTTCTATGCCTCCATCCCAATGCCTCCCTTAATTGACAGATTAAAGTCGAGGGATTGTCTTGTATGCGGTCAGCACACTGTAACCGCATAAAAGAATGGCCATCCATAGTAAAACTTGCGTTAATAGTGATCACTCAGAATCAACACCATTCAGTCGGTATTAGATCCTATGGATGCAATGCAGCGATTACTCGAAATTATGGGCAAATTACGCGATCCGGATAAGGGTTGTCCCTGGGATCTGCGTCAGACCTACGCCACCATCGTTCCCTATACCCTCGAAGAGGCCTATGAAGTCGCGGATACCATTCAGCGGGGTGAGATGGATGAACTGCGGGATGAACTGGGCGACCTGCTATTCCAAATCGTCTTTTACAGCCAGATCGCCCGGGAAGAGGGCCATTTCGATTTCAATGATGTGGCAAGCGGGATTTGTGAAAAGATGATCCGGCGCCACCCCCATGTGTTTGCCAATGCAGAGTATCAGAGTGACGAAAAGTTGCGCCAGGCCTGGGAACAGCAGAAGGCGGATGAACGAGCCGAGCAGAAACCATCATCACCATCGAGTCATATGGATGGGGTGGCCCATGCCCTGCCCGCCTTGATCAGAGCGGAAAAACTGCAGAAAAGGGCTGCCCGTGTCGGCTTCGACTGGCCGGATGCACAAGGGGCATTCGATAAAGTCAGCGAGGAGTTCGAGGAAGTTCGCCATGAACTGAAAAACCTCAATCGGCAACCTCTGCAGGATGAACTGGGTGACCTGATGTTTGCCATGGTCAATGTGGTACGACTGTTGGGTATGGACGCGGAACAGACCTTGACTCAAGCCAACATGAAGTTTGAGAGGCGCTTTCGCGCCTTGGAAGAGAAGCTGCAGCAACAGGGTATCACCGACCTGAAGACACAAAGCCTGGAGCAGCTCGATACTGTTTGGGAGCAAGTGAAACAGGCAGAGCGGGAGAAATGAAATAGCCCGGATGGCGCTTCCTTAGGTTATTTATAACTAAAACTTGGAGAAGAAGTTGGGCCAGCCAAAGAGATTAACCGCTAATGAACGCCAATCACCGCAAAATTCCGCGAAAAACTCTCACGTAGAGGAGCCCAATAGCGAAGATTCGCGGTGATTGGCGTTCATTGGCGGTTTATTGTCCTAAATAAGCGCCACTCCGATTAGGGCCTGGTAACAGGATTTCAATGCGCCCTGATAGTGGTCTGGGGAAGACCGAAACAGATGACGCTGATAGAAAAGGCTTTTGGGGAGAAACAGCGGCCAGCATCAAAGCTGGCCGCCGTAGAGGGTTAGTGCTGGCCTGCAGGGCCACCAATGGGGCCCGACACGTCATCGGACGAGGGGGACTCGCCGGAAGGTCTGGCGCCATCATCTGAATCCATATCGTTATCCACCCAATCCTTTGGCGGACGAGGGGTCTTGCCCTCCATGATGTCATTGATCTGTTCAGTATCAATGGTCTCGTATTTCATCAGGGCGTCGGCCATCACATGCAACTTTTCCAGGTGCTCATTGAGAATACTCTCAGCCCGGTCGTAGTTGCGGTCAATGAAGTTTCTGATCTCTTCATCGATGGTATGTGCGGTATCGTCAGAGACATTCTTGTGCTGGGTCACCGAGCGCCCCAGGAACACCTCTTCCTCTTCCTCGCTGTACATCAACGGTCCGAGGCGTTCCGACAGACCCCATTTGGTCACCATGTTGCGTGCCAGCTCTGTAGCCCGCTTGATGTCGTTGGAAGCGCCTGTGGTCACTTTATCGATACCGAAGATCAGCTCTTCAGCGATACGGCCACCGAACAGACTGGAGATCTGACTCTCCAGGTGCTCTTTGCTGTAGCTGTAGCGATCCGCTTCCGGCAGAAACATGGTCACACCCAGTGCCCGTCCGCGCGGAATGATGCTCACCTTGTAGACCGGATCGTGGGAAGGCACCAGTCGACCGACAATGGCATGCCCCGATTCATGGTATGCGGTGAGTTTCTTCTCATCCTCACTCATTACCATGGTACGGCGCTCTGTACCCATCATGATCTTGTCTTTGGCCTTCTCCAGCTCTTCCATACCCACCAGGGTTTTGTTGGCCCGGGCAGCAAACAGTGCGGCTTCGTTGACCAGATTGGCCAGATCGGCTCCAGAGAATCCCGGTGTACCCCGGGCGATGATCGCCGCTTTCACATCTTCACCGGCAGCCACCTTGCGCAGGTGTACCTTGAGAATCTGCTCACGACCGCGCACATCGGGCAGTGGTACCACCACCTGACGGTCGAAACGTCCTGGGCGCAGCAGCGCTGGATCGAGTACATCAGGCCGGTTGGTGGCCGCGATCACGATCACACCTTCATTGCCTTCGAAACCATCCATCTCCACCAACAACTGGTTGAGAGTCTGTTCGCGCTCATCGTGTCCACCGCCTAGACCGGCGCCACGATGACGGCCTACCGCATCGATCTCATCGATAAAAATAATGCAAGGGGCATGTTTCTTGGCCTGTTCGAACATGTCACGTACCCGCGAGGCACCCACGCCGACGAACATCTCCACAAAATCGGAACCGGAAATGGTGAAGAATGGCACCTTGGCTTCACCCGCAATCGCCTTCGCCAGCAGGGTCTTACCGGTACCCGGTGACCCGACCATCAGCACACCCTTGGGAATCTTGCCGCCGAGCTTCTGGAACTTCGAGGGATCGCGCAGAAAGTCCACCATCTCGGTGACCTCCTCCTTGGCCTCTTCCACACCGGCCACATCATTGAACGTGACCTTCACCTGATCTTCACTCAGCATGCGCGCCTTGCTCTTGCCGAATGACATGGCACCTCTTCCGGCACCACCACCCTGCATCTGGCGCATGAAGAAGATCCACAGGCCGATCAGCACAAACAGGGGAAACCAGTTGATCAGGATATTCATCAACAGGGAGGGTTTCTCAGGGCGCTTGGCGACGATCTCCACATTGCTGTTCAACAGGTCGCTGACCAACATGTTGTCGGCAGTACTATAGGTGGAGAATCTCGTACCCGAGGTAAGGGAACCGCTGATTTCATGGCCATTATTGCCAACCTCGACTAATTCCACCTCCTTCACCTGTCCGGTCTTGACGTTGGAGATGAATTCCGAGTAGCTCATCGGCTGAGCCTTGGGCTGGGTCGTTGAAAAATTATTGAACACCGTCATCAATACGATGGCGATCACTACCCAGAGAATTAAATTTTTTGCCATATCATTCACAACGTAAGAACCTCTTGATCTCACTCCGGCATCGGCCGGTATATCTATCCACACTGGCATCCGTGTGGTGGTTATTCTGTGACATCTCTATTCACTGGCTGTTTGGGATAACCGATTTGGCGGTTAAAAACCTGAATAAAAATGTGCAAACATCTGATTTTTTAGGGCTTACTGGTTGGTACGGTACTACATCTTAAAGTTCCCTGCTACTAAATAGATCTCCCTGCTCTTGGCCCGCGATGAATCGGGCTTACGGCTGACCACCCGGCTGAACGAGCTGCGCACCTGCCGCAAAAAGTCATCAAAGCCCTCGCCCTGAAACACTTTAACGACAAACCCACCACCTGGCTTTAGGGTTTCACGGGCAAAATCCAGCGCCAGTTCGCAAAGATAGATCGACCTTGGCTGATCCACACTGGCCATACCAGTAACATTGGGCGCCATGTCAGAAATTACAAGGTCTATTGCGGCGCCGTCCAGTAGATTTCGCAAAGATTCCAGGGGTTCTGTCTCACGAAAGTCACCCTGAATGAACTCAACCCCGGCAATCGGATCCATCGGCAGAATATCGAGGGCAAACACCTGCCCTTTCTCGCCAACCAGATCCCGCGCAATCTGACTCCAGCCGCCAGGAGCTGCGCCCAGGTCCACGACCTTCATTCCGGGCTTGATTAACCTGTCTTTTTCCTGAATTTCCAGGAGCTTGAAAGCTGCACGGGAGCGATACCCCGCCTTCTGCGCCTGCTTCACATAGGTATCATTAAAATGTCTGTCCAGCCACTTGCGACTGCTTTTGCTGCGCTTCATGAGATCTGCTTACCCGCTCTGTAACCGCCACTCTAAATCTTAACCCATGGCAGAAAATTCTTGACTGACATAGGGATTCAAACTCTGCAATACCAAAACCTTTGTTAATTTATGTATATTTTTTAGTCCGCAAATGAACGCGAATAAACGCAAATAGTGCCAGGGTTATGATATTTGGAGTATTTCCGTAAATACCCCTCTACAAATCCGAAACAAGTGAGTAGATCCAGAATTCAGTCTGAATATGTAAAGACATTTGCGTTTATTCGCGTTCATTTGCGGACTTTAATTCTTAAACACTTTCTCAACAAAGGGAATCAGGATAGAATCCGCCTCCCCTAACCGACACGGCCAACACAATGCCCCTGACCTCAGAGCAGACCAGATCCCTGAAAAAACTCGCCCACCACCTGAAACCGGTGGTGATGATTGGCCAACACGGTTTGAGTGAAGGTGTCATCGGCGAAATCGACAACAGTCTCGATGTGCATGAACTGATCAAAGTCAAACTGGCAGGCGCGGATAAAAGCGACCGGGAGGCACTGAGTGCCGCCATTGTAGAGCGCCTATCAGCCGAGCTGGTGCAAATTATCGGACGGGTGGCGATCTTCTACCGGGCGAATCCCAAGAAGAAGAAAAACAGAATCGTCATTTGATGATAGATGCCGGGAATCGTCAACCTGGCTGATCAGAGGCTGACCATGCCGGCCGGGACAGCCTCAGCCGCACCTATACGTAACGCACTTCCAGAATCTCAAACTCCCGGTCACCACCAGGCGTGTTGAGGAACACATCATCCCCTTCCTGTTTACCGATCAAAGCTCTGGCTATCGGTGAACTGACAGAAATCAGGCCATGTTTGATATCGGCCTCGTCATCACCCACGATCTGATAGGTAAACTCTTCATCGTTATCCAGTTCCAGCACCACCACGGTGGCGCCAAACACCACTTTGCCACCCGCATCCAGCTTGGTGACATCGATGATCTGAGCATGCGAGAGCTTACCTTCGATATCTTTGATACGCCCCTCAATGAAGCTCTGCTGTTCACGGGCTGCGTGATATTCCGCGTTCTCTTTCAGATCCCCATGCTCACGGGCTTCAGCGATCGCTTTGATCACTTTGGGTCGCTCGACAGTTTTCAGCTGCTTCAGCTCATCTTGCAGATTTGCAGCTCCACGAGCAGTCAACGGTACCTTGTTCATTGCACTCTTCCTCTGTTAAGCCGGTTACTGCTGATGCAGATCTTGCAGTCGGTTGACGTTCAGCTCATCCAACTGTTTGAGGGCCAGACAGGTCGCCTCGGCACCTGAAATGGTGGTGGTGTAGTTGACCTTGTGCTGCAGGGCGGTACGTCTGATCTCGGCTGAATCGGCAATCGCCTGGACACCTTCAGTGGTATTGATGATGAAGCTGACTTCCTGGTTCTTGATCGAATCGACGATATGGGGACGCCCCTCCATCACCTTGTTGACCCGGGTACATTCGAGCCCCGCATCGAGCAGAGCCTGGCAGGTACCGCCGGTAGCACTCAGGGTAAATCCGAGCTCAACCAGATCCTGAGCCACCTGAACCGCGCGCACTTTGTCCGCATTACGCACACTCAGCAGGGCCTTGCCACCCTGGGGCAACTGATAGCCCGCACCCATGATCGACTTGTTGTAGGCTTCACCAAAGGTTGCGCCGACACCCATCACTTCACCGGTGGATTTCATCTCCGGCCCCAGTACGGTATCCACGCCGGGAAATTTAACGAAGGGGAATACCGCCTCTTTCACGAAATAGTTCTCAGGTACCACCTCTTTGGCGATGCCCTGCTCCTTCAGGCTGGTTCCCGCCATACAGCGGGCGGCAATTTTCGCCAGCTGCATACCGGTGGCCTTGGAGACAAACGGCACGGTCCGGGATGCTCTGGGATTCACTTCCAGCAGATAGATCTGATCATCCTTGATGGCAAACTGCGCATTCATCAGACCCACCACTTTCAACTCCAGCGCCAGCTTGCGCATCTGCTCGCGCATCCGGTCCTGAATCGCGGCAGACAGGGTATAGGGAGGCAGTGAGCAGGCGGAATCACCGGAGTGTACGCCCGCCTGTTCGATATGTTCCATGATACCGCCGATGAGCACATCCTTACCGTCACAGATGGCGTCGATATCCACCTCGATGGCATCATCCAGAAAGCGATCGAGTAACACCGGAGAGTCGTTGGAGACACTTACCGCTTCCCGCATGTAGCGGCGCAGTTCATTCTCGTGATAGACGATCTCCATCGCCCGGCCACCCAGAACGTATGAGGGGCGAACAACCAGAGGATAGCCGATCTCTTCTGCCAGTTTTACTGCACTCTCTGAATCACGGGCGGTACGATTTGGCGGCTGCTTGAGATTGAGTTTCTCAACCAATTGCTGGAAACGCTCCCGGTCTTCCGCCAGATCGATGGAATCGGGACTGGTACCAATGATCGGTGCTCCTGCTGTTTCCAGGTCGTTGGCCAGTTTCAGCGGGGTCTGACCACCGTACTGGACGATCACCCCGGCAGGCTGCTCCTTATGAATGACCTCAAGCACATCCTCAAGTGTCAGTGGCTCAAAGTAGAGTCTGTCTGAGGTATCGTAGTCGGTGGAGACGGTCTCCGGATTACAGTTGACCATGATCGTCTCATAGCCGTCATCACGCATTGCGAATGCGGCGTGGACACAACAGTAATCGAACTCGATTCCCTGACCGATGCGGTTCGGACCACCACCCAGCACCATGATCTTTTTACGTTCACTGGGCAGAGCCTCACACTCCTCCTCATAGGTGGAGTACATGTAGGCGGTACTGGTGGCAAATTCCGCTGCACAGGTATCGACCCGTTTGAATACCGGCCGGATACCTGCCTGATGGCGACGCTGACGGATCTCGGTTTCACTGGCATCCACCAGTTCGGCGATGCGACGGTCGGCAAATCCTTTGCGTTTCAGAAAACGCAACCGCTGCTCATCCAGACCTTCAAGACCCTGTCCGGAGATCTCACGCTCGATGTTGATCAGCTCTTCAATCTGAATCAGGAACCAGGGGTCGATGGCACAGATATCGAAGATCTCTTCCAGGCTCATGCCATAGCGGAAACACTCGGCCACATACCAGAGTCTGGCCGGCCCGGGCAGCCGGATCTCCCGCACCAGCGTATCTTTCACATGCTCTTCGTTGAGATCGAGGATCTCATTGAGGCCATACTTACCGATCTCTAGCCCGCGCAGCGCCTTCTGCAACGACTCCTGGAAGGTGCGGCCAATCGCCATCACCTCACCCACCGATTTCATCTGGGTGGTCAGACGGTCATCGGCCTGTGGAAACTTTTCAAACGCAAACCGGGGCACCTTGGTGACCACATAGTCGATGCTCGGTTCGAAGGAAGCCGGCGTGGCACCACCGGTGATCTCATTCTGCAACTCATCCAGGGTATAACCGACGGCCAGCTTCGCTGCCACTTTAGCGATCGGGAAGCCGGTGGCCTTGGAGGCCAATGCCGAGGAGCGGGAGACCCGGGGGTTCATCTCGATGATGATCATGCGCCCATTTTCCGGATTGATGGCGAACTGTACGTTCGAACCACCGGTCTCCACACCGATCTCACGCAATACCGCCAGCGAGGCGTCACGCATGATCTGGTACTCTTTGTCGGTCAGTGTCTGGGCCGGCGCCACCGTGATCGAGTCACCGGTATGCACTCCCATGGGATCGAGATTTTCGATGGAACAGATGATGATGCAGTTGTCATTTCTGTCCCGAACCACCTCCATCTCATACTCTTTCCAGCCGAGGATCGACTCCTCGATAAGCAACTCGCTGGTGGGAGAGAGGTCAAGACCACGGGTACAGATCTCGACAAACTCTTCCGGGTTGTAGGCGATACCACCGCCACTGCCGCCCATGGTGAAGGAGGGACGGATGATCGCTGGGTAACCGATCTGAACCTGTACCTGCTGCGCCTCTTCCAGACTGTGGGCAATCACAGAGCGGGGCATATCCAGCCCGATCTTACGCATCGCCTGACGGAACAGATCCCGGTCTTCCGCTTTGTCGATCGCCTCCCTGGAGGCACCGACCATCTCCACACCATACTTTTCCAGCACCCCTTCGCGCACCAGATCCAGCGCCGAATTGAGTGCGGTCTGTCCACCCATGGTGGGCAACAGGGCATCCGGTCGCTCCTTCTCGATGATCCGTTCAAGGGTACGCCAGGTAATCGGCTCGATGTAGATGGCATCGGCCATATCGGGATCGGTCATGATCGTGGCCGGATTGGAGTTCACCAGGATAACCCGGTAGCCCTCCTCTTTCAGAGCCTTACAGGCCTGAGCGCCGGAGTAATCGAATTCACAGGCCTGGCCGATAACAATCGGGCCGGCGCCAATGATCATGATGCTTTGTATATCTGTACGTTTTGGCATT
>JAEPDS010000066.1 GCA_016842065.1 Candidatus Thiodiazotropha sp. 'RUGA'
GAGTGGCAGACACCGGCTGAAGGTGTCTACCTTGGACTTGGCCAACGGATGCTGGCCACCGACCAGGATGATTACCCCTTGCTCAATGTCAGGGAGATACAATTCCAATCCGCAACGGACAGCGAAACTGAATGAGTCAATGAGGCGGAGATACCACTCAGTTGAAGGCCAGTAACCAACAACAACTGCAACCATCCCTGCTTGACCGGTTGATCGATGATGAACCCGGCAAGACCAAAGAGTCCCAGGATAAGCGGGTTATCTCCATGCGCCGTCTGCGTCAATCCGTGTTACGCGACCTGGCCTGGCTGATGAATACCACCAACCTGGAGACCACCGAGGATTTGGAGGCTTACCCGGACGTCAGCCACTCGGTCCTCAACTATGGTTTGGCAGAGTTATCCGGTCATCTGGTGTCCGGCCTGGATTTGACCCGACTGGAGAGAATGGTGCGTCAGGCGGTTCAGGATTTTGAGCCGCGCATTCTGCCTAATTCAGTCAAAGTACGTTCGGTCCGGGATGCCAGTAAGGAGAGCCATAATCAATTGATGTTTGAGATTGAGGGGCAACTCTGGGCGGTACCCACTCCGACACACTTGTTGATCAAAACCCAGATAGACCTCGAAGAGGGTGGTGTTACCCTTGCTGATGCCTTTAGTACGGGCATGGAGTAATTTGATGGATCCCCGCCTGCTCAAATACTATAACCAGGAGTTGCAATTCATGCGTGAGATGGGCGCAGAGTTCGCCCAGGCCTATCCGAAAATCGCCAGTCGTCTCTCGCTGGATGAATTTGAGTGTGCCGATCCCTATGTAGAGCGTCTGCTGGAAGGTTTCAGTTTTCTCACCGCAAGGATACAGCTGAAACTCGATGAAGAGTTTCCCCGTTTCACCCAACACCTGATGGAGCGGGTTTTCCCCCACTATCTCTGCCCCACGCCATCGATGATGGTGGTGCAGTTTCAAGTCGACATGCTGGAACCCTCACTCACCGAGGGCTTTCTGCTGCCCAGACACTCCACCATGCGCAGCCGGGTAGGCAAAGGCAGCCACACCGCCTGTATCTATCGTACAGCCCAGGACGTTACCCTTTGGCCGATCGAAATCCAGAGCGTCGACTATCTGCCAACACCGGCAGCCATCGCCTTGGCCGGTATCGGCAAGCAGAACGGTGCCAGAGCGGCAATTCGTCTCAGACTCAAGACCGCCGGTGATATCCCCTTCAATCATCTTACTCTGGACAGGTTACCGATCTTTTTTACTGGCGGTGACAGTGGCATGCGTGCGTTTGAAGCAGTTGCCGGCCATACCATGAAGATCGTCGGGCGGGCGGTTGATTCGGATGAATACAGAACCACCACTTCATCACCAGTCCGCATCATGGGCTTCGAGGAGCATGAGTCACTGCTGCCCCATAGCCTGCGTTCTTTTCAGGGATACCGATTCTTGTCTGAGTACTTCACCCTGCCGGAACGTTTCATGTTCGTGGAACTGAATGACTTGCAGTCTGTGATCAAGGGGTGTGACCAACAGCAACTCGAATTATTACTGCTGTTGGATGAAAGTGATCCGGAGTTGGAGAGCGGTATCAGTGACGCCAACTTTCTACTCAACTGTACACCGGCCATCAATCTGTTTCCCAAACGGGCGGACCGAATACACCTTAGCGACAAAGCGGCTGAATACCACATCCTGCCCGATCGCACACGCCCAATGGACTATGAGGTCTATGAGATAGACAACGTGGTCGGTTTTGGCACCAATACAGAACAACGCCAGACCTTTCAGGCCTTCTACGCCAGTAATGATTTCATCGCATCGGATCAACCCCGCGCCTACTACACCAACCGGCGGGAACCCCGCTTGCTCTCATCCAAACAGCAACGCGAAGGGGCCCGGTCCGGTTATATTGGCAGCGAAATCTATATCGCAATCGTCGATGCGGATGAAGCGCCTTTCAACACGGATCTGAGACAGCTTGCAGTAAGCACGCTGTGCACAAACCGGGATCTTACAATGCATATCCCGTTGGGCCAGAGCGGCTCCCCATTCACCCTGGAGAGCAGTACGCCGGTCAATCACATTCGCTGCATCGGATCACCGACCAGACCGAAACCGACCACACCACCGGGATCAATCAGCTGGCGCCTGATCAACCACCTGTCACTCAACTATCTCTCCCTGGCCAGTGAGGACCGGGAGCAGAGTACAGCGGCACTGAAAGATTTTCTGCAGCTCTATGCAGACACCAATGACCCTTCCATGCGCAAGCTGATCGAAGGCGTGATTTCCATCGACTCTAAACCGGTCAACCGACGCCTGCCGAGCCCTGGCCCAATCGCCTTCGGCCACGGTCTTGAGATCACCCTGACGCTTGATGATCTGGCATTCGAGGGGAGTGGCGCCTTTCTGTTCGGCGCTGTGATGGAGCAGTTTTTTCGAAAATACACCGCAATCAATTCATTTACCGAAACCGTAGTCGTCACACAACAGAGGGGAGAGATCAAACGATGGCCAGTAAGGCTGGGTCTGAGAAAAACCCTTTGAGTCTGTTTGACAGACTGCAACAGGCGCCCTATCGCTTCGATTTCTATCAAGCCATGCGACGCCTGGAGTGTGCCTATCCGGATGAGCCCCGATTGGCGCAGTCCAGACATGCCAAACGGGACAAAATCCGCCTGGGTCAGGACCCAACCATGGCCTTTCAACCCTCTACCCTGAACTCATTTCGACAGGGTAAAGGGAGTCTGCCACCCCGCCTGGGAGTCTACTTTTTCGGCCTGTTCGGCCCCAATGGTCCACTGCCTCTGCATCTGACCGAATTTGTCCACGACCGTCTGCACAACGAACATGATCCGACCCAGGTCGCCTTTCTCGATCATTTTCATCACCGCCTGCTGACGCTTTTCTATCGAGTCTGGGCAGACTGTCAACCCACGGTCAGTTTTGATCGGCCGGAGAATGACCGCTTTGGCGACTATCTGGGATCGATGATCGGTATCGGCTCACCGCATCTCAGAGAGCGGGATGAGATGCCGGATCTTGCCAAGCTCCACTATGCCGGTCGCTTTGCCAGCCATCCCCGTAATGCGGAGGGCCTGGAGGCGGTATTACAGGACTTTTTCCAGCTACCGGTACGCATCGATGAGTTCGTCGGTGCCTGGATCGACCTGCCTGAAAACAGCCGCTGTCGATTGGGTGAATCCCTGGAGATCAGCATGCTTGGAACGAATATCATCCTGGGTGACCGGGTCTGGCAGGCACAGCAGAAATTCCGCATCGTACTGGGTGCCTTGAGCTTCAAGGATTACCAGCGGATGTTACCCGGCGGCAAAAGCCTGAAACGGCTGATCTCCGTGGTAAAAAACTATATCGGTGATGAACAGGATTGGGAGCTGAACCTGATTCTTGAACAGCCAGAGGTACCACAACTCTGTCTCAATGGCGAAAGTCGTCTCGGCTGGACCAGCTGGCTAGCACAACAACCCCTGGGGCGGGATGGTGATGACCTGTTCCTGCACCCCCTTGAACTTAGAGGTCTTCACTCATGAGCGAAATCAATCGAGCCGCCCTGTTCGGCAAACTGAACAGTCTGGGCTACAAGGCCATCGAGAGTGCAACCGTATTCTGCAAGATGCGCGGTAACCCCTATGTGGAGTTGGTTCACTGGATCCACCAGATTCTGCAACTGCAGGATTCCGATCTGCACCGCATCATCAAGCAGTTCAACCTGGAACCCTCCCATCTGGCAAAAGACATTACCGAAACCCTGGACACCTTGCCGAGGGGATCCACCTCGATCTCCGATCTCTCCTCTCACGTGGAGGAAGCTACGGAAAGGGGTTGGGTCTACGGCACCTTGATGTTCGGAGACTCCCAGGTTCGCACCGGTTACCTGATGATCGGCATCCTCAAGACCAACAGCCTGCACAATGCCCTGTTGCGGATCTCTGATCAGTTCAAAAAGCTGAATATCGAAACCCTTACCGACCGTTTCAATGAAGTGGTCGAGGGATCACCCGAAGAGGCGATGCGCTCCAACGACGGTTTTCAGGTGGGCGGCGGTGCTGCACCTGGTGAGGCCAGTGATGCCATGGCGCCGGCTCAGATGGGCAAGCAACAGGCACTGCAGCAGTTCTCAGTGGATCTCACTGAACGGGCCAGAAATGGCGAGATCGATCCGATTGTGGGCCGGGATGATGAGATCCGTCAGATCGTTGATATCCTGATGCGCCGGCGGCAGAACAATCCGATACTGACTGGTGAGGCCGGTGTGGGCAAGACTGCCGTAGTCGAGGGCTTCGCGCTGCAGATCGCCAGCGGTGATGTCCCTCCACCGCTGAAAGAGGTCAGCCTGCGAGTGCTGGATGTGGGGCTGTTGCAGGCGGGCGCCAGCATGAAAGGTGAGTTTGAGAACCGTCTGAAACAGGTGATCGAAGAGGTGCAATCCTCGGAAAAGCCGATCATTCTGTTTATCGACGAGGCCCATACATTGATTGGCGCCGGTGGCAGTGCCGGTACCGGTGATGCGGCCAATCTGTTAAAACCGGCTCTGGCCCGAGGCACCTTGAGAACCGTCGCTGCAACCACGTGGGCTGAATACAAAAAATATATCGAGAAGGATCCCGCCCTGACCCGCCGGTTTCAGGTGGTGCAGGTTGATGAACCGGATGAGGATCGGGCGATCCGTATGATGCGCGGTATGGCGTCAACGCTGGAAGATCACCACCAGGTACAGATACTCGATGAAGCGCTGGATGCTTCGGTACGACTCTCTCACCGCTATATACCCGCCCGCCAACTGCCAGACAAATCGGTCAGTCTGCTGGATACCACCTGCGCCCGGGTGGCCATCAGTCAGGCTGCGGTGCCCGCCGAGGTGGATGACAGCCGCCGACGTATCGAGGCGCTGGAGACCGAATTGCAAATTATCGGCCGGGAAAAAGCCATTGGACTCGACACCGAAGAGCGTGAACAGCAGACTCAGGAGAAACTCGACCAGGAGCGACAACGTCTCGAACAGTTGACCGCCCGCTGGGAGGAAGAGAAAGGACTGGTTGAAGAGTTGCTCAACGTACAGCGGCAACTCAAAGGAGAACCGGTTGAGAGTGACCAATCGGCTGACAACGCTGAACAGCAAGCCGCGCCATCCGAAGAGTCTGCCGAGGAGCCGGAGGCACCAGCAGCCAGCAAGGATGAGCTGCTGGAACGCCTCAACGAGGTCAAGAACAAACTCAATGAGTTGCAGGGTGAAACCCCATTGATTCTACCCAGTGTGGATGCCCAGGCAGTCGCCTCTGTGGTGGGTGACTGGACCGGAATTCCGGTAGGAAGAATGGTCAAGAACGAGATTGAAACCATCCTCAACCTCAGTGATACTCTGGCAAAACGGGTGATCGGACAGGATCATGCGCTGGAGATGATCTCACGCCGGGTGCAGACATCCAGGGCCAACCTGGATAATCCGAATAAACCGATCGGCGTCTTCATGCTGTGCGGTCCCTCCGGCGTGGGTAAGACGGAGACTGGCCTGACCCTGGCAGAATCCCTCTATGGTGGCGAGCAAAATGTCATCACCATCAACATGAGTGAATTCCAGGAAGCCCATACCGTCTCAACCCTGAAAGGTGCGCCCCCCGGTTATGTGGGTTATGGCGAGGGCGGCATTCTGACTGAGGCGGTCAGGCGCAAACCCTACAGCGTGGTGCTTTTGGATGAGGTGGAGAAGGCCCATCCGGATGTGCACGAGATCTTCTTCCAGGTATTCGACAAAGGCTGGATGGAAGACGGTGAGGGTCGACATATCGACTTTAAAAACACCTTGATTCTTCTGACCTCCAACACCGGCACAGAGATGATCGACAACCTGTGTAAGGACCCGGAACTGATGCCTGAGCCGGGTGCCATCGCTACCGCTTTGCGGGATCCTCTGCAGAAGGTCTTCCCGGCCGCACTGCTGGGACGCCTGGTAGTCATCCCCTACTACCCGTTGAGCGATGAAGTACTGGCCAAAGTAGTCCGCCTGCAACTGGGCAGAATCGAATCCCGGATCCTTGAAAACCACGCTATCCCGCTGCAGGTCGATGATGATGTGATCAGTTTGATCATCAGCCGTTGCACTGAAGTGGAGAGTGGCGCGAGAATGGTGGATGCAATACTCACCAACACCATGCTACCGGAAATCAGTCGACATATTCTGATTGAAAAGATGGAGGGCCGATCAATCGGCAATATCCGCATTGGTGTGGAGAATGATGAATTCAGCTATAACTTTTCCTAGGGCCAACTAACAGTAGATAGAAGCAGCGAAATCGATGTACTCTGACAGCAACAGTGCAACCATCACCTTGACGGTAAGCCTCAAAGCAGGCTCTGCGCCGGCGCAACCCATGTCGGCCACCTTTGACCAACAGGGTGGTTCGATCGGGCGCCGAGATGAGAATGATTGGGTGCTGCCCGATCCTGAGCGGTTTATCTCCGGGCGTCATGCACTGATCTTTTACAGTGAAAATGCCTTTCACCTTACCGATACCAGTTCCAACGGGGTTTTCGTCAATCGTTCCGCCACTGCTCTGGGTAAGGACAATGTGATCAAACTGGAGGATGGCGACACCATTGGGATTGGTGAATATGAGATCAGCGTATCCCTACCCCAGACTGAGACCTTGGCAGCGGATGATTTCGATAACCTGGATGATCCCTTTGCACAGATGTCAGAGCAACTGGCCGCTGAGCCAGAAAGCGTGGAAACGCCGCCTATTGATACAGCTGCAGATCTGGACCAGCCTGCCGAGGAACCAGTCTATACCCTGGATGAACCGGATCCGTCCGAGTTGGTGGTCGAGCAGTCAAGCGATGAGGTATCCCCTGCTCCGCTATCACAAACGGATCATACTTCTGATCTGAATGCCTATTTCAACCAACCGACACCGATCCCGGAAGATTGGGATCTGGATGAATCACCGTCTGGTGCCATACCGGCAGATGAGCCAATACCCTCAGCCGAGATCCTGCCGCCACTGGACGATCAAGCCGAATCCCAGGCCCCGTTTCCCGATTCCCAACCCGTTGACAAAGAGGAATCGGCCGCACCGGCGCTTTCCCAGGAATCGATACCACGCCCGGGCCTGAAGACAAAACCGCCGGTGCAACAGAGCAGCCCACCACAGAGCGCCCCCCAAAGCAGCCCGCCACCGGCAACTCAACCGGTCGCTGCCACAACTGGTGCAGCAAGTGATGATGCAGGTTTACGCCAGGCGCTGGCGTCAGGATTGGGTGTCCCGGAGTCCTATCTGGAGGGAATTTCCCTGGCTGATCTGTTAGCGAATCTGGGCAGCGCCATGCGGGCGAATGTTGAAGGCACCATGTCGATTCTGCGCGCCAGAGCCCAGATGAAGGGTGAATTCCGTATGTCGCAAACCATGATTCAGCCAGTGGAGAATAACCCGCTCAAGTTCTCCATCAATACTGAAGATGCCCTACGGCATCTGGTCAACCCCAGCCAGAAGAGCGGTTATCTTCCGCCCCTGAATGCCATTGAAGAGGCGCATGAGGATATCGAAGCCCACATGCTGGCTGTGATGGTCGGTATGCAGGCCGCCCTGCAAGTGGTGTTACAGCGCTTTAAACCGGAGATTCTGGAGAAGCGGCTTGGTCAATCCGCACTGCTGGAAAAGCTGCCTCTCTATCGTCACGCAAAAACCTGGGATCTGTTCACTGAGCTCTACAGCGAAATCGCTGTGGAGGCGGAAGATGACTTCCACCAGCTGTTCGGTCGCACTTTTTCCCAGGCCTATGAAGAGCAGATCCGGCGCCTGGAAGCTCTGAAACACACAGACCCCAATTTAGATAAAAGGTTTTAAAGAGAGAGATGATGAAAAAACTCTTGCTCGTTATTGGACTTGTAACAATTTTTATTGCTTCAGGTTGTTCCAGTGTATCCAGTGTAAAGGCCTCTCTGAACGCCGATAAAGGGGTCAACCCGGATATCAATGGAAGACCATCACCTATCGTTGCAAGAATCTACGAATTGAAGTCGCTGAGTGTTTTCAATAATGCGGATTTCTTCAATCTTTTCGAACAGGATGTCGCCCTGCTGGGCGATGAAATGCTGATGCGCGATGAACTTCACTTTCAGCCAGGAGAGAGCAAATTGCTTGAGCGTGAATTGCAACCTGACACCAGATACCTTGGCGTCATTGGTGCCTACCGGGATATCGAAAACGCCACATGGCGCCGTACCATCGAGATCGATGTGAACGATGAAACAGCCTTTGTGATAGAGTTCGGTAAGAGCGGCATCAACATCCTGAAAAACAAATAAGAGAAGCCCATGTCTTGGATGTCTAGGATCGTTTGGTCGGAGGGGATGTTCCTCAGACCTCACCACTTTCAACAGCAGGAGCGGTTTTTAGAGCACCGCATCGAAACCCGATGTGCTGATCTTACCCCCTTCAGCTGGGGCTTTACCCATTTAAAAATCGATCGCCAGGCCCTGGCGCTCGGTCGCCTGGCGATAGAATCCTGTCGCGGTGTCCTGCCGGATGGCACCACCTTCGATATCCCGGCGCACGACAATCCCCCGCCACCTCTGGAGATCCCGGCCGAGCATAAAGGCGCGATCATCTACCTGGCACTGCCCCTCTCAAGGCCGGGTACAGCGCAGGTAAGGTTCTCTGATCAGGAAGCGGGCCTGGAGCGCTATCTGGTGGATGAGATCGACATCAAGGACGGTATTGCCGGATCTTCCAACAGCTCCACCCTGCAGGTTGCCAAACCGACCATGCGACTGCTGATTGGAGACGCCGAGCTGGAGGAGTTTGCCCACCTTGCCGTAGCCAAGATCATCGAGCGTCGATCTGACGATATGCTGGTTTTGGATGAGGATTTCATTCCTCCCTGTCTCGACTGCCAGGTATCCCCCAGACTTGCCGGTTACCTCAAAGAGATCGAGGGCCTGCTGCATCACCGAGCCGATGCAATTGCATCCAGACTGGTGGATGGCGGTAAAGGGATTGCGGAAGTGGCAGACTTTCTGATGCTGCAGGTGGTCAACCGTTATGAACCGCTCTACACCCACTTTTGCAATCGGGTACCGCTGCATCCAGTGAGCTTTTATGAAGCCGCTCTGGAGCTGGCCGGTGAATTGGCAACTTTCACCAGCAGCAATAAGCGACCACCAACCTTTCCGCTCTATCAGCATCAGTCACTGCATGAGACCTTTCTGCCGGTGATTCGGGAGCTACGGCGATCCCTGAGCATGGTGCTGGAACAGAAAGCGGTATCCATACCTCTGGAAGAGCGCAAATACGGCATCCGCGTTGCAACCGTCTCGGACCGCTCTCTGCTGAGCGATGCGGTATTCGTGCTGGCAGTCAATGCCAGTATGACGGCGGATCTGCTGCAACGACGCTTTCCCTCACAAACCAAGATTGGCCCGGTGGAAAAAATCCGCGATCTGGTCAATCTGCAACTGCCCGGTATCGGGCTGCGAATTCTCTCCGTAGCCCCACGACAAATTCCCTACAATGCAGGTTACAGTTATTTCGAGCTGGACAAGAATAACGACTATTGGAACCTGCTTGAAACCTCAGGCGGATGTGCCATACATATAGGAGGTGAATTTCCGGGCCTCGAACTTGAACTTTGGGCGATAAAAGGTAATTGACCATGGATCACGATGACCCATTTGGCATGAAGCCCAACGAAACCGGCGATCGCACTGTCATCCGGCCAAGACCGGGTGGTAAGGGCCCTGCCACTCCCCCACCCCAGGCTGCCGCGACCAGTCAGCCGCCCCCACAGCGTCCTCAGGGCCCAGCCCCGAGTCTGCCGATGCGTCATGGGGCGAATAAGCTTGAAGTTGCTGCCTCCTCGCTGTTGTCGATGATGGGCCGACTGCGAGACACCCATTCTCACTCGGATCCGGTGTCCCTGAAAAATTCCATCATCGATAAGATCAGGGCGTTCGAAAACAGAGCCCAGGAACAGGGCGTGGAACAGGAGACCACCTTCTGGGCCCGCTATGTACTCTGCACGGTAACCGACGAGTTGGTTCTCACCACCCCATGGGGAAATCAGAGCATCTGGCGCGATCAAAGCTTGTTGGTGACCCTGCACAAGGAGGCCTGGGGCGGGGAAAAATTCTTTCAACTGTTGCAAAAGCTTTTGCAGAATCCCGCCAAGAATCTTGAACTGCTGGAGTTGATGTATGTCTGTCTCTCTTTCGGTTTTGAAGGCCGCTATCGCCCGCTTCCGGATGGCTATGCACAACTGCAGACCCTGAAAGACAATCTATACCGCACCCTGCGCAACCACCGGGATGAGTATGAACGGGATCTCTCAGGGCACTGGCAGGGAGAACCACTGAAACAGAATGCCCTGGTTCAATATGTTCCACTTTGGGTGGTGATGGCGATATCCGGTGTGGTACTGATGTTGATGTTCTCCGGGTTCAGCCTCAGCCTGAATGTCAAATCCGATCCGGTACACGCCGAACTGCACAACATTGCCCGAAATGTACAAACCGTGGTTGAACGTGCCCCGCCGCCGCCTCCCAAACCGGAACTCTCGCTCAGGGTTCTGCTCGCCAATGAGATTACTCAAGGTTTGGTCAGCGTTGCGGAGAATCACCTGGAGGGCACAGTCAGAATTGCCGGGGACGGTCTCTTCGCTTCAGGCAAAGTGGCGGTCAACAGCCAATTCCTGCCACTACTGAATCGTATCGCTGCGGCAATGGACAGACTCGAGGGACAGATTGTGGTGGTCGGTCATACTGACAACATTCCCATACGCAGTCTTCGCTACCCCTCCAACTGGCACCTCTCGAGGGCACGTGCTGAATCCGTGGCCAAACTGTTGGCACTGGATTTAAGCCAACCCGCAAGAATTCAGAGTGAAGGGCGCGGCTCGGCAGAGCCCCTGGCATCCAATGACACAAAAGAGGGACGTGCACGTAACAGACGTGTGGAGATCACTCTTGTAAAACAATAGGTATTGCGTACACCATGCAGGCAATATTGAGAATCATAAAAAACCGCTGGTTTGTCGCCATCCTGGGACTGATCGCAATCTCGTTGATCATCTGGTTGATCGGTCCCCTGTTCGGCTTTGCCGGCAGCGAACCCCTTGCCTCGCCGATGGCCAGACTGATTGCCATTGGTGTGATCATTCTGCTCTGGGCAGCCAATCAGGCCAGACGGCTGATTGCCGCACGCAAGAAAAACCAGCAGATGCTGGAGTCCGTGGTCGGACAGAAAGAGCAGACCTCCGTATCGACCCAGGAGTCGGCAGAAGAGGTGCAGATTCTCGGGCAAAGGCTGGACGATGCGATCCGCATACTCAAAGAGTCGAAACTGGGAGGTACACAGGATAGCCAATATCTCTACCAGCTCCCCTGGTATATGTTCATCGGGCCTCCAGGAAGCGGTAAGACCACCGCCCTGCTCAACTCGGGGCTGCACTTTCCACTGGCGGACAAACTGGGCAACGATGCGGTACAGGGTATCGGTGGAACCCGCAATTGTGACTGGTGGTTCACCGATGATGCGGTACTGTTGGATACCGCAGGTCGCTATACCACCCAGGACAGTTACGAAGAGGTGGACCGGGCCGCCTGGATGGGCTTTCTCGATCTGCTGAAAAAACATCGCAAACGCCGGCCGATCAATGGCGCCCTGGTGGCAATCAGCGTAGAGGACATTCTGCAGCTCACCGACATTGAGAGAATCAATCACGCGAAGGCGATACGCCTGCGGGTCAAGGAGCTGATCGATCACTTCGGTATTCGCTTCCCGATCTACGTTCTGTTTACCAAGTGCGACCTGCTGGCGGGCTTCAATGAATTTTTCGAAAACCTGAGTCGGGATGAGCGCAACCAGGTCTGGGGAATGACCTTTCCGCTCAACGAAAAAGGCAGTCAGGATGATGTAATCAACCACTTCAAGGGTGAGTTCAAAGCCCTGGAACAGCGTATCGATGCCCGCCTGATGGACCGTCTTGAACAGGAACGGGATGTCAAACGCCGGGTCTTGATCTACTCCTTTCCACAACAGTTCAGCGCACTGCGTGAAGCGGCAGAGACCTTCCTCCAGGAGGCGTTCAGCGAAAACCGTTTCCAGGAAACCCCGATGGTCAGGGGTGTCTACTTCACCAGCGGCACGCAGGAAGGCACACCGATCGATCGTCTGCTTGGTTCGATGGCCCAGGAGTTTGGCCTCAACCGTCAGATTGCCCCAGCCTTTTCCGGTACCGGTCGCAGCTTTTTCATTAACCGACTGTTCAAGGATCTGATATTTGCCGAATCCCATCTGGCCGGTATCAACACCCGGGTTGAGAAACAGCGGGCCTGGCTACAACGGATTGCCTATGTGGGCGCCATCTCCCTGGCTCTACTGGCCGGCATCGCCTGGTTCACCAGCTACAGCCGTAATCAAAGCTATATCGATCAGGTTGCCATTCAGGCCAATGCCGCAGACGAGAAAGTCAATGCAGTTGCCGCTGACGATCTGACATTGACCAACGTGGTACCCGCCTTGGAACTGGTGCGACGGATCCCCGGCGGCTATGAGGACCAGGAGAAAGAGATCCCCTGGTTGATGGGACTCGGCCTCTACCAGGGCGATAAACTGGGCAGCGAGGCGATCAGTGCCTACCACAACAGCCTTAAGAACCTGTTCCTGCCACGCATTATTCTCAGCCTGGAAGGTCAGTTGAAACAGCAGGGTAACAACCCTGACTATCTGTATGAGGCGCTCAAGGTCTATCTGATGTTCGATGATAAAGAGCATTACGATGCTGAGACCGTGAAGACCTGGATGTTGTTGCAGTGGCAACTCAGCCTGCCGGGTGGGGAAAACGCCCAGGCTCGCCAGGCCCTGGCGGGCCATCTGGACGCCCTGCTCAGCCAGATGCCAATGCCGCCAACCATTCCGTTGGATGAAACGCTAATCAGCCGGGTACGTAATGACCTGCTCAGAGTACCGCTGGCAGACCGGGTCTATGACCGGATGAAACGCACCACCGCCGGTGGTTCGATTGCCGCCTTGCGACTGACCCAGGAGATCGGCCCGGATGCGGAACTGGTCTTCAGTCGACGCTCCGGTGAACCACTGGATAAAGAGATCCCCAGCCTGTTTACCTATCAGGGATATCATAAACTTTTCCTCAAGGATCACCTGTCGATCGCCAATAAGTTGCTTGAGGAGAAGTGGATCCTCGGCCCAGATCTGGAAAAGATCGTCGGCAAGACCGACCTGGCCAGGCTCAGCAGCCGGGTCAAGGATCTCTACTACGCCGAGTACATCCGTATCTGGGAACAGCTACTGGCCGACATACGGGTAAAACCTTTCAACAATATGCGCCAGGCTGTCGAGGTGTTGAATGTTCTTTCCGGGCCTACCTCACCGCTACGCCGCTATCTGAAGCTGGTGCAGGAACAGACCACCCTCTCGCGCCTGCCGGGCGGTGCGCAGAAGGCAGCTGAGCTGGCGGCCGAGCACGGATCAGGCATTACCAGACAGCTGGCTTCAATCCTTCAGGTAT
>JAEPDS010000067.1 GCA_016842065.1 Candidatus Thiodiazotropha sp. 'RUGA'
TGGATCTGGTGCTGCAGGTCGTTGTAGTAGCCGTCAGTGTGCCAGGCGATCGGTCGATCGGAGTAGGGGATGTAGCCTTTGTGAAGGGCATCGGACTGTACTGTCAATGAGCTGATGGCGTCATTGTCGGCACACATATTGTGATCCAGGCGCTGCAGACCGAAACGACTGCCCAGCTGCCGAATGATCTGTTTGTCCGCATCATGCCCTGAGAGTCCCGCCCAGATTGCCATATTCGACTTGCAGCAGAGCTGCTGGAGCCTGTCATGCTCCGCCTGGGTGATATTACGTGGGTCGCCGATCTCTACGATCAGCGCCTCCAGCGAGCTCGGGTAGTGCTTCAGTTTTGCATCCCGCCAGGATGCATAACTGTCAGAATTATCAGGGTTAAATGGTGATAATGCTTGGCTTGACATGGTCCGGGTTTTCGCACATTCAATAAAGTACTGATATGATACTGCGGTTAGTCCGGGGCTGCTAACACTAATCCCAATGGCCCGAGAAAGGAAAGATCAATTTTACTGATGAGGCTCTTTGCCATGCACGCTGTATCCAGACGCCCATTGATGCCAAAAGCTTTGACACTGCCGTTGAAGATTTTGCCTGTTAAAGCCCATGGTTTGATTTTGAGTGCGTTGCTCAATCGGGTGTTCCGTTTACAGCTCGCTGAGGGTGAGCTCGATTTTCTCGATGCAAAAGTAGTGCAGATCAAGGTCAGTGATGCAGCGCTGAGCTATGCCTTGACCATGCAGAATGGCACACTCGCCGAAGCGGGCGGTCAGCCGGCCGATCTGACGATTACCGGTTCTGTTTACGATTACCTGTTGTTGATCGCCGGCCGGGAGGATCCCGATACCCTGTTTTTTCAACGTCACCTGGTGATGGATGGGGATACCGGTCTGGGCGTTCATCTCAAGAATATGCTGGCAGCAGTGGAACCTGAAGAGCTGCCCATTCCGCGTGAATTCAGAGCGATGGTGGAGCGTGGATTGAGGCTCTACGAACGGGTGCTTTGAAACGACTGCAAGCCGCCTGAATGGCGGGGCATCCACTCGTGCAGCTAGGGCTACACCAAGTTCATTCTGCCTTGCTGTAGGCCAGCATGCTCCGGCTGAACACGACATACTTAGTCGCCGGGTTAATCATAGTCGCTAATCCAATTCAGGCAGCAATTGCACTTGGACCGGAACCTTCAGCAGGCGCTCTATCCTGTTCCGAGTCTGCTCTGGAGGGGCGCTGCACCAGAACTCCTCACGACCCGGCTCTGCTGCTACTGTCAACAGATCGTGTGCAGACAACTGCCGTTGAAGTTGTTTAGCAACAGCAGGCCCGGTATCGATGATCGATATGCCGGCTCCGGCTTCATCGGCAATCATCTGTTTCACGAAAGGGTAGTGGGTACAGCCCAGCACCAGGGTATCGACACCACGCTCGAGAATCGGTTGCAACTGTTGCGAGACGATCTGCCGGGTCATCTGGTGATCGTGACCATTCCGTTCGATGGCCTCTACCCAGCCATGACAGGGGCAGATGATGATTTCCGATCCATCCGCATGCTGCTGCAGCAGGGCTTTGAACTTATGACTGCTCAGTGTGCCATGGGTGGCCAATACGCCAACCATGCCACTTTGGCTGAGTGATATCGCTGGTTTCACGCCCGGTTCCATGCCGATGATCGGTAATCGGTAAGTCTTACGTAGATCCCTGACAGCAGCAGCCGTTGCGGTATTGCAGGCGATAACCACCGCTTTGACATTTTGTGAAATCAAAAACTGAGTGATTACCCGGCTTCTTTGAAGAATGAAATCCTTGTCTTTCTCGCCATAGGGCAGGTGAGCCCGATCCGAGACATACAGCAGATTCTCGTTCGGTAGAAGAGAGCGCACATGTTGCAGTACTGATAAACCGCCGATGCCTGAATCAAATATCCCAATCGCTGCTTCAGACGGCATCACCAACCTCATATTTCAATAGCCTCTCAATCTCATGCTCCAACTGTATATAGCTGCCAAGGAGCTGGTCTGAATCCTCCTGTTTGCAGATTTTTTCAAACTCTTTGACTTTATAGTCGAGTGCCGGCACACCACATGAAGAGGTGGAACCATGGATTTTGTGAGCAAGCTCTTTGAGGTTATTCCAGTCAGATTGATCGATGAGTTTTTTGATGGCTAAAAGCTGCTGAGGCAGCTCCAGGCAGAGTTGTTTGAACATCTCATCGGCAAGTTGTTGGTCACCCCCGGTGATTGCCAGCAGTTTATCCATATCCCTGACCGGTAGTTCACTGAACGACATAACCGGCTCGGCTGTCAGCTGCTGAGAAACGATCATTGAATCGGTGGAATCCTGTGAAAAGATATTATTGATCACGGACCACATTTGGGGTTCATCGATCGGTTTCAGCAAATAACCATCCATGCCCGATTCCGCTATCTGATTTCGAGTCGCAGGTACAGCATCTGCAGTCAAAGCTATGATCGGAGTGTGGCTCGATCCGTTTTCATTTCGCCGAATGATCTCTGCGGCCTCTGTGCCTTTCATCTTCGGCATATGAATATCCATCAGTATCAAGTCATAGCGATTGTTCTGGGTTTTCGATATGGCGCTTAAACCATCATAGGCCTCTGTAACGATTGCCCCTTTGCCTCTCATTAAAGTGCTGATCAGTTTGAGGTTGATATCGTTATCATCGACCACCAGAATATTATAGTTTTCCAGGCTTGGTTGAGCGGTGTCGGTGCTCTGTTTGGTGAGAAAGTCCGGTTGCTGTGCTTTGGTGGCGAAAATGGTCCTTAGATTCTCTTCAAGCTTACTGGTGCTAAAGGGTTTTGATAGGTAGGTGTCGTTACTCAATGACTGAAACTGTTCGATAACGGTTCTTTCCGAAGCGCTGAGAAAAGTCAGTAACGGTATCTTGCAGCGGGACTTCAGGCGTTGAATTTCAAATTCTGCAATACCTGAGGTGATCTCCTTATGTGAAAAGCCGAGTACAATCAGTTGTATCTCAGCCGTGCAGTCGATGGGAAACTGCCCATCGATCACCTCGATCTGATAGGACTCCAAGGTGTGTTTCAGCGCCAGATAAGAGAGGCGGTGATTATCGATCAATATGGCACGTTTATGAAAGCCGAATGCCTGTTCGTTGCCCAGATTGTTGTTGGCAGGTTTTGGCAAGGGGATCGATACGATGAAATTAGCACCTTTACCAAGGCTGCTGAAGAGTTCAATGTCACCATTCATCGACTGAGCCAGTTTTTTACAGATACTCAGGCCAAGTCCTGTTCCACCATACATGCGACTGGTGGATGAGTCTGCCTGCTGAAATGATTCGAACAGCATGTTTTGTGCTTTATTATCGATGCCGATTCCGGTATCGGTAATGGAAAACTTCAAAACGCATCGGCTGTTGGTTTCAGCATCGATCATTACCCGTATGACGACCTCACCTTGATGAGTGAACTTGATTGCATTACTGATCAGGTTGACCAGGATTTGTCGTATTCTTGGTTCGTCTCCGATGAGAATTTTCGGTACGTCTGAATAGACCAGCAATACCAGTTCAAGCCCTTTGTCATGAGCCGAGGGTGATAACAGAACGGTAGGATCCTCAAAGCACTCTCTTACATTGAAGGGAGCGGTTTCCGGCTCAAGCTTGCCATATTCCAGTTTTGAGTAGTCGAGGATTTCATTGATGATGTCTAGCAGGTTAATGGCGGATTTGGATATGGTGCTGACCAGGTCGCGCTGCTGCTGGGATAAGTCGGTCTTCAGCAGAAGATTGGTAAAACCCAGTACACCATTCATCGGTGTGCGGATTTCATGACTCATGTTAGCCAGAAATTCAGATTTTGCCTTGCTGGCGGATAGGGCGCGTTTTTTTGCAAGGTCCAGTTCCACATTCTGTATTTCGATGGCTTCCATGGTCTCAGTTAGCTCTGCTGTCGCCTGGTTGATCTGTTGCTGCATGGTTTCATGAGAGTGCAGAATCCGACTTGTCATCGCATTGAAGCCTTCCTCAAGGCTGCGGATTTCACCTTTTGATATCTCAGGCACACGAGCAGACAGGTCGCCATCACGCATGCGTGAAACGGCCTGGGTCAAACGTGCAATCGGATTGATTACCGAGCGACTGAGTGCGAGTGAGAAGAAGGCGGTAATAACCAGACCGACTACCAGCATGATAATGGTATTTCTGATGATGCTGGTCTTGTTTTGATTGAGTCTGGTTTTACTCAGGGTAAGAATCACATTACCCATACTCTTGGTGTTTTCGGTGTTGCTCTCCTGCAGTTGGTCCGGGTAATCGGTGATTTCGATATTTTCAATGATATAGATTGCAGGTGCGCTGAACTGGGTCAAGTTGCTGCTCTTCTCAACCACCTTCTTGTTCATGTGGGAGAGCAGAGCGCCTGAGGCGTCGAATACCTTGATGCTGTGAACGTCATCCTGGAGAAATACCGGTCGCAGGCTCATTTCCAGAATGGTTTTATCACGGGTAAATATGCCATATACACTGATTGCTGCAGATTGATTGGCGATTGATTCCCCGCGCTCGTTGAAGAGTTCGTTCAACTGCTCCAACTGGGTGCTGATCAGGTATATCGTCAGCATCAGAGCCAAGATAAAAGCCGGCAATAGGCCAATCATCAATGCCTGAAATTTCAGTGATCTGAGTTTAGTCAAAATCATGTTGTATATAATCCATCATGCGTGATTTCAGTTTTGATTCAGACTTGATAGGGAAACCTAAAGAGCGGGCAACATCGGTATTGAAAAGCACTGAGAAATATTTGCCCATCTGTTGTTCTAAGGGGATCTGTTCTGAGCTGAAGTGAGCGATAATATTGTCTCTTACCTGGTAAGCGATATCTTCCGGTGAGGAGTAGACAGCAGCCAGTGCCCCCGCTTTCACATAGGCCGAGGAGAAGCCGATTAAAGGAACTCTTTTTCGGTACGTGGACAACAATATATTCGACACAGTGGATTTGTTATGAATATTTGTGTCCGGTGTGGTCAGAAAAATATCGATTCTTTCCAAAAGATTATTGATTGCTGTACCGACTTGATCATTGGAGAAGATCTGCTCGATAAGCAAGTTCAGTTTCAGGCGCATGGCGGCATTCTGCAGCGACTCCACGGTAGCCTGGTCCTTACTGTCCACAACGATACCAATATCCTCAAATCGGCTCGATAGAGCCTTGATCAGAGCCAGGCTATGGCCTGCAGGCTGATCGAGGTAGAGAAAATGCTGCTTGGGATTGGTCGTGAGACTCTCCTGGATCATGACGTTGTTTTTGGGAATCAGGGCGGAGATTATGGTTATGTCACGGATGTTTTTTCCCGAAACTATCGCCGCATGAGTACCCAGTGTGATGATCGCTTTGTAGTTCTTGTGTGTTTGTTGATCGTAGGAGGAGATGTGAACGATGTCGTAGTTGCTGTTCTGACAACTCAATTCATGGTTGCGACAGTATTTAATGGTTGTGTTGGTTATGGTGGTGGCAACATCGAGGTAGACATCCTTATTGTCGCTGAGAAGGATCAGAATATTGTTATAGTCGTTTTGAGATAGCGCACTTCCAGGCAGCAAACTCAGTAAACTGAATAACAGGACCAGGATCGAGAGATTTCTGGGAAGAGGCTTGTTGTTTCCTTTAACCGGTCGTTTAAGAGCGCACAGGCACACTCTACCTGGGTAGACATACTGGGCAGAATGTGTCTCTGTGCCGCTCATATAAAGTGAAACTAGTAGTTTAATTTGGCCTGTAAATAAGCTCTTCTTTCCCAGATATTGTGTTGGTCAGCGCTGTCGCTGTGGTAAAAGTCGAAATTCTCCTTATGAATGTTCTGCAGAATCAGGGCGATATCCATTTTGGCCTTTTCCAGGTTCAATCTCTTGTTGAATTTTAGGTCGAGGCGGCTGTAGTTGGGTACTGCGTCTCCCTCACCGGGCCACTCCATTTCATCAGTAAAATAGTAGCCTAAACTCATTGATACACCGTCATCAAAGGTGTGGCTGGCCAATAGACTGAAGGTGCGCTGGGGAATTTTCTCATCGGCATTCTCCCGGTAACTGAAAACGCCATCTTTGAGTCGCTTAATTTCATTGCCACTGACATTCAGATAGCTGAATCCGAGAAACACCATATCTCTGCTTGTCGGGCGGAAATTCATTTCAAACTCGATACCATTGATCTCAACCGTACCAAAGTTGGTATAGGTGAAAGCACCTCGCTGATAAAATCGGTTGAATTGATAGAGAATCTCCAGATCAACAGGGTCGGTGATTCCCCTGTCGGGATCAGGCAGATCGAAATTGCCATACTGATCTATGATGTCATTGTATTCCTCATGAAACAGACAGATATCAAAGTTCAATCCGTAATCGGTTATGTGGCCGAAATAACCGGCTTCGAAGCGATCGATTCTCTGTGGATCCAACTCCTCTGTGCTGACCACCCAGGAGTTGAGGGGGTCATCCTGATCTCCCAGATAAACGGCCAAATTAACATTGTCTTCATAAATGGTTGGCATCCTGTAAGCTCTTGAACCACTTATTCTGAAGGTGTTGCTCGGGTTTAAATGGTAATTAATCCCAAGTCTGGGAGAGAAGACCTCCTTCTTGCCTTCGAATTTCTCAAGCATGGCGCCGGCATTGATCACCGTGCTGGGGGTGGCATACCATTCACTGTTCAGAAAGAGTCTGTATAGATCTCTGGAGAGTGCTTTATCCTGCTGGAAAAGCCAGGGACTCTCACCCCGGTCATGGCGTGCGCCCACGCCCCAGGCTATTCTAAGATCATCAATCGGTTCAAGTGTATTCTCAATCTCCAAATCATAACGATGTGATTTAAGTCCGATCCAGGAGAAGACAAATGGCGAGTCGGTCATATTCAACGCTTGCAGCAGGGACTCGAAATCGTATCTTCCACCAGAAAGGTTCGCGGCAAACAGATCAGCTCTTATGGATTCATCAAATCCCTGCAGTTCGTCGATTGCATTGATCTGTTCAGATATTGTTGGGGTGTGGTAGATGTCATCCACTTCATAATAGTTGTGGTAGAACTGAACATTTATCTTGTTCTCAGGGGATATAAAGTGATTCCAGGCGATGGACTGGTAGTTGTACTTGGATTCAATCTCTCTCTCTTCCTGCAGCAGATTAGCGTGTCCCTCATCATAATCACCACCCACAACAGCCAACTCAGCACTCAATGAGTTGTCCTCATCGAGCTGATAATCACTGGTGAATTTCAGCCATTTTGAACGGCTCGCATCATCTCGATTGTCAAAGCCTTCATCCTCTTTGTAGCTGGCCGAAAGTCGATAGGCAAAATCGCCCAGTTCGGCGGAATGTGCGGCGTCGATATAGCGGGTCAAACCATAGCCGATGGTTGCCGATGCCATGGTGTTAGGCATGTCCTGGATTCGGTCAGTGACAATATTGATCACCCCGGCATAGGAGTTGGAGCCATAGGCGGCAGCATTCGGTCCACGTATGACCTCAATTCTCAGGATCTCATCCAGACTCAGCGAAATCTCCGGCCAGGGTATGCCGCCATAGACCGGGTCATAGATTGATCGACCATCGATCAGCACCTGCATGTCTCTGGCGTATTCATCCGCATGGCCATGATAGGTGACAGTCGCTCTTGATCCTGCATAGAAGCCGATGGTAAATCCAGGTACCAGTCTGAGCAGATCCGGAATGTTCAATGCAGCGCTGGCCTGAATCATCTTTCGGTCGATAACCGTCATGGCTGTCGGCGTATCCGCCTGTGACTGACTCAATCTGGTGGCAGAGAGCACTACGGGAAGATCGTCGTAGAAGTAATCTTCTGAGAAGTTGTCCAGGTGATTATCAGCAGAGAGATTGGCTGAGGAGAGCAGTACCCCAGTACACAACAGATTTGATATGAAATGGGGGTGGTGTTTGATTTTCAGCATACGAAGGCCTTGAATGGATTTAATTGGTAATTTCATCCATGACTAACTGGTCGCTCCAACAGATGGTCGTCTGTAATGAATGTCATTGATTCATAAATAATTTTGTATACAACAACAGAACTTTTCAGCGGTCGGTCTGGAGCGGAATCTCCTACAACCATAGGATTTACCGCAGAATTCACGACAGCAGTGCTGAGGTTAAGACAATTTTACAGTGATTGGTAGGGAATTGGTCGGAATCTAAATACTACTCGAAATCTGCCATCCAATGACCAGACAGTCATACTGACGCCAATCAGGTCCCTCGGCTTGAGATACGATTGTTCTAAGGATTGGTGACGCCAGGCGGGTTTTGTGGGCTACAGGTTGCCGCTGTTCCCGTGCCAATAGCCATCGCAGCTGCCAAGCGGGATGTATTGCTGCAAATCTTCAGGCTGATCACCCGCGAGTGCCTGGGAATAGGCTGTTACTATTTTTTCTGTGTGTCTGTATTGAGGGCTGATGCGCAGAACATCGACTTCGAGTCGTTTCAGCTCAGCCAGTTCCGGCAGAAGATTGCAGCTTTTTGCCGAGACGGTCTGGATGCCGTTTATGGCCAGCAGAGCTTCGCCATCCTGGGTCGAGAGCAGTCTCCCCTCAGGATATTCGATGCACTTGTACTGACAGTCATCCTTGGGCAGATTGTGTGAGCGGGCGGTAAAGCAGCGTGCCGAGAGCGTCAGTGGCATGCGTCCGTGGCAGAAAACTTCCGTTTCAACCCCTTCCGGTCGCTGTTGTTGCATCAGCTGCAATGTCTCCCTACCCAGCTCAAGCGGCATCACCCAGCGGGTGAGACCTTTCGCAGCAAGATGTTTCAGGGTTTCCGCGTTGTAGATGTTAATGCTTGGGCCGGTTGTAAAAGGCAATTTTCTTTGATGCAGAATCTGTACAGCACCGATGTCATTGGCTTCGACGGTAAAGCGGCCGTTTTCACAGATCCTTCTGAGAGTCTTCAGTTCGGATTCAGCCTCCAGCAGTGCCAGTGTGGAGAGTACGATCTGCTTGTCGCTCTGTTCACTCAGTTTGACTGCGATGTCGATCCAGTCCTGGGTCTTCAGGCTGCGGCGCTTGGAGCAGACAGTTTCACCCAGGTAGATGATGTCTACCGGCATTTCTGCCGCCTGCTCATAGAACTGGTAGATCTCTTCTTTCGGCCAGTAGAACAGAATGGGTCCGAGTGACAACTTTGGATTGGTGCTCATGGATTACTGCCAGGGTCTGTAGTAGGGGCCGAGGGTGGTTGAGTTGCCTTCTGAAACCTGGTCGAGGGCAGTTTGCCAGGCGGTTTGTGGCTGATAGTTCTGCGGGTCACGCTGACAGGCGTCGATGGCGGCACGCCAGATTTTGGTAACCTGGGCAATATAGGCCGGTGCCCGTTGGCGACCTTCGATTTTGATCGCCCTGACGCCGGACTCATAGAGTTGCGGCAGAAGCTCCAGTGTATTCAGGGAGGTGGGCTCTTCGATGGCGTAGTAAGTGTTGTCACCCACAGCAAAACGACCTTTGCATATGGTGGGATAACCGGCCTGCTCATCCTGGCCATAGCGGTCAGTGAGGATACCGTTGAGGCGGGATTCCAGGCCCTCACTGGTCTCCCGGTATTCGACAAATTGAGCTGGAGAGCAGGCACCGTGGGTGTTGGGTGATTCTCCCGTAACATAGGAGGAGAGTATGCAGCGTCCCTCAACCATCACACAGAGGCTGCCGAAACCGAAAATCTCTATCTCGACCTGGCTGTTTTCGATCACCTGCTTGACCTGGCTGAGTGATAACACCCGGGGCAGAACGGCTCGCTTAATGCCAAACGAGTCGGCATAAAAGGCCAGTGCTTCATAGTTGGTGCTCGAGGCTTGAACGGAGAGATGCAGGTTGAGGTCTGGATGGTTGCTATGGGCATACCCCAGGATACCGATGTCGGCGCAGATCAAGGCATCAACGCCCAGTGACGCAGCGCTGTCCACTGCCTCACACCAACGCTCCCAACCTTCAGGCCTGGGATAGGTGTTGATCGCCATGAAGATCCGTTTTCCCCGGGATTTGGCATAGCTGATCCCTTCACGAGCCCGTTTCAGATTAAAGTTGAGTCCGGGAAAATGGCGGGCATTGGTATCATTTTGCAGACCAAAGTAGACCGCATCAGCGCCGTTATCGACGGCCGCTTTCAGCGAGGGCAGATTGCCGGCAGGGCAGACCAGTTCCATATTGCTTCTCATAGTTAATCGTCCAGCGAGCAATTCATATTAATTCAGGCAACATTTCGGCAGCTCTGGCGGCGACGCTGCAGTTCACGGGCGATTCCGTTCAACACCTGCCATTTCAATCCACACCAGGCGGGCGTCAGCAGTATTGTTTCGGAAGCGGTGCCGGTCAGTCTGTGCCAGACGATGTTGTCGGGCGCCTGTTCCACCAGATCGGCAGCGATCTGGATATAGTCGTGCATCGTCAATGGGGTGTATTCGCCCCTTCGCCAACTGTTCGCCAGTTGGGTTCCTTTGACCACATGCAGAGGATGCAGCTTAAGACCGTCTGTACCGAGGGCGGTAACCCGCCGCAGACTCTCCCGATTATGCTGGGCAGTTTCCCCGGGCAGACCGGCAATCAAATGGGTGCAGAGCTTGATGTCGCGACTTCTTGCTCTGAGTACCGCATCCTGGTATTCAGCGAACCCATGTCCCCGATTGACCTGTTTCAGGGTCTCATCAAAAGCGGATTGCAGACCCAGTTCCAGCCAGATCTCATAACCCTGCGCCTGATAACCGGCGAGCAGCTCCAATACCCCGTCGGGAACGCAGTCCGGTCGGGTTCCGATTGAGAGTCCGATGACATCCTGCTCGGCAAGTGCCTCCTCATAACGCTCCGCGAGTCGCTCAAGGGAGTCGTAGGTATTGGTATATGCCTGAAAATAGGCAAGATATTTTTTTGCTCCGGTACGCTTTCGAATAACCTCCCGGCCGGCCTGCAACTGCTCGCTGATCGGTTTGGGGCGGCGGCCATTGGGGCTGAACGAGACGTTGTTGCAGAAGGTGCAGCCGCCAACTCCTTTGGTACCGTCTCTGTTGGGGCAGGTAAACGCGGTATCGAGCGCAATTTTATGCACTCTCTCCCCAAACCGATTGAGCAGATATTGCCCGAAAGTGGGGAGTTGTTCGGCCAGGGTAGTCATGTGGATCAACCCACGACATTGAGTTCGCGGCGACGAAATTTCACTTTCAATTGTCTTGCGATTCCCTCGCAGGCTTCGATATCGACCCCATCCAGACCATCGATCGCCGTGGCGGTCACATCCGGGATGTACTTTGTGGCCCGATCGAGAAATGCCAGCATCGCCTGATAGGAGCCAGGCAGGTTGGGGCGGCAGTGCAGATCGTAAATCTCACTGTTTTGTGCATTCAACGAGACCGATAGGGCATCGACACATTCAGCCAGTTCAGGCAGGGTGTCGTGTTTGTGCACCAGGTTGCAAAGTCCATCTGTATTGACCCGCACGCGACCGCCCTGCTGTTTGACATAGCGGGCGACCTCCAGCAGTACATTGAGCCTGAGTGTTGGTTCTCCATAACCACAAAAGACAACCTCATCATATTTGGAGACATCCCCAATTGATGTGATCACCTCTTCAGCAGTGGGACGGTGGTGTATCGTCAGGTCATAACCCTGTACCGTCATGTCACCCAGGGTCTTGGGGCAGAATGCACACTCCAGGGTGCAGCGGTCGGTAATGCTGAGATAGAGATTGTTGCCGATTTGGTAGCTGATCTGCTGTTGCACGGTGCTCTCAAAGAGTGAGTTTGGAGAGGCTATCCTAGCGTTTGAATAGAGCGACACAATGACTTTGGTCAAGACAATCACTAGAGACAAAAGGGCCAGCTCAACTAGGATTTGAATTTATGACGGCAGATGGCGGGCTGGGTTCTACAAAGTGGTGATCAGAAGTAATCGTGCAGTGCTTACTTACCGCCACCCATGGTCTTCATTATTTTCTGGCAAATTACCTTGAAATTATCGAACTGTTGGCGTGTCACGCCTGGCCCGCTCAAGCCGTTATCCGCATAAAAAAGTCCCACCGGTTTGTTACGGATGAAGATCGACATGGAGACGAATCCACTGGTGTTGATCTGTTCTTTCGCCTCTTGGGGGATCATGGGCAGGTACTTTTCCGCATTATCCTTATTTAAGATAACCGCTTGAGGTTTATTTAATAAAACCTTGAATAAACTTGGTTTTTTTGTGTCCAGTGCAAAGCCTTTCAGGGACAGTTGCTGTTCCGACTCTATGACCAGACGCGACCTGATCATGGCGCGGTCGGGGGTAAGCATGGCAAACATGGTACGGCTCAGGCCGAGATCCTCATGCATCTGCTGAAGCGCACTGCTGAGCATCTCCTGCAATGGGTTGCTCTTTTGTGCTGGTGGCGCAGGCGTATCGCTGGCGGCAGCAGGCTTTTGTTGTTTCGTTGCTGGCGCTTGCGTTTCAGGTGCCGACTTGACGGTGCTGGGTTCAGGCTTCTGAGCTGGCGCCGGTTTGGCTATCTCCTCTGCAGCCTTTTTCGCTGGCGCAGGGCGCTTCGCTGGTTGCTCAGATTGTTTGCTGGCAGGCTTTGTGACCGGCTTCGGATCACCGCTGATAATATAGAAACCCGGTAGCGGCAGAGGAAGAGTGTGCAGATCCCGTGCGGCTTCCGCCGCCAGCCGGTGCATTGTTGAGATGGCATTTTCCTGGGGGATTTCCAGGAACTCGGCCAGTAGCTCCAGATCCCCTATGGTCTTTTCCCGCTGCCAACCCAGGCTGGTCTCCCGTGCGATTGCTGAGGAGAGCATCACCGACAGGGGTTTCGGTTGAAAACTGTTGGAGATGCCCTGTGACTCGATGATCAGATCCGGTAGCTGCCAACGTTCGCTCAAGTGGATATTGAGGGTCTCGAATGTGCATCCCAGCTCGGTCTTGGCGACACTCTCCCGGTCATCACCCGCGAGAATTTTACTTTGCACACGCTGCATCTCATCCGGAACCACAGACCACAGCGCCATCTCCCCGATCTCGTGCAGCAGGGCACCGGTATAGAGTCCATCCGTGTCCGGCAGATTACGTATCTTCGCCAGACCACGGGCATAGCGTGCTGCATGGGCTGCCCGGCTGTAGCAATTGTAGAGACCGCGTCTTGGCGGGCCTTTCAGTTTATCTTCGAGCGAAGGCAGGGTTTTGCTGGCCTGTTCGATCAGTTCCATTCCCAACATCGGGATCGCCAGAGAGATTCGGGTGATCGGCTCCTTGGGTTGAACCGGCAGCTGACTGAGCTTTTGCATCACGTACAGGCTGAATCCCGGATCGCGGGAGATCACTTCCGAAAGTCGGGTATGGTTCACGCTG
>JAEPDS010000068.1 GCA_016842065.1 Candidatus Thiodiazotropha sp. 'RUGA'
GCAAAGTTAGGAATTTATCGCTATGGCTGATAGCAATTTATCCAATGAAATCAACAAGAGACGTACGTTTGCTATCATATCGCACCCGGATGCTGGTAAGACCACGCTAACTGAAAAACTGCTGCTTTTCGGCGGTGCCATTCAGATGGCTGGCACGGTAAAAGGGCGCAAGGCCGCCCGCCATGCCACCTCCGACTGGATGGAGATGGAGAAAGAGCGTGGAATTTCGGTCACCTCATCGGTGATGCAGTTTCCCTTCGGAGAAGAGATTGTCAATCTGCTCGATACCCCAGGCCATGAGGATTTCTCAGAGGACACCTATCGTACCCTGACAGCGGTGGATTCCGCTCTGATGGTGATCGACGTGGCGAAAGGCGTGGAAGCACGCACCATCAAGCTGATGGAGGTCTGCCGACTGCGTGACACGCCGATACTGACCTTTGTCAACAAACTCGACCGGGAGGGACGCGATCCTCTGGAGATACTCGACGAGATCGAGGAGGTACTGAAGATCAAATGCGCCCCGGTCTCCTGGCCGATCGGGATGGGAAAACGTCTCAAGGGGGTCTATGACCTGCGAACGGATACGACTCACCTGTTCAGTGCTACCCACGGGGGCAAGATTCAGGTTGGTGAGGTGATTCAGGGTATCGACAGTCCCAAGCTGGATGAGCTGATCGGTCAGCAGGCTGAGGAGTTGCGTGAAGAGATCGAACTGGTGCGTGGGGCAAGCCATGAACTCGATCTGGAAGCGTATGCCAAGGGTGAGCTGACACCGGTGTTTTTTGGTTCGGCAATCAACAACTTCGGGGTCAGAGAGCTGCTAGAGGCCTTTGTCGAGTATGCCCCGGGCCCCTTGTCCCGTAATACCCAGCAGCGTCTGGTGGAGCCGGCGGAGAAAAAATTCAGCGGCTTTGTGTTTAAGATCCAGGCCAATATGGACCCTCAACACCGCGACAGGGTCGCCTTTCTACGGGTCTGTTCAGGCTCTTACCGTAAAGGCATGAAGATGCGTCATGTCAGGCTCGGCAAGACCGTGCAGATCAGCAATGCGATCACATTTCAGGCCGATGAGCGACGCCATGTGGAGGAGGCCTGGCCAGGCGATATCATCGGCCTGCACAACCATGGGACGATCCAGATCGGCGATACCTTCACCGAAGGCGAAGAGCTGAAATATGAAGGTATTCCCTACTTCGCACCGGAACTCTTTCGCCGGGTGGTATTGAAGGATCCTCTCAAACAGAAGGCCCTGCTGAAAGGGGTATTGCAACTCTGTGAGGAGGGGGCAACCCAGGTTTTCCGTCCGCTGAAAAACAACGATCTGATCCTTGGCGCGGTCGGCGTGCTGCAGTTTGATGTGGCTGTCGAACGGCTCAAACACGAGTACAAGGTCGAAGCGATCGTCGAGGCGGTCAATGTGGCCACTACCCGATGGATCGAGTGTGACGACGAGAAGATGCTCGAACAGTTCAAGCAGAAGAACCACGATAATCTGGCGTTGGACGGGGATGAGCAGCTGGTCTATCTGGCACCCACCCGGGTCAATCTGGATCTGGCCACAGAGCGCTGGCCCGAGGTGAGATTCATGTCCACCCGGGAGCTTTGATTTCTGAAGAGTGAGAGGTGCGCGAATGAAGGCAAATGGTTTCGCTGCTATCAGCTTGTTGACTGTATTGCTTTTGGTTTTCACGGAAACCTAAAAACTCACAAAAAAATAGCGCTGGCGACCAAAAAACTGAGGGTGAATTCGGGCTGCGCCGTATTCGCTGACTATTGACACTATTTGTGCTTATTCGCGTTCATTAGCGGACTAAAAATCCCGAATCAATTCGTGGGTTAGATGCATTGAAAATCGATTCCACTACACCATACTTATGGTATAGGGCGCGTATTTCTCGTCCCTGAGAGAGGAGGTAGTCAATGTTTCTAATGCAGAAAAACAGTGAAAGATTGGTTGAAGTGCTTAGCCTGACTGACCTGTTCAACCCTAATCACAGTGAAATCGTCGGACGCTTTCATGCTGGTGAAGAGATGCAGGATGCGGAGAACTTCATAAAAGCACAGATGCAGTTTCCATCTGGGGAGCCTCTGCCTCAGTGTTGGCTGGATGCGGGCTACCGGCACCATTAGAGGGAGTGATCTGAAGTTTCAGGCCGGCTCGATACTCCTGGTATCGGATAACGCTGGGGTTATCTGAGGGAGTCTGTTTGCCCAATCTGGCCTGAAAATTGACGCCCCATCCCTGTGCACAATCCTGCATGATCTCATTCAACCGATTCATCTTGGTGCGCACAGTCAACAGGCTGGTGCGCGCTTATGCACCAAAACAGGCTATATCCATCATCATCAGTTGACGCTTAGACGAGAACCCCTCATTCTGGGAATCCCTAACGTTTTGATCTGACTGCAACACTACCCACCAAGATTGGCGACTGTTTGGGGATCTCATACCTCACGGGATGCGAAAGCTGGCGATTCGCCTGTCAGGTCGATCAAGCCTCCGGGAGTGGTCCGGACAGAGTGGGACTGGTTTTTGCTTGAGTGTTATTCAATAGAGAAATAACAACACGGAGCGATCTGATGCGTAATAACACATTGACCGTCATTCTTGCGGGTGGCCACGGCTCCCGTCTGAAGCCACTGACACTGGAGAGAACCAAACCGGCAGTACCATTCGGCGGTCAGTACCGGATCATCGATTTTACCCTGGTGAACTGTCTCCATTCAGGTCTCAGGCAGGTGCTTGTATTGACTCAATACAAATCCCACTCACTGCAGAAACATCTCAGAGATGGCTGGTCACTGTTCAATCCTGAGCTGGGGGAATACATCACGGCGGTTCCGCCGCAGATGAGAACCGGTGGCAGTTGGTATGACGGAACGGCGGATGCGGTCTATCAGAATCTCTACATGTTGAAGCGAAGTGGTGCGGAGCGGGTGTTGATCCTCTCCGGGGACCATATCTACCGCATGGACTATGCGCCTTTGTTGGCGTTTCATGAAGAACACAGTTCCGGTGTGACGCTGGCAAGTATGGAAGTACCCCTCAGCGAGGCGGGCCAGTTCGGTGTGATGGAGGTGGATGAGCAGGGTCGGGTGACCTCTTTCGAAGAGAAGCCGGAAGAGCCGAACCCCTGTCAGCCGGGAGGTGAGAATGCATTGGTCTCAATGGGCATCTATGTGTTCTCCCTGGATCGGCTGATTTCGATCCTTGAGGAGGATCACCAACGATCGGATTCCGGGCACGATTTCGGCTACGATGTTCTGCCGAAACTGTTCGCCGAAAATGGGGTTTATGCCTATCGTTTTGGTGGCGAGGCGGGGCGCGTCAGCCGTGATCGTTATTGGCGCGATGTGGGTACCCTGGACAGTTACTATGAGGCGAATATGCAGCTGCTCGACCCTCAACCCGCACTGAATCTCTATCAGCCTGAGTGGCCGATCCGAACCCACCATTCACAATATCCTCCGGCACGTACGGTACCCGGCATATCCGGCAGTGAAGGGATTTTCATCAATTCGATCGTTGCCAACGGGGTATTGATCGTCGGTGGCAGTGTGCAGCACTCGATTCTGTTTCCCAACGTTCGCATCGGAGACGAAGCGGTGATTCACAACTGCATCCTGTTTGAAGGGGTGGAGGTTGGTGACGGAGCGGAATTGGATAACTGCATTGTCGACAAGGGGGTTGTCATTCCGCCGGGTGAGCGCATCGGCTTCGACAAGAGTCTGGATGCCGAGCGCTTCTCCATCTCCGATAAAGGCATTGTGGTGGTGCCGAAGGGTTATCAGTTTTAGGGCCTGTTAACACTAATCCAATTGTCCCTGCTGGGTCTATTTTTTCGTCCAGCAAGGCAGAATGAGCGACGTGTAGTTGTTCTACATGAGCGAATGATAACGCCGCTGGGCGGAAAAATAGACCCAGCCCTCCGGGTTGCGCCTGAAAAAGCGCCACTCGGCGTTGCTCGTCGTTCATTTGGAATCACCAAACCTCACTCCTCGCGCCTTGATTGGCGCTTTTTCAGGCACAACAGAGCCAATTGGATTAGTGTTAACAGGCCCTAGTTTATCAGTCCGCTAATGAACGCGAATTAACGCAAATGGATTGTTGATATCGAACGTTGCACACCAAGCTGTTGTTTTAGCATCGTCCCAGGGGCTTAAAAAGGCCCTGGCCACGTTGCACTGAGTCGCCGGGTTCGTGTTTTGCAGAATTTAATCGATCACCAGGAGCATGGCCGTACAAAAGGGTTTAACACGTTGAAATTCTGTTGATCGGTTTAACCTGTGAGCTTCTGCACCTGTTCGTAGTAAATACCATTTGCGTTAATTCGCGTTCATTTGCGGACTCAATAAACCACCTATACCTCAACCAGTGTACGCCCGAAGATCTCGCCGGAGAGCATTCGCTCGAAGGTATCGGGTAGCTGCTCCAGGTTGATTTTCTGTTGCACGATATCATCCAGGTGTCTGGGTTTCAGATCGGTCGCCAGGCGCTGCCATATCTCTGTGCGGACCGGGTATGGGCAGCCTGCTGAATCGATGCCCAGCAGACTGACACCCCTGAGGATGAACGGCATCACCGTGGTGTTCAGTTCATGGCCACCGGCCAGACCGATCGAGGCGATACTACCCCAAGGTTTGATCTTACAGGCGATGCTGGAGAGCATGGCGCCACCCACATTGTCCACGGCGCCACCCCAGTGTGCCCTTTCAAGGGCATGGTGGGCGGGGGGGATCTTGTCCCGGCCGAGTACCTCCTGGGCACCCAGGTGTTCTAGAAAACCCTGTTGCTGCTGCTTGCCGGTGACCGCGTGAACTTCAAAGCCCTCACCGTCAAAGATGTTAACCGCGATAGAGCCAACCCCACCGGTTGCACCGGTCACCAGTATCGGTCCCATATCGGGTTGCTGGCCATTGACCTCCATGCGGTGCAGCGCCAGAGCCGCCGTGAAGCCAGCGGTACCCAACGCCATCGATTGATCCAGTGTGAGGCCGTCCGGTAGCGGGATCACCCAATCCGCCGGAACTCTGAGATACTCCGCGTAGCCGCCATCTGCAGTGGCTGACATCTCGTAGCCGGTGACGACAACCTGATCCCCCTCTTTGAAACGCCGGTCATTACTCTCTGCCACTTCGCCGGCGGCATCGATTCCTCCGGTCAGCGGGAAGCGTCTTAGGATCTTGCCTTTGCCGGTACCTGCCAGGGCATCTTTATAGTTGATGCTGGAGTAGCGTACTCTGATCAATACCTCGCCTTTATCCGGCGAATCCAGTGTTAGTTCTTCGATACCGGCAGAGTGCTCTAAGTTTTTAAAGTTTATCCGGAACGCTCTATATGAGTTCATGATGACTACTCCGTAACGACTGGTATTTTCCCAATCCTGTCCCGCCACTCGGCAGGGCCTGTCTGATGAACGGAAATCCCTTGGCTGTCGACCGCAACGGTTACCGGGAAATCCACCACTTCAAACTCCCGGATCGCCTCCATGCCCAGGTCCTCAAAGGCAAGCACCTTTGAGCTGCGAATCGCCTTGGAGACCAGATAGGCGGCACCACCGACCGCCATTAGATAGACTGCTTTGTGTTTTTTGATCGCCTCCAGTGCCGTAGGGCCACGTTCAGCTTTGCCGACCATGCCAAGTAGCCCAGCCTCACCGAGCATGGTTTCACTGAACTTGTCCATGCGGGTTGCAGTGGTTGGTCCGGCCGGACCGACCACCTCATCGCGCACTGGATCCACCGGTCCTACGTAGTAGATAAAGCGGTTGGTGAAGTCCACGTTGTTCGGTAGCGCCTCGCCCTTTTCATACAGGTCGGCAATCCTTTTGTGGGCAGCGTCACGTCCGGTCAGCAGCTTACCGTTGAGGAGAATCAATTCACCCGGTTTCCAGCTGGCGATCTCCTCTCTAGTGACTTCATCCAGATTGACCCGTCGTGCTTCGGGTGAGGCCTCCCAGGTAACCGCTGGCCAATCACTGGCCTGGGGTGTGGCGAGTTGCGCAGGACCGCTGCCGTCCAGGGTGAATTCCACATGCCGGGTTGCGGCACAGTTGGGTATCATCGCCACCGGTAGCGAGGCGGCATGGGTTGGGAAATCACTGATCTTTACATCCAGAACCGTTGTCAGTCCACCAAGCCCCTGTGCCCCGATACCCAGGGCATTCACTTTCTCGAACAGCTCCAGGCGCAGTTCATCCTTGCGGTTCTGTGCGCCTCGAGCAACCAGCTCATGTATATCAATGGGCTCCATCAAGGCCTCTTTGGCCAGCAGCATGGCTTTTTCTGCACTGCCACCGACGCCGATACCCAGCATGCCCGGGGGACACCATCCGGCACCCATTTTCGGCAACTCCTCAAGCACCCAGTCCACCAGGGAGCCGGAAGGGTTAAGGACTTTGAAGCGGGATTTATTTTCCGAACCACCCCCTTTGGCGGCGATCTTGATCTCCACTTTGTCGCCCCGTACCAATTCAGTGTGGACGATAGCAGGTGTGTTGTCACCGGTGTTCTTGCGTGCACCGAGAGGATCGTTGACCATGGAGAATCTGAGCACATTGTCGGGGTGTGCATAGCCATGGCGTACCCCTTCGTTGACCATCTCATTAACGCTCATGTTGCTGTCCCAGCTGACATCCATGCCGATTTTCAGAAACACCACCACCATGCCGGTGTCCTGACAGACCGGGCGGCGGCCTTCGGCGCACATCCGGGAGTTGACCAGTATCTGGGCCATGGCGTCCTTGGCCGCCGGGCTCTGCTCTTTCTCCCAGGCCTCTCCCATGGCCTTGAGAAAATCGACTGGGTGATAATAAGAGATGAACTGGATGGCGTCTGCAACGCTTTGGATGAAATCATCCTGGCGAATCTGTGTCATGGTCTATCCTGTCTTACCCGAGTATCTGTAAGAAATATTGTAGTTTTGTTTCTCGTGTCGTGTTGAATGAAATCAGTGGATCAGGGGAAGATCATCAACACTTTTGTCACTTGTGCTAGGGCCTGTTAACACTAATCCAATACGCCCTGCTGGGTCTGTTTTTGTGTCCAGCAAGGCAGAATGAGCGTCGTGTAGTCATTCTACATGAGCGAATGATAACGCCGCTGGGCGCAACAGGGCGCATTGGATTAGTGTTAACAGGCCCTAGGTGATTCTGTGAGTATTTCATGAACCGGCTGTTGCTGTAAGGGGTATCTGGAGTAAACGGTCTTTGGTTGTTGTTCATTAATTATCCCGGGGAAGGTAGGTATCCAGGATCAGGGTGTTGATGAACTACTTGCCCGCTTCACCTTGTGCCGGGTTTCATTACGATACAATACGCCTGGTGCCTCAAGTGCAGCCTGCATGACGCTATTTCTGTCAATATGCCAGGGCCTGATAACAGGCCCTGGCTAGCTTGCGTATTACCGGTCGATTCTCGATTCAGATCTCCAACAGCAAGCGGCTCGGATCCTCAAGCAGTTGCTTAATGGTCACCAGGAACTGTACCGCATCCCGCCCATCAATGATTCGATGATCATAGGAGAGCGCCAGATACATCATCGGTCGGATGACAATCTCTCCCTTTTCAACCATCGGTCGCTGTTGAATCGAATGCATGCCGAGTATGGCGCTTTGGGGTGGATTGAGAATCGGGGTCGAGAGCATCGAACCGAACACACCGCCATTGGTGATGGAGAAGGTGCCTCCGGTCAGATCATCGTAGCTCAAGGTACCCTGCTTGGCTTTCTCACCATACTCCCTGATGCGTTGCTCGATGGCCGCAAAGCTGAGCTGGTCCGCATCACGCAGAATCGGCACCACCAGACCCCGTGGTGAAGAGACGGCAATACCAATATCGAAATAGCCATGATAGAGAATGTCGTCTCCATCCATGGTCGCATTGATGATGGGGAACTGTTTCAGGGCTTCAACCGCTGCCTTGACGAAAAATGACATGAAGCCAAGACGCACATCGTGCTTTTTCTCGAAACTCTCCCGATAGGTGACGCGCAGATTGGAGACCGCTTGCAGATTGACTTCATTGAATGTGGTGAGTATGGCTGCGGTGTGCTGTGCTTCCACCAGACGTTCAGCCACCCGCTTGCGTAGACGCGTCATCGGTACCCGCTCTTCGATGCGTCCTTCAGGGGCTGCCGGGGCTGGAGCCGCAGCTGCAGCTGCCGGTTGGGCGGCACTCTGAGTTGGTTGGGCGGCGATTGCGGCCTCCACATCGGCTTTCACGATGCGGCCGTTTTTACCACTGCCTTTGATCGTTGTGGGGTCGATACCGCTCTCATTCACCAGACGCCTGACGGCAGGTGACAACACCGGTGCCTCCTCAGCGGCGGCAGCTTCACTCTCCGCAGGTGCGCTTGAGGCAGCTGCGGCCGCTTTGCCGGCCTCCATCAAAGCCAATACATCCTCAGCCTGGACAGTCTCACCGACTTTGAATCGGATCTCTGTCAGTACGCCGTCCTGGGGCGCCGGTACCTCGAGTACCACCTTGTCGGTTTCGAGGTCGACCAGTGTTTCATCCTGGCTAACCGATTCGCCGGGCTGCTTGTGCCAGCTCAGTATGGTGGCGTCGGAGACAGACTCGGGAAGTTGTGGAACACGTAGTTCAATGCTCATTGTTGATATGCCTGATTCCTATAGTTCATTCTTGGGTTAATGCGTCCGGTGAGAGCCTCGTCGATCAAGGTCTCCTGTTGGGCAATGTGGACGGAGCGATAGCCGACTGCCGGTGCTGCAGCGGTGGAGCGCCCCACGTAGTGTAGTTGTCTGTTCTTACTGGTTAACGGGTAGAAGCGGTGTTTGATCTGATCCCAGGCACCCTGGTTTTGCGGCTCTTCCTGGCACCAGATAATCATCTTGCTATTTTTGTACTGCTTGATGATTTTGTCGAACTCTTTTTGCGGGAATGGGTAGAGTTGTTCGATACGGATGATTGCAACATCCTCCAGACCTCTCGAGCGACGGGTTTCGAGTAGCTCGTAATAGACCTTGCCGGTGCACAGCACAACCCGTTTCACTTTCTTCGGATCGATCTCATCGATCTCGTCGATAACGTTCTCAAACTTACCTTCGAGCAACGACTGTTTTGATGAGGTCGCCAGACGATGGCGCAACAGACTCTTGGGTGTCAGTACCACCAGTGGGTGACGGTAAGGGCGAACGATCTGCCGACGTAACAGATGAAAGATCTGCGAGGCATTGGTCGGGCAGCAGACCTGAATGTTATGGTTGGCGCAGAGTCGCAGAAAACGTTCCGGCCTGGCTGAGGAGTGTTCCGCACCCTGACCTTCATATCCATGTGGCAGCAGCATTACAAGGCCGCACAACAGCCCCCATTTTTCACCGCCCGATGTGATGAATTGGTCGATTACCACCTGAGCGCCGTTGGCAAAGTCACCAAACTGGGCTTCCCAGATGGTCAGCGAGTTGGGGTCGGCGGTTGCGTAGCCATACTCGTAACCGAGCACCGCCTCTTCCGACAGCAGCGAATCGATGACCAGAAAATCCGCTTGATTCTGACTCAGATGCTGCAGTGGTATCAGAGCTTCACCATCGGCTTGATTATGCAGTACCGCATGACGATGGAAAAAGGTGCCTCGACCTGAATCCTGACCGGAGAGGCGTATCGGTACACCTTTCGCCAGTAACGAAGCGTAGGCCATGTTCTCGGCGAAACCCCAATCGATCAGTTGATCGCCGCTGGCCATGCGACGTCGCTCGGTCCAGATTTTTTCCACTCTGGGGTGGAGTTCGAATCCACCCGGTACATGCAACAACTGCTCAGCCAACTGGTTGAATTCGTCGCTGGAGATGGCGGTGTCGCAAGGGTGTTCCCATTCGATGCCGCGAAAGCTGTTCCAACGTACCGCGTAGGGATGGCGCAATGCACAGGTAACCGGGCGCGCTTCAACGATACCGGCTTCAAGGGATTCACGGTAGTTGTCGACCAGGTCGCGGGCCTCCTGGGGGGTGATCGTCGACTCTTGAACCAGCTTCTCCGCATACAGGGTTCTGATCGTTGGATGATTGCGGATCTTACTGTACATCTCAGGTTGGGTAACCGAGGGTTCATCCGCCTCATTGTGTCCCAGCCGGCGGTAGCAAATCATATCGATCACTACATCCTTGCGGAAGCGCATGCGAAAATCGAGGGCCAGCCGGGTGACGTAGATGACCGCCTCAGGATCGTCCCCGTTGACATGGAAGATCGGCGCCTGGACCATTTTTGCCACGTCTGTACAGTAGAGGGTCGAACGGGTGTCGAGGGGGTTGCTGGTGGTGAAACCGATCTGGTTGTTGGTGATGATATGCACCGTACCGCCGGTTGAGTAACCACGGGTCTGGGAGAGATTGAGTGTCTCCATCACCACCCCTTGACCGGCAAAGGCTGAGTCCCCGTGAATCAGAATCGGTAATACCCTGGATCCGTCGTGATCGCCCCTACGCCGCTGTCGGGCACGCACCGATCCTTCGATAACCGGATTGATGATCTCCAGGTGGGAGGGGTTGAATCCCAGTACGGTATGGACGATGCCTCCGGGTGTATCGATGTCGGTGGAGAATCCCATATGGTATTTCACATCGCCGGCCAGACGCTGGGGATCCACAGTGACCCGGCCTTCGAACTCGTCAAAGATCTCTTGTGGCGGTTTGCCGAGAATGTTGGTCAGGACATTGATTCTTCCCCGGTGGGCCATACCGATGACGGCTTCATTGATATCGTTTTTACCGGCATGTTGTATCAGGTCGTCAAGCAGCGGTATCATGGTCTCGCCGCCTTCCAGTGAAAATCGTTTCTGACCCACATAACGGGTATGCAGATACTTTTCTATGCCTTCCGCTGCCGTTAACAGGGTCAATAGCCAGCGCTTCTCTTTGACACTGAACTGCTGAAACAGATGGCGCTGTTCGATGCGCTCCTGGATCCAGCGTTTCTGTTTGGTGTCGGTGATATGGCCATACTCTGTGCCGATACTGCCGCAGTAGCTTTTTTGCACCAGCTCGATGATATCCTTTAATGCCATACGTTCCGGGGCGAACAGGGAGCCGGTGTTGTAGATCGTGTTTTGATCGATGGTGTCCAGTTTGTGATAGGCCAGATCGAGATCATCGACAGAAACCATATCCCGCAGTTTCAGAGGATCAAGGTTTGCATTCTGGTGGCCACGCATACGATAGCCGTTGATGTAACGCAGTACTGAAGCCTGTTGTTCGGCAGCAGCTGGGGAGAGGTTCTCCTGCGGCGTGGCAGTGGCTGAACGCTTCTCTTTGACCAGATGCAGAAAGCGCTGCCTGATCGGTTCATGGGCCGTGTCGTGCTTCTCCTGTTGAGGTAACTCGTCAAACTTATGTCGCCAGTCGGGCGGAATGCTCTCCGGGTCTTTCAGGTAGGATTCGTAGAGTTCTTCGACAAAGGAGGCGTTGCCTCCGGAAAAGGCAGAGGTGGATCTTAGGACATCCAGAGTTTTGGTCATTGTGTGTCTGTAACCGTTTGGTTGGGGATAACTTATTTTTGGGCAGCTATCAGTAAATGTTAGCACAGGAGGGGCGTGTTACCACCTGCCCAAACGGCTCTCAAATGGCTGGATTTGGAATTCTTAGGATCGAATTAACCGGGGCCTGGGCATTCATTATAATCACATCAGGGTTTGAAAAACTCCCTTCGGTGATTGCCTTCGGATTCGCTCACCCGTGTTGAATAAATCCCGTCAGCGATTGTCTATAGTAACCACTGTCAGCTGAATCTATTTGTTTGATAACAGATTTTGTGAAAAATTTATCAATGATGTGGCAAAATAGAGAGCATCATTTAGTGCTACGACAGGGTAACAAAAAGTCGCTATCAAGCAGGTTCCAGATAGTATGATTTCAGACTTTACAGATGCTTAATGTTATAAATAAACCTGATGACAATAGCGTGATCCAATGATCTATATTAATAAAGATAATGGTGTATGGTGCTCAGTTTGCCGATTAACGAACAGAGTGTCAGCTTTTCAAGTGGATTATTGAGCAGGGACTGAGAGATTGTCAGAGCAAGACAGCAACAAACTGAGGGTTAATATTAATCCGATCTCCCTGGAGGCGGATCTGGCCTACTTTGGTGCCCGGCTTGAATTGGTCGGAGAACCGGAAACCCGTTATCAGGCTGCTCAGTTGAAAGTCTACAAAGCCCTGGAGACGGCGCTTTGTGAGAATTTGAAAAGGCTACGCAAAACAGAGTCCAAATCTTCTTCCAAGAAGAAGGGTAAGTCCAAGAAGAGCGCTGGCAAGTCTTAACCCGTCAGCAACTTCAGCGGTTCTGTTCCTCTTCATTCAGCATGCTATCGATCTCCTGCTCCGCCTGAGCCCAGTCTTCAACCGATTTACGTGGGTCGAAGCCGTGCTTTTCAGCGATATAGTAGGCCGCTGTTTCAATCATCTGGTACCTTAAGCTTGGATCGATCGGGTTTGGCCTGCTCTCCAATTGTGGTTCGCTGCGTTTGACTTTCTTTGCCTTCCTGGCCTTCTTCTCTTTTACCTTGTCATCGAGGTCGTCTTTCGCTTTTTTGGATTTTTTCCCCATGGAATGGTCTCCTTTCTGGAACGAATTCCCCTATAGCCTGTTGTATACACGAATCCAATACGACAATCTGAGTCGCCGGGTTCTATACAGACGGCACTAGTGCCAGAGTCCCATTCCTCTGTTTCTCGCCCGGGCTTCATAGGCCTGGTAAACCCCGAGTGTTTGTGGGGTGAGTGGGTCTCCAATGGATACACGTGCCAGACCGGCTTTCAGCATCTGTAATGCGACATCCGTACCACCATGCCTCACTAATCCGAGTATAACACCCTTTGCTGTGAGCTTTTGATATTCCACCGTGACGATTCGTCCCGCCAGGAGCATGGCCAAATGCCGTTTAGCATCGATACTCCCGACTTTGGAGTGCCGGGGTATATGAACGCCAACCAGTTTTACCTGTCGATAGCGACCGTCTGAAGTCTTTATCTGAATCAGTTCGCCACTGTCGACGTTTATGACATGTCCCTGGATGGAGGCAGCATGGCTGGTTTGACCGATCAGGCTGACCACCCAGAAGCTAGAGATCAGCACAATCTGAAATAGGCGGGTATGTCTCATTCGATTGACTCGCTTCATTGCCAGTTTGGCGGTAGTGCGTCCCTTGAGCTTATCGGCACATAGGTTACAGAATATACCGGGCACATAGGTTACACAATATGGCATTTGAGGAGCGCCTCAGATGCCCTGGAAAG
>JAEPDS010000069.1 GCA_016842065.1 Candidatus Thiodiazotropha sp. 'RUGA'
TGTAGAATGACTACACGACGCTCATTCTGCCTTGCTGGACACAAAAACAGACCCAGCAGGGCGTATTGGATTAGTGTTAACAGGCCCTAGGGTAACCTGATTTGACCGGCAAAATTGGGGAGTTGTTGCCTTGAGTTGGCATCATTCGGAGAGGGACTCTGTCCCAGCTGCCTGACTATGGCGGTGTCTGCCGGGATTCGACTCCTGGTCAGCAGCGGTTCTCCCGCTCTTCCTCGCGCAGAGTCAGCACTTCAAAACCGTTTTCGGAAACCAGGATGGTGTGTTCAAATTGCGCTGACAGACTGCGGTCCCGGGTGATCACAGTCCAGCCGTCCGGCTTCAATTTGACCTGTTGTTTTCCCGCATTGACCATCGGTTCAATGGTGAAGCACATACCGGGCTGCAGAACCATGCCGGTGCCGGATTGGCCGTAGTGCAACACTTGGGGATCCTCATGGAAATCCTTGCCGATACCGTGACCGCAATACTCTCTCACCACACTGTAGTGGTGATTCTCGACAAAGGTCTGGATCGCCTGACCGATATCGCCGAGCCGGCAGCCTGGCTCTACCTTATTGATCCCCAGCCACAATGCATCCTGGGTCACATCGATCAGTCGCTTGGCAAGAATTGAGGGCTGTCCGACGGTGAACATCTTGCTGGTGTCGCCATGGTAACCGTCCTTGATCACGGTGATATCGATGTTCACGATATCGCCCTTTTTGAGACGCTTCTCGTTGGGAATTCCGTGACAGACAACCTGGTTGACCGAAGTGCAGATCGATTTCGGAAAGCCGCGGTAGTTGAGCGGTGCCGGAATGGCCTGCTGCTGGTCGACGATGTAGTCGTGGCAGATGCGATCCAGCTCCAGGGTTGTCACGCCGGGCTGTACATGAGGGGCAATCATCTCCAATACCTCAGCCGCAAGCTTGCCGGCCAGTCTCATCTTTTCTATCTCTTGCGCTGTTTTTATTGTGACGCCCATTTGAAATCGCTTGAAAGTCCGGGAAGTTAAACCTGAATCTGAAGGTTAATGGCGAATGCGGCAAGATTGTCGCAACAAGCCGGTTATGGTATAAAACGCCCCGCTGAATCGCAAACGCTTCAGCATTCCAAGTCCGCGGAGGCCCTAGGGTTATTCTCGCGGGTAGAAAACACACACATATCGTCACATGGTCCTGGGTGCCTTGGAAGATACTGAGTATTACTAAGTTTTGCTTATTAATCAGTATCATAAGGTTGGACTATGGGGTATGTGGAGGTTTAACCCGATACATATCAGGAGTCACTCATGAGTGAAGTATCAATGCGCCAGATGCTTGAGGCAGGCGTACATTTTGGTCATCAGACCCGTTACTGGAACCCGAAAATGGGTTCTTACATCTTTGGACATCGCAACAAGATCCACATCGTCAATCTGGAAAAGACGATGCCCCTTTTCAAGGATGCGATGAATTTCATCGGTTCCCTCTCTGCCAACGGCGGCAAGGTTCTGTTTGTCGGCACCAAGCGTGCGGCGCAGTCCGTGGTGCGCGAAGAGGCGGAGCGTTGCGGTATGCCTTTCGTCAACCATCGCTGGTTGGGCGGCATGCTGACCAATTTCAAGACCATCAAACAGTCCATCAAGCGACTCAAAGAGCTTGAAGCAATGTTCGAAGACGGTAGTGTTGAACAGCGTTTCAACAAGAAAGAGGCGCTCGGATTGAGCCGCGAGCTGGAGAAGCTGGAGCGCAGCCTCGGCGGTATCAAGAACATGAACGGTCTGCCCGATGCCCTCTATATCATTGATGTAGGTCACGAGAAGAATGCTGTGGCTGAAGCCCGCAAACTGGGTATTCCGGTGATCGGCGTGGTGGATACCAACAACGACCCGGATGATATCGACTACGTGATTCCGGGTAACGACGATGCGATTCGCGCGGTTCAGCTCTATGTGCAGGGTGCTTCGGCAGCGATTCTGGAAGGTCGCGCCAGTGCCGCCAACAGTGTGGCAGCAAATAGTAACGAGGAGTTTGTCGAGGTAGCGCCTGATCAGGCCTGAACCATCGGCAGAGTAGCCGGACTCTCAGGAGTCCGGTGAGCATTCTCTTGTAAGACAGTTTTACTACTTAAATATTAAAGGTAGGCGTATTATGGCAATTACAGCCTCTCTGGTGAAAGAGCTGCGTGATCGTACCGGCGCAGGGATGATGGAGTGTAAAAAGGCATTGGTTGAGTCCAATGGCGATGTGGATGCAGCTATCGAACAGATGCGCAAGTCCGGTCAGGCGAAGGCGGCCAAAAAAGCGGGTCGTATCGCGGCAGAGGGTATCATCGTGTTGAGCTTCAACGATGACAGTACCCAGGGTGCAATGGTTGAGGTCAATTGTGAAACGGATTTTGTCGGCAAGGACGACAACTTCACCTCTTTCGCAAAGGCCGTTGCAGAGCGTGTTCTGGCAGGTGGCGCAGACGATGTCGCCGCTTTGATGGAGCAACCGCTGCATGAAGGCGAAGAGACCACTGTCAATCAGGCCCGTGAGGCCCTGGTCTCAAAACTCGGCGAAAACATGAATGTACGCCGTTTTGTCCGTTTCAATGCCTCATCCGGTAAGCTGGTCAGCTATCGTCACGGCGTGCGTATCGGTGTGGTGCTTGAGCTCGACGGCGGTGATGATGAGCTGGGACGCGATCTGGCGATGCACATCGCGGCGACCAATCCGGTCTGCCTCTCTGCAGAGCAGATGCCACAGGATATGATGGACAAAGAGCGTGAGATCGTCACCGCTCAGGCGAAAGAGAGCGGCAAGCCGGATGAGATCATTGCCAAAATGGTCGAAGGCCGGATGCGCAAGTATCTCGCTGAGAACACCCTGATGGGTCAGGCATTCGTCAAGGATCCAGATACCAGCGTGGAAAAGCTGCTGAAAAGCAAAAATGCACAGATTGTGGATTACAAACGCTTTGAGGTCGGTGAAGGTATCGAGAAGAAGCAGGAAAACTTTGCTGAAGAGGTCATGGCTCAAGCCAAGATGTCTTGATTTTTCTGCGTCAAGCCCATGGGCTTAGTGGAAAGGCATCGATCACAACCCGATGCCTTTCCACAGCCAGCCACTGTGGTGGTTGGTCACCATTAATAACAGACCCCAGGATAGGGATGATATGAGTGCGCTAATTAGCCAACGCATCTTGCTCAAACTGAGTGGCGAGGCCCTGATGGGAGAGGGGGACTTCGGTATTGATCCTGGCGTGCTTCAGCGGGTTGCTGAGGAGATCAGGGATCTGATCGATGCCGGCATTCAAATGGGGGTTGTGATCGGTGGCGGTAACATCTTTCGTGGTGCAGGTCTGGCTCAGGGTGGCTTCGACCGGGTGCGCGGCGATCAGATGGGCATGTTGGCCACCGTAATGAATTCACTGGCGATGCAGGATATGCTCACCCGCCTGGGAGTGGATGCCGATGTCTACTCGGCGCTTGCGATACCCGATGTCTGCGAACCTTTCACTGCGAGAGATGCAAGACGTAGCCTGGATCAGGGTCGGGTTGCCATTCTCGCGGCAGGTACCGGTAATCCCTACTTTACCACTGACTCCGCTGCCAGCCTGAGAGCGGTGGAGATCAAGGCGGATCTGCTGATCAAGGCGACCAAGGTGAATGGTGTCTATTCAGCCGACCCGATGAAAGATCCCCAGGCAACCTTCTATCCCCGTTTGACATACGATCGCGCTTTGGCGGAAAACCTTCAAGTAATGGATGCCACGGCAATCGTTCTGTGCCGGGACAACGGCATGCCCCTGCGAATCATGAACATAAACGACCCGGGTGCTCTCATGCGGCTGATGCATGGAGAGGCAATTGGCTCCCTGGTGGAAAAAGGCGACTGACTATGATTGATGATATTAAGAGTGATGCGTCAACCCGTATGGGTAAGAGTGTAGAGTCCCTGGTACATGAACTGGCCAAGGTGCGGACCGGCCGTGCCCATCCCAGTCTGCTGGATCATATCCGGGTCGACTACTATGGATCGGATGTGCCGATCAGTCAGGTGGCGAATATCAATGTCGAGGATGCTCGTACGCTGACCGTGGTGCCTTGGGAAAAGAACATGGTTTCGGTTGTGGAGAAGGCGATCATGACATCCGATCTGGGGCTCAACCCGATGAGTGCCGGTTCGGTTTTGCGAGTGCCAATGCCTCCGCTGACCGAAGAGCGGCGCAAAGATCTGATTCGAGTCGTTCGCCAGGAGGCTGAGCAGGCTAAAGTCGCGGTGCGTAATATCCGGCGTGACGCCAACCATGACCTGAAGGATCTGGTTAAGGAGAAGATGATTTCAGAGGATGATGAACACCGTGGGCAGGAACTGATCCAGAATCTGACAGACAAACACATCAAGCAGGTTGATGCGTTGCTGGAGGAGAAAGAGAAGGACTTGATGGAGATTTGATCCTCCTGAAAACCCTAAAGAAACTTCTATGACAAGCGGCATGACAAAGGACTCCGAAACTGTCGTCGCAGAACTGCCTCGGCATTTGGCGATTATCATGGATGGCAATGGCCGATGGGCGAAAAAGCGTGGCCTGCCGCGATACGCCGGTCATCCGGCTGGTGTGGATGCCGTACGCCGGGTGGTCGAAGCCTGTGTGGTGCGCAAGATATCGGTTCTGACTCTGTTTGCCTTCAGCAGCGAGAACTGGCGGAGGCCCGCCAAAGAGGTCAATCTGATCATGGACCTTTTCATCCGCTCCTTGAGGAAAGAGATCAAACGTCTCGACCGCAATCAGGTCAAGCTCAAAGTGATTGGCGATCGCAGCGCATTCTCCAAAAAGCTGCAGCAGCAGATCGCCGATGCGGAGCAGCAGACTGCATCCAACCAAGGCCTGTTGTTGCAGGTGGCGGCCAACTACGGTGGTCGCTGGGATGTTACCCAGGCTGCCAGATGCCTGGCGCAATCGGTCGTTTCAGGAGAGCTCTCTGTCGACCAGATCGATGAACAGGCACTGGCGCAGCACCTCTCATTTGCCGGGGTTCCGGAACCCGATCTGTTCATTCGCACCGGTGGTGAAAAACGCATCAGCAACTTCCTGCTGTGGCAGTGTGCCTATACCGAACTCTACTTCACTGATCTGCTCTGGCCGGACTTTGATGATCAGGCCCTGGAAGCGGCAATTCAGGATTATTCAGGTCGACAACGTCGTTTCGGCCGTACCGGAGAGCAGGTTCAGGGACAGACTGCTGAAGCCTCCTGAGCGGTCCGATATGCTGAAGCAGCGCGTCATCACAGCCCTGATTCTGGCCCCTCTGGTAATCTCTTCGGTACTGTTGCTGCCAACCGGTTATGTTGCCCTGCTTCTCGCCGTTGTGGTGTTGGTGGGCAGTAGGGAGTGGGCCAGACTGAGTGGTTTTACCGATCTGCCGCAGCAGCTGCTGTATACCCTGTTGATGCTGCTACTGCTCGGTTGCAGCTACTTTTTGATGCCCCCATCGTGGATTCCTCTCATCACTGGGCTTGCGGTAGTCTGGTGGTGTTTTGTGCTGGTGCGGATTGTACGTTATCGGTCGCATCAGACCCCATCCGATAATTCGTTGTTGAAAGGCCTGGAGGGAATCGTTGTGCTGCTTCCCCCCTGGCTTGCACTGATCAACCTGCATCAGATACCCGCTTTCGGCCCCGGTTTGATGCTGTTTGTTCTGATGCTGATCTGGAGCGCGGATGTGGGAGCCTACTTTGCTGGACACCGCTGGGGGAGCCATAAGCTGGCACCTGAGGTGAGCCCCGGCAAGACCAGGGAGGGCGTCTATGGGGCCATGGTCAGTGCACTGCTGTGCGGATTCGTTCTGATCTGGTGGTTGGATAGCTCTGTTCTGAAATCAAGTCTGATCTTGCTTCTCTGTCTGGTAACGATGCTCTCCTCGGTGGTCGGTGATCTGTTCGAGAGCCTGTTGAAGCGTCAGAGGGGGATGAAGGATAGTGGTACCCTGCTACCCGGACATGGTGGTATGTTGGATCGTATCGATAGCCTGACGGCCGCGGCACCAGTATTTCTCTTCGGCCTGACCCTGCTGGGGGAAGCGTGATGATAGGTTTGACGATTCTGGGATCGACTGGCTCGATCGGCATCAGCACCCTGGATGTGGTGGCCAGACATCCGGATCAGTACCAGGTTGTTGCCTTGACCGCCAATCGGGATGTAGAGGGTCTGCTGAATCAGTGTGAGAGGTTTCAACCGAAGATTGCGGTGATGGGTGATCCTCACTGTGCCAATCAGTTGGCGAAAGGGCTGAATCAGCGCGGACTGGCGATTGAAGTGCTCTCCGGGCTGCGTGGCCTGGAGATTGCGGCAGCCATGCCTCAGGCCCACTATGTGATGGCGGCGATTGTTGGTGCGGCCGGATTGTTACCGGCGCTTGCGGCTGTACGGGCCGGCAAGCGACTGCTGCTGGCGAATAAAGAGGCGTTGGTGGTGGCCGGTGACCTGTTCATGCAGGAGGTGAAGGCTCACAATGCCCTGGTGCTGCCCATCGACAGTGAACATAATGCGGTCTTCCAGTGCATGCCGGAGGGGTATCAGGGTGATCTGGTGCAGTCTGGCGTGAAGCGTATTCTGCTGACCGCTTCCGGTGGGCCGTTTCGCGAAACCCCGGTGGAAGCGTTGCACAATGTTACCCCCGATCAGGCCTGTGCCCATCCCAACTGGGAGATGGGCAGGAAGATCTCTGTCGACTCGGCAACCATGATGAACAAGGGGCTGGAGGTGATCGAGGCGCACTGGCTGTTTCAGGCCGGGGCGGATAAGATCGAGGTGGTGCTGCATCCCCAGAGTGTCATCCACTCCATGGTGGAGTATGAGGATGGTTCGGTGCTCGCACAGCTGGGGCAGCCGGACATGCGGACACCAATTGCCCACGCGCTGGCCTGGCCGAAGCGGATTCAGTCCGGGGTCGAGAGTCTGAATCTTTTTCAGATTGGCCGTCTCGATTTCGAGCCACCGGATCCCCAGCGATTCCCCTGCCTGGGTCTGGCCTATCAGGCGATCCAGAGTGGTGGTACCGCCAGTGCGGTGCTGAATGCGGCCAATGAGGTGGCGGTGGATGCGTTTCTCAATCAGCGCCTCGGTTTTACCGGAATTGCTGACGTGGTCGAGGAGACCATGCAACGGCAGCCGGTGGATCAGGTCAAAGATCTGGAGAGCCTGTTGGAGGCGGACCGGGAGGCGCGAAGTGTGGCGGAACAAGTCGTACAGAAAAGGGTCTCAAGCTGCGGTATCAGCTGATTAGACATAATGAATTCACTACTCTTCACCATCATTTCATTTCTTGTTGCACTGGCAATCCTGATTGCCGTGCATGAATTCGGCCACTTCTGGGTGGCACGGAAACTGGGTGTCAAGGTGTTGCGTTTCTCCATCGGTTTCGGCAAGCCGCTGTGGAAAAAGACCAGTCAGGTGGATGGTACCGAGTACGTTATTGCGGCCATCCCACTCGGCGGCTATGTGAAAATGCTCGATGAGCGGGAGGCGCCAGTCCCCGAGGCGATGCAGAATCAGGCGTTCAACCGCCAGTCACTGCCGGTGCGCAGTGCCATTGTGGTTGCCGGGCCCCTGTTTAATTTCCTCTTTGCAATCTTTGCCTTCTGGCTGATATTCGTCACCGGTGATACCGGTCTCAAACCGCTGGTCGGCAAGGTGGAAGAGGGTTCACTGGCTCAGCAGAGCGGATTTGTGGTTGGTGACCGGATTACTTCGGTTGCCGGTCAAGCCACCCCCACCTGGGAAAACGTGGTCTATGCGATGCTCTCCCAGGCATTGGACAAGGATACTCTACAGATCAGTGTGACCAATCCGCAGCAGGGCGAACGGCAGGTGCTGCTGCCGAGCCACGATCTGGCGACAATGGCGGAAGAGGGGCAGCTGTTGACCAATCTGGGATTGACTCCGGATCGACCGGAGATCCCCCCGGTAATTGCTGAGGTCGTGCCTGGCGAGGCGGCCGACAAGTCTGGCATGAAGCCGGGGGATCGGATCGTTCGGGTCGATGATCAACCGGTTACCGATTGGGCCGAGTGGGTCAATTATGTCCGGGAGCGGCCAGGTCAGATGATGTTGATCGAGGTCAGCCGGGAGAGAGAGTCGCTGATTCTGGAGGTGACGCCGAAAACGGTAAACCAGGATCAGGGAGAGCCCTACGGACGGATCGGTGCGGGGGTAGAGCCAATACCGAGTGACCTGTGGGAAGACTATCGGGCAATCGTACGCTACGGGCCGCTGGAGTCGGTCGGGCAGGCGATCAACAAGAGCTGGGATCTATCGGTATTGATGCTGAGAATGCTTGGCAAAATGATCATCGGCGAGGTCTCGGTGAAAAACCTCAGTGGCCCCATATCGATTGCTGATTCTGCTGGTAAATCAGCAAGTTTTGGCCTGGTCTATTTTATTAAGTTTCTCGCCGTCGTTAGCATCAGTCTGGGGGTCTTGAATCTGTTGCCCATCCCGGTATTGGACGGTGGTCATCTGTTTTATTTCCTGATCGAGGCGATCAAGGGTAAGCCGCTGTCGGATCGGTTCATGGAGCAGGGGCAGAAAATCGGCCTGTTGATTCTGCTCGGTGTCATGAGTCTCGCGTTTTATGTCGACCTGAACCGTTTTCTGGGGTAGCCATTCGTATCAGTTCAAGGGGATAGCTCTGTATCCTGAAGCGGTAAGATAACTTATACTTACGCCCTTCGTGATATTGCTGACATGTCGGAGATTTCTGCCAACAGGCAGCTGAATAATGAATAAACTCTGTTGTTTCAAACCATAATGCCATTTTTCTTGCGGATTTTTATCACTCTACTGCTGTCTGCCGGAGCCCTGTTTCCGCAACTGGCCGCCGCCTTTGTCGTCCAGGACATCCGTGTCGAGGGGCTTCAGCGCATCTCGGCCGGTACGGTCTTCAACTATCTGCCGGTGAAAACCGGTGATGAGGTGAATGCGGGTAACACCGCAAAGATTATTCGTGCCCTCCACAAAACCGGCTTTTTCCAGGAGATTCGGCTGGAGCGTGAAGGGGATGTGTTGATCGTCTTCGTGCATGAGCGGCCGGCGATTGCTGAGATCAACATTACCGGTAACAAGGATCTCGATACGGACCGCTTGATGGCCGGGCTCAAGGATGTTGGCTTGGCTGAGGGGCGGGTCTTCAAGCGCGCCCTGCTGGAACAGGTCGAACAGGAGCTGAACCGGCAATATTTCTCGCGTGGTAAATATGGTGTGAAGATCGAATCCGAGGTGACGCCACTTGAGCGGAACCGGGTTGGGATCGATATCGAGATTTCAGAGGGGCTGACGGCGCGCATCAAAAACATCAACATTATCGGCAACTCAGTCTATGAAGACGATGATCTGCTGGATGAGTTCGAGCTGGGGGTGCCTGCCTGGTATGCGATCTTCTCCAGTCGGGACAAATACTCCAAACAGGCCCTTGCCGGTGACCTGGAGACTCTGCGCTCGTTCTACCTGGACCGGGGCTATATCGATTTCAAAATCGAATCGACACAGGTTTCGATTACCCCGGACAAGAAGGATATCTACATCACCATCGCCCTCGATGAGGGGGATGTGTTCACCCTCAGCGATATCAAACTGGCCGGTGATCTTGAGCTGCCGGAAGAGGAGCTGTTTCCGTTGATCCACCTGCGCCGGGGTGGGGTATTCTCACGTAAGCGGGTAACCGCCAGTGCAGAGCGGCTGAATAAAAAGTACTCCGATGCGGGTTATGCCTTTGCCAACGTCAACAGCATACCGGATATCGACAGAGCGAATCGCAAGGTGGCGATCACCTATTTCGTCGATCCGGGTAAAAGGGTCTACGTCCGTTACATCAATATCTCCGGGAACTCCACTACCCGCGACGAGGTATTACGCCGGGAGATGCGGCAGATGGAATCCGCCTGGTTCTCCGGTGAGAAGACCCGGCTCTCCCGTGAGCGTCTGCAACGGCTAGGCTTCTTCAATGATGTCAATATGGAGACTCCGGCGGTACCCGGTACCACCGACCTGGTGGATGTCAACCTGAGCGTCACCGAAGCCGCTTCGGGCAGCCTGAGTGCCGGCGTCGGCTACTCGGAGACCCAGGGTGTGCTGTTCAATGCCAGTATCAGCCAGAACAACTTTCTGGGTACCGGTAACCGGGTCAGCGCCGGTTTTGATACCAGTGATGCGACCAAGAAGGTGACCATTGTCTATACCGATCCCTACTACACCATCGATGGGGTCAGTCAGGGCTATGAGCTGAGCTATCGGGAGACCGACTTTTCAGAGCTGAATATCTCCAGCTACTCCACCGATGTGGGGCGACTGGGAATCAATTTCGGTGTGCCGGTATCCGAGTATGACCGTCTGAGATTCAGTCTGGCCTATGAAAATACGAAATTTTTCATCGCCGACTCGGCTTCGGATGAGATCAAGGAATTCGAAGAGAAATATGGCAGGAACTTTTCCGATTTCGAGCTGGTGGGCAGCTGGATCCGGGATACTCGGGATCGGGCGATCTTTCCGAACAAAGGCGGTCGCCAGGTCTTCACCACGGAATTGAACACACCGGGCAGCGATCTTCAGTATTATCGTATCAGCTATCGGAATGCCCAGTATTTCCCCTTGACCAACAATCTGACCCTAAGACTGAATGGTGAGTTGGGTTATGGTGACGGTTATGGAAACAATGAAGAGTTGCCGTTCTATCGGAATTTCTACGCCGGTGGCATTGGCTCGGTCAGAGGTTTCGAAGAGAATACCCTGGGCCCGAAAGATTCAGAAGACGATGCGATAGGCGCAAATGCTAGAATCGTGGGGCAGATCGAGTTACTGTTCCCGATCTTTGGTGACGACTTCAAAGATACAGTACGTGCCGGATTGTTTGCCGATGTGGGCAATGTCTTCGATCTGGCGAACGACGAGGAGATCAAGTGGGATGGATTTAGGGCTTCTACGGGTCTGATGTTATCCTGGTTTTCTCCGGTAGGTGCACTCTCGTTCAGTTTGGGTTATCCGCTGAAGGAGGAAGAGGGTGACAAGACTAAATCGCTTCAATTCCGAATTGGTAGCGGATTCTAAAACTAATTAGGGAGTCGATGGGTGAACTCAATACGTTTTTTACTAATCACTTTGACCTTGGCGAGTTTTGTTGCCGGTAGCGCCTACGCTGAGGAGTATCGCATTGCTTTTGTCAATGCCACCAAGGTATTTGAAGAATCACCGCAATACAAAACCGCGCGGGAACGCCTGCAGACAGAGTTTTCCCGGCGTGAGAAGGATCTGCTGGCTTCCCAGAAGCAGCTCAAGCAGCTTGAGGAGAAACTGCAGCGGGACGGTTCGGTGATGAGCGAGTCCGAGGTCAAGCGTCTTGAGCGTGATATCCTCAGCCGCAGTCGTAAACTGAAAAATGCCCAGACAGAGTTTCGCGAGGATCTGAACCTGCGTCAGAATGAGGAGTTCAAGAAGCTGCGTCAGCAGGTTCGTGAGGTCATTCAGGAGGTGGGTAAGAGTGAAAATATCGATCTGATCGTCTCAGATGGGGTGGTCTATTTCAGTAAAAAGATCGACATTTCTGACAAGGTGTTGGAAAAACTGCGCGAACGAAAAGCTGAATAATCCGGATTTGCACACTTGTCCATTCGACTCGGAGAACTAGCTGAGGCGGTAGGTGCTGAGCTGCGCGGAGACCCGGAGATCGCCATTCAGGGGGTCGGTACGCTGCAGCGCGCCACACAGGGTCAGCTGAGCTTTCTCAGTAATAGCGCGTATCGACGTTACCTTGCGGAGACCGGTGCTTCAGCAGTGATTCTGTCGGAAGAGGCAGCCAGCGATTGCAAAGTGGCGGCACTGGTCACCGATAATCCCTATCTCGCCTACGCGCGGGCTGCCAGCCTGCTTTTCCCGGTTGCACAAGCTGTCCCCGGTATTGCCGATTCTGCGGTTATTGCCGCATCGGCTGAAATCGACAAAAGCGCTTCGATCGGCCCCTGCAGCGTCATCGGTGAGAGAGTCAGGATTGCTACCGATGTGGTTGTCGGTCCAGGCTCTGTGATCGAATCAGAGTGTGAAATCGGCGAGCAGACAAGGTTGGTGGCGCGGGTAACCCTGTGCCATCGGACCCGAGTTGGCGCCCGCTGTCTTCTTCACCCGGGCAGCGTATTGGGTGCCGACGGATTCGGTCTGGCCAACGATCAGGGGCGATGGGTCAAAGTGCCTCAGCTGGGACGGGTCTGGCTCGGGGATGATGTGGAGATTGGCGCCAATACCACGGTTGATCGTGGTGCTCTGGAGGATACGATCCTGCATGACGGCGTCAAGCTCGATAATCTGATACAGATCGCACACAACGTGGAGGTGGGCGAGAACACCGCAATGGCAGGTTGTGCGGGGGTTGCAGGCTCGACGAAGATCGGCCGGAATTGTACTATCGGAGGCCAAACCGGTCTGGTAGGGCATATCACGATCGGTGATAATGTACACATTTCAGGTGCGGCACTGGTTTCTCGTTCTTTTCCCGAGGCAGGCTATTACAGCGGTAATCTTCCCGCCATGGAGAATAGTGCTTGGCGAAAGTTGATCGCCAGGCTCAGGCGCCTGGATAGTATGGCTAAAGATCTGAAGTTGTTGAAGAAAACGGTGAAATCTCTGACTGGAGAGTCATTCAAATGATAAGTTTGAGTCATGGGAGGGTAGTTTGATAGCGATGGACATCAATAAGGTGCTGAGCCTGTTGCCGCACCGTTACCCCTTTCTGCTGATCGATCGGGTTACCGAGTATGAAAAAAATACCCGCTTGCAGGCGCTGAAGAATGTCACCTATAACGAACCCTTTTTCAATGGGCATTTTCCGATTCAACCGGTGATGCCCGGCGTCCTGATCGTTGAGGCGATGGCCCAGGCGACAGGCCTGTTGGCGATGGAGTCCAATCCGGAAACGGTGAATGAGACCACCATCTATCTGTTTGTCGGCATCGATAAAGCACGTTTCAAGCAGCAGGTAGAGCCTGGCGATCAACTGATCATCGATGTGCAGCAGAACAAACTCAAGCGAGGCATCGGTTTCTTTACCTGTTC
>JAEPDS010000070.1 GCA_016842065.1 Candidatus Thiodiazotropha sp. 'RUGA'
TACAGAGTTACTGGGAAGGGGTGATGTTCTATGTGGGCGACAGTCGCTTTATTGCACCTTTGAGCAGCGTCAAAGAGATACTCAATTACCCCTCTGCACTGACACCGGTGCCCGGTTCAAAACCCTGGATGATGGGGGTCGCCAATGTGCGTGGCACCCTGATACCGGTAATCGATCTACAACTGTTTCTGATTGGCGAGAAGACCCGGCGAACCCGTCGAAGCCGGGTGCTGGTGTTTACCATCGGAAGCGGTTTGAGTGGTGTGCTGGTCGGCGAGATGGTCGGTATGCGCCATTTCACCAGGGAGACTGCAAAAGAAGTGCAGGCGGTCGGCGAAAATTTTTCAAAGTATGTTCAGTTTGAATTTGATCAGGACGGCATGGCTTGGCCGGTCTTCAGTCTGCAGGCGCTGGCTGATGACCCGGTTTTTCAGATCGCGGCAACCTGATGCCATGAGAGTTACTGAACTTAGGATTTGGGCTTAAGCTTTCGGGAGAAAGAAGAATGAAAGGCAAACGCGTGGGCGGTACTCTGCCCTCAAATAAGGTCATCACCATTTTGGCTGTTTTGGTGCTGGTGTCTCTTATCCTGGCACTCGTGACCTTCTTGCACACCACCCAGCAGGAGTCCTACGACGAACAGTATCTGATCCGTGCTGCAGAGCAGCAGGTACTTGCTCAACGGATTGCGAAATATGCCCTCTCGGCAGCCCGGGGTGAGCTTGAATCATTCAAGCCGCTGCAGAAGAGCCGTGACCGCTTCGAGAACATCATGTGGGAGCTGAAGAACGGGGGAGGCGCAGCCAGCGATCTGCCGGGATCCCCGGATGAAGTCAACACCGAACTGGGTGATCTTGAGAACAAATGGCTGGCACTGCGCAGCAACATCGATGAGATTCTCAAAGCTCAGGAGAACATCCTGGCAATCGACGAGTTCTCCGCCATTATTTCCGAATTCGTTCCACAGCTGCAGGAGCTGTCGGAAGAGCTGGCCGAAGTGCTGATCAACAGTAATGCGCCCAGACGCCAGGTCTATATCGCCACCGAACAGGAGATGCTGATCCAGCGTATCAACTCCAACGTCAACCAGGTGTTGGACGGTGGCCAGAAAACCGCTGCTGCGATCGATCAGTTCAGCCGGGATGCGGATCTGTTTGGCCGAACCCTTGAGGGGTTGAAAAACGGTGACTCGGAGATGGGTATCTCCAAGGTCAAGGACAAGATCGCCTCCCAGCGCCTGGATGACGTGGCAACGCTGTTTACCACGATCCAGGATAACGCTACCGAGATTATTCAGAATATTCCGGATGTACTGCCGGCACTGGAAGCGGCCTCCATGGTCAATGCCTCATCGGATCAGGCCAGTGATGCCGCCGAGACACTGATCGCCGCTTATGGTACGTCACCTGGGCGTTTCTCCGTCCTCGGCATCAAAGCGGGCCCCGGCATGATCGCCGTGTTCGGTGGTGCCGCCTTACTCTTCCTGGTACTGCTTGGTATGCAACTGGTTGTCGATGCGCAGCGTCGTGAGATGGCGAGTAAGCAGCAGAATGAGAACAATCAGAAAGCGATCCTGCAGCTACTGGATGAGATGGGTGATCTGGCGGATGGTGACTTGACCGTGACCGCCAGTGTGACCGAAGACATCACCGGCGCCATTGCAGACTCGATCAACTACGCGATCGAGGCGCTGCGCGAACTGGTTACCACCATCAACCAGACCTCGGATCAGGTCTCCAGCGCGACTCAGGAGAGTCGGGCAACCGCAATGCACCTTGCTGAGGCGAGTGAGCATCAGGCGGAACAGATCACCCAGGCGAATGGTTCCATCGGTGATATGACCGGCGCGATCGACCAGATGTCTCAGGATGCGACCGAGTCGGCGGAAGTCGCCAAGCGCTCGGTTGAGATCGCCGGTACCGGCGCCGAGACGGTGCGCAACACCATCGCCGGCATGGACAACATCCGTGAACAGATTCAGGAGACCTCGAAACGAATCAAACGACTCGGTGAGAGTTCCCAGGAGATCGGTGACATCGTTGAGCTGATCGACGACATCGCGGACCAGACCAACATTCTCGCCTTGAACGCAGCCATGCAGGCCGCCATGGCGGGTGAAGCCGGGCGCGGTTTTGCGGTGGTTGCGGACGAGGTACAGCGTCTTGCGGAGCGTTCAATCAACGCCACCAAACAGATCGAAGCGCTGGTAAAAACCATCCAGGCGGATACCAACGAAGCGGTGACCTCGATGGAGGCCAGTACCTCCGGTGTGGTCAAGGGTGCCACCCTGGCGGAAGATGCGGGTGAAGCGCTGAAAGAGATCGAGAGTGTATCTCAATACATCGCCGATCTTACCGGCAAAATCGCCACCTCTGCTCAGACTCAGTCTGACCAGGCGGTAAATGTAAAAGATACCATGAGTGTCATTCAGGAGATTACCAATCAAACCTCCGAGGGTACGCATCAGACCGCGAACTCCATCGGGGCATTGGCCGATCTCTCGGATCAGCTGCAAAAGTCGGTTGCCGGTTTCCGTCTGCCAGCTTGATCCTCTGAAGGCAACCCATTGGGCATGATGACAAGCATGATCGAGAGCCGACGCGGTTTCCAGACAGGAGTGCAACGCATATGAGTAATGCGCAAGATTTTGGCGCCCTGAATTGGGTTAAAGACGAATTGGATGTTTCGATTCGTCATGCGCGCCAAGCGCTGGAATCCTATGTGGAGACTCCCGGTGACAATGAATCACTCGCTACCTGCGGTGATCATCTGCACCAGATTGCCCGGGTCCTGCAGATGGTCCAGGTCTACGGCCCCAGTATGCTCGCAGAGGAGATGGAGCTGGTGGTGCGGGACATGTCGGAAGGCATCGTCAGGCAGGAGGAGGATGCCGCCGAGGCATTGATGCTGGCTTTGATTCAGCTGCCCGATTATCTCGAGAAGCTGCAGGGTGGCGATGCGGATATTCCGCTGATCATTCTGCCGCTGCTCAACGATCTGCGTGCCGTGCGGGATGCCCCATTGCTCTCCGAAGCGGCGCTCTTCAAACCGGAAATTGAAACCGAATCCAGTGCTGATGAAGTCAACAAGGATCTTCCAGCGCTGGTGCGTCAGGTCAGGCAGAAGTTTCATCTTGGCCTGCTGAGCTGGTATCGCAAACGGGATACCGTGCACGGCTGGCCGCTGCTGCGGGACGTTTTCACCACCATCCATAAGAGTGCGGGCACCGAGACGGTACAGCATCTGTTCTGGGTGGCAGAGGGCCTGATGCATGGCTTGATCGACAATACCATCGCACCGGGTATTGCCGTGAAGCAGTTGTTCAGTCGGCTCGACCGGAAGATGAAAATCATCATCGACAACGGTGAGCAGACATTAGTGGATGAGCCGCCTTCGGCGCTGTTGAAAAATCTGCTCTACTACATTGCCAGGGCAAACTCGCAGAATCCTGTCATTCTGGAGATCAAGCAGGCCTACAATCTCGATGCGGTGATGCCATCCGAAGACCAGCTCAATCAGGGCCGGCTCGGCTTGACCGGCTCGAATGCGGAACTGGCGGAATCGATCAAGGATGCGGTAAGCAGCGAGCTGACCCGAATCAAGGACATTCTCGATCTGTTCATGCGCGATGAAAAGGCGGATATGGAGATGCTCGGTCATCTCGAAGCGCCAACCCGCAAGCTGGCGGATACCCTTGGCATGATCGGACAGGGTGCATTGCGCTCCCGACTCAATCGACAGGCGGACAAGGTCAAGACCTTCGTCGAACAGGGTGTTTTGCCGGAAGAGTTCGAATTGATGGAGATGGCGGGGGATATCCTCTATGTGGAGTCCTCGCTCAGTACGCTGCATACCTTTCAGCCAGGTGCGGCGGATACCATTGATGAGAATACGCTGGGAGACAGCCTGCCTGAAGGTGAGTACCAGAATCTGATCAAGCAGACCGTGCGTGAAGCGAAAGTTGAGATTGCCCACGCCAAAGAGACCATCATCAGTTTCACCGAGGCAACTGACGATACCAGTGTCTTGGAGCCGGTACGTCAGGGCTTCCGCCGCGTAGAAGGCGCGCTGCAGATGCTCAATCTGAGGGAAGCGGCAGAGCTGATGTCACAAACCGGTGGGATCATCAAGAATCAGCTGATCGAAGCCTCCGCACCGCCCAGCAGACAACAGCTGAACTCTCTGGCCGATGTGGTCAGTAGTATCGAGTACTATCTGGAAACATTGGTTGATGGCGCTGGCGATCGTCGTGAGATTCTCGCCATCGCGCAAGCCTCGCTGAATGATTTGATGAGCGATGGCACGCCTGAAGTGAGCGAATATGTTGAGCCGGTAGAGCCTATCAATCTGGATGAGTCTGCCGATCACACTGAAGGTTATGATCTTGAGGAGGAAGAGATATCCGATCTTGAGTTTGGTGCCAGCAGCCTGCAGATCGAGCCGCCTCAACCGGAAGTGGAAATTCTCGCGTCAGCGGAAGATGCAACAGCCTCTGAATCACAACCTGAAGCCAAGCCGGTTGAGATTGAAGAAGAGGTGGCGGCTGCAGACAAGCCGATGTTGGAGGATATCGATCCGGAAATTCTGGAGATCTTCATCGAAGAGGCCAGAGAAGAGCTTGAAAATATTCAGACCTATCTGCCGCGCTGGCAACATGATCAGGCTGACCGTGATGCACTGACCATTTTTCGCCGCTCTTTCCATACCCTGAAGGGCAGTGGCCGGCTTGTCGGCGCCAAAGTGATTGGTGAGCTTGCCTGGTCTGTGGAGAATATGCTGAACCGGCTGATCGATGAAACGATCAAGGTTTCACCTGAGATGATGGAGCTTCTCAATCAGGTTACAGAAGCCCTGCCGGTACTGATCGATTCCCAGGAGCAGGGTACCAGTCCCGCAGTCGATGTGGAACTGCTGCAGAGCCATGCCCATGCTCTGTCTGAGGGTCGCCCCATCGAACAGCCCCTGGAACCGGTTGTAAGGGAAGCGGAACCGTCAGCGGCAGAAGCTGCTGAGAGCATTCCGGTTGAAACCCTGGACGAAACTGACTCTCAGGCAGAGGAGTTGCCACACGAAACGGCAGAAGTCGAAGCAGTGGAAGAGGATGAGCTGGAGGTCGCATCACTGGATGAGCCTGAGCTTGAGCAAGCCTCTGAAATCAGTGACGATGAAGTTGCCGCCCTGGGTGAGGCGATTCTTGAAGGGACTTCGGCCGACGAGGCGGAAGATGAATTTAGCGATTCCGATCTTGAGATCGAGATCGACACCGAACTGCTGGAGGTCTTCGCTGAAGAGTCAGAGGAGCACCTGCAGGAGATAGAATCATTTCTCAGACAGGCCCGGGGCATCTCTCCGCCCATGTTGGTACCTGAAGAGGTTGTGCGGGCCTGCCATACCTTGCACGGCAGTGCGCACATGGCCGGTATCACGCCGATCGCAACGCTCAGTGAAGCGATGGAGGACTACGTCAGAGCCGTGCATGAAAACCAGATGCCGGCCGAGGCCAAAGTGATTGATCTGGTGGACGGTAGTGTTGGTTATATCCGTCAACTGCTGAAGTTGCTGCCTGACGAAAACCTGCCTGAACCGAAGCTTGAGAGCTTTCTGCAGGGCCTGAATGAAGCGCTGCAGGAGATTGAAGAGAGCGAAGAGGATCTCGCAGAAGCCGAACCGTTGATGGCTGAAGAGAGCATCAGCGAAGAACAGGCCATTACCCTGGACGAGGCTCTTGATGAGGAGTCTGCGCTCGAGGAAGAGCTGCAGCTCGAGGCGATCGAAGAGATCGGTCTGGCGGATGAAGAACCCATCGATCTTGCATCCGATCTGATTCTGGAAGAACTCGAGGCGAACGAGATCGATTCCGGTCTGTTGGCGGCCGATGAGGGAGAGGGTTCCGAATTTTACGAATCAGCCAGTTATCTGCAATCCACAGACTACTTTGATGTGGAAGGCGACGAAGAGCTGCTGGAGATCTTCATTGAAGAGGGCCGCGAGTTACTCGAGGCGCTTGAGCAGGGTTATAACGACTGGCAGAAGTCGCTCAATGATGACACTGTGGTTGATGGCATCAAACGCACGCTGCATACCCTGAAAGGCAGCTCCAGGCTTGCCGGCATCAATCCCATCGGTGATCTGAGTCATGCCCTTGAGGATCTGTTCGAGAAGCTGTTGAGGGATAACGTAACCGCGGAGCAACGGCTACAGGATCTGGTTCGACAGGCGTTCGATTTCCTCGCTACCCAGGTTGAAGATGCGGCAACCGTTGGCAGAGTGCCGGTTTCAACACAACTCCTCAGCGATCTTGAGCATCCATTCAGCTCAGCAGAGATCGGTGAGGCTGAAGAAGAGCCGGAAGCGTTACATGATGAGGTGCTCGAGGCAGAGCTGCAGCTCGCCGACGAGGCCTTTCCTGATGCTGAACTCGAAATCGAACAGGCTGATCAGGAAGAGGATGATCATCTTCAGGAGCTCGAACTGCAAAGTGCTCTGCAAGAGGTGGAGGAAGAGCAGGATCAGAGCGAGCTGGCGAGTAGCGAAGAGGTTGATGCGAGCAGTTATTACGCAGAACCGATGAGCTTCCTCCATGAGGGCGATCTGTTCGAAGTCAGTGAAGACCGGGAACTGGTTGATATCTTTGTCGAGGAGTCGAAAGAGCTGCTCGAAACCCTGGAAGAGCAGTTCCAGAAATGGGGGGATGACCCCTCGGATCATCAACATCTGGATGCCATTCTGCGTGCCCTGCATACCGTAAAGGGCAGCTCCCGTCTGGCGGGTATCGAGCCGGTTGGCGATCTCAGTCATGCAATGGAGTCATTGCTTAACGGCGTTATCAGAGGGCATATCCCTGCGGATGAACAGGTGATGGGTCTCTCCCGTTCCACTCTCGATCTGCTGGCCAGCCAAACCGAGGATGCAGAGACCTCCAATCAGGTACACCGGGCCGATGGCCTGATCGCGGAAATTCAGACGCTGATCGATAAGGGTATCGAAGAGGAGGGTGAGGTTGAGGATCTGATCGATCCCGATCTCAAGGAAGAGCTTGAGGAGCTTGAAGAGCTCAAACAGCAGCAAGCTGAAGAGGCTGCTGAGGACGAATCCGAACCCGTACCGCAGCCGCCTGCTGAAGATCTGGATGATATACAGATCGATGCCTCTGAGTTGGATGTGGACGTGGCAGATGTATCTGAGGAAGCGTTGCAGCAACCGGATGAATCCTTCCTCATGATGCATGATGAAGTCCTGGTGGATGTGGGAGAGGATGAGGAGCTGATACAGATCTTCATCGAAGAGGCTAAAGAGTTTATGGAGCAGGTGGAAGCTCGCTTCCTGCAGTGGCTCGATAAACTGGATGATCAGGAAGCGGTCGATGGCATGCAGCGAAATCTGCATACCCTGAAAGGCAGTGCCCGTCTCGCCGGTATCATGCCGATCGGCGATCTGAGTCATGCGGTGGAATCGGTAATGACCGCCTTGGCGGAAGGTGAGATCGATCCGTTAGAGACAGTCACAGATGCCCTGCGCCACAGTATTGACCACTTGGCATTCCAGGTCGACACCATTGCCAAGACCGGTAAGGTGCCTGCCGCCGATGTTCAGGTTGAACAGCTGCACAACCTGTTGGGTGGAGAGATGACGCCCGCCCATGGTGACATGGTCGAGACCATACAGGAGGTCTCCGAGAGCAGCATGCTGGCGGAAGAGCCTGAACTGGAACAGCCGACCGCTCAGGTACTGCCATTCAATGAAGAGATCGCCAAGCTGCTCAATCCGGAGCAGGAACAGGAGAAAGAGAAAGCCGGTTTCAAACCCAACAAAGAGCAGGTTCGGGTCAATGCGGACCTGATGGATCGGCTGGTCAACCATGCGGGTGAGGTGAGTATCTATCGTTCCCGTCTGGAACAGCAGAACAGTGTGTTGGGCTTCAACCTCTCAGAGCTTGAACAGACCGTCTCCCGTCTCTACACCCAATTACGTAATCTTGAGATCGAAACAGAGGCGCAGATCCTCTATCGCTGGGAGCGGGAAACCGAAAAAGAGGATCAGGGCCGGACCGAATTCGATCCCCTGGAGCTTGATCGTTTCTCCACCATGCAGCAGCTCTCCAGGGCTCTGGTGGAGACGGTAAACGATCTGGGTAACATCAATGAATCACTCCGCGATCTGCAGCGTGAGACCGATACCTTGCTGCTACAGCAGTCGAGAATATCCACCGATCTGCAGGATGGTCTGTTGCGCACCCGGATGGTGCCCTTTGCCACCCTGGTGCCCAGGATGCAGCGACTTGTCAGGCAGACTGCCGGGCAGCTGAATAAAAAGGCCAACCTGGAGTGCTTTGGAATCGAAGGCGAGTTGGATCGCAGTATCCTGAACCGCATGGTGCCGGTACTGGAGCATCTACTGCGTAACTCCGTTTCCCATGGTATCGAGCCGCCGGACCAGCGTCTTGCCGACGGCAAACAGGGTACCGGCCGAATCTCCCTCTATCTAGACCGTGAAGCGACCGATGTCATGATTACCCTCTCCGATGATGGTAAAGGTCTGGACATCGAAGCGATTCGCAAACGGGCGCTTGCCCAGGGCATGATCAGTGCCGATGCGGAGATCAGTGATGACGATCTGATCCAGTGTGTGCTGTTGCCGGGCTTCAGTACCGCCAAGGAGGTCACCCAGATCTCCGGTCGTGGTGTGGGTCTCGACGTGGTGACCAGTGAGGTGAAGCAGCTTGGTGGTTCCCTGGAGATCGATTCTCAACCCGGAAGGGGCACCAGTTTCATCATCCGCCTGCCTCTGACCCTGGCGATTACCGATGCGCTGTTGATCCGGGTGGGTGAAGAGATCTACGCCATCCCGCACGGCAGTATCAGTGGTGTGGTGCGAATCCGGCGTGATGAGATTCTGCGCTGCTATGCGGGTAAACAGGAGGGATTCGATTACGGTGGCAAGCAGTACAAGGTGAGCTATCTTGGCCGTATGATGGGCACAGGTCAGCATGAGATACATGAAGGCAGTCGCTGGTTGCCGCTGCTGCTGTTGCAGACCGGTGAACATCAGGTGGCGCTGCAGGTCGATGATCTGCTGGGTAGCCGACAGGTGGTTGTAAAGAGCCTGGGTAAACAGGTTGGCAGTGTACGCTGGATCACCGGCGGTACGATTCTCGCTGATGGCCGAGTTGCCCTGATTCTCGACCTGGCTGCTCTGGTGCGTATGGATGCGACCCACGCGGCACCGGTCATGAAGGCCGACGCTGATCAGAAGAAATTGGAAGAGCGTCTGCGGGTCATGGTGGTGGATGATTCCATTACTGTACGTAAAGTCACCAGCCGCCTGTTAGAGCGCCACGATATGGATGTGGTCACCGCAAAGGATGGTGTTGAAGCGGTGGCGCTGCTACAGGAGCAGGTACCGGATATCATGCTGCTGGATATCGAGATGCCACGTATGGATGGCTTTGAGCTGGCGAGACACATCAACAACTCGGTGGACTATTACGGATTGCCGATCATCATGATCTCCTCAAGGGTGGGTGACAAACACCGCCAGCGGGCGATGGACCTGGGGGTCAAGCGCTGTCTCGGCAAACCCTATCAGGAGAGTGAGTTGTTGGAGAATATCAACGAAGTTCTGACGGAAAATAGACAATGAGCCAAGCGGTAGTAAAAGAGGTCAGAAGCGTTCTCATACCGCTGCATGAGCGTCAGATTCTGCTGCCGAATGCGACAGTCGCTGAGGTTATGGGTTATCAGCAGCCCGAGTACGCCGGTGACGAGTTACCCGAGTGGTTTCTCGGTCATCTGGCCTGGCGTGGGGTTATGATTCCGGTCGTCTCCTATGAAGGGCTGCTGGGTGAACCCGTGGTGGAGCCCGGTTACCGTGGCAGGATTCTGATCCTCAATGCGCTTGGCGAGCATGATCGAATCTCACACATCGGTATGGCTGTTCATGCCATTCCATCACTGGTCAGGGTCAGTGCCGACAATGTGGTGCCGGTCAATCCGCAACTGGATGAGCCGCAACCCTTGATCAGACAGCAGGTGGAACTGGATATGAGCCAAGCTGTCATTCCCGATATGGATGAAATTGAGCGACAGGTGCTCTCTGTAATCGAAGAGCTGTAGCGCCAGACTTGAAACGCCGGTTGTCATGACTATCCTGGTGTTCCAGGCATTGTGCCTGCCTGGAAGTAAGCCCATTGAATGCCGGGTTAATAGTATCTCACAGTCTACTAGTGTATCCTGGCTGCCATTCAATTTCCGTCTCACCTGTCTGCATTCATCGTTGTAGCGGCATAATTCACTACAGGTTGCTATCGCTCTTGTCTCTGCTCAACCACTATCAGCAACAACTTCAGCTCAATGGCTATCAGCGGGATCCTCATCAGGAGCAGGTTCTGTCTGCCTTCGAACGCCTCGCTGAAGCGCTTCAGCAGCCGAGAAAAGAGACGGGTTGGCTGTGGAAGAAAACTGTCGAGACGATACCCGGAGTCTATCTCTGGGGTGGAGTTGGGCGGGGTAAAACCTGGTTGATGGATATGTTTCATCAACAGCATCAACAACTGGGTATCGAACGTCACCATTTTCACAGTTTCATGCGCTACATTCATCAGCGACTGACTCAGCATGGTGGCGAGAAGGAGCCGATGTTGCTGATTGCCAATGAGATGGCCAGCCGCATGCAGGTGCTCTGCCTGGATGAGTTCAATGTCATCGATATCGGTGACGCGATGTTGATGCGGGTGTTGCTGGAGAGTTTGCAGAAAGTCGGCATCGTCCTGGTCACCACATCGAATCAGCCGCCTGACAGACTCTACTGGCAAGGGTTGCAGAGAGAGCAGTTTCTGCCGGCGATCGATCTGCTGAACAGCAATAATGAAGTGCTGGAGCTGGCGGGCAACAAAGACTACCGGTTGCAACTCTTCGAAGCCTCTTCCGTCTATCACACGCCGTTGAGCGACGAGTCGATGATCAATCTGAGCAAGGAGTTCGATCGACTGGTCAGCGGCAGCGTCGAAGAGACCGGGCGTTTCGAGGTGCCGGGAAGGGCGGTGCGGTTCGTCAAACGGGGCAGTGGTGTGATCTGGTGTGACTTCAACGCCCTATGCGGACCACCCAGATGGCAGAACGACTATCTTGAACTGGCCCGCTGCCACCATACGGTTTTTATCTCGGACATACCCAAACTGGACGGTACCTGGGATGATCGAAGCCGTCGTTTTATCAATCTGATCGATGTCTTCTACGACCGCAAAGTCAAAGTGGTGATCAGTGCCGATGCGGAGCCGGATCAACTCTACAGCGGTGTTCGCCTGGCATTCGAATTCCAACGCACGGTGAGTCGCTTGAAAGAGATGCAGTCAACCACCTATCTGGAAGCGCCTCATAAAGGCTGAGCTTGTTTGCCTGATGCACGATCGGTTTTAAGAATTCAGTCCGCTAATGAACGCTAATGAACGCAAATGGGCGTGATCTATAGCTAACAGAGTCGCTCTAAGAACTCCTTGTGTATTGGCTGCATGTCCCTGTCTTAGGTTTAGTGTTAATAAGCCCTGATCGATTAATTTCACTCCCACACAGGTGAGAATCAATTTAACAACAAGTTGGAAGCTCGGCTTGGTGGGCGTATTGAATTTGTTTGGGTATCGCTACATAGTTTACGACATCAGTAGACGGAGAAGATCATGTTAAGAGTTATCGCGCTTTTAATCGCGGTTGTTGTTTCCAGTGCGTCAGTTCAGGCGGGGCAGGTGCTGAAAACTGAAAAGCTGGCTGAGAATGTCTATGCGCTGATTGGCCCACTCACCAATCGGGATCCGGAAAATCTGGGTAACAATGCGAACTTTGGTGTCATTGTGACGGACGATGGCGTTGTGCTGATCGATTCGGGGGCGACAGACAAGGGCGCACGGATGATCCACGCAGCGATTAAAGAGATTACCGACAAAGCGGTGACATGGGTCATCAACAGCGGTGGTCAGGACCATCGCTGGATGGGCAATGGTTATTTCAAAGCGTTGGGTGCGACGATCATTGCCAGTGAAAAAGCGGTTGCCGATCAAAAGGCGCGCAGGGAATCTCAACTCGACAGGCTTTGGAGTCTGGTTGGAAAACAAGGTCTGGAGGGTACAGATTATATCTATGCCGATGAAATGTTTTCACAACAGAAGCGATTGAAGGTTGGCCAGACGCGGATCGAAATCCATCATGCCGGTCATGCCCATACACCGGGCGACAGCTATATCTGGCTGCCGCAACACAAAATCATCTTCAGTGGTGATATTGTTTATACCGACCGACTGTTGGGCGTTGGTTCCATGTCGGCACATAAAAGCTGGATTGCCGCTTTTGAAGCAATGGCTGCCAAGCAACCTGAAGTCGTTGTTGGAGGACATGGTAATCCGGCCACACTCGCAAAAGCCAAAGCCGATACCTATGACTATCTGCTGTTTCTACGTGAAGCGGTATTGGAGTTCATGGATCAGGGAAACAGCCTGGAAGATATCGGCAAGATTGATCAGTCCCGATTCAGTTACCTGAAAAATTTCGATTCACTGAAAGGCCGTAACGCGCAACGAGTCTATGAAGAGCTCGAGTGGGAGTAAGGTAGTGGGCCACGCGGTAAATAATGTAACGATCAGAGGCCATCTGATGAGCCAAGGCAAGGCGTACTGCGCCGGGAATGGCATGCCCTTTCC
>JAEPDS010000071.1 GCA_016842065.1 Candidatus Thiodiazotropha sp. 'RUGA'
CAGGCCACCTTCTCATTCTCCAGGGAGGATGCGGAGAACAAATTCCTGCCGATGTACAACCAGAACGACATTTTGAAGGACAACCCTTTTGAGGTGCTGGATGAGAAAGGTGTCGGCAAACTGATGAAGCTGGCTGTGGAGTGGGGACGTCAGAACAAGAAGGGGCTGAGTGTGGGGATCTGCGGTGAACATGGCGGACACCCCAGCTCGATCGAGTTTTGTCATCGGGCCGGTCTGAATTATGTCTCCTGTTCGGCGCCCCGTGTGCCGGTTGCCCGACTGGCTGCGGCGCATGCCAGTCTGCTGAATGGATCAGACAATACGAAGTAAAACCGACGACGCCAATCACTTTTGCGGATTGTGGCGAACACCCACGGCTGTCCGGAAAAACCAGAGCGTCTGTGTTTAGTCAAAGTGTAGTTGGTGGGGCATGGCCCCACCCTACCATTGAATTCAGGGTGTAAGGTGGGGCCATGCCCCACCAAATTGGGTTTAAGCAAGCACCATTCAGATCATTGATTCCATAAATGAACGCAAAGCACCGCAAGCCGTGCGCAACAGGACTTGTGATCATTTCCTGGCGAAAAATTGTTCTTTTCAATTAACAGTCATTCCGCCATTAACCGGCATGATGACGGCTTTATCGACAGGCTCGGCTGATTGATTGGCGTCCATTCGCGGCCTGAAAAAACTTCAGCCTGCTTCTCATCCATCACCCATGGTTCTCAATATTTCGATGGTTTTCCTTCAGATAGGGTCTGAATCCATCTGCTAGGATAGAGCGTAGTTCAATAACAAAAAGTAAATTTGATAAGGAATTTATTCCATGAACTCACGCAAGCTTATTCTTCTGTCGGTTATCGCGGTTGCCGTCATACTGTTTTTCGCTTTCGACCTTGATCGATACCTGACCCTCGATTACTTAAAATCCCAACGGGATGCAATTATCGCCTGGAAGGATGCACAGCCGCTTCTGGCCAGTGTCAGCTTCTTCGTGGTCTATGTTGCGGTTACCGCACTGTCACTGCCCGGCGCTGCGATCATGACCCTGGCTGTCGGTGCGGTGTTCGGTTTTGTCTGGGGACTGATACTGGTCTCCTTTGCTTCTTCCATCGGCGCCACCCTGGCATTTCTGATCGCCCGGTTCCTGTTGCGGGATACGGTTCAGTCCAGATATGGCGATCGTCTCAAAGCGATCAATGAAGGGGTCGAAAAGGATGGTGCTTTCTATCTGTTTACACTGCGCCTGGTGCCGATATTTCCATTTTTTGTGATCAACCTGTTGATGGCATTGACGCCATTGGGCACCTGGACTTTTTACTGGGTCAGTCAGCTCGGTATGTTGGCCGGTACCATTGTCTATGTGAATGCCGGCACTCAGTTGGCCACGCTGGAGAGTGCTTCCGGCATACTCTCTCCAACATTGATTGGCTCGTTTGTGCTACTTGGACTGTTTCCACTGCTGGCCAAAAAGGCGGTTGCCATGATTAAACAGAGAAAAGCCCTGAAAGGGTGGCAGCGACCAACGGATTTTGATCGCAACCTGGTGGTTATTGGTGGCGGTTCAGCAGGTCTGGTCTCCGCCTATATCGCAGCGGCTGTAAAGTCCAAGGTTACCCTGATTGAGAAGCATAAGATGGGGGGAGATTGTCTCAACACAGGCTGTGTGCCCTCGAAGGCGCTGATTCGCAGCTCCCGTATCCTCAATCAATCCCGACGTGCGCAGGAGTGGGGCTTCGATGCAATCGATGTGAAGTATGATTTCAGTGAGATCATGCAGCGGGTGCAGCGGGTGGTCAAACAGGTGGAGCCTCACGACTCTGTGGATCGCTATACCGGCCTGGGTGTGGATGTGGTCGAGGGCGAGGCAAAGATCACCTCACCCTACAGTGTGGAAGTGAACGGCATCGAATTCAGAACGCCGAATATCATCGTTGCCACCGGCGCCAGACCCTTTGTACCGCCGATCAAAGGAATCGAGAGGATTGACTATCTGACTTCCGACAATCTGTGGCAATTGAGAGAGAAGCCGGAACGCCTGCTGGTGTTGGGCGGAGGCCCGATTGGCTGTGAATTGTCACAGGCATTTGCCCGATTCGGCAGTCAGGTGACCATCGTCGAGATGATGCCGCGATTGATGATCAGGGAGGATGAAGATGTGGCCGAACTGGTGGCTGAACGTTTTCGGCAAGAGGGTATTCAGCTATTGGTCGGTCATAAGGCGGTGGAGTTTTTCAAGGAGGATCGGGAACAGGTCTTGATCTGTGACCATGATGGGGAGCAGGTGGAAGTGGCTTTCGATCAGGTGTTGGTCGCGGTAGGGCGAAAACCCAATACAACGGGGTTTGGCCTGGAGGAGCTGGGCGTTGCTCTCAACCCCAACGGAACCCTGGCAACCGATGAGTATCTGCAGACCTCGATCCCCACCATCTATGCCTGTGGTGATGTGGCTGGTCCCTATCAATTCACCCATACCGCAGCACATCAGGCCTGGTATGCCGCCGTGAACAGCCTGTTCGGCCTGTTTCGCCGCTTTAAAGTGGACTATTCGGTGATCCCGTTCGCCACTTTTACCGATCCGGAAGTGGCCCGGGTGGGGCTGAACGAGCTGGAGGCCCAGCAACAGGGCATCGACTACGAAGTGACCCGCTTCGATCTTGCTGAACTGGATCGTGCGATTGCTGAAGGGGAGGCACACGGCATGGTCAAGGTACTGACACCGCCTGGAAAAGACCGGGTACTGGGCGCCACCATCGTGGGGGAGAACGCGGGTGAATTGATCGGAGAGTTCACCGCAGCCATGAAGCACGGTTTCGGTCTGAACAAGATACTCGGCACCATCCATATCTATCCAACCCTGTTCGAGGCCAACAAGTATGTCGCCGGATCATGGAAGCGAGCCCACAAACCGGAGGGGTTACTCGCCTGGGTGGAGCGGTTTCATGACTGGCGGAGAGGTTGAACGAGTTCTCTGACGGCGTGTGAACTGTGATATTCTGTCGGCTCCCGATTCGTCGACAGAACCCTGATGAGGTGAAACCATGCTGTTGCGTCGCATGATCAGAACAGTTCTTTTGATAACACGGCACCTGACAGAGACAGAAAACCAGCCTGCAGCGAGATCTCGCCGGCTAACTGGCCAGCATGCCCCGCCACTGGTGGTCGCCCTGGTTGGGCTGCTGTTTTTTACCAGCCTGGGATTCGCGGATAGTCATACCTGGCAGGGTGCTCTGCAGGATGGCAGTCAAATCTCCATCGATCCCAATACCAACAAGGTCACGCGTAGCGCTGAGGGGATCAGCTCACCACTCTGGGATGGCGTGCACAGCCTGGATAATGGTGCGGTGATCATCGTGCGTAACGGGGTTGTCATCAAAGATGTGGCAATTATTGAAGCACAGCGTGAACAGGAGCGGGACCGGCTGAATGCGGCCTGCATGCAGCTGGTGAGAAAGGTCTGTGGTGAACACAATGAGTGCAGTGATCAACCCGCTTGTGATCCCGCCCGTCAACTGTTGGCCATGGAGAGGGAAGAGCTGAACGAGAGTTGGGCGGGTATGGTGCTGGAATCCTCCACCCACTGCCTGGAGGGGCTCGGAAACCAAGAGTTTTTCAAATCCTGTGAGCGATCCACCGGGGAGAAGACACCCTGTGAAAAGTTGCAACTCAAGGTATGCGGTAATCAGAATCAGTGCGCTGAGCGAGAATCATGTGGTGCAGCCAATCAGCTGGTAACCATGGAAAAGCAGGATAAGTTCTCAGTTCCCGGCGGCTTTACCTATGCGACAGCTCAATGTCGGGATGTGTTAGCAAAACAGAATGACTTTTTTGAATTATGCGAGTAGTCCGCTGCTAGGGTTTGCAAATAGGCCCTAAAGTGTCGGAATTCTTAACATTTTGTTTAGATGCTCTGGCTAAGATTAATCAACTACCTAGAGAACTTTTGTTGAATATTACCGAAATGGCGTAGTTTTTTGACGCCATTGGCGTCGAATTAATTTACACATGCCGTTTTTTGTGAACTGTTCAATTGGCTTTGTTGATATAAATCAAACAGTTATTTCTTGTGGCACCGATATTGCGAGTATATAAGCAAGAAAACCAATCGGAGAGAAAAGATGTTAAGCAGTAATCAACAACTTAGCGCATGGCCCGAGGATCCGGCATGGCCAGATCCTTTTGGTGATGACCCCTATGACATCCGCCGTTAACGGATCAGAATGATATCCCACTCTCTGCAATTTCATGCGTAGCTATCTAACGGTTGCAAGCCTGCCTTAACACCCGAGTCGTAAGTCCCGTTCGGACGATCTTCCGACCTCACCTGCGTCCACCCATTCCGGTTTTTATGGGGAGTGCCCATGGAGTGGGTAAGTGCACCCCATTTCAAGGACAAAAAAAACCCGGCAGGGGATGCCGGGTTGAAAAAATCACTTTCGAGGGAGAAGTGATGATTAGTGAATAAACAGTCCACCGTTGACTGGCAGATTGGCGCCGGTCACATAGGTGCTTGCATCGTCTGCAAGAAAGGCGACCGCCTGAGCGATCTCTTCCGGCTGACCCATACGGCGCATCGGAATGCCACCGATGATGGCATCGCGCACATCGTCACGCATAGCCGCGGTCATTGCAGTTTCGATATAACCGGGTGAGACGGTATTGACGGTAACGCCCTTGGCTGCACCTTCGTAGGCCAGGGCCATGGTGAAGCCGTGCATACCGGCTTTGGCGGCAGAGTAGTTGGTCTGTCCAAACTGGCCGCGCTGACCGTTGACCGAGGAGATGTTGATAACCCGGCCAAAACCCTGTTCAACCATACCGGTCCAGATTGGACGGGTGACATAGAAAACGCTGTTGAGGTTGGTGTCGATAACCGCATCCCACTGATCGGAAGTCATCTTCTTCATGGTGGTGTCACGGGTGATACCGGCGCAGTTGACCAGAATATCGACCTGACCGAACTTTTCGACAATCTCACTCATCAGGCTCTCACCACCTTCAGGTGTGGAAACATCGCCTGCAACAACTTCGACCTGAGCGCCTTGCTCCTGTTGGGCCTTTTTCCAGGCGTCAACTTGATCGGCTTCGGCAGGATGACAAGTAGCAACAACCTTGGCACCTTCTTCGGCGAGACGCAGGCAGACAGCGGTACCGATACCGCCCAGACCACCTGTGACAACTGCGAGTTTGTCTTTACAGCTCATTATTCTATGTCCTCATCTTGGGAATTTTCTGAATTCATCTTGGTGACGATTTTCGGTAATCCCTACCGCTTGTTTCTGCTATTCCAGGACGACTCTATGAGCCTAAGCATCCTGTGCATGGTGACAGCAGAATTTTGGGAATCGTCAGTCAGCCTGCTCTGTATGCAAAAACCGGCGCACAAGGCGCCGGTTTTCACGGCAGCTGTTCAGCTTTCGATTAAGCAGCTTTCTCAGCGACTTTGCTGATCTGCTCGTTGGCGGTAGCCAGGTTGCTCTCGTACCAGCTACGGACTTCCTCACCGGTCTTCTGGCTCATTTCAACAGCCTCACGGGTTTTGGTCATCAGATCTTCGCCAAGCTTGCGGGTCAGGTCCATCTGGCCGCGAACGACTTCGTGGTAGTCTTTCGCTTCAGAAACCAGTTTCAGCTGTTCCATGCTGGTGTTCATCAGGGAAGTGACGGTATCCATCTGAGCTTCCATCACCTGGTTCCAGGTTTTCAGGCTGATGTCGGTCAGCTGACGGAAACTGTCGTAACCGGTGGTGTTGAACTCATTGATCATCTCGATGCTCTCTTTTGCGTTTGCCATGGTATGTGCTCCTAGTTGGTTGTGCGTTGCAGCATTGTTGCGTTGCAGCATAAGGCAGATTCGAGGGCATGTCAAGAAAAAATTGTGCGGCGCACAATATTTTTTTCGTTTTAGTGCACCAGACGATGTGCACTCGAGCTAATGATCAGTTTGAAGGAAATTATTATTAATAATAACAGATAGTTATCTGTCTATGAATTTTGCGGGAAGTGGCGGGTTATTGTTCCTTCTCTTCTTTTTTAGGCGCGGAAAAACCGGCCGCAGAAAAAAAATCTTTCTGCATATCGGTCCACAATTTCATATTGTTTTGGGCCAGATTTGTCATCGCGGTAAAAGGATCCTCGCCCATATTTTTGCGGATCTGCTCCTGCTGGGCGGTGAACAGCCCCAGGCTCTGTTCCAGATAGTTACCGAAGATGCCCTGTAGGGTACCGCCGTAAAAGCGGATGATCTGTGACAGCATGTCGGCCGTGAACAGGGGTTTACCACCGGACTCACTCTCCAGAATGATCTGCAGCAGAATGGTGCGGGTGATATCTTCTTCGGTGGTGGAGTCGATGACTTTGATCAGTTCACCACCAACGATCAACTGGCGCAGCTGTGAAAGGGTGATGTATTTACTCTGCTCAGTATCGTATAACCGGCGATTGGGATACTTTTTGATGAGACGATCTGACATATTCCTGACACGGTTGCTTAAACAATTGCACCAGTTTACAACAATCAGGCCATTGAACCTAGAATCCGCCGTTAAGCGGGAGTATCTGTCGTAACAGACCGATCTGGGTTATCAATTCGCGCTTCTTATCTGCGCCTATTGCAAGATCTCATTCGAGCGGCGTGGAATGATGAAGAATCCCGCTGAAACGGGTCGGCTTGATTGGGGAAGGTATGACGGTGAATGATTGCAGAGTGAATGCCCATGCCGGCCGGCGATGAGCACCCCCAGAGGGCAGAGAAGCGCCTCTGGGGGAGGGATCAACCCGGCCCCGACAGGGCTGGGTCATGATCAGGCTTTAGGCTTTTTCCACCGCCATGGCAACACCCTGTCCACCACCGATGCAGAGGGTAGCCAGGCCTTTCTGGCTATCACTCCGTTGCATCTCATGCAGCAGGGTTACCAATACCCGGCAGCCGGAAGCGCCGATCGGATGGCCGAGGGCGATCGCACCGCCGTGCACATTGACCTTGTCCGTATCCCAACCCATCTCCTGGTTAACACACATGGCCTGAGCGGCAAATGCTTCGTTGGCTTCGATACGGTCCAGATCCTCGGCTTTCCAACCGGCCTTTTCCAGACACTTGGTCGATGCGGGGATTGGGCCGGTACCCATGATTGCCGGATCCACACCGGCCGATGAGAAGGCAACGATTTTGGCCATCGGGGTGAGGCCAAGTTCCTTGGCACGGCTTTCAGACATCACCAGAACCACCGCAGCACCGTCGTTCAGACCCGATGCATTACCTGCGGTTACCGATCCCTCTTTGGAGAAGGCGGGGCGCAGCTTGCCCAGGGACTCTGCAGTGGTACCGGCGCGCGGGAACTCATCCCGGTCGAAAATCACTGGATCGCCTCTGCGCTGGGGGATCTCGATCGGCACGATCTCGTCACTGAATACCTGATCGTTCAGAGCCGCTTCAGCTTTTTGCTGAGAACCGGCGGCAAACTCATCCTGCGCCTCACGGGAGAAACCGAATTTCTGCGCAATGTTTTCGGCGGTGGTACCCATGTGGTAGTTGTTGAAGGCATCCCACAAGCCATCCTTGATCATGGTGTCGACCAGCTTCCAATCACCCATTTTACTGCCGTTACGGGAGTTGGGCAGGACATGGGGCGCCAGACTCATGTTCTCCTGACCACCGGCGACGACGATTTCCGCGTCGCCACAGGCAACTGCCTGCATCGCCAGGTGTACCGCTTTCAGTCCACTGCCGCAGACCTTGTTGATGGTCAGAGCAGGAGTCTCGACCGGCAGGCCGGCTGCGAGACTGGTTTGGCGAGCTGGATTCTGGCCGGTGCCGGCAGTCAGTACCTGACCCAGAATCACTTCATCAACCTGGTCGGGTTTAACGCCTGCACGCTCCAACAGGCCCTTGATGACAGTCGCGCCAAGCTCATGACCGGGAATTTTCGCCAGGCTGCCGCCAAAGGTACCGATGGCACTGCGGGCTGCCCCTACGATGACTATGTTTTCGCTCACGTTGGTTAATCCTCACATTATATTGTTTGTAGAGATCTGTCTGTTCGATAGACCGATGTTTGGTGGCTGAAACACTCGAACTGCGTTATGAATTGGCCAACCTTGGCGTATGTTTTAACAAAAAATGTTGCAGCGCACAAATTTTATTGCTAGCTTATTGGGCATGAGTGTTCTCTGCTGGGTTTTATAGTCTTTTGTCTTCTGTACGACAACCTTGCCTGGATTAATGCAGTTCAACCCTGACGAAACACCTAAAGAACTATTGAGACATAAACAAGAGACCATACCATGAGTGAATCAGCTTTTTGGAACGAAGACTGGATGAAAATCCAGCAGAGTTATTGGGAGAACTGGAACAATATGAGCCGTAAGGCGATGGGCATGGAGCCTCCCAAGTCCCCATTGGAGAACGCCATGGACCATTGGTGGCAGGCCGTCTCTCCATCAGCCAGTGACATGTCGCGTGATTTCATGGGCAGGATGATGGAGCAGACCAAGAGCTACTTCCGTCTGGCTGAGGGTTACTTCAGCAATGCTCAGGACAGCAACAACTGGCTGGATGCGGCCAATCGCACCGTGAGCGACATGCAGAGCATGTTCAACAACAGCCTGGAGAGTGTTTACAACGGCACGGAGACCGCCGGTGACGACGCCATGCACAAGATGATGGCGTTCTGGGAGATGCCCATGGACAACTGGCAGCGCATGGTCTCCTCCCTGTCGCTGATGCCTGGTGACCTGCTGCGCAATATGCCCCATCAGGATGGCTTGGAGCGATTCCTGAGTGCCCCTGGCCTGGGTTACATGCGTGAAGAGGAGGGGCAGTACAAAAAACTGACCCATGCGGTGGTCAACTACCAGCGCAACCTGGGTGAGTACATGAAGTTCTTCTCCAACCTGGGACTGCTCGCGGCCACTCGCATGAAGGACAAGATTCAGGATGTGGCTGAGAGCGGCAAGCAGATTGACAGCGCCCGCGGGCTCTACGATCTCTGGGTCAGCAGCAGTGAAGAGGTTTATGGCGAGCAGGTGATGACGCCTGAGTACGCCAAGATTCACGGCACCCTGGTCAACAGCCTGATGAATTTGAAACAGCGTCTGGGCCATGTTGTTGACGAAGCGCTGGGTGGCCTGAACATGCCTACCCGTCGCGAGCTTCGCACTCTGCAGGATCGACTGCAGGAGTCCCGTCGTGAGGCTAAAGCGATGAAAGCCGAGATCGAACTGCTGAAAGAGCAGATGATCGAGATGCGCTCATTGGCTACTAGCCAGCCGAAGGCTGTGGCGGAAACCGCTGCCAAGCCGAAAGCGACGGCGAAGAAGAAAGCCAGCTCAAAAAAGAAGGCCGCAACCAAGAAAGCACAGCCAAAAGCTGATGCATCCTAAGGTTATCCCTGTACACATCAAGTGATAGGAATTGAGGAGAACAGACGTGCAACCATTTAACATGCGGCCCGATCAACTGGCCGAAGAGATGCTCGACTACAGCCGCAAGCTGGGCAAAGGTGTCGAAAACCTGCTGAATGCAGACAAGATTGATGCAGGTGTAACACCGAAAGTGGAGGTCTACAGTGAAGACAAACTGCGCCTCTATCGTTATGAATCCCCGGCGGATGTGGTGCAGAGTTCAGTGCCCACACTGATCGTCTATGCGTTGGTCAACCGTCCCTACATGACCGACCTGCAGGAGAATCGCTCGACTGTCAGGAACCTTCTGGCCGCAGGTCAGGATGTCTATCTGGTGGATTGGGGGTATCCGGATGAGGCGGATCGCGCCTTGACCATGGATGACTACATCAATGGCTATCTGGATCGCTGTGTCGATGTCATTCGTAAGCGTCATAAGCTGGATAAAATCAACATCCTGGGTATCTGCCAGGGTGGTGCCTTCAGCCTCTGCTATGCATCGATGCACCCGGATAAAGTGAAGAACCTGGTCACCATGGTGACTCCGGTCGATTTCAAGACTCCCGACAACATGCTCTCTGCCTGGGTGCAGCACATGGATGTCGATCTGCTCATCGATACCCTGGGCAATGTACCGGGCGAGCTGCTCAACTGGACATTTCTCTCGCTGAAACCTTTCAGTCTCACGGGTCAGAAATACCTGAGCATGGTCGATGTCCTGGAAGATGAGGACAAACTGAAGAATTTCCTGCGAATGGAGAAGTGGATCTTCGACAGCCCGGATCAGGCTGGTGAGACTTTCCGTCAGTTCACTAAGGATTTCTACCAGCAGAACGGTTTCCTCGAAGGCGGCGTGAAGATCGGCGATCGCCAGGTCGACCTGAAGAACATCACCTGTCCGGTACTCAACATCTATGCGGAACAAGATCACCTGGTGCCGCCGGATGCTTCCAGAGCGCTGCGTGGCCTGACCAGCAGTAAGGACTATACCGAGCTGTCGTTCCCTGGCGGACATATTGGTATCTACGTCAGCGGAAAAGCGCAGAAAGAGGTTCCACCTTCAATCGGTAAGTGGCTCGACGAGCGCATTAAATAGTTTTATCCAAATGATCCTCCGCCGGTAGTCTCTACCGGTTTCTTTCGGGGTGCCGCCAGGCACCCCTTTTTTTTGCCTCCATCATTAGTCAGAAAAATGTCTTGAAACTCTCACAAGACCGACTGAGAAGCTGGAGCAGTGTAGAACTGTTTTTACAAATCCGATGTTCCTTGATTTTTACATGGCAATCTCAGTTGGATTTTTCTCCCTGGATAGCTAATCTGTATCTTATACATGCTGTACAATTATATCTTTTAATTATTGTGCATTTAATGGGGTTTCTTTAACAGAACTTTTGAGAGCGATGTTTGAGGCTCGATTTTTTAAGGCTCTGAGGTGTAACCACTCCAAAAGGTTGAGTTACATCACGAGCGGGCGGCGTAGAGGCGTTACGGATTTAATGGTTATCTGTCATGAAGCTTGAATATCAGCATTGGTACAAACTGGTCGCAGCGGGCCTGGTGCTGGGTATCTTCACGGTAATCGGGGTCGCTATGGTGACTCTGGTGCATGAAAAGACGGCCCAGCAGATCGCCGACAATCGGCTTCAGGAGACCTATCGGGCTTTTGATCGGGTGCTACGCGGAGAGCCATACGACAATCGACCATTGGACCATCCAACCCAGCTGGCTGCGGTGGAGTGGCTCAACGGTGGCGAACCGATCACCATCTACACGGCGAAAAGAGCGGGACAACCCGTTGCAACGCTTTTGAGTATCGATGCACAGAAGGGCTATAACGGCAGTATCACTCTGTTGTTGGGGATACTTGCCAACGGAACCCTGTCTGGTGTGGAAGTGGTCAGCCATCGCGAGACGCCCGGATTGGGTGACAAAATTGAATCACGACGTTCTGACTGGCTGAGGCAGTTTGATGGCCGTTCGCTGAGTTCACCCGCTGAGGATCAGTGGGGTGTGAAACGGGATGGTGGTCAATTTGATCAGATCACCGGCGCCACTGTGACCTCCCGCAGTGTGGTTATGTCACTAAAACAAGCGTTGAGCTACCTGCAGCAGTTGCGTCCCGAGTTATTTGAGAGAGTCGAGCCTTCCCCAATACTGAATAGCGCCAAGCCAGCGCTTATGCGTCCTGGTTGGATCGGCCTCAACCAGGGTTTGGCTAATATTAGAGAGGATCTGCTGATATGATTAAGGTACTTTTTCTCGGTTTGATGGTACTTGCTGGGCAGGTTTCAGCACAGAGCAACTGTCCAGAGACATTGAATTTCAATAAACGCCAGCTCGCTGGTGAAAATCAGATCAATCTCTGTGAGGCCTATCTCGGTCAGGTTGTACTGATCGTTAACAGTGCGAGCAAATGCGGTTTTACGCCCCAATATGAGGGATTGGAAAAGCTCTATCGGGATTATCAGGAGCAGGGACTGGTTGTGTTGGGTTTTCCAAGCAACGATTTTGGTGCGCAGGAGCCTGGCAGCGAGAAACAGATTCAATCCTTTTGCCGCAATACCTACAGTATTGAATTTCCCATGTTTGAGAAGACCAGGGTACGTAAGGGCAATGCTGATCCGTTGTATCAAGTGCTTGCCCGCAAGGCTGGAGAGTACCCTGCATGGAATTTCCATAAGTATCTGCTCAACCGTGAGGGAGAGCTGGTCGGTAGCTTTCCAAGCCGGACAAAACCGCAAAGCCAGGAGCTGGTGAATGCGATAAAAGATCTCCTGTGAGGTTTGACCGGCGGATTATTACTGTAGTTGTCTA
>JAEPDS010000072.1 GCA_016842065.1 Candidatus Thiodiazotropha sp. 'RUGA'
TCACCATGCAGAGCTCCCTGTCGGATATCGAGGATATCGATCTGGCTGAGGCAGTGAGTCGATTTGAGCAGGAGATGCTGGCGCTTCAGGCGGCTCAGCAATCCTTCAACATGGTGCAGAGTCTCTCCCTGTTCAACTATCTCTGATATCCAATCACTTTCAGCTGAATGATTTTGCTTGGTATCAAGTGCAACAGGACATTTTAAGCTGTCAATGCTCGCGGCTGGTCTGGCCCGGTAGTAGAGTGGCAATCGCGAACTCTGCGGCCGTCATCAGTTCATCCTTGCAGCGACCCTGTCTGGCCAACACTGAAATCCCATATAGGACAGACATCAGATAGTCTGCCATGACTTTGGGGTCAGCCGTGGCAGGTAGTCGTCCCTGGCTCTGTTCCTGCTCGAACAGGCTGGTGAGTACCTGCTGGGTGGCAAGCCCCATATTCTGCAGCGCCTGGGTTACCTCCTCGGGCACGCCAGTGCCTCCCGCTTCGCAACTGCTTTTGACGAACAGGCAGCCTTGGGGGGAGGTTTTGTTACTGACCAGTTCGATGATGTTACTCATGTAGTGGCGTATGCGCTGAGCCAGTGGCTGCTCATCGGATTTGCTCAGCTGATCCAACAATGGTGCTGCATAGCAGGCCATATAACGCTCCAAAGCCGACTGAAAGAGCTTCTCCTTGTTGCCAAAAGCTGCGTAGAGGCTGGGCTTGTTGATTCCCAGCTGTTCCGTCAGGTCACTGACCGAGGTGCCTGAATAGCCGTTCTCCCAGAACAGGCGCATTGCCTTATCCAGGGCCTCAGACTTATCGAATGATCTTTTCCGTCCAACACTCATTGCACGCTCATTGCTGTTTAACTAATCGGTTACTTGACATTATGTACCGATCGGTATAGTTTTTCAAATATGTACCGAACGGTACAAAATAACCCTACTATTTTGAGGTGTCTATTCATGAAATCAGTAAAAGATCGGGTGGTACTGGTGACCGGAGCCAACCGGGGTATCGGCAGGAGTATTGTGGAGCAGTTTTTCAAAGCCGGTGCGTTAAAGATCTATGCCGCGGCACGTAAAGCGGAATCTCTCACACCGCTGACAGAAATCTACGGCGATCAGGTGGTACCCCTGCAGATCGATCTGCATCAGCCGGAGACCATTATCGAGGCGGCCAAGCGAGCGGGTGATGTGGAGATTGTGGTCAACAATGCGGGCATGTTGAACATTGCCAATCCCCTGGCGAGTAATGCGGTGGTGGCAATGCAGGATGAGATGGAGGTGAACGTCTATGGCCTGATGCGTATGGCTCAGGCCTTCGCGCCGATCCTCAAGGCGAACGGGGGTGGCGTGCTGGTGCAGCTCAATTCGGTGGCGTCGATCAAGAGTTTTGCCGACTTTGCCACCTATTCGGCCTCCAAGGCGGCGGCCTACTCGATCACTCAGGGTTTGCGTGATCTGTTGAAAGAGCAGGGTACCCAGGTCGTCAGTGTACATCCCGGGCCGATTGCCACCGATATGGCCAGCAACGCCGGCCTGAGTGAGCTGGCCGAGCCGGCTGAGCTGGTACCCCAGAGCATTATTGCAGCCATCGCGTCGGGTAAGTTTCATGCCTTCCCGGACAGCATGGCGAAACAGATTGGCACTGCCTATCAGGATTTCGCCAAGAGTATCGTTGAAGCAGACCTGATGGCCGGGTGAGCTGGATTGTTTGATTATTAAGCGGAGTTATATTGCCTGAGAGTCGGCAGTTATTGCCGGCTCAACGGCAGGAAATTAAAGTACAAGATGATTGTGTGCCTGGTCAGGAGAGACTAAGCTGGATTTAAAGTCAAATAAAAACAACAGGTTATCTAATTAAAACTTTTTTGCAGGTCGACTTCTCAAAAGTCAGTTCAGGTTAAAGTTCTCCGCCTTGAGGCCGTTACAAATAGCGGAGGCGGTAAATACCAACAATTGAATGGTATATCCGCTAAATGCAAATCGCCGGTGATCGAGCGCTTAACCATAGATGCCATCATCGGTATAGATAGAGGAATTAGTCATGGCAATCACAGTCAACACTAACGTATTCTCCCTTGCCGCACAGAAAAACCTGAATCGTACACAATCCGATCTTCAATCTTCAGTTCAACGCCTATCATCCGGTCTTCGCATCAACATGGCGAAAGACGACGCAGCCGGTCTGGCTATCGCCCAGTTGCAGACTGCACAGGCACGCGGACTGACCGTTGCACAGCGTAACATCGCGGACGGCACATCCTTCCTGGCAGTTGCCGATGCAACCCTGCAGTCCGTCAGTGACATGATGCAGCGTCAACGTGAGCTCTCCGTACAACACGGTAGTGGCCTCTACACCTCTGCCCAGCAGGCGCTGATGTCTGTTGAATTTGATGCGCTTACCGCAGAAATTACCGCTTCACTGGGCCGTGCATCCTTTAATGGCACCGCCGTATTCGGTGGTGGTGGCACCATCGTGGTTGGTGCGAACACATCTGAAACCATCGATATTTCAGTTGCCGCACTGGCAGCCCGTACTGCTGCGATCTCCAATACCGCAACTGCTGACGCCGACCTCAACGCGGTCTCAACAGCGCTTGCCAACGTTGGTGCGCTGCAGAGTCGTCTGGAACAGGCTGGTCGAGTCGCCGCCAGTATGGAAGAGGCCCAATACGCCGCCGCAGGCCGGATCATGGATGCTGACTTCGCCCGTGAGACTGCAAGATTCACCAGCTCCCAGGTCGTACAGCAGGCCGGTGTAGCCGCCCTGGCCCAGGCCAACTCGATTCCTCAGTTAGCCTTGAGCTTGCTGCAGTAAGGTAGTTTCCGGGGGCGTTCGCCGCCCCCGGATGCTAAACTTGGAACATAGATAGAGTAGGGTATGAGCATGCCAAACGTAATCGCAGATTTGGCCAATCAATACGCCTATAAACGGGAAGTTCCCAGTGCTGATGGCAAAGCTGGTGTTGACGTCAAGTCGACAAGTTCCGTCGAGCTGCAAGCGACTCAGAGGCAAGCGAAAGGGCAACAGCCCGCAATCGATACCGCTGAGCTGGCGAGCAAGGTTGAGAGTCTCAATCAACTCGTTAATCGGAATTTGGAATTCAGCGTCGACGATGCCACCGGTCAACAGGTGCTGCGAGTCATCGACTCCGATACCGGAGAGGTGGTTCGGCAAATACCTTCGGACCAGATCTTGCATGTTATTTCTCAGGTTCAGAAGGCCAGCGAAGGGATGCTTCAAGGCGTGTTATTGGACGACCAGGTTTAATTGAGAGAAATTGCTTACCTGTATATAGGGGCAAGACCGAAATGACTATAGGCTTTTCAGGGATAAGTACAGGGTCTGACTGGAATTCGATCATCAACCAACTGTTGCAGATCGAAAGTCGGCCCCTGTCCACCCTCCAATCTCGGGAACAAGAGATCGATGAGAAGATCAGCGACTTCGGGCTGATCAAGAGCGCCATCGATACCTTCAACTCGACCGTAGAAGAGCTGACCAGTTCCAGCGGTTTTGCTGCTTTCACTGCCTCCTCAACCGATGAGGCGGTACTCACAGTCTCCGCAGACTCCTCTGCGGTGGCTTCCAGTTATGATGTGGTGGTTACCCAGCTGGCGAACCGCGACAAGATTGCTTCCTCTGCCTATACCGATGCCACAACAGCGGTCGGTACCGGCACCCTGTCGATTACCGTCGACGGCAACACCATGGATCTGGTGCTGGATGGTTCAAACAACACCCTCACGGATATTCGTGACGCGATCAACAGCGCCACAACCAATCCGGGTGTGACAGCGACCATCCTGAATGAGGCATCCGGCAGCCGCTTGATTCTGACCAGTGAAGAGTCGGGGCTGGCCAACGCCATCACCATCAATGTGACGGATGGGGATGATGCCAGCAACACCGATGCCAACGGCCTCTCCAGGCTGTTTCATATCGGTGTGGGTGGTGATGGACTGGCGGAACAGATCGATACCGCCCAGGACGCCATATTGACCATCGACGGTTTCAGCATCACTGGTGCCTCGAATACAGTCACCAGTGCCATATCCGGTGTGACCCTCAGTCTGACCGGCGCGGGCTCCTCAACCATCAATATCGCTCGGGACAATACCGAGATTGAAGACAGAATCAGCGGTTTTGTGGATGCCTACAATACCCTGATCGAACAGATCGATGATCTGGAGGCGGGATCCCTCTATAACGACAGCAGCCTGAGACGTATCAAACAGGGCTTTGTCGATGTCATCAATCAGACCGTGGATATCGCTGGTGATACGGCCTATCTGTTCGAAATCGGCATCACTCGGGATCGGGATGGGGTTTTATCTGTCGATAGTAGTGAACTTTCCACGGCTTTGGCCGATGACTTTAACAGAGTGACACAGATACTCTCTGAAGCAACAACAGGCTATGCGACTCGTTTCTTCAACTACACTGAGTCGCTACTGGAGGTGGGTGGCCTGCTCGACTCCAAAGATGATACTCTGAACAGTCAGAAAGACTCGATACAGACTCAGATAGAGCGTCAGGAGTTGCATTTACAAACTTATGAGGCCACGCTGATTCGACAGTTTGCCTCACTGGATCAGACCATGGCGGTGTTGACCAGCACCAGTGAATATCTGACCAGTCAACTCGCGTCATTGAACAGTAACAACTAGCCTGGTTGTTGTTTGGACTTAATCGAACAACCTTAAAGGTAAAATGATGGTAAAGAATTCGGCTATCAACAGTTATCGTCAAGCGGCTTCCTCGGAAGCGATGTATGCTACCCCTTTCAGGTTGGTGCAGATGCTTATGACCGGCGCATTGGATGGTATGGCCAATGCCAGAGGGTCGATTATCCGTAAGGAGCATGAGGCCCGTAACAACGAAATCAAATGGGTGATATCGGTGATCGACGCGCTACGCGGCGCCCTCGATTTCGAACAGGGTGGAGAGATCGCAAATAACCTCGATATGCTCTATGACTATATGATCCGCCGCCTCTTCACTGCCAATGTGGAACAGGATGTGGAAGCGTTGGATGAAGTGATCTCGCTTTTGAAAGAGATCAAGACCGCTTGGGATGCAATGCCGGAAGCGATCCAGAATGCGTCCAACATCAAAGAGACGGTTAAAAAGATCTAGCCCCGTTTTATCAGCACTGACAGCGGTGGATTGAAATCCCGTGTCTCAGCTTCAGCAAAATCTGACCCAGGCACTCGAATTGAGCCAAAGGATCTACGATCTGGCGAAGCATTCGGCCTGGGGTGATATGGATCAGGCGGACCAGCAGAGAAGAGACCTTCTGGAGTCCATTTTCAACGATAGCGAGTACAAGCTGAAGCCGGATGCCTATCGGCCTCAGGTTCAGCAAATCATCGATCTCAACGAGCAGGCTTTAGCCCTCTGTTCCGATGCCCGAGTGAAACTGAATCAACAGGGTAGGACTCTCAAGGTCGGCCGGCAGGCACTCTCGGCCTATAAAAAGAACTCTGCTGATTAAGGCTAAACACAGGTTTAGCCGAAGATCAGTTCCACTGCAGCATATTCACTGGGTAACCCACCAGGCCTTTAATAGAATCACGAATCAACTAGCGAGGTGTTGCTGTTTGTCCACATCGCACGGATCAGTCCTGCCAATCCCAGAGTGGGGGGCGGTGTATCGTGGGCAATCAGGCTGTGCAGTTGTTTAAGGCTGTGAAAGGGGACATTGGGGTACATGTGATGTTCGATATGGTAATTCATCTGCCAGTAGAGAAAAGCCAGCAGTGGATTCAGCAGTATGGTACGTGAGTTCTGACGAAAGTCAGAGACATCGCCCTGCATACCGAAATGCTGACCGGCCGCCAAGACCACATTGAACCAGGTCAGGATGAATGGTGCCAGGGTGACAACGAAGAGTAGTGGCCAGTCTCCGCTGACGATGAACAGGCTGGCCAGCATCAGGTGTCCCGCCAACATGAAGCGCGCCCAATGAATCACATTTTGGCGTTGCTTTGAGTGCTTGTTGGGAAACAGTCTGTCGCTCCAGGAACCACGCATTATGCCCAGGCTGTTCTCGGTGGTGATCCTGATGGCCCGATAGCAGAGGGGCAGATTGAAGGTGAGTGCCCAGAGCCAGGAAACCAGCGAGAGTTTCTGCGGCAGTATCACCTCCTGGTCGAGCTCCTTGTGTAGCGTATATTTATGGTGATAGGCGTGGCTGACTGAGAAATAGTAGGGATTGTTCCAGCTTAAGAAGGCAAACAGTTTATAAAAGAAACTGTTCATGCGCTTGGATTTGAAAACGGTCTTGTGCATCAACTCATGTCCGGCGCCAGACCAACCCAGAAATGCGTATGCAGCACCGTGCAGGGCGATTGTGACCAGGCCCATTGGCCAGGCACCCTGACTCAGGAAATGGTAGGCACTGGCGCCCGTAACGCCAAGCAGTGCCAGATGCAAAAAGATAAAAAGGCCGCCCTTGAGGTCGCTTTTTCTCATCAGCGGAGTGAGTTGCTCTCTGGAGAGGGGCGTCCGGTACCATGATATCTTTGGCTGCCTCAACTGAGAATCTCCCGGCTGCTGCCGATCAGCATGAAAGCGAGCATGGTGTGTGCGACATGGACGATCTCATGGGCCTGGGAAAAGCCGTCAAGGAAGCGGGTGACGTCATCATGAATCTGTGAACGGAAGTCGTGCCAGACAATGATCGCATCATCGGCCGCCATGTTTAACGCATTTTCTGTATCACACCTGACCGTCTCGAAGTCATGACCACCATCGATGAAGATCAGTTGAAAGCGTTTCAGAAAGCTCTGCTGTTGCGGGTCTATCGTGGTGCTGTCCTGATAGAGCTGGGTGACTTTTTCTCTCAGATGGCGCTCCGCCCGATTGATATAGACAGCCCCATGCTTGGCGAAGATATCTTTCAGATGCTCATCGTTGGCATTGCCGTCGTTCAAATAGTCGGCTTCACTGATATTCTCCTGGGTGGCGGTGGTATTCGGGTCGATATCGATGGTGATGATTTCCGTCGAGTCCGAGGAGTTGCGCGCGAATAGGAGTGTGGTGGCTCCCATATAGGTGCCGAATTCAAATATCGCCGTGGGTGAGATGAGTTTGACCAAGGAGACCAGGATGGCGCTCTCCAGCAGGGTCAGTCCACCGATGGCACTGCTTGGAATGTTGACGGTGAACTCCGTATTCTGCGCCTGATAGCGGTTTTCGACGGCCTGGAAAACCACCTTCGGCCGGATTTCGATAATCTTTGAGGTACTGCTGTTCTGCTCGGTCATGGGTGATCCTTACTGCTGGGCTGATGACTGTCTGCCGGGATGAAGTACATGATGGTCTCTGACCAGCCTTCGGTGTAGTGGCGGAGATAGACCCGATAGTCGGGGCATAGTCCGGTAATGTATTCAAAAATCGTACGGAAATCCGCCGCCTGGTGATAGACCGCGACGGCCAGGTTGGGCCGATCCTCCACAATGTGTCGTCTGGCCCCATGTAATGCCTGCAGTTCCCAACCTTCCAGGTCCATTTTTATGAAGCTGACCTGTGTGTTGATATGTTGGTCCAGGGTGGTGACTCGTATCTGTTGGCTGCTGTGCGGATCGACCGCGCTGGCCGATCCCGCCTCGGCATTGAAGGGCAGTTGGCCCGGCTGATCCGAGAGACCCTGGTCGACGTATACGATGTCCCGCTGCTGCTGCAGACGACGACGGGCGTTTGCCAGATTGGTGACCGATGGCTCAAACAGATAGACCTTTCGATAGTCTGGATATCGATGGCAGAAGGCTTCCGTGGTATCCCCATCATAACCCCCCCCATCCACAAACACATGGGCTGCGCTTGGATCGATAAACGGTTCGAAATATTGTGCTTCCGGTCTTACGCAATAGGCGCTCATAGGGTGGTAATCGCCGCTCAGACGAAACTGGAGCAGGTCCTTCAGGGTCTGTTGTGACGCCTCATCCGCCAACGCCCCGTAGAGCTTGTTCCATGCGGATAGATGATTACTGACCTCGTCACGGGTCTGGCTGACAAACCAGGGTAATTTGAAGCGCTGGGGCAGATGGCTGCATAGATCAGCCAGGGATAGGAGTTCAATCGCATCATGATGCTGCAGTCGACGGGCGGCGGAAACCGGCGCTATGCACATGGCGCAGTTGACCACCATGGCCCGCTCTGGCAGTTGCTCTGTGGTTATCACCGGCTTGTTGTTCCAGTTGCTTCCGCTGGCTGCAAAGTCATCGATGATGCCATCGATTTCGATCGCCTGCATGACCTGGGCGGCATGTTCATTTCGCCCCAACAGGTAGCGTCTGCCCGAAGCCGAATCCGAGACAAAGGCCTCCACCAGGCGGTTGCCTTCTGCTGGTTTTGCAGTAGCCTTTTGCAGCAGCGCGCCAATATTCAGCATGGCTAATCCCGGCTGCTGCTGAGGCTCGGCTTGGCTGCAATAGTGACCCATTGACGTTGCTTGAAGGAGCGTATCATGGCTTCAAACATGCGCGTCCCTTCCAATGCAAGTTCCCCACTGAAGACCTCATCTGATTGCCATTGTGAACTCTGCTGGTAGCTTGTCAGGCCGTTGGCGATATCCTGGTAGAGATTGGCAAACGCCTCGATAAATCCCGCAGGGTGCCCCGCCTTGAAGCGGCTATAGCGATCCGCTCCGGCGACCTCTGTGGTCTCCCCCCGATCGAGAATCTGCCGCCGACCATCGGCGTGGGAGAGTAGCAGCTCTTCCGGGTTTGTCTGTAACCACTCCGCTGAGGTGTCACTGCCATAGAGGCGAATCTTCAATCCATTCCTATGTCCCAGGGCCGCTTTGCTGAACCAGATCTGGCCCATGATCTGCTCACTGTATCGGCATAGGCAGGAGACGTTGTCGATGACGTCGAACCAGCCGTAGTTGGCCTGGTCTGCAACCACCTCCAGGGGATGCTGAGCCGTCAGGTAGTGGATCAGTTGATGCAGGTGGACTGCCAGGTCCAGATAGATGGTGGGGATCTCACCATCATGCAGTCGCCATGCCTGGGGTATGGGTTTCTCCCCCTGGTTGTCCACTCTGCGGAAGCCTTCCTGAGGCATCTCAGCCTGGAAGTGGAGGATCCTGCCAAGTCTGCCATTGCGGATCAGGCTGCGCAGTTCACGCAACATGGGATAGCCGGAGTAGTTGTAGGTGACCGCAAGAAAGCCGTTTTGTCTGTTGCGGGTTGCCAGGATCTGCTCGATCTCTCCGCTGCTGGCGGCGAGGGCTTTTTCGCAGATCACCGCAATCCCCAGGGCCAGACATTCGCAGACGATGCTCTGGTGTGAGGGGGTTGGGGTCAGAATCACCACCGCATCCAGTTGCTGCTGCTCTTTTCTGATCATCTCCGACCAATCGTCGTATGCCCGTTCAGCGGCCACCCCGTAAGCTTTGGCGCTATCCCGGTTGATCGTAGGATTCTCACTGAAGGCGCCAGCCACCAGCTGCCAACGACCATCCATGCGGCATGCGCTGTAGTGGGTATAGCCGACTGCTGAGTCCAGCGCACCACCAATGAAGGCTAAGGCAAGGGGTCTGGCTGACATTTACAACTCCTCAATTCAGGCTCACTCCAGTGTATAAAGGTTACCCTCAAGAATACTCTGATAGAGTCCGTATTGCTCCTCGACGGATGAAGAGCCAAAGAAAAACACCCCAGCCCTGCCATAGGGGCTGGGTTCAATGGTGTCTCCCGAGGTGGCAAGGGGAACAAACAGTCTTATATCCACCGGCCTGGTAAATTGGTAGCCCCACAACTGACTGCCCTGCCTGGAGGTGACGGTATGGCGGGTGATCAGCGCCTGCAGTTGGTCGTTCTCCCTGGCCTGGGGCGCTTCACCAAGGAAGCAGGCTGCATAGTTGGCGGCATAGGGGTAGCCCGTTGCCAGCTCGATCAGCAAGGCATACAGGTCGCCGGGACAGCGTCGGGTCGCTTCGATGATCCAGTAGTCCCTGTCACGACAGATGAACTGGGTGTGGATCAGACCATCAGCCAGGCTCAGGGTGGAGGCGAGTCGGCCTATATCCTCTCTGATGGCCGCGAGGGTCTGTTGGGGAAAATCATCTGCCAACCGGCTGGTGTCGACGGTAAAGGGGTTGCTGATGCAATCCTCCCGAACCAGGAAATCCACCACAATCCTGCCGGCATGGAGGAAGGCGGAGTGGCTGTAGAGCTGCCCCTGAATATACTCTTCAATGATCGTCTCGCCCCGGCTGGAGGCTTGAGACGCTTCGGATTGTGCCTCGGTCAACTTGTCGGCGGTCGCCTCATGCACCACCCTGATGCCCCTTCCGCTGAACGAGTCGACCGGTTTGACAATTACCGCTTCAACTTCTGACAGCTGATCCAATGTCAGGCGCCGGGGGACGGGTAATCCCATTGCTTCGGCGATTTTACGGAAGGCGTGTTTGTTGTTGATGCTGTCTGTGGTGGAGAGGGAGTCGATGTTGGGATAACGGCCCTGGTTGATCTCCGCACAGGCCCGATAGGAGAGGTCGGTGCAACCGGGTATCAGATAGTCAAACCCGTGGGTCTCGACAAATGCGCCAAGCTGCTTGGTGTCAGAGTAATCGAGTTGCGTGTAGTTCTGCGCCAGTTTTGCCAGGGTCTCTGCAGGCCTGTTTCCCACCACCCATACCTCATGACCCAAATCACGCAGGGCCCGGTAGATCGGCACGGCAGCACGATTGGTATCCACCAGTAGGCTTCGGCTGGTCATGCTCACCCTGTCCCGGCAGCCTCTCGAATGATGTTGGCAATGCGTTCAACCGTGTCTGTTGCGAGTTCACCATATAGGGGTAGGCAGATCACCTGCTCGGCCGCAGTAACCGCATTTTGCAGGCGATCCGGAGAGGCGGAGGCAAGACCCCGATAGGCCGGCAGCTGACTGATCAGCGGGTAGAAGTAACGGCGTCCGTAGATGGATTCATCTTTGAGGATTTGATAGAGCTGATCCCGACTTTTGCCATAGATCTTCTGCTCGACAAAGATCGGGCAGTAGGCGCCGTTGGGTGTCAGGTCATCGAAGGGCTCGAGCAGGCGGATACCAGGAATGTTACTCAACAGTTGTCGGTAGAGCTCGATCAATTGCACCCGTTTGTTGATGCTCTCATCAACATGCTTCAACTGCAGCAGACCCAGTGCAGACTGCATCTCATTCATCTTGCCGTTACTGCCCGGGGCCACGACGGTGGTCTCATTGGCAAAGCCAAAGTTCTTCAGGTAGTCGACCCGTCGCTTCAGCTTCTCATCATGGATCACCAGTGCCCCCCCTTCAAAGGTGTTGAATACCTTGGTGGCGTGAAAGCTGAGGATCGAGAGGTCACCGAAACTGCACAGAGAGGTGCCGTTCAGTTTGGTGCCGAAGGCGTGGGCGGCATCGTAGATCACCTTCAGGCCATAGGTGTCGGCGATATGCTGAATACTCTCGATCCTGCAAGGCATGCCATAGACATGCACCGGCAGGATGCAGGTGGTCTTGGGAGTGATCAGGGATTCGATCTTCTCCGGATCGATGTTGCAGGTGTGCGGATCGATATCACAAAAAACCGGGGTGCAGTGATTCCAGTAGATGGCATGGGTGGTGGCGGGAAAGGTGTAGGGGGCGGTGATCACTTCACCGGTGATCTTGAGTGATTGCAGACCGACTTGCAGGGCCATCATGCCATTACAGAAAAGCGAGACATAGGGGACGTCGAGGTATTCAGCCAGGGCGCTTTCAAACTGCTGGTGAAATGGTCCGTTGTTGGTCAGTCGTTTGCTCGCCCAGATCTGTTCCAGCAGTTCAACGAACTCGTCCAGTGGCGGTAGCGAGGGCTGGGTGACGTAGGTATTACTCATGGCAGATACCTTTGGTTGGGAGAGGCTAAGGGAGAAACAACATAATCGATTTTAGTCATGGGTTTCTCTCCTAGGGCCTGTTAACACTAATCCAATACGCCCTGCTGGGTCTGTTTTTGTGTCCAGCAAGGCAGAATGAGCGTCGTGTAGTCATTCTACAT
>JAEPDS010000073.1 GCA_016842065.1 Candidatus Thiodiazotropha sp. 'RUGA'
GACTGATAAGGAATTCCATCGGTTATGCCTTCTCCACGGTCACTTCGCCAAACGGCTGGCCCAGTGTCGATGTGCGCGCCAGGCTGGTGGAAATCCAGACACACCCCTGAGGAATGCGCTCATCCAGCTGCAGGGGCAGATCGATCTGATTGCCGTTCTGTTTTACCAATGCCGTATCGCTGCCATCGAGTCCCAGACGCGCCGCCTCTTGCGGGTGCAGGCGGATGGTATCCGAGCCCGCATCCTGGGTCTGCTGCAAGGCCGTGGCGCGACGCACCAGCGGATCGCAGGCATACAGCGGTGTGTCCCCACCTCTCAGTAGCGCATCGGCACTCAACTGCGGCTCGAGATTCTGAGGTTCTGCCTGCTTGTTATCGAGCGTTGAGGATTCACACAACGGGTGAATCTCGTCATGAATCTGTTGTGAATCGGTGTAATCGAAACCTGGCTGATCCGTCAGGTTGCCGAGTACCCGCAAAATCTTCCAACCTGGACGACTCTCTCCCTGTGGTCTGACAACCCCGCGACTCTGTTGCCAGCGCCCTTCCGCGTTGACATAGGTTCCTGAGGTTTCGGTAAAGATCGCCATCGGCAGCAGGATATCCGCACACGCCTCCAGTTCGGGACTGCGGAAAGCGCTGATCGCCACCACCATATCGGCGCTCTGCAGAGCACTCATCGACAGAGAGCCATTCCAGAAGTCACGACCGGGCTCCACACCCAGTAGCAGATAGCCTTTGCGTGGCATCTTCAGCATCTGAAGGGTATCCAGCCCAGTACTATCTGCAGCACTACCTCCAGCCTGGAGGTGCGGCACAGCGCCAGCAAGCTGGGCACCAACCGAGTTGGCCGATGCTGGCAGAATTGAGAGTTGCGCGCCGGTCGCTTCAGCAAGCGCGGCAGCAATCGTATGCAACAGTGCGTAATCCGGATGGGCCTGAGCCATCGCGCCGAGCATCACCAGAGCACCATCGGCAGCCTTCAGATTGGCGGCTGTCTGTTTTGCGGATTCATCCACTTGTGCGGCATCCAGCAGAGATGTGGCACCGCCCGAAGCTTTGACACCGGCCGCTTTGGCAACCGCTGCCAGTCGTCCAGCCATCTCGCCCGGTGTACAGATATCCTGGTCACCACTGTGGTTCAGATCGATCTGGATGGGATTCAGGTAGTGAAGCTTGGCCCCGTTCAGGGCCGCCTTACGCAGGCGATGCGCCAGAATCGGCTGCTCCTTGCGGATGTTGCCGCCGACCACGAAGACTGTCTGCATCTGATCCAGATCGCTGAGCGTGCTGCCTAGCCAATGCACGCTGTTTTGCGTCGCATCGAGGCGGAAGTCGCCCTGACGCAGACGGCTGTCGATATTGTTGCATCCCAGTCCGCGCATCAGTTTCTGCGCGAGATAGAGCTCTTCAAGGGTTGAGGTCGGAGAAATCAGGGTTCCGATCTGATCGCCATCGCCATCGCCATCGCCAATCTCTTTGAGGCTGGCCGCCGCCATTTCCAGAGCCATCTCCCAGCTGACCTCTTTCCACTCACCACCCTTTTTCATCATCGGTGAGGTGAGCCGGTCACTGCTGTAGAGCCCTTCGTAACTGAAGCGATCACGATCGGAGATCCAGGTCTCGTTGATCGATTCATTATCCTTGGGATGTACCCGCATCACTTTGTTACCGCGCAGATGCAGGTTCAGATTCGAACCCAGACTGTCGTGTGGCGCGATCGCCTCCACCTGAGTCAGCTCCCAGGCACGGGCATTGAAACGGAAAGGTTTCGAGGTCAACGCACCCACCGGACAGAGGTCGATGATGTTGCCTGACAATTCGGAATCCACACTCTTTTCGATGTAGGTGCCGATCACCATATGCTCACCACGACCGGTGGCCCCCATCTCACGGATGCCGGCGATCTCTTCACCGAACCTGACACAACGGGTACAGTGGATGCAGCGGGTCATATCGGTGGCAATCAATGGCCCGATGTTCTTATCGGCAACGACCCGTTTACCCTCACTGTAGCGGGAGACATCCCCTCCGTAACCGATCGCTACATCCTGCAGTTCACACTCGCCACCCTGATCACAGATCGGGCAGTCGAGCGGATGATTGATCAACAGGAACTCCATGGTGCCTTTCTGCGCAGCCAGAGCTTTCGGTGAGCGGGTGAAGACTTTCATTCCGTCGTTCACCGGAGTGGCGCAGGCCGGAAGCGGTTTCGGCACCTTCTCCACTTCAACCAGGCACATACGGCAATTGGCTGAGACGGATAGTTTCTTGTGATAACAGAAGCGCGGTATGTTGATACCGGCTGCATCCGTGGCTTCAATGAGCATGCTGCCGGCTTCCGCCTGCAGTTCCTGCCCGTTTACTTCAATGGTGACTAACTTATCTGTCATCGTGTTACTGTAAGACCTCAGCCAGCCCCGACCATGCAACGCTTATGGTCGATGTGATATTGAAACTCATCCCGATAGTGGCGCAGCATACCCTGTACGGGTAAGGCAGCAGCGTCTCCCAGGGCGCAGATGGTTTTGCCGCTGATCTTGTCTGCCACATCATCCAACAGGTCCAGATCCTCCTGGCGTCCCTGACCGGACTCGATGCGGTGCACGACCCGATAGAGCCAGCCGGTACCCTCACGGCAGGGAGTACACTGACCACAGGACTCTTCGTGGTAGAAATAGGACATACGCTCAAGGGTCTTGACCATACAATTGGTGTCGTCCAGCACGATCACCGCACCGGAACCCAGCATGGAGCCGGCGCCGGCAATGGAGTCGTAGTCCATATTCAGGTCCATCATCAGATCACCGGGTATCACCGGCGCCGATGAACCACCGGGAATCACCGCTTTGATCTTTCGACCATCTTTCATTCCCCCGGCCATCTCAAGCAGCTCGGAAAACGGCGTTCCCATCGGAATTTCGAAAACCCCCGGATTATTGATATTGCCGGAGATTGAAAACAGTTTTGAGCCACCGCTGTTCTTTACGCCGATATCGGCAAACCATTCACCACCCTTCTCCAGAATCATTGGGATCGAGGCCAGACTCTCGGTGTTGTTGATGATGGTCGGCCGGCCATACAGACCGAAGTGGGCCGGAAACGGAGGCTTGTAGCGGGGCTGTCCTTTCTTGCCTTCGATCGACTCCAGCAAGGCGGTCTCTTCTCCACAGATGTAGGCACCGCCACCCAGATGGGTATGCAGTTCGAAATCGAATCCCGATCCCAGCAGGTTCTCTCCAAGAAAACCGGCTTCGCGGGCCTCCTGCAGCGCCTGTTCGAAGCGCTCATAGGGTTCCCAGAACTCACCCCGGATATAGTTGTAACCGCGAGTTGCGCCGATCGCATAACCGGCCAGAATCATCCCCTCGATCAGTTGATGGGGGTTATAGCGCAGGATATCCCGGTCTTTGAAAGTCCCCGGTTCACCTTCGTCCGAGTTACACACCACATATTTCTGTCCCGGCGCATTACGCGAGATGAAACTCCACTTCAGGCCGGTCGGAAAACCGGCCCCGCCACGTCCGCGCAGTCCGGACTTTTTCACCTCTTCAATGATATCTTCAGGGGCCCGTTTCTCTGTAAGGACCTGCTTCAATACTTCATAGCCACCGCGGCTCTGGTATTGCTCCATCAGCCAGGGGCGTTCAAGATCCAGGGTTCGCAGACAGACTTCATTGACCATGGCTGTTACTCCAGACCTTCCAGAATCGCATCGACGATTTCCGGTGTGAGATTTTCATAATACTGTTTGCCGATCTGCATCATGGGTGCGCCACCACAGGCCCCCAGGCACTCCACCTCTTTCATGGAGAAGCGGCCATCCTCGGTAACCTCGCCAAAGCTGATACCGAGTTTTTTCTCAAGATGCTCGACAATCAGATCCGACTTATTGGTCATGCAGGAGACGTTGGTACAGACACAGATCTTGTGTTTGCCCACCGGCTTCAGCTCATACATGGAGTAGAAGGTCGCCACCTCATAGACAGCGATCGGCGGCATATCCAGATAGTCGGCAACCCGGTCCATCAGTTCCGTGGTCAACCAGCCACCATTGTCATCCTGTACGATCATCAAGGCGCCCATCACGGCGGACTGTTTCCACTCTGCGGGATACTTGGCAATCCAGCGATCAATCTCCGCACAGATTTGCGGGGAGAAAAGTTCCGTTTTGTCTTTAACTGTTACTGTCATTTTCAATTGCTCTAACGGTCGATCTCACCAAATACCACATCCATGGTGCCAATCACCGCCACCACATCGGCGAGCATATGGCCGTTGACCATTTCGTCCATGGCAGCCAGGTGAGAGAAACCCGGCGCTCTGATTTTCAATCGGTAAGGCTTGTTGGCGCCATCGGAAACGATGTAACAGCCAAACTCCCCTTTCGGTGCCTCAACGGCTGCGTAGACCTCACCCTCGGGTGGACAATAACCCTCAGTAAAGAGCTTGAAGTGGTGAATCAAGCCCTCCATGTCGTCCTTCATCTCATCCCGGCTGGGTGCGGCGATCTTATGATCGTCGAGCATCACCGGACCCGGGTTGGCCCTCAGCCAATCGATACACTGCTTGATGATACGGGTCGATTCCCGCAGTTCACTGATCCGCACCAGGTAGCGGTCGTAGCAGTCGCCGTTCTGGCCGACCGGGATATCGAAATCCACTTTGTCATAGGCCGCATAGGACTGTTTCTTACGCAGATCCCAGGCAATACCAGAGCCTCTCAGCATGGGGCCGGTAAAGCCGAGTTGCAGTGCCCTCTCCGGTGAAACCACACCGATTCCGACGGTACGCTGTTTCCAGATTCTGTTGTCGGTGAGCAGGGTTTCGTACTCGTCCACCAGACCGGGAAATCGATTGACGAAATCCTCGATGAAGTCGAGCAGCGACCCCTGTCGGGTCTCATTGCGGGAAGCCACGTCACGACCGGTGACCCACTGACTTGCCTGGTATTGAGGCATCTTTTCGGGCAGATCCCGGTAGACACCGCCAGGACGGTAGTAGGCGGCGTGCATGCGGGCGCCGGAGACGGCCTCATAGCAGTCCATCAGATCCTCCCGTTCCCGGAAGGCGTAGAGAAATACGGTCATTGCGCCCACATCCAGAGCGTGGGTGCCGAGCCACATCAGGTGGTTGAGGATCCGGGTGATCTCATCGAACATGGTGCGGATATATTGCGCCCGAACCGGCACCTCCACCCCAAGCAGCTTCTCGATCGCAGCCACATAGCCGTGCTCATTACACATCATCGACACATAGTCGAGACGATCCATGTAGGGAATGCTTTGGTTATAGGGCTTGCTCTCAGCCAGCTTCTCGGTGGCTCGATGCAGCAGGCCAATGTGCGGATCGGCACGCTCGATGACCTCACCATCCATCTCCAGAACCAGTCGCAGTACACCATGGGCTGCCGGATGCTGGGGACCGAAATTGAGGGTGTAGTTACGAATTTCAGGCATCGGCGGCATCCTGCGTTGTGTCATCTTCATTCAGATAACGGTTGTCTTCACGGGTAACCCTGGGTACCAGGGTGCGCGGATCGATGCTCACCGGTTCGTAGATCACCCGCGCCTGCGTTTCGTCGTAGCGCATCTCCACCTGACCGATCAGCGGAAAATCTTTCCTGAACGGGTGGCCGATGAATCCGTAGTCGGTGAGGATTCTGCGCAGATCCGGGTGTCCGTCAAACAGGATGCCGTAGAGATCGAAGGCCTCTCGCTCGAACCAGTTGGCAGCGGCCCAGACAGGAACCACTGAGGCGACAATCGGTTGATCGGTGTCGACAAAGACCCGCAACCGAAGGCGTGTATTGTTGCTGATGGAGAGCAGATGGTAGACCGCCGCAAAGCGCCGGTTCTGTTCCAGCTCATCCCCCGCCTGCTCAGCCACACCCCGGCCGAAACCGGTATTCGGTGCACCATCAGTCTGCCACTCGGAGCTGCCATAATCCGCATAGTCGACGCCGCAGACATCGATCAACTCATTGAAACCAAATTCGTCATCGTCGTGCAAAGTGTTGGCAACTTCAATCAGCTTGTCGGTGGGCACCACCAGGGTGACCTCGCCACAGCTTCTCTCCACCTGACAACTCAAATCGGAAAAGCGCTCTTCTAGTGTCGAGGCCAGCTGATCCAGTCGACCTTGCATACCGTTTTGGGAACCGCTACTCATGATCTATCCACCACCTTAACGCGCTATGGTACTGGTCCGGCGTATCTTGTCCTGCAACTGAAGCACACCGTACAGCAACGCCTCTGCTGTCGGAGGACAACCGGGGACATAGATATCCACCGGCACGACCCGATCACAGCCTCTGACAACAGCATATGAGTAGTGATAGTAGCCACCACCATTGGCGCAGGAGCCCATGGAGATCACCCAACGGGGTTCAGCCATCTGGTCATACACTTTGCGCAGTGCCGGGGCCATCTTGTTGACCAGGGTACCGGCTACAATCATCACATCCGATTGGCGTGGGCTGGGGCGGAACACGATGCCGAAGCGATCCATGTCATAACGCGCTGCCGCGGCCTGCATCATCTCCACCGCACAACAGGCCAGACCGAAGGTCATCGGCCACATCGAGCCGGTGCGCGCCCAGTTGATCAACTTGTCTGCGGAGGTGGTGATTACACCTTTCTCAAGAATGCCCTCAATGCCCACTCTTAGCCTCCTGGAGGATTACAGCGCTAAAAATCTTGATTACTCCCACTCCAGAGCCCCTTTCTTCCATTCGTAAATAAAACCGATTACCAGAATACCCAGGAAAACCATCATGGCGATAAAGCCCACCATGCCGATCTGGTCGAGCACCACGGCCCAGGGGAAGAGAAATGCGATCTCGAGATCGAAGATAATGAATAGGATGGCTACCAGATAGTAGCGAACGTCGAATTTCATGCGGGAGTCCTCGAAGGCCTCGAAACCGCATTCGTAAGGAGAGTTTTTTTCGTCGTCCGGCTTGCTCGTACCAAGCAGAAAGCCCAATCCGATGACAATGCCACCCAACACGAAAGCGACCGTTAGGAAAATCATGATGGGCAAATAATTTTCAAGCATCAGAAAGCTGACCCCCCAGTTAATTCAATCGTTATGTTCTTAGTGAAACTTCAGGGAAGGCAGGCAGTCTATCCTCTGGCCCGCAACAATGTCAAGTGGGACAAAAAGTAATAATTATATAAAATTCAATTAGTTATAATACTTCTACAGGCATAAAAAAACGGTATCACACCAAATTGGCGTGTACCGTTCTTATTGGATGGTGCCGATGGCCGGATTTGAACCGGCACGGCTTACGCCACTACCCCCTCAAGATAGCGTGTCTACCAATTCCACCACATCGGCTAAAAACTCTAATCCTGCTCCTCACTGCTTTCCATCAACAGCGGTTGGGGCTGCGGGTTGCTGCTCGTCGGCAGCAGCCTCCTGGGCTGACTCGAGCATGGCCTCCGGGACAGCAGCATCTGCTTCAGCAGCCGATTCACTGGCCTGAACCGGCGGCATCTCCTCCGATGGAACCTGCGGTACGCTTTCAGCTGCAGGTACGGCGGGCAGATCACTGTTACCACCGGGCACCGCAGGCAGATCAGTCTCCGCTGCCGGTACTTCGATCACCGGTGCTGCGCCCATGTTCTCCATCAGCCCTTCGGGCTCGTTGGTCTGGGCAGCGAAATAGGCCATGACCATACTGGTAACGAAAAACAGGGTCGCCAGAATCGCTGTTGCACGGGTCAGAAAAGAGGCCGATCCCTTGGAGCCGAATACGGTGCCAGAAGCGCCGCTGCCAAAGGCTGCGCCCATATCCGCACCTTTACCGTGTTGAATCAGAATCAACCCAACCAACCCAACGGCCAGAAAGATGTGAAACACGGTCAGTATCGTTTGCATGTCTGCGTTACCTAATAGAGGGTGTCCAGTCAGTCAGACGCTGACCCACAACCCTGAAAAAATTAATTTGCCGCCGTACAGATTCCCAGGAAATCTTCCGCAGCCAGTGATGCACCGCCAATCAGGCCGCCATCGATATCCGCTTTGCCAATCAGCTCTTTGGCGTTTCCAGGCTTCATTGAGCCACCATAGAGGATGCGTACCCCCTCGGCCACCTCGGCACTCTTCTCCGCCACCAGGGAGCGAATGAAGGCGTGTACCTCCTGGGCCTGCTCAGGGGTCGCGGTCTTACCGGTTCCGATCGCCCAGACCGGCTCATAGGCGATGACGCCATCCGCCAGTGCAGCCACACCCTCAAGCTCGATAACCGCGTTCAGCTGACGCGCCACGACCTCGTTGGTGACACCGGACTCACGCTCTTCCAGAGTCTCACCGACACACAGGATCGGTGCCAGACCGGCGGCCCGCGCGGTGGCAAACTTCTTGGCAACCAGCTCATCACTTTCGTTGTGATAGGTGCGGCGCTCGGAGTGTCCTACGATGACATACTTGCAGGCGAAGTCATTCAGCATTGAAGCGGCCACTTCGCCGGTATAGGCACCGGATGTCTCGGTGGAGAGATCCTGACCACCCCAGGCGATATCGGTACCGCTCAGTTGCTGTTGAGCCTCAGGAATGAAAACGGCCGTTGGGCAGACCGCAACTTCGGCGTTGGTGACTGCACCGACACCCTCCTTGATACCATCCAATAAGCTACGAACACTCTCAAGTGAACCGTTCATTTTCCAATTTCCGGCAACCAGTGGTCTACGCATGCTTACACTCCTGCTATAAAAAGAAAGCGCGGTAGCTTAACGGCCAACGCGTCCGAAATCAATCTTAAGTAGGGCTTTCCTGGCGATTTTCTGCAGATTGGATCCAATTCCCCCCGGAATGACCGGCGCTTAACTTAACGGAATAAACCGCAAATGAACGCCAATCACCGTGAATCTACGCAAATAGATGCTGCCAGATGTCTGTTATTCGCGGCATTTTGCGCTGAATCGCGTTCATTGGCGGTTTATCTGTTGTAAGCGGTCCAATGCCACCAGCAAAAACTGAGGTGAAATGCTTGAAGTAGACACCATCCCCCCTGGATTGCCCGAAACCGGGGCTCGTCGCTGCCCCCCCCCGGGATTAGCCGGTTACCAAGGCTTCGACGGTACTGGCGATCTGTGACGACAGCACCTCGACCTGCTCACCGTCACTACCCTCCACCATCACACGCATCAACGGCTCTGTGCCGGATGGCCTGAGCAGTACCCGGCCTGAGCTGCCCATCTCCACTTCCGCTTCGCGCACCGATCTTTTGACCGCATCCGACTCCATAATCTCCTGGGCACTGGCTCCACCCAGGTGGATGTTGGTCAGTTTTTGCGGATATTTACTCATTCCTGAACTGAGCTCCCGTAGCGAGCGCCCAGTGGCATGAACTTCCGCCAGAACCTGTAGCGCGGAGACGATACCGTCTCCGGTGGTGGTACGATCCAGGCAGATGATATGGCCAGACTGCTCACCACCGAGCACCCAGCCCTTTTTCGAGAGGCGCTCCATGATGTAGCGATCCCCCACATTGGTCCGCTCAAACACCACGCCGTGCTCCCGCAATGCATGCTCCAGACCGAGATTACTCATCAGGGTGCCCACAACCGCACCCTTGAGCTCGCCAACCCGCATCCGCGAACAGGCGATGATGTAGAGAATCTCATCTCCATCCACTTCGTTGCCCTGATCATCGATCATGATCAGACGATCGCCATCCCCATCCAGGGCGACGCCCAGGTCGGCACCATGTTCCAGAACCGCGGCTTTCAGATGCTCGGGATGGGTGGAGCCCACCCCGTCATTGATATTGAAACCATTCGGCTGATTGCCGATTGCAATCACATCGGCGCCCATCTCATCGAAGACGTAGGGCGCGATGTTGTAGGCGGCCCCATTTGAGCAATCCACGACGATCTTCATACCCTTGAAGCGGGTCTTGAGTGGCACGGTACTTTTACAGAATTCGATATAGCGCCCTTCCGCATCCATCTTTTCCGCCCGTCCCAGATTGGCGGAATCCACGGTGGTAAGCGGCTTATCCATCTCCGCCTCGATGGCACTTTCCACCTGGTCCGGCAGTTTGAGTCCATCTGCGGAGAAGAATTTTATGCCATTGTCGGTGTAGGCATTGTGAGAGGCACTGATGACGATCCCTGCCTGGGCATGAAGGGTTCGGGTCAGGTAGGCCACACTGGGAGTGGGCATAGGGCCGAGCAGCGTGATATTGACACCCGCTGCGGTGAGTCCTGCCTCCAGGGCCGATTCGAGCAGATAGCCGGAGATACGGGTATCCTTGCCGATCAACACCCGACTCTTGGATTCCGTGCCCAGAATCCGTCCGACAGCCCAGCCCAGCTTCAACACAAACTCAGGTGTAATCGCACCTTCGCCAAAACGGCCGCGCACACCATCGGTTCCAAAATACTTTCGACTCACAGATAATTCCTCAGTTTTTATCGCTTACTAACCCGGTGTCTGTTCAGTTCACTATCGGCTGCAGCGAGCCTCTCTTTATTTCTAATTACTGACATTCGGGGTTAACAGCCTGAACAGCCGACACAATCTTCAAAGCGTCGACTGTAGCTCGTACATCGTGTACCCGTAAAATGGCACTCCCTTTCATGGCAGCCATCACCGCAGCCGCCAGACTGCCATACAGACGCTCTTCAACAGCACGATCTCCAAGCAGGGTGCCTATCATAGACTTTCTCGATATTCCCACCAATACCGGCACACCAAGCTGTTCGAGATTTTGCAGATTGTCGAGTAACGCAAGGTTATGAGACAGGGTCTTGCCGAAACCAAACCCAGGGTCGACAATCAGTCGGTCTTGCGGGATACCCGACGCCAAACAAGCATCCAATCGCTGCTGAAGAAAAGTTTTAACATCCTCAACCACATCATCATAGTGAGGATTGCACTGCATGGTGCGGGGCTCACCCTGCATGTGCATCAGACAGACCGGCACGGCGGCCTC
>JAEPDS010000074.1 GCA_016842065.1 Candidatus Thiodiazotropha sp. 'RUGA'
GTTTCAAGCAGCAGGTAGAGCCTGGCGATCAACTGATCATCGATGTGCAGCAGAACAAACTCAAGCGAGGCATCGGTTTCTTTACCTGTTCAGCGACTGTGGATGGCCGTACTGTGGCCACAGCAGAGATCATGTGTACCGCCAGGGAGATAGGCAACTGATCGACTCACGCGCAGTTATAGATCCACAGGCGGAACTGGCTGAAGGGGTCACCGTCGGACCTTTCTCGATCATCGGTCCTGATGTGAGCATCGGCGCCGGTACGGTGATCGGGCCCCATGTGGTTGTCAATGGGCCGACCCGCATCGGCAGAGACAATCGCATCTACCAATTTGCCTCAGTCGGCGAAGACCCCCAGGATAAAAAGTATGCTGGAGAACCGACTTCCCTTGAGATCGGCGATCGAAATGTGATTCGGGAGTTTGCCACCCTGCACCGAGGCACGGTTCAGGATCAAGGCATCACCCGCATCGGCAATGACAATCTGCTGATGGCCTATATTCATGTTGCCCATGATTGTGTCTTGGGTGATCACGTGATCATGGCCAATGCGGCCTCACTGGGAGGCCACGTGATGATTGATGATCACGCCATCCTGGGAGGCTTTTCCAAGGTACACCAATTCTGCCGCATCGGTGCTCACAGCTTTTCCGGAATGGGGTCTGCGATCAATATGGATTTACCTCCCTACATGATGGCAGCCGGTCAGCCGACCAAGCCCTATGGTATCAATCGCGAGGGGTTGAGCCGGAGAGGGTTCAGTAAGGATGCGATCCGCCAGATCAAGCGGGCTTATAAAATTATCTATCAATCAGGACAGCGTCTGGAAGCAGCACGTGAGGAGATCGAAAGCCTGGCCACCGAGACGCCTGAATTGAAAATTCTTGTCGATTTCCTCTCCCATAGCGGTAGAGGCATTCTGCGTTAGACTTCTGTCGAATCTGCCTTCAGAGCACCCTCTGATGCAATCCGAAAACCAAGCAAAAGCATTAAGAGTCGGCATCATCGCGAACGAGGTCTCCGGTGATCAGTTGGCCGCTGCCTTGATCGAGGCCTTGCGGGAGCGCTCGCCGGGGATGGTTTTTGAAGGCATGACCGGCCCACTGATGGAGGCGGCAGGTTGTCGCTCCCTGGCCAGTATGGATCCGGTGATGGGGCTGTTTGAAGTGCTGGGTCATCTGCCTGGATTATTGAAAACCCGCCGGCAATTGATCAGCCACTTTCTCAATGATCCCCCGGACCTGGTGCTTGGTGTGGATGCACCGGATTTCAACCTGGCGCTGGAGACCCGACTCAAGCAGTCAGGCATCAAGACCGCTCACTGGGTGAGCCCGACTGTTTGGGCCTGGCGACAGGGTCGGGTTAAGAAATTGCGCCAAGCGGTCGACTTAATGTTGTGTATCTTCGATTTTGAGGTCGATTTTCTACAGCAACACCGGGTGCCCGCCGCTTATGTTGGACATCCGCTGGCTGACCAGATACCTCTGCAGCCGGTGGATCCGCTTGAGGTCAGAAATGAACTGGGATTGGCGCCCGAGAGACCGGTGGTGGCACTGCTTCCCGGCAGCCGGATGAGTGAAGTGAGTCGGTTGGCGGAACCTTTTGCAGAAACGGCGAGTTGGTTGAAGCGGCGAAAACCTGCTCTGCAGTTTGTCGCACCGATGGTAAACGAAACAATTAAGCAGGAGTTTCAGGCTGCCCTGGCAAAGCAGTCGCCGAGTGTGGATGTGAAACTGCTGGACGGTGGATCCAGGCAGGCGATCGGCGCGGCAGATCTGGTTCTGACCGCATCGGGAACCGCTACGCTTGAGACCCTGTTACTGAAGAAGCCGATGGTTGTCGCCTACAGATTGTCCGCGCTGACAGCCTGGTTGATCCGTCGATTCAAGCTGTTGAAGACACCCTATGTGGCGATTGCCAATCTGCTGTCAGAGAAGATGCTGGCGCCGGAGTTTCTGCAAGAGGCCTGTCAGGCAGAACTGATGGGAGAGGCGATCATCGATCTGCTGGATGACCCGCAGCAGCGCGAGGATATTGCGCGGTGCTATCAACAGATCCATCAGCATCTGCGGCAGAATGCCGCTGAAAGGGCGGCGGAACTGGTGCTCGATTTGATTGGCCCGAAATCATGATGAGATGGCTTCAATCCGGCTGAAACTGAATTCGTTGCCGGATTGACAGAGTCGAAGTAGACAAAACTAGATCCGGTGGATCAGCCCTTATCGGGTTTCGATCGAGGTTGCCAGAAAGCTGATATAAGGAGGCATATTTCAAGCAATGGCTGCGCTACTACACGAGCTGATATTTGAGTCGGCCATCGACAGGCCGGAACAGCCAGCACTGCAGTATAAGTCCTCGCTGCTCAACTACGCACAACTGGAGAGTCAGTTGCGGTTGTTTGCCGGTTCACTGCAGACAATCGGTATCGAACCTTCGGATCGTGTAGCCATCTATCTGCCGAAATGTCTTGAGAATGTGATTGCCATTTTTGGCACTCTGGCCGCCGCAGCGGTGTTCGTACCGATCAATCCGGTACTCAAGCCCCATCAGGTGTTGCATATCCTGAAAGATTGCGATGCCAAGCTGTTGATCACAACCTGCGGTAAATATCGTGCTTTGGTGGATGATCTCGACGAAGCGGTGGACCTCAACAATCTGGTGGTGATCGACGATTGCGATATCAGTGAGGCTACGCCAGGTGTGCAGCATCTCTTCTCATGGGATGGCTTCATGCATCTGGATCAGCCGCAAGGTCTGCCGCAAGTCAATGGCACCGATCTCGCTGCCTTGCTCTATACCTCCGGCAGTACCGGCAAACCCAAAGGGGTGATGCTGAGTCACTGTAACATGGTGGTCGGCGCAAAGAGTGTGGCGGAGTATCTGGATAATCGCCCCTCCGACCGGATTCTGGTCGTCCTGCCACTCAGCTTCGACTATGGGATGAGTCAACTGACAACCGCGTTTCTGGTGGGAGCCACGGCTGTATTGATCAACTATCTGTTGCCGAGGGAGGTGATCAATACCCTGGTCAAAGAGCGCATCACCGGCCTTGCCGCCGTACCACCGCTGTGGAATGCGCTGGTTGAGCTGCAGTGGCCTGCAGAAATTGCAGAGCATCTCAGGTACATCACCAGCTCCGGTGGCGTGGTGCCGGTGGAGACGACACAACAGTTGCGGCATAATCTTCCGAACACGGATATCTATCTGATGTACGGTTTGACCGAAGCCTTTCGCTCAACCTATCTGCCACCGGATCAGATCGATCGTCGCCCGACCTCCATGGGGCAGGCGATTCCCCATGTGGAAGTGAAGGTATTGCGCGCTGACGGTAAGCCCTGCGATATCGATGAACCTGGAGAGCTGGTCCATCTGGGCCCATTGGTTGCCCAGGGTTACTGGAAAGACGATCAGGCCACCCGGCAACGGTTTCGCCCGATTCCCGACAGCCCGGATCAATCGATTGCTGTTTGGTCCGGTGACATCGTGAAGCAGGATAGTGAAGGCTATCTCTACTTCATCGGGCGAGCCGATGATCAGATCAAAACTTCCGGTTATCGGGTCAGTCCGAATGAGATTGAATCAATTTTTCAGGATACGGGGTTGTTGAACGAAGTGGTAGCCCTGGGATTGCCCCATCCAGTACTGGGTCAAACGGTTGTGCTGATCGTGGCGCCCAAGGTGGATCGAGGGGTTACTGAAGAGCTGTTGATCAATCTGACTAAAAAGCAGTTGACCAGTTATATGATTCCCAGTCGGATCATATTCCGTAATTCGATGCCAACCAATCCCCATGGCAAACTGGATCGAAAGTTGATGGCGCAGCAGTTAATGGATGAAGTCGCCGATCAGTAACCCAAATAATTCTTTTTGATACAGCCCGCTCCTATGAAAGCCAAACAGAAACTACCTATTGCCCAGCTGATTGCCGGGGTTGATGAAGTCGGTCGGGGGCCTCTGGCCGGGCCGGTCGTGGCGGCTGCCGTCATACTCCACCCTGAACAACCGATCAAAGGGCTTGCTGACTCGAAAAAGCTGAGTGAAAAGCGGCGTGAGTCCCTCGATCTGATCATCCGTGAAAGGGCCTACAGCTGGTCTCTCGGGCGTGCGGAGGTGGAAGAGATCGATCGACTCAATATTCTGCAAGCCAGTCTGTTGGCGATGAAGCGGGCGGTTGAGGGGTTGGCGGATGTTCCCGGTCATGCGTTGGTGGACGGCAAGCACCTGCCTCAGTTGAATTGCAGTGCCGAAGCGGTGATCGGCGGTGACAGTCGTGTTGAGGCGATCAGCGCGGCATCGATCATTGCCAAGGTTGCCAGGGACCGAGAGATGGTTGAGCTGGATCTTAAGTATCCCGGTTATGGTTTGGCCAGGCATAAGGGTTATCCCACCAAGCAACATCTTCAGGGATTGCAGGAGTTGGGTGTAACACCGATCCATCGTCGCTCCTTCGGACCGGTGAAACGTCTGTTGGGGGCATGATCAAATGGCCGCTGATTGACGCGGATAGCCGTCTAACCCAGGTGTCACTTTTTTAATCCGCAAATGAACGCGAATGAACGCTAATAGGAGTCGTAAACTGTTTGAGTGTTTGAGTGTTTGAGTGTTTGAGTGTTTGAGTGTTTGAGTGTTTGAGTGTTTGAGTGTTTGGGATTGGGTTCGGTCCGAGCAACAACATGCTTGGGGATTTTTTGCGGCTATTCGTATTGATTGGTGTAGATCCTCGGTTTGGTTTTTTGAACGCCACCCTGCCTGGCTGCAATTAATTGTTTACCTGGCTGATTTAATTGAAAAATATACTAGTTATTGCGCTGAGTGGGTGGCCAAATGGCAGCGTTGATGTTGCCAATCAGACGGAGAAATCAGCTCTCCATTCGATAGCCCGGACTCATATTTTGAGCTCGATTCGGGTTACAATGGCCGGGCTTGCGGGCAGCAAGAAATAACCTGAATTTCGATGAGTCGTGGGGTCCAGTTCGGGCTAGTCACCGCTTCTCCGCCATATCAACAGGTCACTGGGGTGACATGACAGTTAATTTTGTACATCTTCGGGTCCATTCGGAGTATTCATTGGTTGACGGCCTGGTCAGAGTCAAACCTCTGGTCAAGCAAGTGGCGGAGCAGGGCATGCCGGCGGTGGCCCTGACCGATCAATCGAATCTGTTTGCCCTGGTGCGTTTCTACCAGGCGGCCCTGGCTGCCGGGGTCAAGCCGATCGCTGGCGTGGATGCCTGGATCCGCAATCCGGACGATGTGAACACCCCCTTCCGGCTGGTGCTGCTGGTGCAGAATCAGGTGGGTTACAAGAATCTGACCCGATTGGTCTCCCGCAGTTATCGGCAAGGCCAGCACCTGGGGCGGCCACTGATGGAGCGGGAGTGGCTGGTGGGCAGTACGGAGGGCCTGATTGCGCTCTCCGCCGGTCGCTACGGCGATGTGGGCCGGGCACTGCTGTCGGAGAACACCACCCAGGCGCAACAGCTGCTGAAGGATTGGCTTGAGCTGTTTGGTGACCGCTACTATCTCGAACTGCATCGCACCGGACGTGCGGATGAGGAGCGCTGCCTGCATCAGAGTGTGGCGCTGGCAACTGAATTCGGCGTGCCGGTGGTGGCCACCAACGACACCCACTTTCTCCAGCAGAGTGACTTCGATGCCCATGAAGTGCGGGTCTGTATACATGAAGGCCGTACCATCGACGATCCGAGGCGGCCGAAAAACTATAGCGATCAGCAGTATCTGCGCAGCCCGGAGGAGATGGAGGCACTGTTCTCCGATATTCCCGAGGCGCTGCAGAACAGCGTGGAGATCGCCAAGCGCTGTACCATTGAGCTGACTCTGGGCAAGAACTTTCTGCCCGACTTCCCGATTCCGCAAGGGATGACCATCGCGGAGTTTCTTGAAGCGGAGTCGCGCAAAGGTCTCGATTGGCGCTTGAATCAACTCTTTGATGCCGGGTCGGCTGAGTTTGCCGAACAGCGCAAGGTCTATGACGAGCGTCTGCAGGTGGAGCTCGATGTTATCAACTCGATGGGTTTTCCGGGCTACTTTCTGATCGTTGCCGACTTTATCCAGTGGGCCAAGGACAACGATATTCCTGTCGGTCCCGGGCGTGGTTCAGGCGCCGGCTCCCTGGTTGCCTACGCACTCAAGATCACCGATCTCGATCCAATAGAACATGAGCTGCTGTTTGAGCGCTTTCTCAATCCTGAGCGTGTCTCGATGCCCGACTTCGATGTGGATTTCTGCATGGATAAGCGGGATCAGGTGATCGACTATGTGGCGCATCGCTACGGACGGGACTCGGTTTCACAGATCATCACTTACGGCTCCATGGCGGCCAAGGCTGTGGTGCGTGATGTGGGGCGTGTGCTCGGTCATCCCTACGGTTTTACCGACCGGGTGGCGAAGATGATCCCCTTCGAGATCGGCATGACTCTGGATAAGGCACTCAACGAGAGTGACGATCTCAAGCAGTCCTACCAGACCGATGAGGAGGTGGGTGAGCTCATCGATATGGCGAAAAAGCTGGAGGGTTGTGCACGCAACGCGGGCAAACACGCCGGTGGTGTGGTGATCTCGCCTGGACTGCTTACCGACTTCACCCCCCTCTACTGCGAAGCCAATGGTGAGGGGCTGGTTACCCAGTTCGATAAGGATGATGTGGAGAAGGTGGGGCTGGTCAAATTCGACTTTCTCGGCCTGCGTACCCTGACCATTGTCGATTGGGCGCTGAAGGCGGTCAATGCAGATCGCCTCAAACAGAATCTTGAACCGCTCGACATCAATAACATCGCCATGGATGACGGGGGCTCCTTCAAGTTGCTGAAAAGCGCTGAGACCACTGCGGTATTCCAGCTTGAATCCCGCGGTATGAAGGAGTTGATCAAAAAGCTGCAACCCGACTGCTTCGACGATATCACCGCGCTGGTCGCTCTGTTCCGCCCCGGGCCGCTGCAGTCGGGCATGGTGGATGATTTCATCAATCGAAAACATGGTCGAGCTGAAGTCGCCTACCCCCATCCGGATCTGGAACCGATCCTTAAGCCCACCTATGGCGTGATCCTCTACCAGGAGCAGGTCATGCAGATCGCCCAGGTGCTGGCTGGCTACTCGCTGGGTGGCGCCGATCTGTTGCGACGGGCGATGGGTAAAAAGAAACCTGAGGAGATGGCCAAGCAGGGCGAGATTTTTCGCAAAGGCGCGGTGGAGCGGGGTGTTGAGGAGGAGACCGCCACCTACATCTTCGATTTGATGGAGAAGTTTGCCGGATACGGTTTCAATAAATCCCACTCAGCGGCCTATGCCCTGGTCTCCTATCAGACCATGTGGCTGAAAGCCCACTATCCGGCTGCCTTCATGGCGGCGGTCTGTTCGGCGGATATGGACAATACCGATAAGGTGGTGCCGCTGATCGATGAGTGCCGGCGCATGAAACTGAAGGTGGAAGCACCCCAGGTCAATCTCTCCCACTACAAGTTTACCGCGATTGATGAACAGACCGTGGTATATGGTCTGGGTGCGATCAAAGGGGTCGGTGAGTCGGCCATCGAATCGGTGATTCAGGAGCGGGAGAGTCATGGGGTATTCGAAGATATCTTTGAGTTCTGCCGGCGCATCGATCTGCGCAAGGTCAACCGACGGGTGCTGGAGTCACTGATCCGGGCCGGTGCCCTGGATGGTCTCGGAGCCAACCGGGCGACCCTGATGTTGCAACTGCCCCTGGCGCTGAAACTGGCGGAGCAACACCATGCCATGGAAGCGGTCGGACAGAATGACCTGTTCGGTATGGGAGAGCCGCAACCGACGGAGGCGAGCCATACCCAGGTGATTCCCAAGGATGTGGAAGAGTGGGAGGAGGAGCAGCGCCTGCAGGGTGAGAAGGAGACCCTGGGGCTCTATCTCACCGGCCATCCCATCGATCGCTATCTGCCAGAGCTGGACTCTATCTGCAGCAGCCGTATCGGCGATCTGAGCCTCGATGCCGCACCGGCCGGTGGGCAGCGTCGTCGGGGGGTTCCGGTGGTTGTCAGTGGTCTGGTGGTGACCGCTTCCCATCGTCAGACCCAGCGTGGCCGTATGGGCACCCTGCTGCTGGATGATCGCAGCGGACGCATCGAGTGCACTCTGTTCAATGAGAACTATGAGCAGCATCGGGATCTGATCTCGGCAGATAAGATTCTGGTGGTTTCAGGGTTGCTCAACTACGACGAGTTTCGTGGCGGTTTGAGTATCCGTGCTGACAATCTGCTGACCATAGAGCAGGCCAGGTCCCACTACGCCCGACTGCTGAACATTCACATGCGAAGCGATCAGCTGGAACCGGCACAGCTGTGTGAAAGTCTGCAGCAGACGCTCACACCCTACCTTGGTGGGACCATCGGGGTGAGACTCCACTATCGGAATGCACAGGCCAGCGGCGACATCCAATTGGGTAAGGATTGGCGGGTCAATCCAACGGATGAACTGTTGAAGCGCCTGGAGCAGCTCTTCGGGGTTGGCTCGGTCAGTGTGGGCTACCGGAATTCCACCGGTCAGGCCAGCTTTGCCAAACAGCAGCCACCGGCAGCCAATCGACAAAGACCGGCCAGCGGTGGCTAAGCAGCTTCAAGCCTTTTGACAGCTCAGGCTTTGCACATGACATAGAAGTTGTTCTGGATGTCGTGCTCGAGCTGGTGCACGGCGATCGAGTCAAAGCCGGCAATGCTCAACATCTCCAACGCCTGCTCTTCGCCCCACATGGTGCCCAAACCCGCCCCGCCATTGGCCAGCGAGACGGTCATACAGTGCATGGTGGAGAGGGTATAGAGCAAGGGACCGATGGGATGGTCGAGGTTTTTCTCCAGATGGGTCGAAGCCCTGATATCCTGCATCAGAAAGGTGCCGCCTGACTTCAAGGTTTTATGTATGCCATTGAGAACACTTTGCGGTGTGGTCTGATCGTGAATCGCATCGAAGGCGGTCACCAGGTCAAACTCATCCATTTCCGCACTCTCTTCGAATCCGCTCAGATCGCGCTGCTCGAATTGCAGGTTGTCGAGTCCCATCTGTCTGGCGGCATTACGGGCATATTCAAGCGCCTCTTCTGAAAGCTCATAACCGACAAACCGGCTGTTGCGAAAGCGGGCGGCGAGATGGCACAGCGCACGGCCACGGCCACAGCCGATATCCAGAACCTCGATACCCGATTCAAGTGATGGGATCAGTGGATCGATCAACGGCAGGATATGTTGGTCCAGCGCCGCCAAGACCGTCTGTCCACTGTCGTCCGCCATCACTTCATGAAAGCGCGGGTAGTGTTCATAACCAACTCCGCCACCGAAGCGAAAACAGTCGATCACCTTATCCTCGACCTGTCCCATCAGGCCGATGTACTGGGCGAAAACCGCCATATTGTCGGGCGAGGCGGTGCGGGTCAGCAGGGCGGCATGGCTGTCAGGCAGGCTGTAGTGCTGTTGCTGCGGATCGTAATCCAGGATGCCTCCCGAGACCATGGTGGCCAGCCACTCTTTGACATAGCGCTGATTGAGACCGGTATGGCCGGCGATGTGGGAGAGTGTGGTCGCCGGGAGTTCTGCCAAGGCATCGAACAGGCCGGTGCGATGACCGATCGAAACCATCAGGGAGAGCGCCCCCTGGTTCAGCATATCCATCAGTTGATCGGCAAAGGCCTCGACGCTTTTGCCCTGGGTGGGCATGGGTATACAGGCATTACACATTTCTTGATTCCTCCGTTGGTTCGAATTCTGTGTGCAGTAACCCTAGCCTAGGTGAAAGGATTTTAGGCAGACAATACAGCAATAAAAATAAATTTAGATTGCTTCATCTATATGAATAAAAAAGAAAAAATGTGATTTTGCTGATAGGATACCAGGCGTCTGAACGACAATTGGGCCGGGTTTCTGACTGGTGGTATAAAATCAACAGATAAAAACCGGGAAAACCTTTTTTCATTTGGAGCCAACTATGCCCCGTGACGGTACGATTACCCGCAACAAGATCATGGATATCGCCCAACAGATGGTGCTGAATGTTGGGCTCACCGGTACCTCGGTAGACAAAGTCATCGATGAGGCTGGGGTGACCAAGGGGACCTTTTTCTACCATTTCAAAACCAAACACGATCTGGCTGCAGCCCTGATCGAACGTTATGCGGATCAGGATCAGCACCACTTTCATGACTATATGGCAAAGGCTGAACAGTTGGCCCGGGATCCGCTGCAGCAGCTGTTGATCTTCATCGGCCTGTTTATCGAAATGACAGAACAGCTCGAGGATCCGTTTCCCGGTTGCCTGTATGCGGCCTACTGTTATCAGAGTGGCGCCATCTCAAAAGATGTGATGGGCAGAATCGAAGCGATGATGCACTTCTGGCGAGATCAATTGAGTCATAAGCTTGAAGCGGTCAATCAACTCTATACGCCTCAGCTTCCGGTCACCCATACACAAGTTGCCGATCATCTGCTGACCACCTTTGAAGGTGCATTTGTGCTCTCCAAAGTAATGAATGAACCTAAGCTTGCATCCGAGCAGCTGATCCAATGCAGAAACTATCTGGAGCTACTCTATAGGGAAGACAGCTAGTCTGACGAGAGGGATTGTTGTCCGATCCCACCGGTAAAGCGCATTCCGTCCAGCCAGATACCATCTGTTGATTATTTTTTCAAAGGCTGGATTGATTCAGTCACACCCATCCTGTTCGATGAGAATTTCACCTGTCAGGGGGTCCTGTTTCGGTAAGCCCGCGCTGTCGGTGATGATTACACTGGTGAACATCATTGCTTCGATTCGATTGAAATGCTGATCCAGTGCGGAGGAGATCTGTTTGTCGGTCAATCCATCGTAGATCATCACCTGTCCGGCAGACTCCGCTTGAGCTTCACTCTCGGAAGGCGACATGAGTCGTCGCATCTGCCAG
>JAEPDS010000075.1:0-7848 GCA_016842065.1 Candidatus Thiodiazotropha sp. 'RUGA'
GCCGGAGTAATCGAATTCACAGGCCTGGCCGATAACAATCGGGCCGGCGCCAATGATCATGATGCTTTGTATATCTGTACGTTTTGGCATTAACTCTTGAGTCCGCAAATAAACGCGAATGAACGCAAATGTAAACTAAATAATCGATCTGTCGTCATGTTGCCAAACGACTCTTCGCACACCAAGACGAGGCGTACCAAAATTGAGCAACAATCCAACACTCAACCCAGTTGCACGAAGGTAGTTCATCACCTGGGCATGATGCTCCTTGGTCAGCTGCGACAATGCCTTGAGCGCCACTAACAGTTTGTTCTCAATAACCACATCGGCGATGTAGTGCCCAACAACCTGTCCTTTGTACCTGACATGCAAATTTTTCTGTCGCTCAAAAACCAACCCAATACGATCAAGCTCCTGGCAGAGCGCATTCTCGTATACCTGTTCAAAAAAGCCTGCTCCCAACACATTGCTGACTTCAAAGCCACATCCAATTACTTGTTTGGATATGGCGTCTCCTTGCCTATCACCTACAAATCCATTTGCGTTCATTCGCGTTTATTTGCGGACTTCTATCAATTCGATAAAGTGATCGAAGACTGGCGCCACATCGTGTGGACCGGGGCTGGCTTCCGGATGTCCCTGGAAACTGAATGCCGGTTTGTCGGTGCGGTGGATACCTTGCAGCGTACCGTCAAACAATGAGCGATGTATGGGGGTCAGGCAGTCGGGCAGCGAGGCCTCGTCTACGGCAAAGCCATGGTTCTGACTACTGATCATCACATTGCCTTTCTGCAGATCCTGTACCGGATGGTTGGCGCCATGATGACCGAATTTCATCTTCATGGTCTTGGCACCCGATGCCAGGGCCAGCAGTTGATGTCCGAGACAGATGCCGAATACCGGCAGATCGCTGTCGATGATCTTTCCGATGGCTTCAATGGCGTAGTCACAAGGTTCCGGATCACCCGGACCATTGGAGAGAAACACCCCGTCAGGCTGCATCGCCAGAACCTCTTCAGCGGGTGTCTGGGCAGGCACGACAGTAAGGCGGCAACCGCGATCTGCCAGCATCCGCAGAATGTTACGTTTGACACCGAAATCGTAGGCCACCACATAGTGTGGCAGCGACTCGGAGGCCGCGCTATCCGGCAGGCCCTCTTCCAGTGACCAGGTGCCCTGCGACCACTCATAGCTGGCCGAGGTGGTGACCTCTTTGGCGAGATCCATACCTTTAAGACCGGGAAACTCCTGAGCCAGCTTGACGGCCGCTGAGAGATCCGGAGCATCGCCGGCGATGATACAGCCGTTCTGGGCGCCCTTTTCACGCAGAATCCTGGTCAGTCGCCTGGTATCGATACCGGCGATGGCAACCACACCATTCCGCTCCAGATAGTGATCCAGCGACTCTTCCGAGCGCCAGTTACTGGTGATCAGAGGCAGATCCCGAATCACCAGGCCTGCGGCATGAATCTGGCCGGACTCCTCATCCTCCTGATTGATACCGGTATTGCCGATATGGGGATAGGTCAGGGTAACAATCTGCTGGCGATAGGACGGATCAGTCAATATCTCCTGATAGCCGGTCATGGCGGTGTTGAAAACCACCTCACCGACGGTTTGTCCCTCGGCACCGATGGACTCACCCTGGAATTGGCTGCCATCTTCCAGGACCAGAACTGCTGGTTTTCTCAAGGATCTCTCCGTTACAGGCGTGCAAAAAGGGGCAGACCGCTAAGTGCCTGCCCCCTAAGAAAAATTCAAATGCTGCTCCGGGAATGAAAAGTATTAAGGATCACCCCGGATCTGATGGCCGAATATTGTACTTTATGTCGGGTAAATCTGTCTATCCACTTGACGCAGAATCAGCCTAGCTGCCCGACAACTGTTTTCTGGCCCAGCCGATGATGCCGGTTCGATCCATGGCACCGGCCTGCCTGGCCAGCTCCCTGCCCTGATGAATCAGCATTAAAGTGGGAATACTGCGTATACCATATTGCGCGCCAAGCTGCTGTGCCTCTTCGGTATTCACCTTGATCAGGCGGATTTGCGGTTCCAGCGCTTTTGCCGCTGCCTCGAAAGCCGGCGCCATCATTCTGCAAGGCCCACACCAGGGTGCCCAGAAATCGACCAGCAGAGGCAGATCACTCTTTTTCAGATGACGCAAAAAACGCCCTTCATCAAGCGACAGCGGCTGCCCGCTGAACAGGGGCTGATGGCACTTGCCGCACTTAGCCTGTTCCGCTGAACGACCAGCTGGAAGACGATTGATGCCATCACAATGGGGGCATACCAGATGGGTAAAATCACTCATTACAACTCACCTACCATGAAATCCTCGGCTCTGGTTACATTCTCAACCACCCAGGCAGTCCCATACCCTGCCTGGGTAGCAAGCCCTCATAACCTGATCGGGTAGTTCTTCAATTGGGGCGGGAGGGCGTGATTTCAAGACTCTTTATTGAATGATTTTTCAGTATAATGTCGCTCCTTTTGCAAAAAACCGACAGAGGAACTGATCATGGCGGACTCACCATACATCTTCGATGCAACCGCTGAGAATTTTCAGCAAATGGTCCTGGCTGCATCCATGGAGAGGCCTGTTTTGGTGGACTTCTGGGCCGAATGGTGCAACCCATGTAAAGCCCTGATGCCGGTTCTCGCCAAGTTGGCCGATGAGTACCGGGGCAAATTCCTCCTGGCAAAGGTCAATACAGAAGAGCAGCAACCGCTTGCCGGACATTTTCAGATCCGCAGCATCCCCACGGTTAAACTCTTTTTTCAGGGCCAGGAGATTGATGAGTTTCAGGGTGCGCTGCCGGAAGCGGAGATCCGCAAGATCCTCGACAAGGTCATTCCACGGGAGTCAGATGGACTCGTGGAGCAAGCCGAAGCGCTGCTGCTCCAGGGCAATGCGGAAGAGGCCGGTATGCTGCTGAAACAGGCCAGCGACAAGGACCCTGAGAACCCGAGAATCAGACTGGCCTATGCCCGCTACCTGGCGGCACTCGGGAAGCTGGAGGAGGCTGAAAACATACTCAACGCACTGCCTGATGAAGAGAAGCAGAACCCGGACGTGCAGGCGATGCTGACGCGGATCCAGTTTGACCGCACCATGGCCGGCAGCCCACCGGCCGAAGAGCTGGAAAAGCGACTTCAGGAAAACCCGGCCGATAGCGAAGCCCTGCATCTGCTGGCATCCTACAAAATCATGGAAAACGACCACGAGGCGGCACTGGAGTTGCTGATGACCCTGCTGCAGAAGGATCGTGCTTACGGCGACAACCTGGCGCAAAAAGAGATGCTTAAGGTATTCGAGATGCTTGGCGGACAAGGTGAACTGGTGAAGCGTTTTCGCAACCGGATGTTTAACTTCCTGCATTGATTGCAAACCATTGGGTTTATTTGAATTCTGATTCCCGGCCTGTGCCGGGAGGACCGTCCGCAGTGCCATAGAGATTGAATCGCAAGTGTCTGATGACACAGTTCACAGCCGACAGACGCCATCCATTGCATTACCATCTTTTTGGCATATTTTCTCCCGCCACGATTTCGGCGACCAACAGGCTCAATTCAACCGCTGGCTATTCGTTGCATCACTGCCAGTCTGCCTACAATGACCTGGTGATTAGGATTTAAAGATGTGGAAAAGCCAGCCGCTATCTCATTCTAGGTTAATGAATAACCTGAGATTTCCGTCCTAGCATTACCAGGAGGGGCGCCCATATGGGCCTCAAACGAAAGACAACCACATTTTTTTTCGTCCTCACAGTCATCATGGTGACTGCCCTGGTGGGGGCCAGCCTTTTCTCCTTCAGGTTTTTTGCCCTCAGCACTGCTGAGGATCAGGCCCGAACGGCCGCCGAAATTGTCCGCGTTCACCTGACCGAATCGATGGTCAATGGGACGATCAACAAGCGTAAATCATTTCTGGACCGGCTCGCTGCGGTCAAGGGACTGTACAATGTCAGGGTTGTACGGGGGCCCGGCGTGGTCAAGCAGTTCGGCCCCGGCCTGAAGTCTGAACAACATCTCGATGCCATCGATGAACAGGTGATCCAGTCGGCAAAACCCTTCTTCGGCCTGATCGATTCCACTGGCGGCCAGTTGTTCCGCGCCACCATCCCTTACATCGCACAGAGTGAAAACGAGCCGCACTGTCTGCAGTGTCACCAGGTGGAGAAAGGTGATGTGCTGGGCGCCGTATCCCTCTATCTCTCAATCGATGAGCAAAGAAACCAGGCCTTCTTGATCGTCATATTCATGGCCACGGTGGTTGGATTGTTTGCCGTTGTATCCATGGGGTTCTCAAGACGCTTGATCAAACCACTCATCGACACCGCAGAAGCGGTTCAGCATGCGGTTCATGGCGCACGCAAAGGCGACTTTTCAGCCAGAATCCAGCATCAAAGTGACGATGAGGTAGGACAGATTGCGAAAGACCTCAACATCCTGCTGGTCCTGTTGAGCAAGGGCCTTGAAGGAATCGCCCACAAAGTGGCCGGATTGATTCGCTATAACCAACCGATTGGTGAGAATCAGCTGGCGACAACCATCGAAATGGTGGAGAGTCTTGAGGATGTCTCCCGCTTCAAGCAGGCGATCGAAGAGGACGAAACCAAAGAGGAGGTCTACTGGCGCCTCTCTAAAGTCATCAACGACGATTTCATGATCGATCACTTCTCAATCTATGAAGTGGCATCAAGCAAAAACAAACTCAAGCCGATGGTGGTCGACGGCGTGCCTGGTCAGGATTGTTGCTGGTGCGACCCACAGATCCTGGTCCGCGCCGACGCCTGTCGTGCGAAACGTACCGGACACGTGGTGGATGGAATGAGTACCACCGGTATCTGCACCGCCTTCTCCCCCCGGGAGGATCTACAGGATGCCTACCATGTCTGCATACCGATGATCCAGTCCGGTTCCGTCGGCGGTGTCATACAGGTAGTGACCGACCGAGACCGCAAGACTCTGGCCTGCAACATGATGCCGTTTATCGAAGTCTACTTGCGAGAGGCCGCACCGGTACTCGAGGCGAAAAGACTGATGAGCACTCTGCGGGAGTCTGCGCTACGTGACCCGATGACCGGTCTTCACAACAGACGCTTTCTGCAAGAGTATGTGGACATTCTTGTCTCCTACACCGATCGCAACAAAACCAGCTTTTCCGTGCTGATGGCAGATCTGGACTATTTCAAACAGATCAACGACACCTACGGTCATGAAGCTGGGGATGCGACGCTTAAGGCGCTGGCCAAGACACTGACCAAATGCGTTAGAGCCTCCGATCTTGTGATCCGTTACGGCGGTGAGGAGTTCTTGATCGTGTTACGTGATACCGATCCGGAGAAGAGCATGCTGGTTGCCGAGAAGATACGCGAAGCCATCGAAAACATGAAAGTCGAGCTAACTGGGACGGTCGTTCAGAGAACCATCTCTGTGGGTATCTCCGGTTACCCCGATGACAGCAGCAGCTTCTGGCAAGTGGTCAAGTATGCGGACGTTGCCCTCTACCAGGCAAAAGATACCGGTCGCAATAAGGTCCTTCGTTTTATCCCGGAGATGTGGAAAGAGGATGATGCGTATTGAGCGATCGTTCTCAGCCGAGTTATCGGATGAGAACTCATCACCTATAGCCACACACACCAGTATCAGCAAGCTGTTGGCAATTCCCAACAAAGCAGTATAATTCTCACTCTTGTAGAATGACTACACGACGCTCATTCTGCCTTGCTGGACACAAATACAGACCCAGCAGGGCGTATTGAATTAGTGTTAACAGGCCCTAGAAAACAACCTCCTGATCCACCGATAAGATTGACTCTGTAAAAGGCGCGCAACCGTGGGAAACACACTTCAAGAACAACTCCTGAAAGCTGGATTGGTTGATAAAAACAAGGCCAACAAAGCCAGTAAAGAGCTTCGCAAACAATCACGTCAACAGCGAAACAAGAAAGAGACGACCCAACCCACTGCACAACAGTTGAAACAGCAGGAGAAAGCAGCCAAGGACCGGGAACTCAACCTGCGCCGTGAAGAGGCTCGAAAACAGCGGGAAATTGCCGGTCAGATCAAACAACTGGTCGAAGCCCATCGCCACCCTCGCAGCAATGATGAAGAGGACAAACCCTTCTATTTCGACAATAAGGGCAAAGTCAAACAGATGTATGTTTCAGCGGAGACACACAAACTGATCATCTCTAAAAAACTCGTGATTGTGAATTGCAATGGCGTATTCGAGTTGGTTCCGGGTGAAATCGCCGAAAAAATCCGTCAGCGTAATCCCAGTCTGGTTATCGATCTGGCGGAGGATAAACCCACCTCAGAAGATGACCCATACGCTGAGTTTCAGGTACCTGATGATTTAATGTGGTAAATCCTGACACTCCGCGACAATCATAAAGGATTACGGCAGTCATCAAGGTTTAAGAAGAGGTCTGCTGGGTGAGCTTTCAGCCAAACCTCTAACCTGATGATTGATTTTTTAATCTGAGGATTCAGGTGTTTTACCTGGGGTTCTGTAAGAAGTACCAATACCCATTTTTTGCAACAGTTGGCTTTCTCCTGTCGCAATGAACTGCTTTAACTCTTTCCTGGCTTCCTCAGCTGCGATATCCATTTCAACCAATTGCACCAATAGATCATCAAACAACTGCCTTCTTCGCAAGCCATTCTCTGATGTGTCCCGGCGATCTGAAAAAAACTCCATCAGTGTAGAGCCACAAATACAGTTCCGATACAATTCAACGATTGGCTCATCCCCTTCTTCGGGGCAACCGGCATTTTCCATCAGCCCGCTGCGTCCCTCCAACTGCTGAGTTTCAGAGATGAAGGTTTCTAGGTCGGGGTACTCCCTACCGCAGTTGCTACAGACCCTGGGGAATGCGGTCTCTGACAACTCCCGAAGCCCTTCAAGTAATGCATCGTAATTCATTGTTCTTGGTCGTTAGCGATGGTTGTTATCTAATTATAGTTAGATAGTAGTTCATTCAAGAGCACGCCGTAATTGGGCATACTTTCCCAGTTAATGTTATTTTTATAATTCAATTCTACTTATCGGTAAGTTGGCAACTGGCTTGAATCAATTCATTGACGAAAACTCGGATGATTCAGTTAACTCGTCAATAAAACCGAACGCCCATCCATACTTTGCAAAAGAACCAAACTGAAGGCGTTCTACAGAACACCCATGGCGTATTTTCCGAACTTTGTTAGTTATCGGGCAATCTTTCAGCGTTATCAATTATCAAAGAGTGGTACGATGCCGAAACCAAGGAAAACGCCAGTTTTGTTGAATGCCCCAGCTATTTCCACTACCTCAATGGTGCGGTCGCGAGACGGGCCTGCCAGGAGAGTTGTTGATAGTGTGAGGATTGCTATTCGGTGGTGCTCTGGTGGATCTGAAGCAGAATCCCCTGGTCTCCGTCAGCCAATGAAAATCCCTCACAGATCAACATTCCTGGAATTGCAGCCAACTCTCCATCGATGTAGATCAAGGGTGTTCTGTCTCGCTCCCAAGGAGGTAAACCAGTCTCCTGGAAAAGTTTTTTCAGGGATTTGTGATGACCACGACCGGCCGGAACACAACGCTCACCTCCCTGACGGAATCGCACTTCAACCTCTCCCAGTTGCCAACGCTCTCTATTCAGACCTGAAGAGCCAGTTGTCGCAACCAGAGTTCCCAGCCCAGCCGGCAGTTCCAGTTTCTGTTTGTTCTGCCAGACGATGCGCTCCGGCAGGGGTTCCGCAGACCGGCTCTGTCTGAGGATCAGATCATCCCGATAGCGGCGAATCTCCCAACCGCTCCAGGCAACCAACGGCTTAGCATCCTCACGCCCGTGAATCGACTCT
>JAEPDS010000075.1:7858-10713 GCA_016842065.1 Candidatus Thiodiazotropha sp. 'RUGA'
ACTCTTTCTCAATCCGCATCAGCTGTTTTGAGTTGGGCATTGGCGCCCCATTGAGATCGATCCAATAGCGCAACAGATGTCTGATCCGCACCGAAGACATCTCCCTCAACAACGCCACTGAGAGGCTACCGGAGAGGGAGTTCTGCACCCGTTCCAGCTCCACAGCCATCTCTTCTCGAGCCAGGGTTAACATCTCACCACTGAAGCGGGCGGATCGGGCCAGGGTCAGCGATGCCGATGGCCAACGGGACTGCAGCAGAGGCATCACACGGTGGCGGATAAAGTTACGGTCAAATCGCTGATCCTGATTGGATGGATCCTCCTGCCAGACCAGCCCCTTCTCTTCTGCATAAGCCTCGATCGACTGCCTGGATTCCTGCAACAGGGGTCTTGCCAACCAGCCTGGAGAGAATTCGCTGAGCAGAGGCATCGCCGCCAGACCAGCAGGACCACTTCCTCTCAGCAGCTGCAACAACAGGGTTTCAGCCTGATCATCCTGGTGCTGAGCGGTAAGTAACAGGTCACCCGGTGAGAGCTGTCGCGCCAAAGCCTTATAGCGGGCTTCACGGGCCACCGCCTCCAGGCTGTCACCCTTATCCGGAACCAGATCCAGCTCCAGGGAGATCAGGGGGATGTGATATCCGGCACAAACCGCTTCGCAGTGCTGCTGCCAGGCATCCGCACCGGCCTGCAAACCGTGGTGGACATGAATCGCTCGCAGGGGATAGGCAAGCTGAGGAGCAAGTTCGTGCAATAGATGGAGCAATACGCAGGAGTCGAGCCCGCCACTGAATGCCAGATAACAACAGCCTGCCTGTGGCAGGCTGTCGAGCGTCTGTTTCAATTGGTCTGGTGAGAGGGACACGGGAGATCCCTGGGAATTACTCCCCGGAGAACTGGCCGTACTGCATCAATCGCTGATAGCGGGTATCGAGCAGTTTGTCGATGGCCATACTGGTGATGTTGTCGATGCCTTCGAGCAGCGCGTGCTTGAGATTTTTTGCCATGGTTTCGATATCCCTATGGGCTCCACCAAGCGGCTCGGCAACGATTTCATCGATCAATCCCAGCTCTTTCAGGCGATCGGAGGTGATCCCCATGGCTTCCGCAGCCAACGGCGCCTTTTCCGCGCTCTTCCACAGAATCGAGGCACAACCTTCGGGCGAAATCACGGAGTAGGTACTGTACTCCAGCATCAGGATACGGTCACCGACACCGATCGCCAGAGCACCACCGGAACCGCCTTCACCAATCACCGTGCAGATAATCGGCGTTCTCAGTCCAGACATCACCTTGAGATTGCGTGCGATTGCTTCACTCTGCCCACGCTCCTCCGCACCGACGCCCGGATAGGCTCCCGGTGTATCGATGAAGGTCATGATTGGCAGCTTGAAGCGCTCAGCCAGCTCCATCAGACGCAGCGCCTTGCGATAGCCTTCAGGGCGAGGCATGCCGAAATTTCGGTGCAGCTTGTCCTTGGTGTCACGCCCCTTCTGATGGCCGATCACCATCACCGGGCGCCCCTCCAGACGGGCCATGCCACCGACGATGGCATGGTCGTCAGCGAAAGCCCGGTCACCATGCAGCTCATGGAATTCATCAAAGATCCGATCGATATAATCGAGCACATAGGGCCTTTGTGGATGACGTGAAAGCTGGGAGATATCCCATGGCTTAAGGTTGGAGAAGATCGACTCTGTCAGCGACTGGCATTTGGTCTCCAGCCGGGTGATCTCATCCTGGATATTGATTTCATTATCGCTGCCCACCAGACGAAGCTCTTCAATCTTCGCCTCAAGTTCTGCGATCGGTTGTTCGAATTCTAGAAAGTTCAGGTCCATGACGGCAAATATACCGGAAAACAGCCCATTGGGACAGCCCGGTCTGCGTGCTCATACAGATTGGAGTTATAGAAAAAAAGCCTGATAAGTTATCAGCTTAGGTTAATCACCACTGGGCTCAGGCTGAGATCAGCCAATCCCACAGCTGCCGCCGGGACATCCACCGCCTGCGGCACAGGGAGGAACAGGATCACCACCGACTCCGCCGGTTAGCACATTGCCTCCGGTGGCAAGGCGTTTCACCGGGCTTTCAGCCGGAGTATCCCCCGCTTCAATACCCGCCTTGCTGCAGAGTTCTCCCCAATTATGGATCTCTTCACTCATACGATGGCTTACCTCAACCACCCGCCCATTGGCTTCACATCTGTAATCATATGTCGGCATCTTATACTCCTGAAAGCTTCACATTGGACCCATTCGACTGCTGCTTCCGAAGGGCCGGAGAGATCAATCGACCCCAGTTGCCGGCTGCCTCAGGCGGGCATGGAGTAGTCCACTGAATTCAGCGGCCACGCTGCCGTCGCTGCCTACTATGGATAGCGCCTTGAGGCGTGCCCTGCCCTTCTGTTGCAGATCGTCGAGAAAGCGGTCGAAGGTCTCTCGGTCTATGTTGCAGTGGGCAACGATATCACCGATTACCGGCTGGCGGTAATCTATCTCACCTCTGGCCATCACCAGTTCCGCCCCCTTGGGCAGGTGGGATTGAACCAGTCCCCAGGCAGACAGCGCGGCAATCGCATACAGAGACCCCGCAAATGCGGTGCCGTGTACGTTGTGGTTCTGCTCACCACCGCCAACAACCGTAATCCCACTCTGTGTAAGGGAGCGCACACGAAACGCCATCTGTGCTGCAATCGGAATACCTTCGCGGATGCGCTGTTCCAGTTGGCTGCTATTCATTTGAACTAGGGCCTGTTAACACTAATCCAATGCGCCCTGTTGCGCCTGAAAAAGCGCCAATCAAGGCGCGAGGAGCGAAGTTTGGTTGCTCCAAATGAGCGACGAGCAACGGTT
>JAEPDS010000076.1 GCA_016842065.1 Candidatus Thiodiazotropha sp. 'RUGA'
CCCTATCGATGAACTTTCAATGTGTTACCCATGTCTCCGAACACCTGTTACCCTTGACTCCGGTCTATACACCCATCAAGGGAGAGGGGCTATAGTGCTTAATCGTGAGTTAATCAGGTAGAAAGACTTTTTCTATACTTGATGAAGGATTTACAGGTTTCCCTCTAGTCTTCCTTGGCTTGACGCTGATCGCAAAGACGGTAGAGTTAAATCTGAACCCACCGGTTTCCGTTAAGTCACTTATGAGGGATACCAGGCTTATGGCGATTAACGCGGCAGAAGTACCCGGCTTGGTCGAACGCATGCCCGCTTTTCCCCAGGGGGTGACCAAGGTGCTCGATCTGGCCTCCCGTCCCGACTGTGCCCCCAAGGCGTTGGTTCAGGTCATCGAGCACGATCCGGTAATGACCATGAAGGTACTGAAACTGGTTAACTCCGCCTACTTCGGTCTGTCTCGCCCGATCAACTCAATAAACCATGGCGTGGTTTATGTGGGGATCAATACCATCAAGAACCTGGCCCTTTCGATTGCCGCCATTGGCATGCTGCCCAAGAGTAACAAGGCGGGGCTGGACATGAATCAGTTTCTCGCCCATTCGCTGGGTGTTGCTTCGGTGGCCAAATTGTTGGCAACACACCTGGGTGTACCGGACAAAGACGCCACGGATTTTTTTGTGGCCGGATTGCTGCATGATTTTGGCAAAGTTGTGTTGGCGCAGTTCAAACCCGAAGCGTTCCGTCTCTGCCTGGATCAGGCTGCTGAGCAAGGACGCAGCTTGCATGAGGTAGAGCTGGAGAGCCAAGGGATCAGCCATGATGAGATTGGTGGGCGCTTGGCTGAGGTTTGGAAATTGCCACCAGCTTTGGTGCACGCCATTCATCATCACCATCATCCGGAGCATGGCGCTGAAGATGCCGGTGACGGCATGTGCGAAGCGGTATTCGCCGCCAATCAGATCGTGCGGTCGTTGGGTTTTGGTGATGCCGGCAATCCGCTGATTGCTGAGTTTCCGCCTTTGGTATCTGAGCGGTTTGGCAATGACCTGTCGGGTCTGATGTCGGTACTGGGAGATCTCAGTGGAGAGATGGAAAAGGCTCGATTGTTCACGCAGCTTTAAGTGATGGATTCCGGTGCTTGCATGGTATTTGATCGCCGGGTTAATCGTATCAACGGGAAAGGATAAACAAAGTGCATTTTAAATTTTGGGGTGTGCGTGGATCCATTCCGGCACCTGGGCCAAAGACGGTTCATTATGGGGGTAATACCACCTGTATCGAGGTGCGTGGCGACAATAACGAACTGCTGATTCTAGATGGTGGAACCGGTATTTTTCCGCTGGGTCAGAGTCTGATTCCCGAGTTTCCTCTCAAGGTCCATATCTTTATCACCCATACCCACTGGGATCATATTCAGGGCCTGCCAATGTTTTTGCCGATTTTCATGCCGGGAAACGAGGTCACTATTCATGGTGCAGCCGACCCCATTACCCAGCGCGATATTGGTGAGGTATTGGCCAGACAGATGGAGTATGCCTATTTTCCTGTACGAGAGGCCGAACTCAATGCCAGCATGAGCTATCTGAATATTCAAGAGGGTCAGCGTGTACAGGTCGGTGGGGTCACTGTTAGTAGCATGTTGTTGAACCACCCGGTACTCAACTTCGGTTATCGAGTGGAGTGTGGCGGCAAAGTGTTTGTCTTTACCGGTGATCATGAGTGGCCGTTCAACATCTATAGCGAAGATGATCCGGACTACGCCGATTATCAGCAGATGGTGGATCAACAGCGCAGCAGAGTCATTGAATTTTTCCGCGATGCGGATGTTCTGGTGATCGATACGGCCTATACCGATGCGGAATATCCGAGTCGCAAAGGTTGGGGGCACGGTACCTTCGGTTCCAGTATCGAGGCCGCACGGGAAGCCGGAGTGAAGCGGGTATTCCTTACCCATCATGAACCAACCCGCAGCGATGCGGCTCTGGAACTGGCATTCGATGAAGCCAGAAAGTGCCATGATGTGGGAAGGGAAATGGATCCCCAGTTTGATTTGGCGCGGGAGGGGGTGATGATCGAGATCTGAATGATTTTCTCTCCTAACGACAAATCTCCCATCGATGTATGACCTGACCAACAGGAGAGAGAGGTGTCTTCCGCCCGGCGAGCGAAAAAACACCTCGATAGAACCTCCCTGGCTGTGACCTCAGATCAACCTCGAGAGATTGATTCTTCTGCAGGTCAGGGGGCTTGGTCACCAGCGCCCTGAGGAGTCCTGATGGGGTAAGGTGGTTAACCTGCTGGTTCCTTGCCTGACGGTTGCCATCTACCCTGTATACTTACCAATAAGGATTGGCATCTACTCTGAGTGTTGTTGTGGCTGGAGTGGTCTCTTAGTGGTCGGAGTGAAATGGTTTATATCATTGATAAATATAAAAAATAAACTCGCTAATTTTTGCTTTCTGGTGACTCTCTTTTTAAGTCTGACAACGACTTTTGCATATGGAGAGCTGTCATCCGAGATGGCCGATCCTGTTGATGATCTTCAATTAACCTCAGAAGAACGGAGTTGGATTGATCGGAATCAAACGGTCAGATTCACCGGTGATCCCAACTGGCTACCCTATGAGGCCTTTGATGAGGAGGGCAACTACATCGGGATGGTAGCCGATTACCTTCGTGTCATCGAGCGCGAGACAGGCCTGAAGTTCGATGCCATGCCCGTTTCAAGCTGGACTGAATCCCTGGTCAGTGCCGTGCAAGGTAAGGTTTCGGTTATTTCCGGTGATGCGGCTGATGCCATCCTGAATCAGCATTTCAATCCGGTTGAGACCTATAGCCGGAATCCGATCGTCATTATCATGGATTACCGGCAGAATTTTGTTGAAAACCTTGAAGAGATTGACGATCACAATATCGCAATCATCAAGGACTACGGCTATACAGCGGATCTGTTCGAGCGCTACCCGGATATCGGTTTTATCGAAGTGGAAAATATCCAGGAAGGTCTGGAAGGTGTCTCCCAGGGGCGTTTCGACGCCTTGCTTGCAACCATGGCACTGGCGGGCTATCACATCGCTGAAATGGGCATGCATAACGTCAAGGTGGTGGGTAAGACGTCAGTCATCATGGATCTGACCCTGTTTGTCGATAAAGACACTCCACTGCTCTATTCAATCATCAATAAGACGCTCAAATCCATATCTCAAACTGAGAGGCAGGAGATCCAGCAGGCCTGGGTGCGTACAAAATATGTGGAAAAGACCGACTATGGGCTTGTTATACAGATAACTCTCGGTCTGGCGATTCTAATTGTGCTTGTGCTGGGGTGGAACAGGCAGTTGCAACGCGAAATCGACCGGCGGCATGAGACAGAACAGTCCCTCAGGCGTAGCGAGAATCTGCTCAAGAATGTTATCGATCAACTACCCGACGTGTTTGTACTGAAAGATCATAAGGGGGACTTCCTGCTCTGTAACCAGGCGGTTGCAGATCTCTACGATACAGAACCGGAAACCATGGTAGGTAAGTCGGACCGTGATTTTGGTGTCCCGGCAGAACTGGCCGACGCGATGCGGGAGAACGTGCTTGGTATCATGGACAAGGGAGAAACGGAGATCGTCTACGAAGACAGCAGGGACGCTGTAACCGGTGAGATCCGTAACTACCGCTCCATCAAGAAACCGTTGAAAGATCAGGATGGTGAAAACCAGATACTGGTTATTGCTCAGGATATATCTGAAGTGGTCAGGGCGCGTAACCAGCTTGCCGAGAGCGAAGCGAGATTTCGCAGGTTATTCGAGTCTACCGATGCGATCGCTGTGCAGGGCTATGATGAAGAGCGCAGAGTGATTTACTGGAACAAGGCCAGTGAGCAGTTGTATGGGTACTCTGAAGAGCAGGCGCTGGGGCAACAGCTTGAAGAGTTGATTATACCGGAGCCGATGCGCAAGCAGGTCGTTACCGATACTCAGGCCTGGCTGCAAGGCGTTGAGGCCATCCCTTCAGCTGAGTTAACCCTGCAGAGGGCTGATGGGTCAAAGGTGCCGGTATTCTCCAGTCATGTCATGTTGCGCGGTAAGGACGGGGCGCCGGAGATGTATTGTATTGATGTGGACCTGACCCAGTTGAAAACAGCTCAGGCGAAGATTCATCTTCTGTCACAAGCGGTCGAGCAGAGTCCAGTGTCAGTATTGATTACGGATAAAAACGGCTCGATTGAGTACGTCAATACGACGTTACAGAGGATCAGCGGATACAGCGCTGAAGAGTTGCGTGGACAAAAGCCCAGCATCCTTAAATCGAATCTGACACCGAAGCTGCTCTACAAGGAGCTTTGGGACGCGATCACAAGTGGACGGACCTGGCAGGGGGAACTGCAGAATCGCAAAAAGAACGGTGAGATCTACTGGGAGCATGTCTATATCGCGCCGGTGAGTGGTGAAGCAGGAGGTGATTTCCACTATCTTGCGATCAAAGAAGATATCACTTTACAGAAAAAGCAGGCTGAGAAGATTCTGCAGCAGGCTCACTTCGATGGTTTGACATCACTGCCGAATCGATTTCTGAGTCTCGACAGGTTGGGCCAGTTGGTGAAGGAGGCTGATCGGAATGGCAGCCGGGTGGCTGTGCTTTTTATCGACCTGGATGACTTCAAGAAAGTGAATGACAGTCTTGGTCACGAGATGGGCGATACCCTCTTGATTCAGGCCGCAGAACGCCTTCAGCAATCCATACGCCAGGGCGATACGGTTGGCAGGCTGGGAGGGGATGAGTTCATCATCATACTGGCCGGTCTTGAGGATCCATTGGATGCCAACTCGGTAGTGAAGCATTTGATCGATGATTTTCGTCGGCCATTCAGTGTCGAAAATAGAGAACTGTTGTTGACCACCAGTGTGGGAATTGCCGTCTATCCTGATGATGGTAAACAGCCTTCAGAGTTGCTACGTAATGCCGATTCGGCCATGTATCACTCCAAGGCGTTGGGCCGGAATACCTATTCTTACTTTACCGATTCGATGAATCGAAATCTGTCACAGCGACTCCAGCTTGAGGAGCAACTGCATGGCGCCCTGGAACGCAATGAGTTCACTCTTGTCTATCAGCCGCAGGTCTCTATCAGTAATCGACAGGTGATTGGTGTCGAGGCGCTGCTTCGCTGGGAGAACCCAAAGTTGGGTCAGGTGGGTCCGGAGGATTTCATACCTGTTGCGGAACAGACAGGTATGATTGTAACTATTGGAGAGTACGTGATCAGGGAGGCGTTAGCCAAGGCGGTCGAGTGGCGCCGTATGGTATCCGGGCCATTTACGGTAGCCATCAACTTGTCACCACGACAGTTCAGGGATCCGAATCTGGTACCCTTTATCAAGCAGGTGATCACTGATCTGAAGGTCGCACCTGAAACCCTCGAATTGGAGATAACCGAAGGTGTCTTGATGAGTGGTCTCTCCTATGTGGACGAGGCGGTCTCCGCAATCAGTAAGTTGGGTATCAGTATCGCGATGGATGATTTCGGTACAGGCTACTCTTCCTTGAGTTACCTGCGCAGCTACCCGTTCAATGTCTTGAAAATCGATCGCAGCTTTATCAATGATATTACCGTCGATGTTACCGATCATGAACTGGTCAATGCCGCCATCGCCATGGCGCATGGTCTGGGCCTGAAAGTTATTGCGGAAGGTGTCGAGACTGAAGAGCAGTTCGATATGTTGGCACTGCAACGTTGCGATTTTGCCCAAGGTTACCTTTTCAGTAAACCGAAAAATCCAGAAGAGATTACCCGGTTCCTCAAGTCGCAATATGAAGAGTTGGCGCATGAAACCCTTATCACCCCTGTCTGAACTTAAGGGCTGGAATGCTGCTAATCAGGCGCAGTCGGCTGCTAGGGTAGCCGGGATCAGTTACTGCTTGATAGTGAAAGTCTAAAGATCCGCCCAGCTTCAACCTGAATATACCAATCTTCAGGAAGTTGCTTATCCAAGGAGAGCGCGTCAATCAACTGGACAAACCCTGGGTCCACCTCAGTCACATAAACCGGACCGTCCGGAGTATCGAAAACAATCGAAAGCTCATCAAACAGTGTCGGTGTTGTACGGCTGATGGTGGCCTTGCTCAGGCTTTGCCACTGATACACTCTGGCGGGAGTGGTGTGTTGATTGATCAGTGATCCTCTGACCGTATCTATTTTTACCAGTTCCATACTCTCTTACTCTACCAGGAATCACTGTTTGAGGTTCTAGAACCAGCTTTTAGCCAGGCCTATGGCTGCATCCACAGCCTTTTCGCCGGCAATGCCTCCCACGATCCCGCCGATGACAGCACCAGCGCCAATGGTGATGGGATTGGCTCCCAGGGCACCCAACTTCGCACCGACCAGTGCCCCGGCCGCGATACCGCTAAGTGCACCCCCGGCAACTCGAGCAGCCTCTTCGGCCTTGTTGTCGGCTGTAGCAACACGAGCTGCACCGAGGGCGACACCGGTGACAGCAAAACCTCTGCCGATGGTACCCAGTCTGCCAGCCAACTGGTTTGCCCCGATGTTGGTTTTATTGGCAGAGGCGACTGATCCGGGTTTAGGCCCTAGGTCAGGCCGTGTGGCTTCAATCACAGCGCGCGTGGCTGGTGGTGTTGCCGCTCGTGCCGTGGCTTTGGCTGCAGTTCGGCCCTGAACATCTTGAGGATCCAGTTGGGATACCGCTGCATTGTATCCGTTGCGAGCCTGTTCGGCGGCAATGCCTTCTCTCGCAGCCAAGGCTGAGAGACCCTGTAGGCCGGCTTCAGCTAGATCAGCCATTGCATTGTTGTCGTCTGGCGCCGGAGCTTGAGCGGCCAACTGACTAGCCGCCGTTGGTGTGGCGCTTAACTGCTCTGCTGTTGTGGGAGCGCTGCTGAGTCGATCAGCAGTGGTCGGCGTCTGGCTCAGGGTGTCAGCTGTCGTTGGGCTGTTCGCCAGACTGCCGCCTGTTGGACTGTGACTGGAGGTTTTCGCGTCGTCCAAAGAGCCTCCAATAGTGGAAGCACCGGAATTCAGTCCACCGCCGAGACCCTCAGATCCGTTACTGTCGGATCCCCCGCACATACCACTATCGCCACCAATACCGGAACCGCCGGATGCTCCGCCAACACCACCTGCCGAATCAGTCATGCTCGGGTCTCCCTATAGCAATAATCAGGACCTCAGATCCTAACCGTGAATCCAGATACTGGTGTATTGGAGATATCCCTAGCTAGGGTTACTCCCAGTGTCCCTTTTTAATTTACCTCCGTTCGGGTTTTTACAATTTTTCTCCTTCTCGTGGATTTATTCTTTTTCCATGATCTGAATATTCAAGGAGAAAAGTCATGTTACAAAATCTGAAAATGCAGGCGGCTCTGATCGGTTTGTTCTCTCTTTCCATGAGTGTTACCTATGCCGCAGAGCAGCGTGTGCAATTTGGCGTGGTGGCCTCAGCCAATAGCAGTTTTTATGAGGATGTTGGCCAGGATTACTACCTGCTGCCGCTGTTGCTTGTGGATTATGAGCGTTTCTATCTGCAGGGAATCGATGCGGGTTATCGTTTCTTTGAGGGGGAGACTCAGAGCCTGGCCGTGGAGGTGCGTCGTACCTTCGATGGCTATGAGAGCGACGACAGTGATGCGCTGGAGGGTATGCGGGACCGGGATCAGGCCTGGGAGGCGGGTCTGGTCTATGAGGTGAATCTGCTGGGCGGTCAGGCCAAGGCCAAGCTGATGCATGATATTTCCAATACCCATGACGGATTCACCGGTCGGGTTGAGTATGAGCGTTCGTTGCTGACCGGTAGTGCCTACATGGTCAATTGGTTTGCTGGATCGGAATACTGGAACCGCAAGAAAACCGACTACTACTTCGGCGTGACAGAGGAAGAGGCGACTTCGGTACGGCCGGTCTATTCGGCGGATGAAAGCTACAACCTGTTTGCCGGTGTCAATGCGGTGAAACGTTTCAATGACCGATACTCGCTGATTGCCAGTGCTGAATACCAGTGGATGACGGATGAGATCAATGACAGCCCGCTCACCACCAGGCAGGACCAGTGGACGATCTATGCCGGTATCTTTTATGAGTTTTGACTTCGTTTCTCATGTTCTTCGGCTCAACCAATTAATGATAGAGAGGGTGTGGAAATGAATAATAGATTTAACTACCAAATGAAGAAATATTTTCTGAGCGTGTTTGCAGGTACTGGAGTCTTCTGGAGTATTGGAGGCATCATGAGTTTCAGTCCTGATTGGGTTGATTATTACATGCTGCCTATGTTGATTGGCTTGATGGTGCCGGCCATTGTGGCGGTGGTGTTGATTTGGGGGCAGCAAGAGGATGAGTTGCGCAGGGACTTCAAATGTCGTCTATTCAGTCTTAGTCTGATCAGGCCTGGAGTATTTCTTTTCTCCCTGAGTTTGATGCCGCTCTCTGTGCTGTTATCGATCGTGATCTCGCTGGGTGTTGGTGGCTCAGTCGATCAGTTTCAGGTCTCAGAGGCCTTTTCGTTCAATAGTGGTTTTGTGCCGGTATTGCTGTTACTTTTCCTGGCCGCCTTGTTCGAGGAGTTGGGATGGCGGGGTTATGGATTCGAGAGTCTTGAGAAAGGGCGTAGCTTTCTTTCGGCTTCCCTACTGTTCGGTCTGCTCTGGTCTGCCTGGCACCTGCCGCTGTTATGGGTGAATGAGTCCTATCAATATGAGATCTATCAGATCAGCCCCTGGTATGCGGTTAATTTCTATCTGAGTACTGCGGTATTGGGTGTGATCATCAGCTGGGTGTGTCATATCAATCAGCGCAGTATCCTGGTGGCGATTCTGTTTCACTTTGTGGTCAACCTATCCCAGGAGATGCTGAGTATGACACAACAGACAAAGAGTATTCAGACCCTTGTTCTGATTATCTTTGCGCTGGTCCTTATCCGTAACCAATGGCAACTGTTTATGCGCAAGAGAGAGTCGGAGATCACCAGTACCAGAGATATTGGCTCTGTTGGTCAAAATTTGTTTTGAGGTATTGACCGGGCGTCATACCGGTGTAACGTTTGAACTCCTTGATGAAATGAGCCTGGTCAAAATAACCGCTGCGATAGGCCAGTTCTGTCAGATTGATGGACTGACCTTTTGATAAGGTGAGCCAAAGCTGTTGATGGGTTTGCTGGAATCTCAGGTTGCTCTGGATCTGTTTGAATGACATGCCATAGACTTCGGCATAACGTTTTTGCAACCATCGTTCACTCTTTTGGTAGCGTTTTGCCTGTTCAGCGAGGCTCTGCTGCAGGTTGGGAAGCGGTGGTGTAATACCTTTGGTAGCAGTGGTCAGATGACTTCTGTTCCGTGATGTTGAGATGCTATGGATTTCAAGGTATTTGTTGCTGATCTGTTGCTGCAGGTGTTGAAGCAAGTAGCGCTCAACTATTTCGATCAATGCCTGGCCGGTATCGGCGGCTTCCATCTCCTCCAGCATCAGACTGCTGGTGGTTTGGCCGAGTAGATCGGCCAGCTGCAGGTCCTCATTGTCGAGCTCTCTTGGCGCTGTTTGAAAGAGTTCATAGAAGGTTATCGGGTAGAGGTCCACCTTTAGGTTCTTGATCGGTCTGATCTGTTTGTCGCTGGCGAGTTGGTGGATATCAAACCATTGTCCCAGGCCCAGTTTGATATAGGTGCGTTTTACGATTTCGTAGCCCGATTTCGTTTTGCTCTTGGATGAGGTTGGCTTCTTGAGTTGAGCAAATCCGTGTCCCTGACCGCGTATCTCACTCAGTCCACCATAAAACTCGAAGTAGAGTTGGGTCATTACAGTGGGGTAGGCGCGGGTGATCAGTTTGGCTTGCTGCTCATGCAGGCAACCAATGGAGTAGGTGTAACTGGCTATATACCTCTCTAACAGGGGGTGCGACGGTTTGGCTGATCCATAATCGACCCAGGAGCGATGTTGATTCTTTTCCGCAAGTAGTTCCAGTTGATCAGTGTTGCTGCTGGCAGACATGGTTAGAGAAAAGCGTGGATCAGGAAAGCGCCAAATGCGCTGGCTAACAGGCCACCGATTCGGCCATAACGATTTGCTATGGATAGGGCCCAGGAGATCAACCTGTGGAATCCCTTGCTGCCGATTACAGTTAACACAATGGCAGCAACAATCGACAGCCAGCCGAGGATTTCAATGATCAAGGGATATTTCGAATGTGCTGCCTGGCTGATCAGAATGATTCCCAGGATCAGTCTGATAACAACTGCCAGGGTGTGAAGCCACGATTTTTCCTGCTTCTCTTTCAGATACCCTAAAATGACTTCCGGGCTGATCAGAATAATCAGACCTGCAATCAGTATCAGCGCTCCAATTAGGATTATTACAGAAATCATCGAGTGCTCATTAAATCCCGGTATCGACTGTGGAATCTATGCTAACAGACCTAGTGGGCCACGCGGTAAATAATGTAACGATCAGCCGGACCCACAAGCCTCAGCAGCAAGGCGCACGAACGCAGTACTGGCAGGCCAATT
>JAEPDS010000077.1 GCA_016842065.1 Candidatus Thiodiazotropha sp. 'RUGA'
CGCCCATCCTTGAGTAGTGACGAGCCGGAGATTTCGAAGCCGAAAAACCGCCCATCACCGGTAACCGGTCAGGATCTGGCGCTACAACTGGTCAAGGCTTCCAACCAACCCGACATGATCCAACTTGGGGCAGCGGTTCCCGCGCCTGTCTATCTGCCAACCCGGCAGATCGAAAAGGCGATGGCCAAAGCCAACCGTTTACAACGCCAACGCAGTGCCGGATACGAATTCCCTCCAGGCGCACCGGAACTGCGCCGACAGATCGCCCGCCGACTGGGTGAGATCGGTTGTAGTGTCAACGTCGATGAAATCGTCATTACCAATGGCTGTCAGGAGGCGCTCACCCTGGCGTTGCGTGCCACTACCCAGCCTGGTGATGTGATCGCGATTGAATCACCCACCTTTTATGGCTTGTTACAGGTAATCGAATCACTGGGGCTCAAGGCGCTGGAGATTCCTACACACCCGAGGGAGGGTATCTCACTCCAGGCCCTGCAGATGGCACTGGAGCAGTGGCCGGTCAAGGCCTGTATCCTGGTGCCGAACTACAGCAACCCGCTCGGCTATTGCATGAGCGAGTCACACAAACGTGATCTGGTCGAGCTGCTCGCATCGCATCAGATCCCACTGATTGAGGATGATGTCTATGGCGACCTGGGGTTCAGTCAACAACGCCCCGGGGTTTGTAAAAGCTATGATCAGCAGGGCTTGGTGCTGCACTGCTCATCGGTCTCGAAAACCCTCTCACCAGGCCTGAGAGTGGGTTGGATCGTGCCTGGAGAGTATCTGCAGGCGGTGGAATATTTGAAATTTGTTACCAATCTGGCCACCCCCACCCTACCCCAACTGGCGGTGGCTCACCTGTTGGAGAATGGTCAGTATGAAAGACATCTGCGAAAAACCAGAGAGGATTATGCACAGGCGGTCGAGCGCATGAGCAATGCGGTGGAGAGTCTGTTCCCGCAGGGCACTCGCATCACCCGACCTCAGGGCGGTTTTGTTATCTGGGTTGAGCTGCCGGATAAACGGGACAGCTTCTCCATGGCGCGGGATCTACTGCACAAAGGAATCAGTATTGCGCCCGGACCGATCTTTTCCGCCACCGCTAAGTATCAAAACTTTATGCGCCTCTCCTGTGCCTGCGAATGGAATGACGATATTGAGCGGGCTCTAGCCAGGATCGCTGCCTGTTTCTAAACCGGCAGGGAGTCTCTGAGAGTCGATTCACTTTTGTTTGAGTGGAAACTCTCCAAGCGATCGTTGTGTAAGCATAGTTTTCAAGGCGAATGATCTAAGTGATTACTTTTCCCGGCCTTCGGTATTCACCAGCATGTCAATATGTAAATTGGCCAGAAGCTCCTCAGATTGATCTCAAGAGAGGCCGAGCAGACTCAAATCGAGCTCTCCATCCTTGACCGGAGGACACCAGTAGTAACTACCGCTGATCGGTTGGGAAAAGCGAAACAGGGCGTCACAAATCCCATCATCCTTACCGCTCATGCGTGTCAACAGTGCTTCGAACGCATCAAACGAGTGGCCGAAGGCTACAAACACCAAGCCGGCTTGATGTTCATCGGCCCAGGGCATGGAACGACGCAAAATGAAGGCTTCCGGCTCGAAATCCTCCTGGGCTGTGCGTTTGACATGAGCGGATGGTGGCGCTTCATCCAGTTCCTCGTTGTCACTGATACGTCGGCCGATGATGTTGTCGCGCTCCGTTTGAGTCAGCTCTTGGAAGTGATCCAGGTCATGGATCCACTGCTGTACTGCCACAAAGCTGGACCCGTCCATACCTGGCCCCACCCCCTGCACGAGACCCGCCTTTATCGCATCCTCACCTTCGGGATTCTCAGTACCGTCTTCATAGCCGGTCAGATCCCGGCTGTCTTGATACTGGAAGGAATCGATCACCTTGTGCAGCACAAAAGCTTCACCTAAATCCTTTGCAAGACCTCGACAGCGCTGCAACAGTTCACCCCGGTCATCCCCTTGCAGCCAAATCCATAGTGCGGATGGTGTTGCCGGTATGGTGAAGCCTGGTCCACAGAGGACAGGAAACGGCTTCAAGCCGTCGATATCTTTCCCCAGGGCCAATACCAACTCGAGTCCGAAACCCACCACGCTGTGCTCAAGATTGAGCTTTTCTCGCACCAGCCTACGGGTGGTGTCCACATCAATATCGGGTTTCAGGGTAAACGAAAGGTAGCGGGCAAGGCGCGGCACCTCGGCAAGGATACCCGGTTGGCAATGCTTCATGGGACAGCCTGTAATTTGAGATTAGAAGGAGTCAATTATACTGCATTGACTCGATATGAAATACCACACTACCGCTAATTTGAGGCAGACTGTTCAGTCGAAGACTCAACACGCTAGCTGGTTCTTTTTGTTATGGAGTTTGTGTCAGCAATCGATATTGATTATCATTACTATTTATGTCGGCCAGGTAGTTACCAAGCCAAGTGGTGTTTCGATTTCACACTGAGGTAACGACTATGAAACTGACCGTTAGCCTGCTATCCCCTCTCGTGCTGTTGATTCTACTGAGCGGCGTGTTCGATCTCGTTTTTCTTGTATAGATCAAGGAGCACTACCAATCAAATCAACTGACCTGAGAGATTTCACGTTAGAGAATGCTGAGATCGGTATCGTAATCAGTATTGATATGATACCCAGATAGAATGCACTTATCCGGAATAGGGATAGTCGGTACGGATGTCGGGTAAAGAGACGTCCGCCTGATAAGCCGAACTTAGGAAGGAGTAAGCTAGGTGATGCAGCTACAAGTGGCCGCGAACCATGGAAGGTTCGCGGCACCACTTGATTTATGGGCGTTTCGGAGTGGTGTATTCAGCCACTTTCTGAAACGATTCCCAAATGGTATCGTAGCCGACAAATCCTTTTTCATTAGCCTCTTTCTGACGAGTGGTCAGATAACGTGATTTACCCTCAGGAACTTTAGGTCTGGTTTTAGGCTGTCCGCTCATAATTCACCTTTTGTTTTGCAGTCGAAATAGCTCGCGTAAGAATCCTATATCGCAACTCTCACGACAACGAATAATTCATAGAGTCAGGATTATATAGCAGCGCCTTTTTGCTGGCCAGTGATCACACCCCATCTTACGATTCTAATTTTTTGTGACTGCATATATTAGATTTATTTCTTTTTTTAGAGGGAATTTTGGGTAAAATCCGTAACTTACTCAATATTACCGTATTTCTTGATAGAGACCCTACAAATAATGCCACAATATATCTTTGTCTATCTGGGGGGTGAATACCCCACGAGTCCCGAAGAGGGACAGAAACATTTCGAACAATATCAACAGTGGCTGATCTCCCTTGGTGATGCAGTGATCAGTCCAGCGATTCCGTTTAAGGATACCCATACTGTACAACCCGGTGGTCAGACATCACCTGGTACCATTTCAGCCATGTCCGGTATGAGTATCATCCAGGCCGATTCCATGGAACAGGCCCTCGAAGCCGCCAAAAGCTGCCCTTTTCTGGAGATCAATGGAACCCTGGAAGTGTCAGAAATGATCGAGATGAGCGGTGGTTCTGAGCAGGGCGACAGCCAGAAAGTCAATTAAAACTCATCAATGAAGTTTATCTGTTACGCTGGCTGGTCTGAATTGCCGGCCAGCGTCGATCAACTGTTTGCCTCGGCAGAAAAGGAGAGCCTGTTTTTTTCCCGAGTCTGGTTTGAGAACCTGCACAGAAACGGCTTCAGTGAAGATCAGACCCTGCTACTGGCCTGTGTGCTTGATGGGGAAAAGGTGGTTGCCCTGCTTCCATTGACACGTCCTGATGGTGAACACGCCTATCCGGTAAAACACCTCTATACGTCTCTCTACACCTTACTGCTTGACTGCAACGATCACAGACAGATTCTGGCCTGCCTGGTTGAAGGGTTAAAAGGTCTGCCACTCCATTCGCTGCAACTGGAGCCTGTTGCCGATAGCGATTCGAGAGTGCATGAGCTGCAACAAACCATGACCTCTTATGGATACAGCTGTCATCGCTACTTCAGTTTCTATAATTGGTATCACCGTACAAACGGGGAGTCTTTTTCCGACTATCTGGCAGCCCGCCCATCGAGGGTAAGAAATACGCTCGGACGTAAACAACGCAAGCTCAAACGGGAACAGGACTACCGAATAGAACTCTTCACCGAGGGCCATTTGGAGCAGGCGTTAGCCGATTATCAAGCGGTCTATAATGCCAGTTGGAAGGCCAATGAGGTATTTGAACCGTTTGTAGAAGGGCTGGCCAAGACCCTGTCTGAATCAGGCTGGTTAAGGCTCGCAATTCTCTATATCAACAACCATCCGGCAGCCGCGCAGTTCTGGTTCGTGGCCCACGGAAAGGCAAGTATCTTTAAGCTGGTCTATGACGAAGCTTGGAAACGCTACTCGCCCGGCACGATACTGCTCGCCTATTTGATGGAGCAGGTAATCGACCGGGATAAAGTTGATGAAATTGACTTTCTTACAGGTAACGATGCCTACAAGCAGGATTGGATGTCGCAACGCCGTCAACGCTGGCGATTGAGCTGTATAGACAATAACCCCCAGACAAACAGGGGCATGAATCCTCTCAGCACCCTGAGGGTCAAGCTGAAAAGCCTGAAAGAGAAAGTGTATAATCGCTGATCTGGAAATGATAAAAGAAACTCAAGATGCAACAAATTATTGATATTGAAAAATATGAACAGCTGCAAGAGATACTCATACAAGAGATCATCGAGCAGATTCGTTTCAAACTGGCCCAAGGTGGAATTACTGGTGACCAATTAAGAGAGCTGACGGGTGAAATTGCCTTCAGTGTGGCCAGCAGCTTGGACGATCAGGCGAATATCGAACATGAGGGTGTCGAAGTTCACCCCTATCTGGCCTTTATCGGCACAGAGAACGAAGTCATCCATTGTGGGGAAAACTCATATGGCCATGAGTTTGTCGCCGACATCATGAAGAAAGTCTTCAGCAGTTAACGGCAAAGCGCGGATATGACAACCAAGCTGATACAGAAAGACCTTTTTAAAGGGACACAGGAATTCGAGTTAGTCGATGACCATATCGATATTCGAATCAAGGCGCCATTTAAAAAAGAGGAGACTCTGACGGTGATGCTCACTGTGTTGGACCCGGAGCCAGTCATCAGTCAGTCAGCCCTGCATTTCAATAGCCGGGTGAATGGCGAACCGTTGATTTCACTATTTCTGGGCAAACCGAATACAGACGAGTTCAACGGCTTTGTAAATGCCATAAAACAGAAGGCTTTTGAGGAGTTCAATGCCTTTGCCGGTCTTCAGTCGACCAGCCGATCAGCTGCCGGGAATCCCAACGCAGATGAGCCTCCAGTCGATTTTGGTGAAGGAGGTGAAGCACAACTGACAAAAAATCGGGATCATATTCAAGTCGAGCGAATCGACGAAACGATCGAGTTATTGAAACAGCATCTGGAAATGCAAGACATCGAGCCCCTGATCTTGGCACTCGAGAGATTGAAGGCGGATACGAACAGTGACGAGAATCTGACTGGCGTGCTGCATGCTTTCAACGAACTGGGCTCCTATCAAGGAGCGGTATTGACCTACGCGCCCTACGTGAGCATCCTGCTCTACGACGATCCTTTCAGCAATATGTAGTAACGATTCTAAAACAGCTCTCAGTTAAGAGAAATAACCGCGAATGCACGCCAATCACCGCAAAGTACCGCGAAACTCTTGCACATTGCAGTTTCTATTTGCGCAGATTTGCGTTCATTGGCGGCTAATCACCCGCCACTAGCCTTCTAGATCGGCACGATCTTATCGCTGCCCAGGTCGATATCCGGTCCATTAACCACTTTGGTACCGGCTTCGATCTCCTGATCAGTAGCCTCTCTGACTTTAAGGATCTCCAACTTGAAGATCAGGTTTCTACCACATAAGGGATTGTTGCCGTCAACGGTCAGGGTCTTGTCATCCATCCGGGTGACAATGAACTCCCTGGGTTCACCGTTTTCGTTTTCCATCAGAATTTTGGTGCCCACTTCACGGAACTCTTCCGGCACGTTTTCAATATGGTCGGTAAAAACCAGTCCCTCATCACGGGGACCGTAGATCATATTACCGTCGATCGGCACCTCAATGATCTCACCTTCTGCCCTGCCCTCAAGTTGTGCTGTAACCTGGGTGGCAAGAACCTGATCAGCGCCATGTACATAACTGATCGGGAACTCAACAGTTGATAGGACCTGGCCGGTTTTCTCGTCGAGAACCTTATAGTTCAGTTCAACGAGTTTATGATGTTGTATGATCTCTTTCATGATCGCTTAGGCAACCTCGGATACAGTCGCTGTGCCGGCATAAACCGGAACAAACTTGCTTGATCCCGACATGAGCAGGGATGACGAAATGAACTGTTCAGACCTTCCTCAGAAAATCGATGCAGCAAATATTTTCGGGTCGCCTCTTTCGTAACCAACCACCATTCTGCCCAGCCACTCCCCTTCTCGTTTGGTACTGCGAACTCTGAACAGAAAAGTGACATGCTCACCACGCCGGATGAACCCCAGGAAGTCGTACTTGCTATCCAGACTACGAGTCAGTTCGCTTTTTGCAAACTGTTTACCCACTTCGACTTCATTCAGACCGAGCAGTAGGTCATAGGAAAAATTACGGATGAATTTTCCATACTGCCCCTTGTTGGAGTACTTGATCAGATCTTCCCACCAGGGAATGCCAATGGCCAGAAGTTCTTCGTCTGTATTGTCAATAATATTCATCTGCTGCTCTGTGTTTAGGAATAATCACAAACAATGCGCATTCAAAACAGGATAAAAACCTTTATATTCTGATAGTTAAAGTAATAACTTTAGTCTGAACATTAAATGGCGTTTATCTATTTATACAAGAAATGCAGTTACTCACAAATAAAAAAAGAGGCCAACAAGTATATTGGCCTCTCTCTTAAAAGCCAAACAGAAGCCCTAGAAAGGAACTCCTGTCTGGTTATCTTATTGGCTAACTGGTTTCGTTAGCCTTCATTTCTGCAAGCGCCTTATCTTCGATATCACCAACCAAGTGATACAGAGGTGCTTTTTCCATGGTGTATTCGCCGGATGCAGGATCACGACGGGATACGGTCAGCACATGCCAGTTATCATCGTCCACTTTCATGTGATCACCACGGTAGTAGTAACCAGGCCAGCGAGTCTCCTCACGGAACAGGGTGTGATGAATAACGGCCTCGGAAGCGAGGTGACGATGCTTCAACTCCCATGCACGCAGCAGTTCATGGACATTCTCAGCAGCGACCTTTTCCAGATCCTCTTCGAGGGTCTTCATCTTCTTCAGACCGATGTGCAGCAGTTTCTCGTTGGTCATGTACTGAACCGTAACACCACCAGCGTACTCATCCATCAGTTTCTGCAGACGATCCAGACCCTGACGTGGGTTGATGTAGTTAGGGTTCACAGAACCGGCAACGATCTCATTACGATAGATCTTGTAGTGCTCCATCGGTTTGTAGATGTCTTCCTTACGGCGATCGATCTGCTCCTGGGAAACACGAATGCCCTGCGCCTTACCGTCGTCGATGTACTTACAAGCAGCCTTGGCTGCGAGACGACCCTCGGTGAAAGAACCGGAGGAGAAGGCGTGAGGCGTTCCGCCAACCGCGTCACCTGCGCCGAACAGACCTTCGACGGTGGTCATACGATTGTAGCCCCAGAAGTACTCATCAGGAGAGATATCTTCAGGACCTGAACACCAGGCGCCACAACCGGTGGCGTGAGAGCCCATGACGTAAGGCTCAGAGGTGGTCAGCTCAGGGTTCTCATACTTGGGGTTAACGTCGGTAGCTGCCCAGAGAACAGCCTGACCAACGGTCATACCCAGGAAGTTATGCCAGCCGATCTCTTCGAGATGTGGATCCTGGAAGGCTTCCATGGTGACCATGTGGATAGGACCTTTACCGGATGCCACCTCGTTGATGAAGGCGTGGTTACGCAGACAGGTTGGAATCGGACGGTGCGAAACGTGAGACGCTTCGGTGTCCAGGTAGGCTTTACCCACCATTTTTTCCAGAGCCGGGAACCACTTGGATTCGTACTCTTCACCGTCACAGTTCTGGGTGTAGGTCTTCAGATGCAGGAAGTAAGCACCAACAGGACCGTAACCGTCTTTGAATCGAGCCAGTACGATACGATTCTCCATCTGGGTCATCTTGGCACCAGCGCCGATCATCAGACCGTAAGCTGAACCGGAGGACCAAGGAGCGTACCAAACACGACCAGCACCCTCACCAACGGAGCGAGGCTTGAAGATGTTGGAAGCACCACCGGCGCCTACAACAACAGTCTTGGATTTGAATACGTGGTAATCACCAGTACGGACGTTGAAGCCAACAGCACCGGCAACCCGGTTCTCTTTGGCGTCATCCATCAGCAGGTGGGTAACACAGATACGGTTATAGACCTTGTCTGCAGACTTCTTGGCAGCTTCAGCCACCAACGGCTTGTAGGACTCGCCGTGAATCATGATCTGCCAGCGACCTTCACGCAGGTAGGAACCGGTCTTGGGGTTACGCATGATCGGCATGCCCCACTCTTCGAACTGATGTACAGCCGAGTCTACGTGGCGAGCCATATCGAACAGCAGATCCTCACGAACCATACCCATCAAGTCGATGCGAGCATAACGTACGTGATCTTCCGGGTTGTTCTCACCGAAGCGAGTACCCATGTAACAGTTGATCGCGTAGAGGCCCTGGGCCACAGCACCGGAACGGTCGATGTTGGCTTTTTCGGCAATTACGATCTTCTTATCTTTACCCCAGTAGCGTGCTTCGAAAGCCGCACCGGTACCGCCGAGACCAGCACCAGCGACCAGGATATCGATATTATCTTCTACGATAGTTTTGTAGGCCATTAGTAGTACACCCCTTTTTCCATATGCAAGCCATTGGACTCGAGTGTGTGGATATCACCATCGTCGAGACGAATGTATTTCGGTTCGTTGTACAGCAGTTGGCTGTCACGCTGATCCTGAGTAGGAGCAGGAACACTGGAGAGTTGCGGGATGTGCTTACCCCAGGGCTTAGTGGTGATAGGTGCCAGCAGATTCAGGTCGGTTTCACCATTGCGGGATTTGATCCGCCAGGCGATAACACCCTTCTCTTCATCACGAATCACTCGGACTGAGTGGCCGAGAGGAGCAAAGTCAGCATAACCGCGAACGTCGATCGCGTTGTGCGGACATGCTTTGACGCAGGAGTAGCACTCCCAGCACATGTTGGGTTCGATGTTGTAAGCACGACGGTAAGTCGGATCGATGTGCATGATGTCTGAAGGGCAGATATCGACACAGTGTCCGCAGCCGTCACAACGGGTCATATATACGAATGTTGGCATAACAGTTCTCTCTTAATTCGGTTGAAACGACTTAATAGTGCTGAGGCGCTTCACGCTTGATGCCAAGCCCCATGTTCGGTGGGTTGGTACCCATGTACTCGGGGATATCCGGATAGCGTGACTGCAGAGCAGGATCAGTCAGTTCACCAAGATCCGGCAGATTCTCTTGCGAGCCGTCGGCTTTGGTGATTTTCTTCTGATAAGCCGCAGCAGGTTTGAAGAACATGTGGGCAAACTTCGACCAAAGCACAGTACCGAAAAGGGATGTGCTCGAGATAATGAACAGTGCGAAGAACAACCAGCCAAGGCCGCCGCCCTGAGTTGCAGACCACAGCAGACCGAAAGTGGCAGTCGTCAGCAGAGACACGATGAAAATGTCAGCCTTTGCCAGTTTGTACCAGGGCTTGCCTTCGGCAGATACATCAACACGGATGACGAACCAGAACCAGTAACCGCCGATGCAGAGCATGGCTGCGCCAATATGCCAGAGCATTGGCCAGATGCCAGCCGAAGCTTCGGTTGGGTAGGCAAAAATCAGCGTTGCCGTGGAGACAACGAAGATGATGAAACCGTACATAGTCAAAAGGTGTGAAAGCCGGCGCTGCGGATTACAGAATTCAGATGAGGTCAGTACCTCGCTGGTAACTGTTTGCACTGCAAGCGACATTTTTTCACCGCTGCTAACGGTACGCTTGGCGTTCTTTTCAGCTTTTTTGGAATTCTCGAAAAAGTACTGAGCACTTTTCTTGTGGATCATATCGATGATAACGCCACCGACTACCATGATGACCATCAGGATTACATAGATCTGCATGGCCTCAGGTGAGATAGTTCCGGAAAGCTCGCTGAAGGGATTTGTGGTAAACATCGTCTCCTCATCTCCGTGGTTTATTTAGAGCGAGCAATCCTAATTACTTGGAATGATATTCACAAATCAGTAATCCTTGTTAGCTGATTAGTTGAATTAATATACTCTAATACTTCAC
>JAEPDS010000078.1 GCA_016842065.1 Candidatus Thiodiazotropha sp. 'RUGA'
TTTCCAGGGCATCTGAGGCGCTCCTCAAATGCCATATTGTGTAACCTATGTGCCCGGTATATTCTGTAACCTATGTGCCGATAAGCTCACATTACTCTTCTGCCAGATCAGTCGCTTCCAACACGAATCTGAGATAATTCGAAACTCCGAATCAAAAGAGCCGGTTCGACAAGGCACTCCAGTGCCGCAGAGCAGCTGGAAGCTGTTAATCTTTCCGGGCGCGCCATTTCAGGCTTGTTCACCAGCCAATTTATCAAATTAAATAAAAGACAGGCTGGATGATGCTGTTTAGTCTTTTATAAAGGTTAGAAAATAGTTGGCACGGAGAAAGCTCTCCTCGCCACTCAGGCGAAAACCGGATTGCTCTATCTCTGCAATGACACCCTTCCGATCAAGCCTGACATGATCCATCACCCAGTTGGAGCTGAATCCTGGCTTTTTACGGAAGTCGATAATCACTAGTTTTCCACCAGGCTTGAGGCTTTGGTGGAATAATTTCAACATCACATGCGGCTCTTCGAAATGGTGATAGGTGTCGCAAACGAAAACAACATCAATGGTGTCTGGCGGTAGCGCCAGACTGGTTTGTGAATTGACGATACCCTTTACGTTATTCAGATTCGACTGCCTGGCAATCTGCAGGATATTGCGGATGAACTCTGAGGAGATATCGACTGCAAAGACCTGACCCTGCTCACCCACCTCTGTTGAAAACAACCAGGTAAACAGACCGGTGCCTGCACCGATATCAGCCACTGACATGCCTTTTTGCAGTTTCAAGGCCCGCAGGATCTCCTCTCTGCGGTCATAGACCTCTCGCCCCGGACTTTCAAAAATATCCTGCCAAAGATGAAAATCCGGATCCTGATAGGGCTGATTGATTCGTGGGTCTGCACCTGTCGATAGACCCTCTGCCATCAATGAGAGTGATGACAGAGCTGTCAGGAGCAATATCAGAACGGTTTTGGCCAGATATCCCATGGTGAGCCACATCGCCTCATCCTCGTATTTGAAGTGATCCTAGTGTGAGAGGTTGCTATCGAAATGCATATCCGTATCATCAAGCCGCTCCCCCGGATCCTCAACTCTACCAGCAGAAAGTGCCGCATCGATCAATGCCATCTGCTGTTCCCGATGGAGTGTGGCGTCACCACAAGCCGGAGATGCCGAGGGGGAACGCCCTGCATAACCAAGACTCTGTTCGGACTGTACGAGAAACCGCAAATGGTGCTGAATCTGATACCAGGCTCCCTGGTTTCGCGGCTCCTCCTGACACCAGAGGATCTCTGTAAGTTGCCCATAGCCCGACAAAATTTCAGCCAGCGGGTGACGGGGAAATGGATAGAGTTGCTCCACTCTCAGGATGGCGATGTCACCGATCCCCCTTTCACGTCGGGTTTGTAGCAAATCAAAGTAGACCTTACCACTGCAAAGCACGACTCGCCGTACCCGCTGTGGGTCCAGGTCATCTGCTTCGGGGAGCACCGCCGCCAGCGCGCCATCAGTGAAAGCCTGGAGTTGTGACTTGGCCATCGGATGCCGCAACAGGCTTTTCGGTGTCATCACAATCAACGGCCGACGAAAACGCCGCATCATCTGGTCCCGCAGCAGGTGGAAAAACTGGGCCGGAGTGGTGGGTACCCAGACCCGCATGTTGAGCTCCGCGCAAAGCTGCAGATAGCGTTCCAAGCGTGCCGAGGAGTGCTCAGGTCCCTGCCCTTCAAATCCATGTGGCAGAAACAGGGTCAACTGACAGAGACGCCCCCATTTCAGATAGCCGCTGGCGATGAATTGGTCGATCACCATCTGAGCACCGTTGCCGAAATCACCGAACTGAGCCTCCCAGATGACCAAAGTGCCGGGCATCGAGGTGGCGTAACCATATTCAAAACCCAGTACTGCCAGCTCGGAGAGGATGGAGTTGATCACCTCGAAACGGGGCTGCCCCTCGAACAGCTGTTCCAAAGGAGTATGGGTGGCAAAATTGATCTGGTCGTGAAACGAGGCATGACGATGAGCAAAAGTACCTCTGACCGAATCCTGACCGGAGAGACGCACAGCATAGCCATCATGCAGTAAGGTGGCGTAGGCAAGCGTCTCTGCCATCCCCCAATCAAATGCCACCTCGGCGGATAGCATCCTTTGCCGCTCAGCCACCACTCGGGCCACTGCCCGCTGCAGTGTAAAGCCCTCAGGAAGTTTCAGTGTCTGTTGCCCCAGGCGACACAACAACTCGCGATCAACCCTGGTCTCTACCCGCTCATCAGGGCGGGCGTTCAGGTACTCCTCCCAATGGGCTTCGTAACCACTGCGTGAACCCCGCAGAAACTCCCGCACAACCACCTTGCCCTGCTCCAGGGAGTAGCGGTAACTCTCACGCATCTCCTCCGCATCATCCGCTTTAACCAGACCGTCCGCCACCAGGCGCTGGGCATACGATTCGCGAGTCGTCGCCATGTTACGGATTCGCTGATACATCTGTGGCTGAGTCATCATCGGTTCGTCGGCCTCATTGTGGCCCTGCCGTCGATAGCAGACCAGGTCGATGACCACATCATTCTGAAATGTCAGTCGATAGTCGATTGCCAGCCTGGTAACAAACAGCACCGCATCCGGATCATCCCCATTGACATGAAAAATCGGGGCCTGGATCAGTTTTGCCACCTCAGTGCAGTAGAGCGTAGAGCGGGCCTCCTGGGGGTGGCTGGTGGTAAAACCGATCTGATTATTGACCACCACATGAATCGTACCGCCTGTGCCGTAGGCTTTGGTCTTGGAGAGATTCAGCGTCTCCGTCACCACACCCTGACCGATAAAGGCCGCATCCCCGTGCACGATGACCGGCAGTACCAGATCCTTGGCATCCGTTTCATGACGATCCTGTCTTGCCCGGCAACCACCCTGCACCACCGGCCCGATGATCTCCAAGTGAGATGGGTTGAATGCGAGTGACAGATGAACCGGTCCGCCCGGTGTCTGGATGTTGGAGTAGAAACCCTGGTGGTACTTCACATCCCCGGAACCGGAGGCCGCATCCAGTCCGTGATCTCCCTCAAACTCTGAAAACAGCTCACTGGGAGCCTTGCCAAGCAGATTCACCAGCACGTTCAAACGCCCGCGGTGGGCCATACCAATCACCACATCGGTGACACCGCGCTGCCCCCCACCCTGGACGATTTCGTCCAACAGGGGAATCAGGGAATCCCCACCCTCCAATGAGAAACGCTTCTGACCCACATAGCGTCGATGAAGATACTGCTCCAGCCCCTCGGCAGCGGTTAGATCCCTGAGTATGTCGATACGCTCCCGGTCGCTGTTCTGGGCCGCCCAATCCCCCCGGGTCGACTCCAGTCGACGCTCGATCCAACGACGTTCGTCCGCTGCGCTGAGGTGCAGATATTCACTCGCCAGTGTGCCGCAGTAGACCCGCTCCAGAACGTCAATTACCTCAACAGCGGGCAACGCCTGCTCTGCCTCGATGGAGATCACATTAACCGGCTGCTGAAGATCGTTTTTTTGTAATCCGTAGTAGGTTGGATCCAACTCCTTAGGTCGCTGCTGGGCCACCAGCCCCAACGGATCAAGTTCCGCATAAAGATGCCCTGACAGGCGATAGGCCATAAACAGTCGATCCAGACCCGGGTGAATCAGGGGCGGCTGGGGGAGATGGCCTGTGGGGCTCTGAGCCTCTGTGCCAATGCCATGATCGAAACCGTAGAAGAAGCTGCGCCACTCGGCCGATACCTGCTCGGGGTCTTCGCAAAAGGCTTCATAGAGTTGATCGATATATTCAGCACTGGCACCGATAAAATCGGCTCTGCGACGTTGAATCTTTGTGTTTTTGTCCACCCTAAGTCCCCGCCTTTCGCCTAACTTCTGCAGCCAGTCTAGCACCAGCTGAATGCTGAAGTGAATCGGCACCCGATGTCACCGGATGGAGAGCGATTTACAGAGGCCTCAATCTCATGCATCTGACATAAGCCACCTCTGCAGGCGGTGGATTTACCGAGTAATCAGGAATCTGAGCTCGGTGAAGACCCTGAAATGCTCGATTTGGAACAGTAGATCGGTTTCCTCAAATTGAGGCTGATCTTCCTTACAATCAGCAGTCCAGATTCGACATTTCCAGAGATGCCATATGTTATAATTGCTGAAATGTAATTATGTGGTTTCGAGGGGTTTACACGATTGGATCTTGCCTCACTCAAGCCAACGGGAAAACACTCCCTGGCCATAATCTCAGGCATTCTGTTCTTCCTGGTGGTTGCCGCCACTACGGAAGTGATCGTCTATCTGCTGGACTCAAAGAACCAGGAACATGAACGCTCCGATGTGGTGGAAAGGGTCTCAACCCTGAGAGCCAGACTGGAGGGCGAACTCAACTCCACACTGCACCTGACCCGCGGTTTGATTGCCTATGTGGCAACTCACCCAGATATCCAGGAGCCCAATTTTTCGCAACTGGTCAGCGAAATCCTCTCTCAGGGACGAAACATCCGTAATATCGGTTTGGCACGAAATAACATCATCACCCACATTTTTCCATTGGCTGGCAATGAATCAGCACTGGGACTGGAGTATGAGAAAAACAGTAAGCAGTGGCCTGCTGTAAAACAGGCGATGGATGCCAAAGGTACCGTTGTCGCAGGACCGGTGAACCTGGTACAGGGTGGTCAGGCATTTATTGCACGAACGCCAATATATACCCGTCAAGGTATCACGGGTCTGTTGAGTGAGCATAAACCCAGCTATTGGGGAATGGCTTCCATTGTGATCGATATACCGAGCCTGTTTCAGAGCGCAGGGATATCGGAACAGACCGATGGGCTCTCCCTGGCGCTCAGAGGCAAGGACAGCAAGGGCGCACAGGGTGCATTGATCTTCGGCGATGAGACACTTTTTCAAAGGTCTCCGGTTGTCCAATCCATTGTGCTTCCGAATGGCAGCTGGCAGATCGCTGCAACCCCCATTTCAGGATGGGGCTCAGATTTAACCCCGATCTGGCTATTGCGGACCAGTGGCTGGTTGTTGGCGTTGCTGATCGGTGCTCTGATTGCGGCATTGGTCGAAACCCGGGCGACCAACCTGGAATTGGCGCTTCATGATCCGCTCACCGGTCTGCCCAACAGGCGACTGCTGGAAGACCGTATGCAACAGTTGCTTGAACACCATAAAAGAAACAAAACCGGCTTTGGTGTTCTCACTATCGATCTGGATGGCTTCAAAGCCGTGAACGATCGTTATGGGCATCGCACTGGTGACAAGCTGCTGCAAATCGCCGCATTCCGCATGCAGTCGAGTATTCGTGCCACAGATACTGTGTGCCGAAGTGGCGGTGATGAATTCATCATTTTGGTTGATGATGTACACACCCGAGGTGACCTGGAAAAGGCGCAACACCAGGTGATCAATAAACTGACGGGTAACGCGCTTGTGGAACACCGAACCATTCAACTCCAAGCCAGTTCGGGCATTGCCTTCTACCCTGAAGATGGAGAGACCCTGGACAGCCTGCTCAAGGCCAGTGATCGAAAGATGTATAGCAATAAGCGTGGCGGCCAGGTTTTCGATATCGAATCAGCCAACCCGAGAAACTGAAGCTTAGCTCAACCCTGCCTGGCAATTACAGACCAAACTGAGTTTTCAGCCATAACCAACTCGCTGTGAAGCGCTCCCTTTTGATGGGCCAGTCGCAGGACAGCGCCGACTCGCTCTCGATACGATTCAACCACCCTTTATTTTGTACCACTTACCACGATGTCATGGGATTGGTTTGTAGGAATCGCGACAATCATCCTCCCTGAGATCGCCTTTGTTTCCATTTTTCAGCGAATTGGCTCTATTTCAACAGATGGAACAGTTTTTGCCAGAACCCTATCAGGTAATTTGTGTACAGCTTTTCGGGGAGTGGTATGGGTTATTCAGATATTGAGGTTTCAAATGTCGAGACTCTGCTTTCGACGGCCGACCCCCTGATCCTCGATATGCGCGACCAGCAGAGTCATAAACGAGGACGACTGCCCAGCGCCCTACCCGTTTCAGATGAGACCATAGGACGCCTGATCCGTCAGCGACGCAGCAATCCGGCCGTACTGGTCTATTGCTATCACGGTAATCAAAGCCGTGATCTTTGCCGTTTTCTAAGCCAAATGGGATTGAACAATGTACACAACCTGGCCGGTGGCTGGGAGGCCTGGGAACGTTTTAAAGCATCTAATGATGAAGCAGGAAAAGAGGCATGAAAACCACAGACAAGATTCGTAAACAGTTGAGTGACAACCCGGTAATTCTCTACATGAAAGGCACCCCTGAAGAGCCCCGTTGTGGTTTCTCAGCCAAGGCGGCGTCGGTATTGAAGGCAACACAGGTGGGTTTTGCGCATGTGGATGTGCTCAGTTCACCACTGATCATGCAGGCACTGCCTGAGGTGTCGGAGTTCCCGACTTTTCCTCAACTGTTCATCAATGGCGAGATCATCGGTGGCAGCGATATTGTCGAGGCGATGTATCAAAGCGGCGAGCTGGTTCCCATGCTGAAAGCCGCCACTGAGAATTAGGAGTTAGCCATGAATGAGGAAGAGATCATCGCCCGTGTGCGTACGCTGCATCCGCAGGCGGTCATTGATGTAGCCGGTGAGGATTGCAGCTTTGAACTCTATGTGGTCAGCGAAGCCTTTACCGGAGTCTCCATTCTGAAACGTCAGCAACCGATCCTGACCCTGTTCAAAGAGGAGATCAGCAACGGTCGCCTGCACGCCTTGACGATCAAGGCGAAGACACCGGCTGAATTATCGTCACAGGGTGGTTTGATACAGATACAGCCACTTGCCTGAACAAGACAGATGGCGGAATAGCCCTACCTCAGGCTCCCTGAGGATCTATTTCAATCAGGTTTAGCAAACAGGAAACAGCATGCATAAGATCGGTATCTTCTTCGGCACGGAATCGGGCACGACCCGACTGATTGCAAAAAAGATCGCGCGTAATATCAATGCCCGGCATGAGGGTCAACCGGCGGCCAAACCGATCAACATCAACCGGGTGGAGCTGGATCAGTTGCTGGCCTACGACAAGCTGATACTCGGCACACCAACCTATGGAGAAGGCAGGCTGCCGGGAAAAGCGGCGGGTAACGAGGAGATCAGTTGGGAGGAGTTCCTGCCGCAGCTGCTATCCACCGATTTAACCGGTAAGCAGATTGCCCTCTATGGCCTGGGCGATCAGGAGAGTTATCCCGATCGGTTTGTCGATGGCATGATGCTTCTGCATCAGCCTCTGCAACAAGCCGGTGCTGAGTTGATTGGTGGCTGTACGGTTGAAGGATTCGAGTTCAACCAATCAAAGTCGGTGGTGGACGAACGGTTTGTCGGACTGGTACTGGATCAGCATCTGCAACACCTGCTGACAGAGCAACGCATCGACAGCTGGCTGGATGAGATTCTGCCGTTGATGCTGGCCTGAATCTCAATCAAGCTTATTGATCCGACTGCTCTTCCCTCAATTTGCTGCGTACCGCCATCAACACCTTGCCAAAAGTGTTGTGACCTAGCCCGTCACGCCCACAGCCCCAATAGTAGTCGTACTGACTGGTCTCGATGATCTTCTGTTCACTGGTTGCAAACAAGGCAGCGGCCACTTCCGGGTGAGTCCGGCATTTGATGTAGATGGCGCGGGTCATCACCACCTCACGCACCTGTTTCCAATCTTTGCGCATCGATCGTTTGTTTTTCGTTGCCAGTTTCTGCGCCTTGTTGGGATGGTCAGCCTCTCTGATCGCCTCCTGCAGTGCAGGTTCCTCAAATTTCATGCCCTGATAGTAGTGCTCCACCGAAGGCCAGTTCGCACCATCCAGTTCTAAAGCAAACTTTGAACAGCTGGCCAATGGATGGTTCACATCGGTCCGTGAGAGGTAGTAAGGCTCCAGGTTATCTGCGGAAAACATCAAGACACTCCGTTAATATTCAGTCTGCTCAATCGTGACTCCGCAGGATTGTGCAAACCACCCTGCGCTCCCGTCTCGGGCCATCGAATTCACAAAAGAAGATATTCTGCCACTGGGATAATCCCAATTTACCATCGATTAGGGGAATGGTCTCTGATGGACCTACCAGACCGGACTTGAGGTGGGAATCACCATTGCCATCCTGTTGATCATGCTGCCAGACACCTTTCGGTATCAGTTTACGCAGCAGATCAACAACATCCCGCTGTACACTGTCATCCCAGTTCTCCTGGATCATGATGGCTGCGGTGGCACCCTGGGCGTAAAGCGCCACCAGACCGTTCTGAATGCCACTGCAACGAACCACTGCTTCTACCTGGGGTGTGATGTCCACAAGCGCCTCTCGTTGATGGGTTATCAGAGTAATGGTGTCACGCATAGGCTCTCTCTAAGGTCAAAATAGGATCTGACTCAACTCGGTCAATGAATCGATATCCCAATCCGCACCGGGCAGCTCTTGCGGATAAGGGGTTCCCGGTGCAAAGCGACCGGTACGCACCAATGCTGTCATCATACCCAGCCTGGCTGCACCGGCAATGTCCGTGTCCGGTCGGTCGCCGATCATCAGACAGTGTGCCAGGCTGACCCCAAGCCGCTCTGCCGCCATCTCATAGAGCAGCGGGTGCGGTTTGCCAATGATAACCGGCTGTTTCCCGCTGGCGATGGCGAAAGGCGCCACAAGCGCCCCACCACCGGGCAGCACCCGATGGCTGCCTTCATGATGGGCGTCGACGCTGTGATCCGGATTGGTGCAGACCAGTTCGGCACCCTGCTTCAGGATCAGATTGGTGCCGATGGTGATAGACTCGAAATCGATTCCCGGCCCCTCACCGATCACCACAAAATCGGCCTGCTGCGCATCCTCCCGGCCTTGCTGCTGCAGTGCCAGATGCAGACCTTCGGCCCCAACAGCAAAGTATCTGAAGTCCGGCTTCTGTCGCGCCAGCCAGAGCGCTGTCGCTGCGGCGGATGTGACGATCTGTCTCTCATCCGGTCGTTTGAAGCCCATTCCCTCGAGACGCTCCGCAACCCTGACTGGCGGCAGGATGGGATTGTTGGTGATGAAGGCATGGGGCAACTCCCCAACCCGGCGCATGAAATCCAACGCGTCAGGGATGGCTTTTTCGCCATGATAGAGGACACCGTCCATGTCCAGCAGTAGCGCTTTGATTGCCGGTTTCACGTGTGATCTTTTTTTAGGTTGTTGAGTTGAATGTAAGCCGCGAATGCACGCGAATCACCGCTATTGGCCGCAAATATTACTGAGTGGTGGCTGTGGATCAAGAGTGGATGATAAATGGTTGTATTTAGGGGGCTTCGTGATTTAAGGATTGGCGTGGATTTGCGGTGATTGGCGTTTATTTGCGACTGAATTCTTCTTTGACGCTCTCTGCACCGTAATAAGAGGTGTTTGAGGGTCTCCTTGGCTTGGGTGCGTGCTGCAAGTCGGGATTGATTCGCTGCGCTCACCCCTTCGGGGCGCCTACGTTTCACTGCGGCGTCCTGCGTCGCTTCGCTCCTGGTGATCCGCTGCGCTCACCCCTTCGGGGCGCCTACGTTTCACTGCGGCGTCCTGCGTCGCTTCGCTCCTGGTGATTCGCTGCGGCGTCGGCGTCACTGCGTTCCTTTCGAACGAAGGGTTCGAATCAATCCTCTCTCTCCGCCATAAAAAAGGGTTGAGGGTCTCCTTGGCTTGGGAGTGGGCTGATGGAACGGGATTGATTCGCTGCGCTCACCCCTTCGGGGCGCCTCCGCTGCGCTGCGGCGTCGGCGTCACTGCGTTCCTTTCGAACGAAGGGTTCGAATCTAACCTCTCTCTCCGCCATAAAAAAAAGGGTGCTCATCTGAGCACCCTTTTTTTTATGGCGGAGAGAGAGGGATTCGAACCCTCGATGGAGCTATTAACCCCATACTCCCTTAGCAGGGGAGCGCCTTC
>JAEPDS010000079.1 GCA_016842065.1 Candidatus Thiodiazotropha sp. 'RUGA'
TTCCACCAGGCAGACCGTAATCCACCGCATCGAACACCACCAACACATCCGCTTCACGGATATGCTGCACCAGGTAGATACCCTGGGTACCTCCATCCATCAATCGCACATTGGCTGGAAACCGGTAGTTTCGCTGCAGAGTCTCCAGGGCGCGCACGCCGAACCCCTCATCGGCCCAAAGCAGATTGCCAATACCGAGAATCAGAACGGAAGGTGTTTCACTCATCTGCAGATCCTGTGGATTGTGATTACTGTTATCAGCAGTGGTTTGCAAACCACGCGCCAATCCCTGACAGACTGAATTAGTTATTGTTTTTATTGGTTTTTATCAGATAAACCCAATCAACCCGCCGGACCAGGGTGGTAACTTTAATACCACATCTGTTCAATTCTGGAAGGGTAGTTTACGTTTTTGACACAGAAACCACTTTTTCAGGGGATTTAAGGGCAATCTACAGAAAGCGTGGTGGTAACTTGATAATCACCACACTTTACCTGAGGGATATCAGTTTTCAGCGGCACCGGATTCACCCGGCATCGCAACCAGTCTATCCAGCTGATGCAAACATGAATAAAAAAAAGCGCGGGGATCGCGCTTAATAATCGGCGGTTTACGGCCATCCCTGGCCACACCGGAGGGTTTCACAAAACGTCAGGGGCGATCGTCTTTGAACATGCGCCAACCGCTGACCATGGTACTGATCAGACTCTGACGGGAGACGATATCTTCACGGATCGCCACGTAGACATGGATGATCACAAACACCACGATGATCCACATCCCCCAGTGGTGCCAGAGACGTACATCCTGGCTCTGCCCGACCAGCGGAATCAGCCAACCGAACAGTTGATCCTGCCAACTGCCAAGGCCGGTCTGCTCCGCATAGAGTGAGAAACCGGTCAGTACCATAGCGATACCACCCACCGTGATAATCGCCACCATGGTGATGTGTGCCAATGGGTTGTGACCTTCATACTTCCTCGGCTCTTTTTCCAGAAAGGCATACCAACGCACTTCATGAATCAGTTCCTTCCAGAATGAGAGCCGATAGAATGGCAGGTGGAAAAGTTCACGGGAGTGCTCATTACCGACAAACGCCCAATAGATCCTGCCGAGGAATCCGACAGTGAAAATATAAGCGGCTGCAAAATGGGCAAATCGCATATACCCCATCACAAAATGATCACTCGCCTCACCCGGCAAGGTGGGTAGAGGATTGGCAATAAAATAGCCGGTTATCGCAAGCACGAATATCGCCAGCGCATTTATCCAATGCCATAATCTGACAGGGGCTTCATAAACATAGACAGCAGTGCGTTTAACGGTCGTTTGCATTGGCGTCTCTCCTGAATCTATTTATTATGATCATCTGTTCAATACCGGTCATTGCTGATCATGCGGTTCAGCCGCACCCCAGCTCCAGCCACACCTGGAGCGATTAGTTAATCGCTAAGCAAGCGCCTGACAGCCACCACACCCAGGATCCCGGCGACCAGTATCAACGGCAGCGGATGTTCAGCAATCAGATGCAGAATGATCGAGAAAAAGGACTCCTCACTGTGCTCACCAACATGCGCCAACAGTGGGCCACTTGCCAACAAACCACTTGTACCAATCAATAGCTTTTTCATCTCAACTCCTAATACAGCTTTTCACGAATACTCAACATCAAACCGGTGGCCTAACGCACCTTCACCTTGGCCAGTTCCCTGCCCTCTTCACTCATCACATGAGTTGAGCAGGCCAGACAGGGGTCGAAACTGTGCAGGGTACGAAGTATCTCTACCGGCTCTTCGGCTCGCTCCACTTTGGTATTCATCAATGAAGCCTCGAAGGCGCCGATATTGCCTTCGCTGTCCCTAGGCGAACCGTTCCAGGTGGTCGGCACCACGCACTGGTAGTTGTCAATGCGGGTATCCTTGATCTTGATCCAATGACCCAGAGCACCGCGTGGCGCCTCGGTGAAACCGACCCCCTTGGCCTCTTTCGGCCAGGTCTCCGGATCCCAGTTATCCACGTTAGCAGTGGAAGAGTCACCGGCCTTGATATTGGCGATCAGTTTATCCATGAAGTAGCGCATCTTGTCGGCGGCCCAATCCGCCTCCAGACCACGTGCAGCGGTGCGCCCCAGCGTGGAGAAGAGCGCGTTGACCGGTACGTCCAGCGTCTTGAGGACGAAGTTGATCTGTTCGGTGATCTCTTCATGACCACTGGCATAACCGATGATATAGCGGGCCAGTGGACCGACCTCCATCGGGTGTCCACGCCAACGGGGAGCCTTGATCCAGGAGTATTTGGCATTCTCATCGATCTGCTCGATGTTGGTCTTTGTGCCCTTGGCATTGGGACCCAGCTCATAGTTCGGCTCGGTAACACCATCCCAGGGATGCAGGCCTTTGACCCCATCCGGATAGTTGTACCAGGAGTGTGGTACATACTCCTGAATCTCATCCGGGTTACGCAGATCGACTTCATGCACCTCTTTCAGGTTGCCGTTGATGATGGCGCCTCTGGGCATCATCAGATTGGCTGTGGTGTAGTCATTCGCCCGATCGGGGATATCCCCATAGGAGAGCACGTTGGTACTCGCCAGACCACCGCCGTAGAGCCACCCTTTATAGAATTGAGCCACTGCCAGCAGATCCGGAATGTAGACGTTCTTGATGAACTCCCGGGAGCTGTCGATGATGTGGGAGATCTGGTTCAGATTGACCATGTTGAGCGCACCGACAGAGCCAACCCCATCCACGTTGATCGGACAAGGCACACCACCGACCAACCAGTTCGGGTGGGGATCCTTACCACCGAGAATGGTGCGGATCTTCATGATCTCTTTCTGAAAATCGAGCGCTTCCAGGTAGTGGGTCACCGCCATCAGATCCGCCTCCGGCGGCAGCAGGTAGGCGGGATTGTCCCAGTAGCCGTTTTTAAACGGGCCCAGCTGGCCACTCTCGACAAACTTCTTCAGCCGGTTCTGGATATCACGAAAATAGCCCGGCGAGGATTTAGCGTGTTTCGGCGAGACCTTCATCTGCAACTCGGAAGTGGCCTTCGGGTCCGCTTTCAAGGCATTCACCGGATTGACCCAGTCGAGCGCGTGCAGATGGTAGAAGTGCACCAGATGGTCATGCACCTGCAGGGTCAACTGCATGATGTTGCGAATCGAGTTGGCGTTATCCGGAATCTCAATCTTCAGTGCATCTTCCACAGCGCGTACAGAGGTCAAGGCATGAGTACCGGTGCAGACACCGCAGATACGCTGGGTAAAGGCCCAGGCATCACGCGGATCCCGACCCTTCAGGATCACCTCGAGGCCACGCCACATGGTGCCGGTTGAGACCGCGTTGCGGATTACATTCTCTTCGTCCAGGTTCACTTCGCAACGCATATGTCCTTCGATACGGGTAACCGGATCGACCACCACACGCTGACCTGAATCATCCAGCTTGAAACCGTTGGGAGTAGTCTTGGTGCTCATTGATCACGGTCTCCTTTCTTTTGGGCGTTCTTCAGGGCAGTGACAGCCGCATGAGCTGCCGCGGTCGCACCGACGATACCGGCGGCCGCCAAACCGACCTTATCCGCATTCGCCTCGACGCCGAACTGATGGGTATCGGTGACATGCTGGTAGAACGAACCCTTGTCCCAGAAGCCATCTTCCGAGCAACCGATACAGCCATGACCGGCCTGGATCGGAAAGGAGAGCCCACCGTTCCAGCGGATGGTTGAGCAGGCGTTATAGGTGGTCGGGCCTTTACACCCCATCTTGTAGAGGCAGTAACCCTTGCGTGCAGAGTCGTCATCCCAGGCTTCAACGAATTGCCCGGCATCGAAATGAGGACGCCGATAGCACTTATCGTGGATACGCTGGCTGTAGAACATCTTCGGCCGCCCCTGCCGATCGAGTTCAGGAAACTTTTCAAAGGTCAGAATATAGGTCACCACCGCCGTCATCACTTCTGCTATGGGTGGACAACCGGGTACCTTGATGATCGGCTTGTTCGCCAGCCCAGGCACTTTATGCACCGGAGTGGCACGTGTCGGATTGGGCCGTGCTGCCTGCACACAACCCCAGGAGGCACAGGAGCCCCAGGAGATGATCGCTTTGCAGTGTTCCGCAGCCATTCTCAACTGCTCGACGAATGGCTTACCACCAATGATGCAGTACATACCATCCTCATCCAGTGGTGGATTGCCTTCCACCGCCAGGATGAAATTGCCATCGTACTTCTCGATGGTCTCTTCGATGATCGCTTCCGCCTGATGTCCGGCAGCGGCCATGATGGTGTCGTCATAATCGAGGGAGATCATCGACAGCACCACATCCTTCGCCAGTGGATGCGCGGAACGGATGAAGGATTCGGAACAGCAGGTACACTCGAGGCCGTGCAGCCAGATCACGGGGATGCGGGGCTTGGTCTCCATGGCCTCGGCAATGCGTGGCACCACGGCAGGTCCCAATCCGAGGGCGGATGCCGTCAAGCTGCAGAACTTCAGAAAACTGCGACGGGTAATCCCCTGCCGTCGCATGACTTGGTAAAAGGTTTCGGTCATCACCCTGCTCCTCCAGGTCGTTTGAATGGGCTATGCGGTGTTGTTCTTCTTTCCGCACTTTGCCCTACTGGAGCAACAGTTATGCCATGTTAGTTAAATTAATTTATATCAATGAGTTACCAATACATGTAAGCGAAGATCCAAAAATGAAGTGTACGCCAATCTTTCGTGCCGACTGAGTGAGTGGCAAGCTACTTTCCAGTCATTTCACTGATCTGCTCAGCAGTTTTTTGTCGAAACACCTGACTGATACCGGCTCATTCAATGATCGCATTGATCCAGGTTTTCCTTGGCTCCAGGTAAAACTGAAAGCAGGAAGGTGGCAATTAGAATCAATGGAGCAAACAACAGAAGCAGCAATCCGGCAAACATAACGATCTGCTGCATGTACAGAATGTTCGGTACGATATTGCTACCGGCAAGAATCATCAGGATACCGGCAATAAAAAATATGGAGGAGACAACGACCCCCTCCCGCATCGATTTACAGCCGATCTTCAATAGGCCCATTGGCTAACCTCGATTTTTCAGGTGACAACACATACTCATCCACCGCCAAGCAGCTTGTCTGCCTCACCCGGCGACAGACCAAACTCCTCTTCAATCATCCGGTTCCACTTATCCCTTTTGAAGACCGCTTTATCAGGTACCACTCTGTGCACCAGATTGTAGTGACACTCGATGCAGGTCTTATCTTTTGCATCTTCGGTATGGATGAGTACAGTATCGGGTCGGGTACCGAATATCGCCTCCTTGACGTGACATCGTTTACAGGTAGCCGAGTCCCGCTGCTTGAACCAATCCCTGGCGGCGAATGCAGCATCCGGCAGATGCAGCGCATTGATCACCGGATCATCATAATCCGGGCCAAAAATCTGATTGAACAGATCCTTACTCCCGACAAAGTGATCCCAGGTTGCGGCAAACACACCTTCTGATACATGGCAGTCTCCACAACTCGCTTGTACACCGGACGCGGGTTTGTAGTGAGAGGATTGTCGATAGGGTTCGGCAACCAGTTCCATTGAATGGCAGGTTGTACAGAAGGTTTCCGTGCTGGTGAGATGATCGAATTCCGTCAGAAACAGTACAAACCCGATACCGGCGAATCCGCCAATCAGCAGTGCAATCACCACATGGCGGGTAATGAACAGCGGCAGTCTCAGCTTACTCATGGCTCGCTTTCCCTATGCCATAACCGAGAGTCGGATTCGGTTTCGCCGGATTGTTCAGCCAACTGTTCTGATCCAGGCTGGTGAGATGGGTTTCAATCAACTCATTGGCAACCGCTTCTCCAGCGAGCTGACGAAGCTGGGGCAGAAACTCACCATAAAAATTCTGCGCCACTCTATGCATCCCCTCCCAAGAGGCATAGTTGGGACTCATCATCGCGGCACCATGACGCGCCGCCGTGCCCTCATCATGCCAGAGCCGCCAAAAGCTGAACTCGATCGGTTCATCAAAAGGCGCCGGGGTCAGCAGTTGCTTCTCATACAGTGCCGCCATGATCGCCTCGGCCGGTTTGCCGAACTTCTCGTTATACAGCTTCACCAGATTATCAAACTGCTTCATGTAGCTGTTTACGAAGTTCTTGCCATGACACTCAAGACAGACTTTGTTCATGATCTGGCGACGCCGCTTGGGACTGGCAACCGCCTTGACCTTGCCCATCGTGCCATCCAGTTTAACCAGCTCAGAACCCCGCCTTGGAGCAGGCTGGGACTCAGGCAGCTCCCTTCGATCCCCATCTTCAAAGATCACCAGATACTGTCGTTCAGACACTGGTCGGTTGAGGCTCCAGGCATCCCGCATCCCCACATCGTGGCTTCCCTTGACACCCGGTGTGGTGCCCATATGGCAGGTGACACAGGTGGGTGCCGCACTATAATCCTTACCAAGCACCCACTGATCGCTCTGCAGATTCATTTTCGATCGGTTGGCTTCATAGAGCATGCCGTGCTTCGAGCTTGCGTAGACTTCATCGTCCGGGGAGTCGGGCCCGGTGTGACACCAGGTGCAGGCGCTCGGATCCCTGGCCTGCGCCTTGGAAAAGCTATGACGCCCATGACAGGCGGAGCATGAGCCGAGGGAACCGTCCGGGTTGATTCGACCGATGCCGCTATTGGGCCAGGTTTCAGGCGTCAGGGTACCATCACCTCGCACTTCCACTATGGAGCCATGACACTGGGCACAGCCTGCAGCAACCATCTCTTTACCACTCAGATCATCTGCCAGCGCAGGTAAGCGGTTCTTGACCACACTCACTGCTTTCGCATGCACTGATCCTTCTGTCTCTTTGAACTCCTTGGTATGGCAACGACCGCAATCTTTCGGCGAAACAATGGTCGCGATAATCGCACCTTCGTGTTCAATTGCATCGTTGTCGACCTGATCCGCCAGATGACAATCGAGGCAATTTACCCCAGCATTGGCATGGGCACTGTTCTCCCATTCATGGGTTAAAGCCGCAGATGATTTTTTATGACAGGAGACACACGCCTTACCCTCTTCCAGACCCCAGTTACTCGGATCCAGTTTTACTTTTTCAGCGGCAGCCGGAGGAATCAGTACAAACAGGAACAAGAGCGCATAGAGTCTCCAATGGCCAGTACCTCCGAGTGATTGCTCTGTAGACATGCCTCCCCCTTGCAATGTGCGTTCTTAGTTTTTTTAGCTGTTTAACAGCGGCAGCTACCACACCGGGATTTTGCTGCGCGTTATCCTTTGCTTAGTTATTTAGTAGGAAATGGTATCTGTTGCAGATATCAGTTTTTCTTTTTCTCTGACTAAATTAACACCTGCAAATGCAGTAAACACTATGCAGTTTTTAGTATTAATGATCAATACAGGATTGCAGAGGTGTAACTGAGTGTTGCACTTGGTAAAGCATATTAGCTGTTATTAATTCAGTAGTTTCCCTAATTGATGAAACAAACTCGAAAATGTGATTATGGTGTGCGAATAATTCGCAACCATAAGAGGTATAGGGTTGCGATAATAAATAAAAAAGGAGGAAGTTGATGTATATTCACAGAGGGTTAATCCTGCTATTTGTCGTACTCGGATGGTTCAGTCTCAACAGCCTGGCACTAGCCGAACCACTTCATCACATCTCATCTGAAACCTGTAAGACCTGCCATAAAGAGATCTACAAACAGTGGAAAGGCTCGATGCATGGCAACAGTTCAGCACTCAATGATCCGATTCACGCCACCTTCTACAAGAAGGTTGTCGGTGACCCTACAAAAGAAGGGGTAAAACACAAAGCTTCCGGTAAGTATCCAGTCTGCCTGCAGTGCCATGCACCCAATGCAGCCAAGGATAAAACCACCAAGCTGGATGCCAAACCGGCCTATTCTGAAGGGGTCAACTGCGTTGTTTGCCATACCCTGAAAAAGTACAACGGCATCCAGGCGCCGAATGGTAAGTTACAACTTGGTCTGAAGGCCTACGACTACTCGAAAGATACCGTACAGGGGCCGGGAAGACACTCCAATGTAGGATTGCAGAAACTGTCTGCTGCCGGTGATGTATTCGGTGGCAGCGGCATGAGTGACGACAGCAAACCCAATCCTCATCTGGGCGAAGGGGTAACGGTTGACGGCGTAGAGATTCCCTCCATCCCGATGGAAAGCAATCCCAAGCTGATGAAGACCTCGGATGCCTGTATGGGTTGCCATGATCAGCGTAACAATCCCCATGGCGTACCGCTCTGCCAGACGGGTAATGAGTACTCGATCAGCCACTCCCAGGTCAACTGTCTCTCCTGTCATATGCCGATCAATGACGGTCTTGCCGACCACTCCATGGGTGGCGGTCACGACAGTAGCATTCTGCAACGCTCCGTTGTATTCGATGTCTCCACCGAGTCGATGGGGGATAAGATCCGCGCAACCGCCTATCTTAAAAATCCGCAACCCCACAGCCTGCCGACCGGGGCACCTTTCCGTAATATCTACATGAAACTGACCGCCTATGATGGCGAAGGTAATGTGGTCTGGGAAAACGCCAAGGGACATCCGAAGGATGGGGATTCCAAAGCCTACTTCGTCTACGCGTTGGCTGACAGTGAAGGCAAGCCGGCGATGCCACCGACAGCAACCGCACTGGGTAAGGATTCCCGCCTTAAGCCCCATGAAGAGCGGACCCTGGTCTACGATATTCCGTCGAAAGGCGTCAAACTGGTACGCGGTGAACTCTACTACAACCTGCTTTGGCCGGTACTGGTCAAGAAGTTCAAACACCTGCCAGAGGATTTAACCGCTCCTACGCTGATCGCGACTGCGGAAAGCAGTATCTAGAGGCATAACAAACAGGCTTGGCATCATCCGATGCCAAGCCGCACAAACCTTCCCTTCAGAGGTTGGATTTATTCTCTGAGTAGTGCGTAAGCATTACACCTCCTCCAGTACCAAGAAACTGATGGCGATCGTCAAATACTACGGATTGAGCGTCTTTCTCGGCTGAGGCCGCCCTTTGTATAAAACCCAGGAGCGTAAGCTTGATCCACGGCTTCGGATGGCCAACCTCTCTCGCCTCCATATAGCGATCTCCCCGGCGGTCTGGATCAGCGGCCTCCTCTATCTCTCCTGCACCTCCTGTGATCCGAGGTTGCTGGGCCTAACAGCCCCCCCAATTCCATGCAGCAATTGTCTTTGTCCTGCCAACCTTTCTGAGAGCCCATCTCTCTACCTGGCGATCCTCACTCGCAAAGAGCCCCTTGGCCATGTGGAAGCGACGATCACCGGTGACGGGAAGTAGTAGAGGCGCTTCGAGCCTGGATTCCAGATCGGAGATCTATTTCTCATCTGGGATTGACAAAGGGGTAAGATATCTTCAGAATTCGCGTTTCACAAAATACGCGCCCGTAGCTCAGCTGGATAGAGTACCTGGCTACGAACCAGGTGGTCGGAGGTTCGAATCCTTCCGGGCGCGCCATTTTAGGCAGGTGCTTACCGGGCACATAGGTAACACTTTATTCCGAGGACATAGGTAACAGTTTTGGAGCAAATGGGTTATGACCCACAGGCTCTACTC
>JAEPDS010000080.1 GCA_016842065.1 Candidatus Thiodiazotropha sp. 'RUGA'
GAAAGGGCATGCCATTCCCGGCGCAGTACGCCTTGCCTTGGCTCATCAGATGGCCTCTGATCGTTACATTATTTACCGCGTGGCCCACTAGCCAACCCCATCCATCAGTACAAAATCAAAGTTTGCCACGAGTTCTACTATGCCATTGTCAGTCGGGCGAAAATCGGCCACAACCATCGGCCGAAGTATGCTGGGAATCCGTTGAAACAGAAAGTCCTCGCTGTTTTGTGCTTCTCCTTCCACATAGATCTGAGTGACAAAGGGTCTCATACCGTCCCGGAAAATGGCGGCATGGATGTGAGGCGTACGACCCGGATAGGGGACAGGCCGGATGGTGCGAAAACGATAGCGCCCCAGATCGTCAGTTAAATTTCTGCCAAAGCCCTGAAAATTACTCTCCATGGGTGTTGATTGATCATCTTCACTGTGCCGGTAACGACCATTGAAATCACACTGCCAGATCTCAACGACAACCCCGCTCAGGGGATTGCCGTTGAGATCGATGACCTTGCCAAAAAGCTCTGCGATGCGACCTTTGGCAATCCCCTTCTTACCAGAGATTTGCGTCAGATCGTTATCGTCGTCCAGCATGGGCAGGTCGGGGTAGAATGGACCGGCTGACTGACGAGGGGTAAATAGCTTGTTAGCGTAGCAAGGCAGGCTAAGCAGACCGGCGCTGCCGCCCAGTATCAGGTTGCGACGGCGTGTGTTGATGATTTCTGACATGGTTGCCTCACTATCAGGATGTTGAGTGGCTGTTTATGTCTGATCGACGGCTTACGATTTGAGTCTTAAAACGGATAAATGTTTAGCCCCAAGGTATTTTAATTTGCCTGATTAGGGTGGCTCCCATTTGAGCCTCAATAATGGCTTATTGGACATATTTATAATTAATACGATCCCCTTGAATTGTAGTTTATTTTATTTGACTGCAGGGCGGTACTCCCGCTCTACTCTATAATCGATTGCTTTGATAACCGCAGTAACTTGGATCACTAACGCCTGGTGTAGGAAAGCTGTAGACCGAGACTATAATCGGCAACCGCATCGCTTAATCCCCAGTTGATGCGGAATCCAAGGCGCCAGGGTTTGCTCAGTCTGTGGCTGACAAAGGTGTTTATGGAGAGTTGATCGTCCCGGTCATCGAGCGATGCCTGTTTGAATCGGATGCCGCCGCCAATGCCCCAGTGTTTGTCGATCATGTGAAACAGCCCAGCGGCAACGAAAAGCCGGTTATTGTAATCTGTGAACTCGGTATCACCCATTATCTGGTAGCCCATCTGGCCGCTGAAGAGCATCTTCTTCTGACGGATGTGACCCTTTGCGAAAAACGAAATATCGGACTCACCACTGCTCAGGTTTTTTTCCTCATTGGCGGTGGGTAATTTGATCGCTGCTCCCAAGCTCAGTTTCTGTCGATTACGCAGGTTCTGCCAGATAGTGCGATCCAAACTGACTACCGCGTCTCCGATGCCGGATCGGTTTTCATCATCGACATCGACCAAATAGAGATCGCCGGTATAAATGTCTTCGTAGATTACTGTGGCGGGGCCAGTGATGTCCAAATAGGGTAGGCTCAGGCTCCCGCCCCAATCACGGCTCCTGTATGCCACCTTGAACAAGGTTGCGTGCATCTCCGTCTCGACGTCAAGATCGTAATCGCCACTGCTGTAAATCTGCGAGACGGTAAAAGTCGTTGCCGATTTTGGCACGTTCAAAGGTGCCGCATGAAGCAGAGTGACGGGTGAAAATCCAAAAGATAACAGCAGAATAGTGGCAACCTGAGCACCATGCGGCTGTTTAGTCTTTTGAAACAGCAAAGGGATTGTCCACATAAATCTTCGTTGCCTCGGGAATCCTGTCGTTCAGTGTCAGCGTAATTAGCCTGGGCTTTGCCCGGCAGCGGTCCGGGGTTTTACGAACAATGCCAAGTATGGCCAGGCTGCCAGTCATGTTTACACCAGATTGCCAATACAGAGCAAAGTGGTCTTTTTTTGTGCAACCATTGCTGCGTACCTGAATAGTAACACCGTCCGACTGAAAACCAATCTGATAGAGGGGTTCAAGCGTCTGTGGAGGAGTCGCATGGCTGCCAGAACATAGCAGTGTCCCGGTCAGTAAAATAATCTGGATAATTATATATTTCATAGGATGACCTTCATAGGTTCAAGCGTCCGGCGAAAATGGCCGGACGCTCAAATATCAATATTACTTGATGTATCTGCGGAAAACTCCCAGAGCCAGTAGCGATAGCAGCATCAGTAAGCCACCTGCACCACCACCGCCGCTTGCTGAGGTATTAGAACCACCGGTCTGTCCGTTGCCTGCATCCGCATTTGTGGATTGGAATTTCACATTGCTGATCTTTGCCTGACCGCTGGACGCGGCTTTTTTCTGGTATACCCAGCTGACCCGGTGTATACCGGCAGAGAGTTCGGTCTGGTGCTTGCCTGTATTTCGTTCGTTGCCGTCAAGTGTGCGTACAGGTTTGCCATCGACAAGGTAAATCAGCCTGTTGGATTCGTTCTCATCGGAGAGACTGAAGTCAAACTGGAGAAACCCGGGGCCTTCAAACTCTGTTTCCAGATTCGCGATGTCACCCTCATCAATATCCCAGCAATTGAGCACGAAACTATCGTCATCTTCATAAAACATCCAATCGGAATCGCTTCCGTACCAGTCGCCATATTCATCAATCAGGTCTTCTAGTAGCGTGAGGTTTTCTCCGAATAATTCGATGTAAAGTTGTGAACCGTCGCTGATCGACAGCGAAAGGAGCGAGACATCGATTTCGTTGTCGGGAGTGGGTGTGTAGGTTACATTGAATTCACAGCTCTGTTCCGGATCGACACTTTGATCACAGCCATTTCCGGAGAGATTAAAGGCCTCTTGGTCGATACTGATTGCAGTGATCGAGACCAGTGCCTCAGTGTCATTGTAGAATTCGATAGTTTCCTCGACAGGCTCGTTTTCATAGGTAAAAAAATCGATCCAATAGGGAAGGCCGAATGCTTGCAGGAAGCCTTCGTCCTGCCAAATATCGGGATCCTCGATGTCGATTGGTGGCGTTGGTTCGCCAGGTGAAGGATCGCCATCATCACCGCCGGTGCTGTCGCCGCTCGTGACCTGGGTTATCCAGTCATTATAGGCGCCAACCCGTGCATAGACGCCGGGGTATCCTGGCTGTGCGCAGCCTTCACCCCAACTGACAATGCCGACCTGATGCCAATCTCCATCGATCTGGTGGACCAATGGACCACCACTGTCGCCCTGGCAGGAATCTTTGCCACCTTGCGGTAAACCGGCACAGATCATGTTGTCAGTTATATCCCCTCCATAGTTCTGTCGGCACTCATCCTGCGCAACCAGAGGAACTTGAACCTCTTGCAGCCGGTTAGGGAATTCCTCGCCGGATGTGGACATATTTCCCCAACCCATGACGGTGAGTTGCGTACCAGCGGAGAGATTCTCGGTAATGGGTCGTGTTGCCGGGGCGATTGCTTGAAGATTGGCGCCGCTGCTTAGCTCGAGCAGGGCGATATCATGATCGTCACTACTGGCCGAGCGGTCGGGATGCACTACGATCCGGTTGATCTGACGTGTCTGTTCACCCTGATCATTCTGATTCAAATCCAGATCACCAATCACAGCCTGGACTCCTTGTGCGTTTTCACTTTCGACGCAGTGTGCTGCCGTCATTACCCAGTTAGGTGCAACCAGGCTTGCGCCGCAAAATTGACCTCCGCCACTGTGTCGTAGCGATACCATCCAGGGATAGGCCGCTGGTTGTGCCTCCTCGCCACCAATGATCCTGATACTGAAGGCGTGTGCCTGTGTCCCCGCTAAGCAGGCTGCAATGATCGCCGATCTCAAAAATCGCTTTTTCATATCCGTTTCCTCATTGAAAAAACGAGGGAAAAATTCCCGCGTCATATATCTATTATTTGTGGGAAATATTCCCACGTCAAGTGTGGTGAGTGATTTTTTGAACAGATGGTCGAACGATAGGGTAGTTGGGAAATTTTCCCTCGTTGTGCTAATTTCGGCGTATGAACAAAGAAACAGGCACGCTTCAAGAGGCCGGTGAGCCACCCCCGGCGCTGGTTACTGCACTCAGATTGATCATTGTCGCGTTGGTCCGCCTGCTGCTGCGATTTCAGGTCGTTTATCCACAGCTGCTGGAGTTGTTGAAAAGTGCTTATGTGCAAGTGGCCGAGCGTGAATACCGGTTGCAGGATAAGCCGCAGACAGATACGCGCTTGAGCCTGTTGACTGGCATTCACCGTAAGGATATCAAGCGCTTGCGGTCGCAGTTGGGTGCGGAAGTAGAAGAGCCGTTGGCGATCAGCCAGGGCGTTCGAATTGTCGCGCGGTGGATTGGCGAACCCGACTATCAGCTAAAAAATGGGCAACCTGCACCGCTACCCTTTAAATCGGTTGACGGGCCGAGCTTTGAATCGCTGGTTCAGGAAGTCTGCCGCCAGGATTTGCGGCCTAGAGTGGTGCTCGATGAGTGGTTACGGTTGGGGATCGTATCTGAGGATGAAAAGAAGCGGTTAAGCCTGAATGCGGAAGCGTTTGTGCCTGGCAAGAGCATTGATGAAAAATCCTTTTTTCTGGGAATGAATATCTCCGATCACCTTAATGCGGCTTCTCATAACATGCAGGAAGGCGTTGAACCGTACTTCGAGCGCTGCGTCTACTACGATGAGCTCAGTGAAGCTTCCATCAAGGAGTTAAGTCAGCTGGCCAAGAGCCGAGGAATGGAGACGCTTAAGGTCATTAATACGCGTGCTAGCGAACTCAAGGCACGCGATAAAAAGCAAGGTGGCGGCCGGCATCGAATCAATGTGGGTGTCTACAGTTTCGACGAAGAAGTTCGAAAGCACGGTGAGGATGAATCGTGAGAACCAGGCTCAACGGCCTGTTGCTGGTGGTTTTGTTGCTGTTGTCCGGTTGCATGCCACCCAAGTTGTCTCAGGATGGCCTGGGTGGCACAGGGCAGCAGGTCGTTGACGGAATCGGTGGCACCGGTCAGAGAGTTGCCGATGGTATTGGTGGTACCGGCCAGAAGCTTGCCGATGGCATTGGCGGAACCGGCCAGAAGCTTGCTGATGGTATCGGTGGCACAGGCATCATCGGTACGATCACTGATTTTGGTTCTATCTGGATCAACAATCTGCATATCCACTACGATGAGAACGTGAGGGTTGCGGTTAACGGACGGCCGGCAAACAGCGATGTTTTCCGGCTTGGACAGGTGGTGGCAGTGCTGTCTGATCCGGTGAGCGATGGCTACCGGGCACGCCACATCGATGTGGTGCTTGAAGCCGTTGGTCCGGTTTCCACCATTGATCTCAACAACAACCGCATTCATGTGTTGAATCAAACGGTCGAGATACGTAACGATACGATCGTTGTCGCAGCATCGGGTGAGCGTGTCAAACTCGACAGCTTCTTGCCAGGCGTGTTTGTGGAAGTCAGCGGATTGCGACGCCAGGACGGAACCATTGTTGCCAGCCGAGTCGATCTCGCAGAGTCAATCGAACAGGTGCAGTTGGTTGGAAAGCTTTCTCAGGGTAGCCTGTCTGGACAACCGGTCCGGATCGGAGTGGAGATGGATTTCGACTCGGATGCCGATCGTTTGCTTGTGACCGGCCACTTGCAGGACGGCGTGCTGATTGCAGATCGAATTACCAGGGATGCAATTCTCAATGTCGTCGAGCAGGCAACGGACCTGTTGCTGGAAGGTTTTCTCTACGATCAGGTTTTCGATGGTGACATCGTCGTTGGTGGTATAGAGCTGGTACTGCCCGATGACCTGGTCATCGATGCTGAGATTGATTTTGATCAAACCATATTCATCGATGCCGAACTGGGCGAGGATGATCTTTTCTACACCGAAGATTTTATGATCCTACCGGAAGACGCAGGGGAGTTTATCGAATCGCTTCCAGACCCGGGAGAATTCCTGGATGAAGAGATATACGATGACTATTTTATTGATGAGGAGATCGATCAGTTTTTTTTCGAGGAAGAGATCATTGAGTGATGTCGGTCGATACCAAGTCAGCAGTCCTATTCAACGATGACCTATCCAATCGCCATATTGGCTCTTTAGCATTGCAGCCTGGGAGGTATTATTGAGCTTTACAGCCAGGTTTTATAAACCGGGCTAAAAAGCAGTTGCTTTTAACTATGTCTATTGGTGGTTTAAATCTCTGTGGTTATCTTTTAACTCCAAATATGACACTCTTGCGCCGACTCAGTGCTCAAATCTGGGGGGGTTGTTGATTAGATTCTTAACATTTTTTGCTGCCATGAATCTAATTCTGGATAGCAAGATTCGGATCTGCATTACTGAAAAATCTCTCCTGATATCGGCTTTAAGCAGTAACAGTTCGGCTTGAGGCCCAGTCGCGTAAATAGTCAATCTTCTCAGCCATCAATACAGAGAGTGGCCTGGTCTGTTCGATCTCGTTAAGGATATGCGCCGTATCCAGGGGCTGCTTGGATGCATAGGAGGAGTAAAGTGCGGAGACTATTGCCTGCTCTATCTCTGCACCGGAGAAACCCTCACTTGCTTCAGTCAGTGTAACGAGATCGAACCCTTTAGGCTCCTGATCCCGCATTCTGAGATGGATTTGGAAGATCGCTTCACGTACTTGTCGGTCTGGAAGATCTACGAAGAAGATCTCATCGAATCTGCCTTTGCGAAGCAGTTCAGGGGGTAGCTTCTCTATATCATTGGCTGTGGCTACGATAAAGACACGGGAGCTCCGCTCAGCCATCCACGTCAGTAGGGTGCCGATGATCCGGGTTGAAGGCCCCCCGTCAACATCTGTGGATAGGCCCTTCTCAATCTCATCGATCCATAGTACGCACGGTGACATCGATTCCGCTGTCTTGAGCGATTCCCGCAGATTGCGTTCAGTTTCTCCGTAGTACTTGTTGTAGAGTGCGGCAAAATCGAGGCGCAGCAGTGGTAGGTGCCAGCTACCGGCAACCGATTTTGCGGCCAGACTCTTACCACTGCCCTGGACGCCTAAGAGTAGTATTCCCTTGGGCAGATCGAGACTGCGAGGTGGCTGATCAGCGATAAAGATGGCATGGCGCTGCTCCAGCCAGCGTTTTAAGTATTTCAGGCCGGCCACTTGACTGAATTTTGCACTATCGAGTTCAAGTGTAAGTACACCGGTGTCATCGAGCAGTCGATACTTTGTTCTGGCCAGATCATCCAGGTCTGTTTCGGTAAGCATGCCGTCATCATAGATAGCGTTACGTATGAGACGTTTTGCATCCCGCAAGCTGAGGCCAGAGAGATTGCTCAACATCGGTTCTATCACTTCCCGCCGTACTTCCACATTCCGGTTGTTGAGCCGTCCCCATTTTCTGATCTCTGACTGCAGCAGCTGTTTCAAGGCGCTTTTGTCCGGTAGAGAAAGTTCGAATCTGGTTGATAGAGAGCGCAGTTCTTCTGGGATATCGGCCTCGTGACTTACCAGTACGAGGGTTTGCAGTGGATTACCCAGCGCGATCTCCTTGAGTTGACGCAAGGTCAGGGGGTCGTCAAGCCAGTGATGGATGTCCATCAGCATATAGATGGCGGGTGCAGTGCGACCGGCCAGTTCAGTCAGGATTCGTGAAGGCTCTTTGACCGTAAGGTGGCTGGTTTGATTGGTATGCAGATTGGTTAAACCACTGGCTACGGTCCAGCGGTGGAGTTGTCTGCTCAAATCGATTGAGAGTCGTTCGAACAGTGTTTCAACTTGCTTTTCATCATCACTTTCGATGAAGAGTATGGAAGTGCCCGATCTGATGATGAGTTCGAGGTCTTGTAAGTCGCTCATTCCCTTAGCTGTTTATCTCTATTCAATAGTTAGCGGATACTCGGTGACAATCTATCGGTTAAGTGGCGTCTATTCAACTCCATTAACTCTCGAGCCGGACTGCCTGTGTGTCACAGGCAGAAAAAAGCCCGCATTAGCTGGTTTTTCTCTATCAGTATTGTGTCGATTGGTTGGTATCCGGCATTCAATGCCCCGTCTTGGGGCTGAAGGTTTAACTGCCGTAGTTGGAGAAGTGGTGATGAAAGGTTCTGCTGCCTTCCATCAGCATCTGTTCGAAGATCTCGCCGGGGACCGGTGGGCTGTAGAGATATCCCTGGCCCTCCTGGCAGCCCATCTTTTGCAGCAGGGATTGCTGTGCCATCGTCTCGATGCCCTCGGCGGTGATTCTCAATCCCAGGTTTTTACCGAGAGAAATGATCGCCTGTGTAATCGCCACCGCATCGCTGTCGTGCGGCATGTCGCGGATGAAGGAGCGGTCGATCTTCAGCTTATCGATCGGCAACTGCTTCAGATAGGAGAGGGAGGAGTAGCCTGTGCCGAAATCGTCGATGGCAATCGATACCCCAAGCTTTTTGAATACGTCCAGTACCGGTACGGAGTTCTTCATCTGCCCCATGAAGATACCCTCGGTAACCTCAAGTTGCAGCATGTCCGGTGGGCAGCCCGACTCGGCAATGATCTGCTCGAATCGCAGGATCAGATCGGTCTGCATGATCTGTCGGACTGACAGGTTGATCGCCATGCGTCCCTGGAAAATGCCCTGTTTGTAAAGGTAACGGGTCTGCTGACAGGCCTCGTTCAAAACCCAGTTGCCAATCTCATGGATCAAGCCTGACTCCTCGGCGAGGGGAATGAAACGGGCCGGAGGAATGATACCCAAGCGTGGATGGTGCCAGCGCAGCAACGCTTCGGCACCGGTCATCTCGCCATTTTTCAGTGAGATCTGCGGCTGATAGTAGAGCAGCAGCTGATCCTCCTTGAGGGCGCTGCGTAGCTCGGTCTCCAAAAGCAGCCGCTCGAAGGCGCTGCGTGTCAGTTCAGAGGTGTAGTATCGGTAGTTGTTGCGCCCCTGCTCTTTGGCCTGATACATCGCCGCATCGGCGTTCTTGGTCAGGTCGGCCACATCCTTGCCATCTTCAGGAAAGATGCTGATGCCGATACTGGCAGTGACATGCAGTTCCCGCCCGGCAATATTGAACGGGGCCTTGAACTTGTCCTGGATCTTGGCAGCTACCACAGCGGCTTGGCTGGGGTCTTCCAGATTCTCCACCAGCACGGTGAATTCATCGCCTCCCAGACGGGCTGCAGTATCATCGTCCCGTAAAATATTCTGCAGTCGTTTGGCGACCTCTTTGAGCAGTTCGTCACCCATGGCATGGCCGAGACTGTCATTGATGTTCTTGAATCGATCCAGGTCCAGAAACAGTACTGCGAGCTGTCTCTTCTGACGTTTGGCCTGTGCCAGAGCGTGTTCCAGTCTGTCCTCGAACAGCAGCCGGTTTGGCAGGTTGGTCAATGAGTCGTGATGGGCGAGATGTTCGAGCTGACTCTGGGTCTGCTTCAGGCTGGTGATGTCGGAGAAGACCATCACATAGTGGAGTGCCTCTCCCTGCTGGTCACGAACGCAACTGATGGTCATCCATACCGGATATATCTCACCGTTCTTGCGCTGGTTCCACAGCTCGCCACGCCA
>JAEPDS010000081.1 GCA_016842065.1 Candidatus Thiodiazotropha sp. 'RUGA'
ACACTATCCGCTTGGGGATAGAGGGTGGTGTTGCAAGCATGGCAGGCTGCCCCTCTGGATCCATAGACTCTGGAAAGCGCTTTTTCACATCGCCGCTGGCCCGTTTGATTGGGGATGATCAACGAGGCATCGATGGCGACTCCCATCAAACCGTCAATCCCCCTCAGATATTGAATCAGTTGTTCGACAGGAAACAGGTCGACCTCGATGGCTTTTAACCTGAGTACACCATCGAGCAACTCTCCAGTGGCCAATGCGGTCGGATTCCTATTGCTATGCCAGGCCAGATCCACACCAAGAAGCTTCAGCTTCAATTCATCACCATCTCTCATCGACAGTCAGTCTTCGATCATTCGTTGTTAGCTTACCACGCTCACCCAGGGCCAGGATTCTTGAGGAGTGCAACACCACCACAAGCGGGATTGTTCCGCTCCCCGCACACTAATTCCTCAATGGCCGGGAAAGTCAGCCAGGGAGAGATGATTAATTGAACAGACATAACTCAACTGATCGGGATTTCAGACTCTCTGAAGACAAGGAATTTCCAGTGATTGGAAGGATCCCGAATGTTGCGGTGCAATAGCTATAACGGCACAAACAAGCTTGCTTAACGCAACAGGAATAACAACACTAAATTCATTGATAATAGTCAACTGCATTGATATTCTTTGGCGATTATGGAATTCAGGCATGGTATAAATGCCCGACCATAGATTTCCTGGGTGGAACAGATTGCACGCCTTAAACTAACTAGAATCAATCCGGCATGCGATCAATCAAGTAGTAGCACAAACAGTACACGCCCCATTGTCGATGGATCGGTTGTGTGTTTGAAAAAGAATTTAAAAAAGGGGGAAGGCAACATGCCTAAAACTGTTTCCAGGCTTGCTACCTGGCTAATTCCATTCTTTCTGATTCTGGTTGTACACTCGGTTCACGGTGCTACTGAGCCCGGCATAAGCATCCTCGGAGAAGAGCCTCCGGAAGGTTTCGATCCGCTTACCGGTGAACGTATCATCTCCAACGAACGTTGCCTGACCTGCCATGGCGATGAGCAGATGAAGACCGATGTTCGCGACGATGGCAGCGAAGTAAAGATCTTCGTCCACAGCAAGCAGATTCGCGAGAGTGTGCATGGCGAACTGAACTGCAACAGCTGCCATATCACCATCGATCGAGTCCCCCACCGCAAAGCTCCGGCAGTCATCGTCGGCTGTCTCGATTGCCATCGTGAGACCTGGGAAGAGGTCAAGGACGATCCGGACGGCAAACATGAACGGCTCAAAGTGGTCAATGAGTCGATCGACAGCTACATGCAATCGATCCATGCGCAGCCCAACTCACTGGATCAGTCCCGCACCAATGCGACCTGTTACGACTGCCATGAAGCCCACAACGTGGGTGAACTGGGCAGCATTCAACGCGCCGAAAAGCGCCTCAAGAATCCTGAAGTCTGCGGCAAATGTCATGAGCAGCAACTGGAGGACTACCGCAGTTCCGTTCACGGTATAGCCGTACTGGAGCAGAAAGAGAGTGAGTCGGCCGTATGCTCCGACTGTCACACCACACACCAGATTGACTCGCCGGAAACCGACAAAGCGAAACTGGCGATCACCAAAAACTGCGGTGACTGTCATGAAGAGGCACAGCGCACCTACTTCGACTCCTATCATGGACAGGTGCACCGCCTCGGTTATACCAACACCGCCAAATGTCACGACTGCCACGGCAGCCACAAGATCAAGGGCGAGGATGATCCCACCTCAGAGATCCACGCCAACAACCGCCTGGAGAACTGCCGGGTCTGCCACGAAGATGCAAATGAGAACTTTCTGACCTTCTGGCCCCACGGCGATGCGGATGACCGGGAGAACTACCCTGGCCTGTGGTTCTTCAAACTGTTCATGCAGACACTGATTTTCGCCGTCATGGCCTTCTTCTGGGTACATGTGCTGCTGTGGCTCTACCGTGAGGTGATGGACCGACTCCAGGGTAAAGGCTTCATCGAGGATCTGGATAAGCCGGATATCGTCTATTTCCGCCGCTTCCCGGTCGTCTGGCGTTGGATTCACGGCCTCTTCGCCATCTCCACCATGACCCTGATCCTCACCGGCACCACGCTGCTGTTCGCCCACACCGGCTGGGCCAAGGCGGTGGTGGTATTCCTCGGTGGCACCGAGATGGAGGGTATCATCCACCGCACGGCCGCCGTGATCTGGTTGGGAATATTCCTCGTCCATCTGATGATCGCCGTGACCAACATCATTCGCGAGGGCAAGGACTTCAAATGGTTCGGCAGCACTTCCATGTTGCCCAACTGGAAGGATTGGAGCGACCTGAAAGGTATGTTTAGATGGTTCATCGGTAAAGGTGAACGTCCGCAATTCTCCCACTGGACCTATTGGCAGAAGTTTGACTATTGGGCCCCCTTCTGGGGTGCAGGGGTAATCGGCATATCCGGCATCATGCTGTTTGCACCGGAAAAGACAGCCATCATTTTGCCTGGCTGGATGTTCAACATCGCGACCCTGGTACATGCTGAAGAGGCGCTGCTGGCTGCCATATTCCTCAACTCGGTGCACTTCTTCAATGTGCACTTCCGGCCTGAGCGCTTCCCGATGAGTACCACCATCTTCACCGGTGCCATTCCGTTCGAGGAGTTCCGCCATGACCATCGCGAAGAGTACGAGCGATTGGCTGCCACCGGTGAGATCAACAACTACCTGGTCAGAAAACCCTCACGCCGAGCAGATCTGGCCGCCTCTTTTATCACTACGGTGTTGATCATGGCAGGCCTGGCGTTGCTGACCCTGGTACTGATTGGCCTGGTTACCTCACCGAACTGATAGGCAGGGAATATGCAGAGAGAGAAAATGATGAAAAAGAAAATGCCCTATCTCCTGCTGGGACTCGTAGTACTGTTTCCAGCCACCGCTGCGGCGGCACCCTCTGGTCAGGCGTTGGCCTTCACCTGTGCCGGCTGTCATGGCACGGACGGCTCAAGTGTCGGGCCGTCGAGTCCATCGATTGCGGGCATGGATCCGGAGGTGTTTATCGATGCCATGCAGGGATACAAGTTCGATGAGCGCAACTCCACCATCATGAACCGCATTGCGAAAGGTTATAACGACGAGCAGATCAAAAGTATGGCCTGGTTTTTCGCCAAGCAAACACTACGGCTGAAGCCGCAGAAGCATGATGCGGAGATGGCCAAGCTCGGTGCCAAACTGCACGATGAGTATTGTGAAAAGTGCCATGAGGATGGCGGCAAACCTGGTGATGCCGGCACCCTGGCCGGTCAGTGGATGCCCTATCTGCACTACACCATGGAGGATTTCGTCGACGGCCGCCGGGACTACCCCAGGAAGATGAAACGCAAAGTCGATGCTGCCATCGAGGCCGAAGGTGATCGGGCCATTCCAGCAATGATTCACTACTACGGCAGCCAACACTGATTCCCGGGACAGGAAAAGAGCATGACAGAGATTAACCGTCGAGATTTTATTCGATTTGCCACCGTTGCCGGGGCATCCCTTGGCTTCCCCCAACTCGCACTGGCTGCCAATCCGAAAGTGGTGGTGGTTGGCGGAGGTGTCGGCGGCTGCACTGCGGCCAAATATCTGCGCAAACTCCATCCGCAGACCGATGTCACCCTGATTGAGACCAAAAAGGTCTACCAATCCTGCTTCATGAGTAACGAAGTACTCAGTGGCGACCGAACCCTGGATTCCATCACCTTCGACTATGAGGGATTGAAACGTCATGGGGTAAAAGTGGTGATCGACCGGGTCGACGCCATCGAGCCGGACAAAAAGCAGGTGGTCACACAAGGTGGCGAAACATTCGCCTACGATGCCTGCATCGTCTCCCCGGGTGTGGACTTCAAGTGGGATGCAATTGAGGGTTATGACGAGAAGGTCGCTGAAGTAGTGCCACACGCCTGGTTTGCCGGCCCTCAGACAACCACCCTGCGTAATCAGATTCTGGCCATGCCGGAAGGCGGTAAGGTGATCATCGTCGCGCCACCCAATCCCTACAAGTGCCCTCCCGGCCCTTATGAGCGGGCTGCGCAGATCGCCATGTACTGCAAGCACCACAAGCCGAAGGCGAAAATCCTGATCCTCGATCCAAAGGATAAATTCTCCAAGCAGGGTCTGTTCACCCAGGGCTGGAGCAAGCTCTACGGCTTCGGCACCGAGAACAGCATGATCGAGTGGGTTGGCGCTGCCGGTGGTGGCACGGTTGAGGAGCTCGACCCCTCCACCATGACCCTGCAGGCGGAGATCGAAGAGTTCCAGGGTGATGTGATCAACATCATTCCACCACAGAAAGCAGGCAAGGTTGCCTTCGCCTCTGACCTGGTGGATGGAGACTGGTGTCCGGTCAACAAACTGACCTTCGAGTCCAGCAAGCATAAAGATGTCTATGTTCTGGGTGATGCCTCGAGCGCCGCGAAGATGCCGAAATCGGCCTACGCCGCCAACTCTCAGGCCAAGGTTGCGGCGGCTGCCATTGTTTCACGTTTCAATGGTATCGAACCACCGGATCCCACCTTCGTCAACACCTGTTACAGCATCCTCGGCGAAGAGCACGGTATTTCCGTGGCAGCGGTCTATACCCTGGACAAGAGCAGCAACACCATCCTGCCGATCAAGGGCGCCGGCGGTCTCTCCCCGATGAATGCCTCGGATCAGCAACGCAAGCGTGAAGTCAGCTACGCACACAGCTGGTTTGCCAATCTGATCGACGACATGATGATGTAGCCAACAGATCAGAAGGCCGCATTGCGGCCTTCTGATAGCGTCTTCAACAGTCGCTCTAACAATTTGATTCAAACCAAAGAGAGATCAGGCCGGCCATTCTCCCTGGCCACGTCCTCTGTCGTTCTGACACAGTTCTTACCGCACCTTTTCGCCAGATAGAGCGCATTGTCCGCTGCATCGAACAACTCCAACATGGTCTGCCCCGGCTGATACTCCACCACACCGATACTGACGGTAATCCTTTCACTGATCTGGGACTGCTCAGGTTTTAACTCCTGGATTGCTTTTCTGACCTTGTCCGCAATGTAGGCAGCATCAGTCAGGGACGATTTATCGAGCAGAATGGCAAACTCCTCTCCCCCCCAGCGAGCCAGCGTATCGATGTTTCGGATCTGGGACTGCACCACACTGGCGATCTGCTTGAGAATCTCATCCCCGAGCAGATGCCCATAGCGGTCATTCATCGCTTTGAAATCGTCAATATCCATCAGCGCAAGGGAGAAGGATTGATTGACCCGTTGTGAACGGTTCACCTCGCTGTTGAAACTCTCTTCCAGACCACGTCGATTCAGCAGACCGGTCAGTTGATCCGTGCGGCTGATATCCAGGATCTGCTGATTGAGACCATTCAACAAGGCAGCCGCCTTGGCGCGTGAGAACTCCAGACTCCAGACCAGCCAGCTCAATGCAAACAGGGTAGCGATAAAGCGGATTTTGAAGGCATCCGTGTAGTGCGGCGTCAAGCCGTAGCTATCTCCGAAACCCAACAGTACGGAGAGCAGAGCTATCACAAACAGGGATAGAAAATAGCCGTGCAAATGACCCAACAGGGAGATGATGATGACCACGATTGGATAGGTCCAAAGGGGACCGGTTGCCTCAACTCCCCCACTGATAATCAGATAGACCACCTGTACCAGCATCACCGTACTGTAGAGCCATGCCGCGATCTTGTGGTTTTCGGTCTTCAGCACAAAGATGTTTATGCCGATGGCCGCCAAAAGGGAGCCGAAGAGGAAATAGGCGATCTCATAGCGCAGATTGATATAGCTGGCCAGGGCGAAGGCTGCAAGAAAAAATGCCCCGATCAGGAAGATCAGATGATACTGAATACGCCGCCGCTCAACCTCGATTGAGTTGAAATCATTCAAGGCCTGGCGTGGATGACTGAATAGAGACCTCATCCCCTAAGCATAGACCATCCAATCACCCATTACATAACTTAACTCACTGAAAAACTTAGGGATTTAGTAGTTTATTTCATTCTTTGTAAAACATTGCGATTAATCAATGCGGTTATTATCAAGCTGCTGATCGGAATCATGTTTTTCAACCTTATCAGCGGACCGTGTCATGTCACTTGAGCTGTAACAATGGCCTACCAGATGGGCCAGGGCAACGGCCAGAAAGTCATTTCCCTAAACCTTTTTACCTGCGCTGCAGGTGGGGCTCAGTGAGATAGTGTCGACCTGCTCAGTCCGCCACAGCTGAGACAACGAATACCAGCTCAAACACCTGTACCGATTTATGAAACGGTTCCCGCATCCTGGCAGTTAAGGGGCGGGTATCACAAAGCAGTTACAGTCAGCTCTGCTCGGATGCCGACCCTATCTACCACTCCAGTTTCTCCACTCTGATGCCAGCGCTGCTGTACAACCTCTCACTCTTGAAGCGCAGGCCATAACAGTGGCGGCTAGACTCTATCGGCACCACCAGTTGAACCCCTGCCTTTTGTAACGGCGATTCGATGACATCAATCAGAACCCGCCTGTAATTATGAGTATTTTTCCAATAGGAATTGAGGGACTTGAATACTACCCCTTGTCAAACCAAAATAATTTGGTTAATTGGTCTGTCCTTTTAATTGCGATGTGACATATACTCTTAGCAAAACAACCAGAAAGAATTTTAACTATTTTAATGGTTTTTGGCGGCATATTTGCCATTTTTTACTATTTTTAGCGGCATTTGAAGTCTCTCAATTGAAATAATATTAACCAATAACTTATCTTGTGGTTCAGTTAAATGCAGTCTAAACTGTCAAAATGTTAATTGGTATGACCAAAAAAGGCAGATAATGCAACGAAGAAAACTCTCGGATCAGATCGCCGAACAGCTGGAGGGCATGATTGCCGACGGCACGCTCAAGCCCGGAGAGCGTCTGCCCGCCGAGAGACAGCTGGCAGAACGTCTTGGGATCTCCCGCCCCTCTCTGCGGGAAGCGATCCAGAAGCTCTCCAGCAAAGGGCTGCTGCATACCCATCAGGGCGGCGGCAACTACGTCACCGAATCCCTGGCACACAGCTTTACCGATCCGCTGATGGCTCTGCTGCAGGACCAGCCCGATGCGGAGTTCGACACCCTTGAGGTGCGTAAAGAGCTTGAGGGCGTGGCCGCCTTCAATGCGGCCACCAGAGCAACAGAGAGTGATCGGCAAAGGATCTGGAGCCGATTCAATGAGATGGTTGAGATTCACCGCGCTGAGGCCTCCAGTATCGAAAAACTGAAAGTGGATGCAGCCTTTCACCAATCGATCACCGAAGCAGCCCACAATGTGGTGCTGGTGCACTTCACCAACGCCATACACGATGTTTTGAAGAACACAGTCAGTGAATACCTGGACATGTTCTATGCAGAACCGGCCTTCGTCGAAAAACTCTGCCGGCAACATAAAGCCATCGTCACTGCCATCATGGACCGGGATCCGGAACAAGCGCGTGACAAGGCGCGCTTTCATCTGGAGTTTGCCTTTCAGGCATTCCACGAATTCAAGAGCCAGGCCAAGCTGTCCCGTAACTCAGAGTTGTACGCCTCCATGTTCAGTGAGGAGTAACGATGAACAAACCGGAACGGGTTTATTTCTTCGGCACCTGCCTGATCGACCTGCTCTACCCGAAAGCAGGGCTGGCCGGTATGGCCCTGATCGAACGAGAGGGGGTGAAAGCCATCTATCCCGCCAACCAGGGATGTTGCGGTCAACCCGCCTTCAACTCTGGCTATCGCCAGGAGGCGCTAACGGTGGCCCGTGCCCAGTTGAACTGTTTTCCCAAAGAGTATCCCATTGTGGTGCCCTCCGGCTCCTGTGCGGGGATGGTCAAACACCACTGGCCGGAGCTGTTTGCCGGCGAACCGGACGAATCCCAGGCGATTGCCGCCGCAGAGCGCACCTATGAACTGACCGAGTTCCTGGTCGATGTGCTGGCACTGCAGCTGAATGATCTGGGCCAACCGACCAAAATTGCCATCCACACCTCATGTTCCGCACGACGGGAGATGGGAGTTGCCGACCGCATCGACAGACTCATCGCCCAGCTCAGTAACGTAGAGGTCATGGATCACTCCCATAAAACCGAATGCTGCGGATTCGGCGGTACCTTTTCCGTCAAGCAGCCAGACATCTCCGGCGCTATGGTGGAGGCCAAATGCAATGCCCTGCTGGCCAGCGGGGCCGACTCGGTGATCAGCCAGGATTGCGGTTGTCTGATGAATATTGGCGGCGCACTGGAACACCAACAGCGCGACCTGTCGACCCAGCATGTGGCGGAATTTCTCCTGCAGAGAACCTCTGGGGAAGGCGAATGAACCAATACCGAGCCTTCTACCAGCGCATCGACAAGGCACTGCACAACGACCAGCTGCGGCGTAATTTCCGTAGCGCCATGGATGGGATACGGCAACGTCGCCTGGCTCAGTTCCCGGACCAGCAGGAACTTCAGGTGCTGCGCTATCGGGCAAAAGCGATCCGCAACAAATCCCTCAGCCGGCAGGCTGAACTGCTCGAAAGACTCGAAGCCAAACTGACTGAGAACGGCATCCAGGTCCACTGGGCGGAGACCCCGTTGCAGGCCAATGCATTGATCAATCAGATCCTCGAAGCCGAGCAGGCAACCTCCGTGGTCAAGGGTAAGTCGATGGTCTCGGAGGAGACCGACCTCAACCACTACCTGGAGCAGCGGGGCATCGAAGTGATCGAGTCCGACCTGGGCGAATATATCCTGCAGATGGCCCAGGAGCCCCCCTCCCACATCATCGTTCCGGCGATCCACAAGAACCGTTTTGAGGTCGCCGAACTGTTCCAGAAGTTTCACCCGGAACAGCCCCATACGGACGATGTGGACGAACTGACCGGCTGCGCCCGCCAGGTACTGCGAAAGAAGTTTGCCTATGCGGATGCCGGCATCTCGGGGGTCAACTTTGCGGTCGCGGAGACCGGTACCCTCTGCCTGGTGGAGAATGAGGGCAACGGCCGCCTCAGCACCACCGCACCCCGCATCCACATCGCCATCACCGGCATCGAGAAGGTGGTGGAGAAACTCTCCGACGTCCCGCCGTTACTGGAGATCCTCACCAAATCAGCCACCGGCCAGCCGATCACCACCTATTTCAATATGATCAGCCACCCGCGTCAGCCCGGCGAAAAGGATGGCCCTGAGCAGGTTCACCTGGTACTGCTGGACAATGGTAGATCCCGTATCCGCAGCGACGAGGAGCTGGTCGATACCCTGCGCTGCATCCGCTGCGGCTCCTGCATGAACCACTGCCCGGTCTATGTGCATGTGGGAGGACACGCCTATGGCACCACCTACCCGGGCCCGATCGGCATCCTGCTGGAACCGCAACGTCTGGGCATCGACAAAGTCGGCAGTCTCACCTCCGCCTGCACCCTCTGCGGTGCCTGCGGTGAGGTATGCCCGGTACGCATCCCGCT
>JAEPDS010000082.1 GCA_016842065.1 Candidatus Thiodiazotropha sp. 'RUGA'
TATTAGGCATCTTGGTAACGAATCAACTTGCCAGTTGAACTAATCATATCAGTTTAAGAAACAATAGCCTATAAAGATGTTTTCAAGTAGAATGTAAAAAAAGCACATAAAAACAATAAGATAGGAGTTTCTGTTGGATTGTGGGTAGGGTCTGACAGAGGTCTGCAAGCAGACGAGAAACGGCAGATCGTTATTCAAACAACAGTATCATGTAGATTCATAGGGCGCTGTAATTCCAATAATTAGTGACGAAATCATTGAATATGAAATATTTGATTCAAACGGTGAGCAGTTCGGAAGGAATTGCCCAGCTCAGTGCAGTAGAAACATCCCAACTACTGATACCTGAGGCCGGCCTATGAAGCTTGATCGTGATACTACACTGATGGACAGACTGGCCCTGGGTCTTTTCAATGCAATAGTCGGATTTATAACAGGACTGATTCTCTGGCTGGCAATAAATAGCCTGTTTCTTTCCAGCACAACCTTGATACCATTTGAAGCCGTACTCTGGTTTTCTTTGATCACAGGATTACTGGGAATGGTCGTGCATGATGCACTATTAACCTCTTTTTATGCGCGTATTTGGCGTTTTCTGGTGGCATGGTTTCGATGATATGGAGCATCAAGCTACTCAGGGTGTGATGCAATTATCAACGAAACAGTCTACTAGAGGTTAATCTGACTGACCTTTTTTCCCGGCACTAGAGAGCGCTATTCCAGGTGGTATCCAGTTTTTACACAATCTACACTTCCAAAAAGAATTCGTTACCAGGAGGCAGGTCATGACAGAACACTACCAAGGTAGTTGCCATTGCGGTGCTGTCCGCTTCTCTTTTGAAGGTGAAGCGATTAACAAAGGCTTACGCTGTAACTGCTCCATCTGCATGCGCAAAGGCGCGATGATGAGCAGTGAGGCAATACCTCCAGAACAGTTTAGTTATGAGTCTGATGATCAGACGCTTGGATCCTACCAGTTCGGATTAAAAACAGCCCGCCACTACTTCTGTCAACAATGCGGTATCTATACTTTCCATGAAACTGCCAGAATGCCAGGGCACTTTCGCGTGAATCTGGGATGTGTCGAAGGGGTTGACCCTTTTACCCTGGAGTATGATCTGTTCGATGGGAAACATCTGCTCTAAGTATCCGTTCATGCTCCCATATCGAAGATTTCTTTAATGTTAACAGGCCCTAGCTTAAGTGTCTGTTCGCAAGAATAAGGGAAAGACGGCTATCGCGCGGTTGTTGGAATTAGTGTTGCGCCTGACTTTTAAGTTTGTTTTGGGCGTAAGCATACTGGTTATTACAGCAATCGTGTTGCTTCGCTATTTCGATCCTCCAACCTGGTCGTGGAAGATTCAGAGAGAGTTCAGTAGGCCAGCCGGTTACTCGGAAATGACACGACACCAATGGGTTGATCTGGATAGGATTGCACCTTCGGTACAACTCGCGGTAGTGGCCGCAGAAGACCAGCGTTTTCCGTACCATTTCGGCATTGACCCAGAAGCGATCATGGATGCATTGCTAGAGGCGGACAGGGGTAAGCGGTTACGTGGTGCAAGCACACTGACCCAGCAGACCGCTAAAAATCTGTTTCTATGGTCAAACAGAGATCTCCCAAGAAAAGTCCTGGAGATGGGAATCGCGTTGTTGCTTGAGCTATTTTGGGATAAACAGCGAATTCTTGAGGTTTATCTGAATATTGCTGAATTTGGCCCCGGCGTGTTTGGTGTCGGTGCCGCCAGTCTCTACTGGTTTCAGGCTCCGGTAGATGATCTGTCTAACAATCAAGCGGCCAGACTTGCGGCTGTACTACCCAATCCCTGGCACTATCGTGCCCATCCAGCCAGCCCATATGTGGTTGAGCGCTCAGGCTGGATTGAACAGCAGATGGAGCAGCTGGGTTATGACTGGTTGCAGCAATAAACAGTGCATTCACTGTGTTGTACTTGGTTGCCAATCGAACAGCCAGGTTAAAACAGCTAATACCTGCAGGGTCCAATCGATATAAGGCTATTTTTTTGTGCAGGGACCCAATCGTTCACCGGTGGTTTTAGAGCGCATCTGCAAGCCCTGAGAGTTGATATTGATACTTCCTTCAGCTCGATCCCCGTAGTACGTGATATCACCCTGGCTAGTGGTTGCCATACCATTCTGGGTGCAAGTGATATTCCAGGAGACAGTATCACCATCAGTTTTCAGATCGATGGTTTCACAATTCCGCCCCAGTTCACTGTCCTTCGGCACAAAGTCAGCCTGACTGATACAGGTTGTATAGGAAGTGGGTGGGAGTTGCATCGGCATGCCCGGCATATCCATAACGGCAGTCCACTGCCACAGGCCCGGATTCATATTGACTTCCGAGGCTGCTGCTACCACAGAGAAGGTATTGCTCGATAAAAATAGGATAGGCAAGAGCGCTTTTAACTTCATTGGGTCATCCCGTGATGATTGGTTGGATAGGCTGATTCAGCCGAAGGTCAAGCCGTGCTACCTGGGTTGAGTTACCCGGTGTCATCGAAATATACCGCTATTCGACATCAATTTACATGCACATGTTCAGGTTTATCATCGCGGAATCGAGCGCAGTAGAGCCGATTGGTTCGATCTGTTTCACAAATCTGGCCTGTAACTTGCACCGCTCTAATAAGACGAATACCGAAAACCCGGATCAGATCCGATCTGTACAACAGCATAGAGATCAGGAGAGTTGCGTTGGCCATTTATATTTGGATTGGACTACTTTCAATTTCCGTAGTTGTCTCCGTCACTATTCAATTGATGGCCCCAGGATCTGGCTTGATTGCTATTGTATCCGGGCTGTTTCTGGTTGTAGGCGGGACACTTTTGACCACGATCATGAGTCATTCCCTGAACGCGGTGCTGGCAATGTGGCAACTTGTGAGTGACTTTCGAAAGCCGATTGCCGATCAGGGAGATGATGAGGAAGAGTCGTTTCGACGCTTTCTCCAGGCGGCAAATTTTTTCCGCCGCGGTGAAATTCGGCCGGCAGAGGCGGTAACCCAACGGATATCCGCCCCTCTACTGCGTCGAGGAACCCAGCTGGTTCTCGATGGTTTTCCGCGGGATCAGGTAAATCTGGCCCTGCAGCGGCAAATTGTTGAAGATCGCGACCATCTTCGCAGGCCGGCTGATATTCTCCGGGCAATGGGTGGATATGCCCCTGCTTTCGGTATGCTGGGAACCCTGCTGGGGCTGGTGCAGATGCTGTTTGGTCTCGGTTCCGGTGATCTGGCCTCAATCGGTGCCGCCATGGGCTTTGCCATGTTGACCACCGTTTATGGATTGGTGCTAGCCAATCTGGTGTTCAAACCGATGGCAAGCAAATTCGAGCAGCGAGGCAGGCAACTCATCAGCCGCCGGGTGGCCCACCTGCAGGCTGTGATGATGCTTTGTGATCGTCAGCACTCCGAATTGATCCGGGAGATGATGGATGAAGCCTCGGCAAGTCAGGACATTCAGCAGGCCGCAGTTCAGCTGAAACTGGTCGCCTCACAGTAGGGGGAAGGGTCATGGTATCACAAAGCAGTGATGGTCCTTTGGATGACATCTCCTGGTATCAGTGGGAGAACGATAACAACGATGGGAACTGGCTGTTGACCTATGTGGATGTGCTGAGTGTTATTCTGGCCATGCTGGTGGTTTTACTGGGTCAAATGGCAGTCCGTCACATGCAGCCAATCGAGGAGCAGAATCAAATTGCATCAGCCTATACCCAGGCTGAGGCTCCTGTACCGACCATCCACCCCAAACAGATCGAGGTCGTCGAGGAGATAACGCCTCAATCTCAGGCTGACAACAGTGCGGTGACCAGATTGACTGCGGCCATCGAGCAGCGCTTTGATGATGAAGTCAAAGTGGTGCAACGTGAACTGGGTGTCTCTCTTGAGATTGCCGATGTGATTCTGTTTCATTCCGGTAAGGCCGAACTGTTACCAGAAGCCCAGCCGGTATTGTCACAACTTGCCATGACTCTGCAGGAGATCGGCGAAGCGGATATTGCAGTGGAAGGGCATACGGACGACCGGCCAATTCTTGGCGGTCCGTTTCAATCCAATTGGGAACTGGCCGCCGCGCGGGCCAATGCAGTGACCCGGTTTCTACTGGATCAGGGATTTTCCGCAAAAAATCTGCGTTCGGTCAGCTACGCCGATTCTCAACCGGTTGCCGATAACAGCAATGCTGATGGAAGGGCGGAAAACCGAAGGGTCAATCTGCGAGTGGATTTTCTCTGACAGGAGACGATAGCCATCCGATAGCCGGGCAACGGCTATCGCAATGGTTTATCCACGCCTGCCTTGCGCTCTGTTTTGCTCTATCGCAGCTGTGCGGATTACTCTTTTGAGCCCGTGCTGGAGCGCTTTTTGGGTTTTCTTTTCTTCGGCTTTTTCTTTTCTGATCTGTTGCTTCTTTTGGCAGATTTCTCCGCTTTTGCCAGGCGGGAGATCTTCAGGCGCTGTCCGCAGACCCAGGCTTTTCTGAGATCCTGAAAGATCTCATGAGGCATGCCCATCGGTAGATCGACCAGACTGAAGTCATTCTGTATATCGATATGACCAATGTGCTCCGCATCCAGGCCTGCCTCGTTAGCGATGGCACCAACGATATTGCCAGGCTGCACATTGTGATCATGGCCGACTTCGATACGAAACCGTTCCATGCCAGAAGGCGGGGCGGAGCTGGCAGCCTTACCTTTCTGATCCATTCGTGTCCGCTTGCTGTTTCTCTCCCTGGAAGGCTCACTGTTTCTGGGCTGCCTTTTTTCAGGTTGAAGCAGTAACGGTTTGTCGCCGAGCGACATTTTAGCCAGAGCCGCCGCGATATCTATGGCGGGTACATCATGCTCCTGTTGGTACTGTTCCAACAGGCCCTGCATGAAATCGAGCTCTTCAGAGGCGAGAGTATCGCTGATTCGCTGCTTGAATGCGGCGATGCGTTTATTGTTGACGGTTTCGGTGCTGGGCAGAGTCAATTGCTCGATTTTTTGTCGTGTCGCCTTCTCGATCGTGCCCAGCATACGTCTCTCCCGGGGGGCAACAAACAGAATGGCGTCGCCAGTTCTGCCGGCCCGGCCGGTTCGTCCAATACGGTGTACATAGGACTCGGTATCGTATGGGATATCGAAATTGATGACATGGCTGATCCGCTCCACATCCAGTCCGCGGGCGGCGACATCGGTTGCCACCAGAATATCGAGTGCACCACGCTTCAGCCGCTCAACCATCTGTTCCCGCTGTTTTTGCACCATGTCCCCATTCAATGCGGCGGCACTGTATCCACGCGCAGAGAGCCTTTCCGCGAGCTCAGCAGTGGCGGTCTTGGTGCGAACAAAGATGATAATGGCGTCAAAAGGCTCGACTTCAAGAATCCTGGTCAAGGCATCCAGCTTATGCAATCCTTTCACCAGCCAGTAACGTTGCCTGATGGTTTCAGCGGTGGCCGCTTTACTTTTAATGGCGATTTCATGGGGCTGATTGAGATGATGCCGGGCAATATGGCGTATCTCTTTCGGCATGGTGGCTGAGAAGAGCGCGATCTGCCGCTCCGGATTGGTCTGCTCGAGTATCCACTCCACATCGTCGATAAAGCCCATGCGCAACATCTCATCCGCTTCGTCGAGTACCAGGGTCTGGATGTTATCGAGTTTGAGTGTGCCTTTACGCATATGGTCCATGACCCGTCCGGGGGTACCAACGACCACATGAACACCCCGCTTCAATTGGCGGATCTGGCCGCCGTAGTCTTGACCACCATAGATCGGCAGGACATGAAAATCTTTCATCTGCGATGCATAACGCTGAAATGCCTCGGCCACCTGGATAGCCAGTTCCCGAGTCGGGGTCAGTACCATAACCTGAACATGGCGTTGTTTTAGGTTCAGGCGGGCCAGCAGTGGCAGGGCAAAAGCGGCTGTTTTACCGGTTCCTGTGGGTGCATGTCCCAGTAAATCGTCTCCCGCCAGTAAATATGGGATGGTCTGTGCCTGGATCGGGGAGGGGGTTTCATAGCCTACTTTATCCAGTGCTCTGAGAAGCTGTTTGGGCAGATCAAACTCATTAAAGCTGGTGGCTGCGGGATCTTCGTGGGACATTGAGGTTCCTGGTGGGAGCAGATGAAGCGGCCATAGGCATGGCCGGGCCGTGAAGTATAATGGTCTGTTTACTGATTACAATAGCCATATTACAGTCAGTATGCACTTTTATTAACTCGACGAGTTTAATTCCGGAGCTGAAAATGTCACTGCAGAGGATCTGGGTCGATGCCGATGCCTGCCCAAAGCCGATCAAAGAGATTCTGTTTCGCGCCTCTGACAGAGCCCATATTCCGCTTGTGCTGGTCGCCAATCAGGCACTACAGGTTCCCCCCTCAGAGCGAATCCGATCAGTTCAGGTCTCGGCTGGTTTCGATGTGGCGGACGATTATATTGTGCAGCAGGCACAACCTGGTGAATTGGTGATTACCTCGGATATACCTCTGGCTGCGGAAGTCATCGAGAAGGGCTGCCTGGTTCTGACACCCAGAGGGGAGCGCTACACGGCTGATAATATCCGCCAGCGGCTGGCGATGAGGGACTTTCTCGATACCATGCGGGGTAGTGGGATGGATACTGGAGGACCGGCAGCATTTAATCATGCGGATCGCCAGGCTTTCGCCAACCAGCTTGATAGACTGATTGCCAGTGCCGCTAACAGACCCTGATCCGGCGAGTTTTTAGATTACATCGACTCTGACTCGCCAGGCCCGGATAGAGAACAATTTGCCGAGCGGATGGTGTTTACTTGAACAGGTCCTCAGCGGCCTGGCGCAAAGAGTCCTCTGACTGAGTTGATTTCTCATTCAGTGACTCCATGGTTGGCTCAAACAGCTCGCAGAAATTGGCTTTCTCTTTATCAAGCACCCGTTCGACCCCGGGCTCTTCGCATTGATTGGGGCGGTCGGGAGCATACCAACGGCAGTTACGGCAGACCCGAGTCGGTTTGCTGCAGGCGAGACAGCTGGATTCTCGGCCATAATCGGCTGTCTGCAATTCATGGCCACAATGCCAACATCTACCTTTTATCAGGTCATTCACAGCTATTTACCCAGTCTGGCATGGTCAGTGATATTGATAAAGTCATTGGCCATTTTCTGTGGATCATGGGGTGGGCTGAAATAGGCATGGTATTGACCTTGCGGATCGACCAGAATGATTGAGGCAGAGTGGTCTATCACATAGCCCATGGCGCTGTCCTCGGTTTCAACCCGTTGGTAGAGAATACCCAGAGGTTTGGTCAATTTCGCTATTGCCGGTTCCGGTCCGGTGGCTCCGATGAATTCCGGATTGAAATAGGTGACATACTCTGCGAGCCGTTCCAGCGAGTCTCTCTGAGGATCCACGGAAACGAATGTGATCTTGTAAGGATCGGTTTGCTGCTGACTTTTCAGCAGGTCGTTCATTTCACTGAACAGAGACATGGTGGTAGGGCAGACATCCGGACAGTAGGTATAGCCAAAGCTCATGAATGTCCATTGTCCGAGCAGACTTTGATTGTCGAATGCATCGCCATTGTGGTTGGAGAGCGAGAATGGTTTCAGGGAACGTAACTCAGGAAGCAGTGTGGCCTGTTCGGTTGCCAAGGGCTGGCTTGTCTGTTCAGACTTGGATCCTTGCAGGTAAGACCAAACCAGCAGTCCACCAAGCAAGGCAGAAATTCCCAGCAATGCAATTGTCCCCAGGCGGGGGGTGGCGTTTTCCGACATGTGCTATTCCCGTTTTCTCGCTACCCAGATCAGTGTCACCAAAATTAATAGTAGAATCGCTGCGCCACCATTGTGAGCGACTGCAACATTCAGCGGTAAATGACCTAAAACATTGGTGATACCCAGGCCGATTTGCAATATGAGGATTAATGTAAGCAGATATCCGATGCTTTGCAATGCGCGTGCGGAGCTCTTTCTTGTCAACCAGTAGATTAATACACCTAGAGTAAATAAGGTTAATAGGGCGCCCATTCTATGAGTGACGTGTATCGCTGTTCGGGCTTCGGTTTCCAGTACACCGAATTCATAGTTGATACCCAGACCACGCCAGATCACAAAGGCCTCTTTAAAATCCATTTCAGGCCACCATTGCCCGGCGTAACAGGTCGGAAAATCGGTACAACCCAGCGCGGCATAGTTGGTGCTGGTCCAGCCACCCAGCGTGATCTGCATCAAAAGTATGAGAAGCGAGAAGTGAATCCATCGCCTGAGTGGCGCGCTGGTCTCCACTGTGTGCAGAGGGTCGATGGGTCGCAGTCTTAGCAACAGTAACCAGAGCAGGGCGAGGGTGGCAAAACCACCCAGCAGATGGGCGGTGACGATGGCTGGTTTGACCAGCAGGGTTACAGTCCACATCCCAAGCAGGGCCTGAAATATTACCAATAAAAGCAGTATGCCAGGGAGTACGACAGGTTGACGGGCGATTGTCCGGTTTGTCCAGGCGAGTATCGCGAGGAGCAAAATGAACAGCCCCAAGGTGCCTGCCATATAGCGATGGATCATCTCTTTCCAGGCTTTTGCTTGATCGAATGCCTGCTCGGTCGAGACCACCTCAGCCGATTCACTGGGTACGATGAGTTGTCCGTAACAGCCTGGCCAGTCAGGACAACCAAGACCGGCGTCCGAAAGCCGCACATAGGCGCCAAGCAGTATGACGCAAAATGCCAGTAGGCAGGTCATCAGGACTAGACGATATTGAATTCGAAACAGCAGGGCGGGGTCTTTCCGCATGGTCTCCTCAACACTATGGGTGAGACGGCTGCTCGCATCCTGTGTGAGATGGGGAAATCAACTTCATTGCCACTGCAGCTTATTCTAGGGCCTGTTAACACTAATCCAATGCGCCCTGTTGCGCCTGAAAAAGCGCCAATCAAGGCGCGAGGAGCGAAGTTTGGTTGCTGCAAATGAGCGACGAGCAACGGTTCGTGGCGCTTTTTCAGGCGC
>JAEPDS010000083.1 GCA_016842065.1 Candidatus Thiodiazotropha sp. 'RUGA'
AGATCGTGGTTTCAACCCGCTGTTCCAGTTGCCAGCCACCAGCGGCCTCAAGATCGTGTTGGGCTTTCGCCAGGCTGTCGAGCAGCGACTGATCCCCTTCCGCCAGACGATGACTGATGCGATGATAGGTCTTCAGTTTTTCCGCCAGACCGCCAATACCGTCCGCCACCAGATCAAAGACCGTACCTTCGACTTCCTGTGGCACCTCCTGAATCAGTCTTGCGACACTGACGCCATTACTGACCACCCGCTCCCCATCATCTGCCTGTTGGCTACCCATGATCACTTTCATCAGGGTCGATTTGCCCATACCGTTTCGACCCAGCAGGGCGATACGCTCACCCTTCTCGATACTCAGCTCGATACCATCCAGTAATGGGGCATCGCCAAAGCTCAGATGGAGATTACGCAGGGTAATTAAGGGCATCGGATTTCCTATTGTGACGGCTAATGATCTATATCAAGAAAAGTAATTGAGCGAAATTTTGCTCTGCACCATAATAGGTCACGCTCTGTGCATCAAGCATGCTCAAAGGTGACAGAAAGCTAAAGTGAAAGCCGATCAGTGCGTTAGCTTAGCGATTGATTGAAGAAATGGCACGCCATTTATCGACTGCAGCGGTGCGATTAAGACTCGGCCGACTCATCTGGAGAAAAAACACCATGAAAACCAAGATTCTGCTTAAAGAAGCAGAAATGCCGACCCATTGGTACAACGTTGTGGCCGACATGCCCAATCCACCGGCCGCGATCCTTGCTCCCGATGGCAGTCCGGTGACACCGGATGCACTGAGCGCAATCTTTCCAGAAGCCATCATCAAACAGGAAGTGAGCACGGAACGCTGGATTCCAATACCGGAAGAGGTACGTGAAGTACTCACGCTCTGGCGGCCATCACCACTCTATCGTGCCGAACGACTGGAACAGGCACTGAATACTCCGGCGAAGATCTATTTCAAAAACGAAGCGGTCAGCCCGGCCGGTTCGCATAAGCCGAACACGGCAGTTGCTCAAGCCTATTACAACAAACAACAGGGCATCAAACGCCTGACCACCGAAACCGGCGCCGGTCAGTGGGGCTGTTCGATCGCACTGGCCGGCCAGATGTTCGGCCTTGATGTCCGGGTCTTTATGGTGAAGGTCAGCTACGGCCAGAAACCCTACCGCCGCTCAATGATGCAGACCTGGGGCGCCGAGGTCTTCGCCAGCCCGACCGATATGACTCAGTCGGGAAGGCATATTCTGGAGAAGCATCCGGACTCCGCAGGCTCTCTGGGGATAGCCATCTCAGAAGCGGTGGAAGAGGCGGCCGGCCGCTCCGACACCAATTACGCATTGGGATCGGTGCTCAACCATGTCATCCTGCATCAGACCATCATTGGTGAAGAGGCTAAAAAGCAGTTCGAAATGATCGGTGAATACCCTGACATGATCTTTGCCCCCTGTGGCGGCGGCTCCAACTTCGCCGGCGTGGCATTTCCATTTTTTGCCGATAAGGCGAGTGGCAAAGAGGTGGAGCTGGTTGCAGTCGAACCGACCTCCTGCCCGACTCTGACAAAAGGTGTCTATGCCTATGATTTCGGTGATACCGAAGGTCTCACCCCGCTGACCAAAATGTATACCCTTGGTCACGATTTCATGCCGCCGGGAATCCACGCCGGTGGCTTGCGTTATCATGGTGAATCGGCTCTGGTCAGCCAGCTCTACAATGAGGGGCTGTTGAGTGCGGTGGCAATTCCCCAGCTGGAGACATTCGAAGCGGGCGTGCTGTTTGCCAAAACCCAGGGCATTATTCCGGCACCCGAATCATGCCACGGGGTGGCGGCGACCATCCGGGAAGCCAAACGCTGTGCTGAGACCGGCGAGCCCAAAACCCTGCTGTTCAATCTCTCCGGTCATGGCCACTTCGACATGAGCTCATACGATCGCTATTTCAAAGGTGAGCTGGAGGATTATGACTATCCGGATGAGGCGATCCAGGAGTCCCTCGCCAATCTGCCGAAGGTCGGCTGAATAAGTCACCGGAAAGGATCGTTTTGACTTTAGTATTAACGGGCAGTCTTAAGAGAATAAAACCGCTATTAAACGCCAATCACCGCAAACAAGAAGCCGTATCGCGAAAGCGCTTTGCGGTGATTCGCGTTCATTGGCGGTTAATCTCAGAAACAATGGCCTGCCGCATAGCCAATCATCCGTTGCAGGTGTTCGTCATTAAGCTGTAGACAGTTAACCTCGTTAAACCGTCTGTTTCGATTCCCAGGCCATCAGCAGGCGGCTCACCGTGACAGTAGCCTCCTCCTTGACCACCTCATAGCCACTCTCCTGGACGGTTTCAATCAGTTGATGAAGGCCGTTGATCAAAGGCTGCAGGCGTTCTCGCTCGCCCTGTTTATCCAATAAGCGTTGTACGTCGGAGATGCGCTGATTGACCACTTCAACCATCAGATTGATATTCTCTTTCCAGCGATGATAGCGATCCTCATCATGGATTGGCATATTACGCACCAGCAGAGAGACAGATTCCGTATTGATCAAGGTACGATGACCGAAGTCGATAATCCGCCCCTTCTCATACATACTCTCCATCATCTCCTGGTCCAGCACACCGACCTCGCCGGCATGGGAAAAATAGTGGCCACTGGGAATCATCCGTACGATCACTCGCAGACCGAAACGCTCCAGAGTCACCAGCATCTGTTCGCCCAGGGAACGAATGTCATCGCACTCCAGTGTACGGCCGATAAACTTGGCTATCTCTGCCAATTCAGTGGATAACGCCAGAGACTCCTCCATCTCTTCCCGGACCAGAACAGAGCGTTGTTTGGCATTCTCCAGATCATGCCGGTTGTTCAACGCGACCCTGATCTTGAGCAGCAACTCTTCGGCATCATAGGGTTTGGCGACATAGTCATCCGCACCGGCCCGATAGCCGGCCAGTCGTTCACTCAATCTTGACAGGGCAGAAACAAATATCACCGGTATATCGGAAGTGGAAGGATTGGCTTTGATGATACGACAGACGGTCAGCCCGTCCATCATCGGCATATCCACATCCAGCAGTATGAGATCCGGCGTAGCAACCGCCAGTTGATCCAGACAGGCCTGACCAGTAGAGGCCAGAGAGACCTGGTAATTGAACTTTAAAATCAGCTGCAGACTGTCCAGATTGGCCTGCTGATCATCCACGACCAGAATATGTTGCGTCGCAGTAACCTGTTGTTGACGACTCATGACCAGAGCCTCCATGGGTCACCCAAAGCAACCGTGGATTGCGTCGCGGACAGCACGGCGGCCTGAACCACCCTATGGATACAATGCTTCAACCCCACTTTCCCAGTTAAGCGCATGTTTTTTTATCCCTGAATTCACTCCGGCTTTTGCTATGGAAAATTGCTGTTATACAGGTTCAACCATACACCTCAGCCCAAACCGGTTCCATAGTCAGATAAAAATTCACTGCCTTTGAAAGCCGGTTCTGGTATGGTTGACTGTATAGCTGTGTTTTATGTTGCTTTAAGAAAAACAAGTTTACAGGGCTGGGAATAAAATTCCCAATCCGGTATTGCCGATTGCTTGCAAGCTTGGCCAACCGGGGAACTAAAACAGCTGCTTGAGGACTGTATTAGGGCCTGTTAACGGGCTTAAGGTATTTAACATCAAACAGATAACCGGCACTACTGCTGGCGTCTGGTCGATTATGGGTACCGGATTACTGTCAACTACGGATTGTCGTGCGCTTGCAGTAGATCATACTTACAGTTGCCTGATGGCCGTTAATTTTATGTGGTAAAGAAATTATGGTTAAGATCGTTTCCTTCAAGGAAGCCAGGGATGGGGTCGCGGACTGTCTGAAATGCTCTCTGCGTGAGTCGGTACTGTTCGCCGACCTCAAAGAGGAGGATTTCGAAAAACTGCACGACCCGATTGATCAATACACCCTTCCGGTCGGATCCACACTCTACCATTCCGGCGACAAAGGCGATCGTATGTATACCGTTCGCACCGGCATACTCAAGCTTGTACAGTACCTGCCGGATGGCAGTCAGCGGATCGTCCGCCTGATCCGCAGCACCGATATCACCGGTCTGGAGTGTATCCTGGGCGAAGCCTATCAACACGATGCGGTTGTACTGCAGGAGACAGAGGTCTGCGCTCTGCCGGTACGGGTGGTGGATAATCTCAGCAAAGAGAATCCGGCCCTTCACCTGGAACTGCTCAACCGTTGGCAGCGAGCACTCAAGGAGGCGGATGCCTGGCTGACCGAGCTCTCCACCGGATCGGCGAAACAGCGGGTTGCACGCCTGCTGTTGAGACTGGTGAAAGATACCCATGAGAGCCAGTGCAGTCTATTCGCCAGAGAGGACATGGGAGCCATGCTGGGAATCACCACCGAGACGGCCAGTCGCACCATCGCGGAGTTCAAACGTCAGAGCCTGCTGATCGAAACGGCACCGAATCAATTCCTGCTGGATATCCCCAATCTGCATCGAATCGCCGAGGATTGATCATTTTCAATGCTTTAGACCGGTCCGCTCAGTACATTTCCAGGACAATCAACTGTTCTGCCATCAAATCCCGATGGTTCATGGAGATGCCACTTGCACCAGGTCGTCAAGGAAATCGAGGTTCCGGTATTTTCCCTCCAAATTGATCCCGATGAGTGTCGATTTGATTCAATTGAAGAGATTGTCGCCTACTTTGAATCAGAAATTTCGGCCCATAAGGCCGCTGAGTTCATTGCCACCTTCGATCACAGGAAGCACACCGCAGAGCTCCCGCAAGGGCAGCTGGCAGACGGTATCGTGGCGGCCTACAATCTGGTGTTCTGTTTCGGCTTCACCCTGCAGACTCCGGATCAACTTGCCTGCAGACCCCGGTCGATCGGCATCTGTCAGATGAATGATCAGATCATCGTCTCATTTCTCGAGGCACCTATGCCGCTAGCCAATGCCCTGATGGAAAAGTGGGCCAAATCGCTGTTGATTGACAATGATTCAACCACCCCCCACTTCAAGCGCGCCTCAGCGGAATAGATTGCGCACCTGAAATCCAGCCCGATAAAGATGATGAAAATTGCCGTAACCAGCCAGAACTTCCGTACCATCACACCCCATGCGGGGAAGTGCCGCCGTTTTCTGATCCTGGGCAGAAACAAACAGGGAGAACTGGTTGAACTCGACCGGCTGGATCTGCCGAAAGAGATGTCCATGCACGAGTTCAAGGGCTTGCGGCACCCGCTTTTTGACTCTGATATCCTGTTGACCGCCAGTGCGGGGCAGGGATTTATCAGACGCCTGCAACAGGAGCAGGTAGAGGTGATCTGTACCAGTGAGACAGATCCCTATCTCGCCGCTGACGCTTTTCTGGAGGGCCAGCCTCTACCGGAGGTGGAAGCTCATGCCCACCACCACCAGCAGAGTACTCCGATCATGCTGAAGCCTGGTTAGCTGTTCGAGCTGATTGGATTCGTCTCAACAGGCCCTGATACGACGATTTACATCTCCATTTCCAGATCATCGATCACCTGATCGATTCCCACCTGAGCACAAGCCTCATCGGTTTCACCGGATGGCGCGCCACTCACTCCAACCCCGCCGAGCAGTTGCCCACCAGCCTGAACCGGCAATCCTCCAGCGGACATCACCAGCCCGTCGAGGCGTCCGATCGGCGTGTCAGCCCGGCTCTTCAAAGCCGAGGTGGCGGCATTGAAATTGACGGCAGTGAAGGCTTTCTGGCGACTGATCGGCACGGTGATTTGTGCCGCGATGGTGTCGCGCATGGTCACCTGAACAGTACCGTCCCGGTCGACCACGGTGACTCCGATCTGAATACCCTGTTTTCTACAGGCCTCGATTGTCGCCAAGGCGATCTGATTGGCTGTCTCCAAAGAGAGACGTTTTAGGGTTACCGTTGGCGCAACTTCATCTTCGGCCTGTACGCCGGGTAGTACGCACAGGCTGGTCAGCAGCGCCAGGGTTGTCAGGGATCTCTTCATCATCTCCTCCTCAATGGGTGGCTTTATTGTCATTGCAAATCTAGTGTGGTGCTTCACACTCGTATTGTTCTTCTCCAGACCAGATGCTGTTGACAACAATCTTGCAACTGGTTCTGGTATCGCTTCAAACGTTGAGCGGGTTGTCGCACCTCGCATCGACATGCCCGTCAACGATAATGATTCTCCACATATTCATCCACCAGTTGGATGAACTGTTCAGCAATCTGTTCCCCTTTCAGGGTGACTGTTTTTTCTCCATCCACATACACCGGTGCGGAGGGTGACTCCCCGGTACCCGGCAGACTGATACCGATATTGGCCTGCTTGCTCTCCCCTGGACCGTTGACGACGCATCCCATCACCGCGACCGACATCTCAGCGACTCCCGGATGCTTCTCCTGCCAGCCTGGCATCCGTTCGCGCAGATGGGTCTGGACCTGTTGCGCCAACTGCTGGAAAAAAGTACTGGTGGTTCGACCACAACCGGGGCAGGCAACCACCATCGGTGTGAAAGCGCGTATGCCCATCGATTGCAGCAACTCCTGGGCAACGATCACTTCCTGGGTCCTGGCCCCACCGGGTTCCGGTGTCAAAGAGATACGAATGGTGTCACCGATCCCCTCCTGCAGCAACACCGCCAGGGCCGCACTGGAGGCGACGATACCCTTCGATCCCATACCCGCTTCGGTAAGACCGAGGTGCAGGGCATAGTTGCATCGGTTGGCCAGCTCCCGATAGACCGCAATCAGATCCTGCACCCCGCTCATTTTACAGGAGAGCACGATCTGTGATGGGGAGAGACCCAGTTCGATCGCCCGCTGGGCACTCTCCAGAGCCGAGGTCACCATGATCTCCCGGGTCATCTGATCCGCATCCAGCGGTCTCTCCGCATAGGCATTCTGATCCATCATACGGGCTACCAGCCCCTTATCCAGGCTGCCCCAGTTGACGCCGATTCTTACCGGCTTCTGATACTCGCAAGCGAGTTCGATCATGCGCGCATACTGGGAGTCACGCTTCTCGCCGCTGCCCACATTGCCGGGATTGATCCGATACTTGGCCAGGGCCTGGGCGCAATCGGGATGATCGTTGAGCAGACGATGCCCATTGAAGTGAAAATCTCCCACCAGCGGTACAGCAAGCCCCTGTTGATCCAACCGCTCACGGATTCGGCAAACCGCTTTTGCCGCCGCTTCATTGTTCACGGTGATCCGCACCATTTCTGAACCGGCACGGGCCAGAGCCGCCACTTGCTTGCTGGTGGCGTCAACATCCGCCGTGTCCGTGTTGGTCATCGACTGCACGACCACTGGGGCGTCGCTGCCGATCACCACACCACCGACCACTACACTTCGGGTTTGATGTCTTTTGATTGCCATGCTTGGGCCTGTAGGCCTGGAGGGCCTGTTAACTGCAAACCAGCGGCTCGGATTGCCGCTGGATAAATTGGCGAAATGTTACTTCAGTTTACCGATACCTAACATCTTCAGAATGTACTTTTCGTAGATCGGTTCCGAAGTTCCCTTTTTCATCTTGCGGATGAAGTATTTTTCAAAGGCGATCTTGGCCATATGAACCCATTTGCCCTTCTTGAACCAAGCCACATTTCGCGGTGGTATCTGGGGCAGTGCAACGAAGGCCGCACCGGTATCCCCCATATCCGCCAGACAGATTGCATTCCAGGTTGCCAGGGTTGTTCCCTCCTTGCCCGCCAGGTCATCCGCAATATTGTGCACGATCGCGGTCACCATGGATTCGATCATATAGCCGGTTTTCGGAGCACCGGTCGGCACCGCGGTCGCTTCCACTGGAGGGATGGCGATACAGACACCCGCTGCATAGATATTCGGGTACTTGGGATTGCGCTGATGGTCATCGACAAACACGAAACCTCGCGGATTACACAAGCCCTCCACTTCAGCTACCGCATCGACCCCCTTGAATGCGGGCAGCATCATAGAGTATTTAAACTCAAGTTCATGATCCTTTATCTTGTGTCCGGAATCATCGAACTGCTCCACAAACATCTTGCCATATTCAACCTTGGTCACTTTTGCATTGGTGATCCAGTTGATATGGTGACTGCGGAAATCACTCTCCAGAAATCCTTTCGAGTCACCCACACCACCAAGCCCCAGATGACCAATATAGGGTTCGGAGGTAACAAAGGTTATCGGTACCTTGTCACGGATTTTGCGCTTACGCAGGTCTGAATCCATGATAAAGGCAAACTCATAGGCAGGCCCGAAACAGCTGGCAAAAGGCATCGCGCCGATAACCACATGCCCTGGCTCGTCCAGCAGGTCAAGATAGGCCTGATAGGCCTTTTCAGCATGGTCGACGGTGCAGATCGATTCGGTAAACCCATCCGGTCCGCTGCCTTCAATCTCTTCAAATGCCAGCCTGGGTCCGGTAGCGATCACCAGATAGTCGAAATCCACGCTGTCACCATTATCCAGCGTGAGTCGATTGGCGTCCGCATCGATTTTATCGACCCGTTGGGCTATGAAGTTGATGCCTTTGCGCTCGAGATGGGGGCGGATATCAAAGGTGATATGGGAGCGGTCGCGCCAACCGACCGCCAGCCATGGGTTGGATGGCACGAACTGGAAGTACTCCCGTTCGTTGATCATCGTGACTTCATGTTCACGACCAAGCTCCATGCGAAGTTCGTAAGCACATGGCATCCCGCCCGTCCCGGCACCTATAACCACGATATGCGCCATATCGTTAAAACCTCCACCCTCCTGATTCTTCTAACTGTTTCACGCTGTTGCCAGGAGAGGCTACAACACCGTTCATTATCAAGCTTACCAGTCTATATCCAAGCTACTGAAATTCAAAGCTATTGAAGTAATTCAATATGCTCTAATCTATGTGGATTA
>JAEPDS010000084.1 GCA_016842065.1 Candidatus Thiodiazotropha sp. 'RUGA'
TCATACAGTTTATTCCAGGTGTTACCCATGTCTCCGAACATGTGTTACCTATGTCTCCGGTCTATACACCCATCAAGGGAGAGGGGCTTTAACGCATCTCCCTGGCTAATGGTGATTAACGGAAAAGCTGTGTATTCATAATAAAATCCTGGTCATATCCCGCAAACTCTTTCTTGCGATAACTGTCCCATCTTCAGGAGCGTGAATTCCAAACAGCTTGAAACATTGCATAAATACTCGACCACAATCAGATTGTTTCCCCAGGCTTTCAAATTCACCACCCGAAATCGGTTTGTGCCTTTGTGAAAATACCGTATATTATGAACCATGGCTTGGTTATCCCTTTTGTTTCAATAAGTTGTTTGCAATCTTATGATTTCGGAAGGCGCATAACCCAAACCGCCTTATTGCAAATCAATGGGACAGCAATGATTCCGCACAATGGCCCGTTTACCACACCCGAAAAGGAGGTTTGAGCGTGATGAAGCTCAGCGTACTGATCATTGGTCTCCTATGCATAGCCAATGCGATTGCAGCGCCTCCAAAGAAACCGAGTCTGGTTACCGTTACCGAAGTCGTGGAGCAGAACCTGCGTGAGGAGATCCCCTTCTCGGGTACGGCAGAGGCACTCCAGCAGTCACCCCTCTCCCCCCGATTGTCCGGGGTGGTGAATGAGGTCTTCGTTGAGGAGGGCCAGCGGGTTGAGGCCGGTGAAAAAATTCTCTCCCTCGATTCGGTGATTGCCAGACTGGAAGTGGTATCGGCAAAAGCCGGACTCGATGAGGCGATCGCCCGCCACCGTGAAGCTGTGCGCCAGAAAAACGAGTATCAGTCACTGCGCCGCAACAAAGCGGTCGCTGCCAGCCAGTTGGCCTCGGCTGTGGCCGACGAGGAGATTGCCCTGGCATCGATCGCCAAACAGCGTGCGGAGGTGAAACGGCTGGAAGAGCTGTTATCCCGGCATCAGCTTACCGCCCCTTTCTCCGGCATCGTTGCCGAGAAGAACGTGGAAACCGGGCAGTGGGTAAAGGCTGAATCGGGTGTGGTTAAACTGGTCGCGCTGGATCGTATCCGCATACGCGCATCGATACCACAACGATTCTATTCACGCATCGAGCCCGACCTGAAGGTACGAATCCACTTCGATTCCCTGCCAGGGGAGGAGTTCGCCGGCAAGGTCGCTTCCATGGTCGCGGCAGGTAACCGAAGCACCCGCACCTTTCCCCTGCTGTTACTGCTCGACAATCCGAAAAGCCGGATCGCTCCCGGCATGTCGGCGCGTATATTCATTGAACTGAGCGGCGAGCAACAACCCTCGATCATGCTTCCTCGCGATGCGATCGTTCTCAAGGCGGATGGCAGTCGGATCGTCTGGCGTGTCTCCGGCTCCGAGGAGCCATTCGATGTCAAACAGGTCAGCGTGACCACTGGGCGCACCCAGGGCAATCTAGTGGAGATCCTGCAGAGCAACCTGATTGCAGGCGATCGCATCGTACTGCTGGGCAACGAGAACTTACGCCCCGGCCAATCCATCAAGATCGGACAAACCGAATAGGGGTCGGCATCTCACCATGTTTCGCTTCTGCATCGAAAAACCGGTTATTCTCACTGTCGCGATCCTGATCCTGACCCTGTTCGGCCTGCTGGCCATCTTCAGTGTGCCGGTACAGATGATTCCCGATCTGGACGCCCGCCTGATCAAGGTCAGCACCACCTGGCCCGGCGCCTCACCACAGGATGTGGAGAAGGAGATCATCATCGAGCAGGAGCAGTACCTGACCCGCATTCCGGGGCTGGAGCGGATCATCTCCACCGCCACAACCGGCAACGCCAGGATCGAACTGGAGTTCCCCTACACCGTCTCCATCGACGAGGCCTTGCTGGACGTCAACAACGCCCTGTCGCAGGTCGACAACTATCCGGAAAATGTCCGCCAGCCGAGTATCCGCGCCGAGTCGTTCTCATCCAACTCCTTCATGTATTTCCGTCTGACACCGCTCAGCGGTGACTTTTCCGAGGACGATGTGATCGCCCTCTACGACTGGGCGGAAGAGTACGTTAAACGCCCGATGGAGCGGGTACCCGGCGTCTCCAGCGTGCGCCTCTGGGGTGGCGCGGAACGCCAGATCAAAATCCATGTCGACCCGCTTAAGCTGGCCGAGCGCAACATCAGCCTGCTGGATGTAAGAAGCGCCATACGGGCGAGGAACCGGGATGTCTCCGGTGGCGACCTGGACAGCGGCAAGCGACGCTATCTGCTGCGCACCATCGGCCGCTTCCAGTCGGTTGAAGAGCTGAATGATCTGGTCATCAGTGAACGGGACGGCGCCTTCGTTCGATTGAAAGATCTGGGTCATGCAGAGCTTGGCTTCGCCGAAGTCCGTCACTACGCCTATGGTGCCGGAAAACCCCAGCTGGCCTTCGCGGTGAACCGACAGATCGGCACCAACGTGATCGAGATAAAGCAGGCGATGATGACGAAGGTTGCCGATCTGAATGCCGGCGTTCTCCAGGAGAAAGGCCTGGAACTGGTATTGAACTCCGATGACGTAATCTACGTAACCGACGCGGTCGAGGTGGTGAAGCACAACCTGGCGATCGGCGCGATCCTCGCCCTGCTGGTGCTGTTCCTGTTTCTGCGTTCGGTTTCCGGTACCCTGATCGGTGCCATGGCGATCCCCATCTGCGCCATCGCCGCTTTTCTCGGACTGTTGATCGCCGGTCGCACCATCAACGTCATCTCACTCTCCGGTGTTGCCTTCGCCATCGGCATGACGTTGGACAACAACATCGTGGTGGCGGAGAACATCTACAGACACCTGAGCAAGGGCACCAGCCGCCTGCAGGCCGCGCTTAAAGGCATCACCGAGGTTTGGCCTGCAGTGCTGGCGTCGACCCTGACCACGGTCTGTGTATTCCTGCCGATCCTGTTCATCCATGAAGAGGCGGGACAGCTCTATTCGGATATCGCCATCGCGATTGCCGCCTCGATCCTGATGTCGATGCTGGTGGCGGTCACCCTGGTGCCGGCGGCGAGCGGTCGCTTCCTCTCGATCCACAAGGAGTCGAAGAACTCATCCCTCGACAGGCTTGGCGCCAGCGTATCGCGCTGGGTGTTATCACTGATCCACTGGCTGGTGGAGGGCTATGTACGCCCACTGGCGGTGATTCTGATCGTGCTCTCGGGGGCCGGCGCCACCCTCTACTACCTGACGCCGCAAACCGAGTACCTTCCGGAAGGTGAAGAGGCCAAGGTCTTCACCATCATGTTCGCCCCACCCGGCTATAACATCGACACCATGAAGGAGCACTACCATTCGGTGGAAGAGCAGTTCCTACCACAGCTGGGTGCTGATCCGGAACAGTTCGAAAAGGGTGAAACCGACATACCGGCCATGACCTTTACGGTGAGCTTCGTCAACAATACCCGGGTCTTCTCGGTGCGCGGCATAGCGGACCGGCAGCAGACCGATGAGTTTATGGAGGTCGCCAGCGCCAAGGCCGGTGAACTGCCCGGCTTGCGGTCATTCTCTTCCAAGGGATCGATCTTTTCAGGCAACTTCGGCGGTACCCGCAGTATCAACATCGACATCAGCGGCCCGGAACTCCAGTCGCTGTTCGATGCCGGCCTGAAGGTCTTTCTCAAATCGAAGCAGATCTTCGAAAATCCACGGGTACGTCCCGAGCCCTCGAACCTGACCATGGGGCAACCCATGCTCGAAGTCCAGCCGGACTGGGAGCGCGCAGCCGAACTCGGCATCGATACCCAGGATCTGGGATACACCATCTGGGCCTATTCGGACGGTGCCTATGTGGACGAGTTCTTCCTCGATGATGACCAGATCGACATGTTTCTCTACTCCACTCAGGGCAACATCGAACAGCCTCAGGATCTCGAATCCCTGATGCTCTACTCCTCGCGGGGTGAGATCGTTCCCCTGAGCGCCATCGCCCGGCTCGAGGAGAGCGTCAACACCGAGACCATCCGCCGTGTCGACGGTGACCGGACCATTACCCTGAGCGTCATACCACCCAGTGACATTCCGCTGGAAGCCGGGGTGGAGAAGGTAACTGAAGAGATCCTCAAAGGGATGAAAGCGTCCGGCGAACTGCCTGCCGATATCCGCCTGGAGATCAGTGGCGCAAGCGATCAATTGACCGCCACCCGGGAGGCCCTTTTCAGCAACTTCATCGTGGCGATACTGATCGCCTACCTGCTGATGGTGGCGGTCTTCTCACACTGGGGTTACCCGCTGCTGATCATGACCAACCTGCCCGTCGGCATCAGTGGCGGTATCGCCGGTCTCTATCTGATCAACCTGGCCGGCGCCAACCTGGATCAGATCGGCCTCAATCCCATCAACCAACCCTTCGACATGATCACCATGCTCGGCTTTCTGGTATTGATCGGCACTGTGGTCAACAACCCGATCTTGATCGTTGAACTCACCGCCTCCAACCTGAAGAAAAAAGGTATGAACATCGTCGAGGCGGTGACGGAAGCGGTGCGTATCCGACTGCGACCAATCCTCATGTCGACAGTCACCACGGTGGCCGGTCTATCGCCACTGGTCTTCAACCCGGGAGCCGGCACCGAGCTCTACCGGGGACTCGGCGCCATCGTCCTGTTTGGACTGCTCTTCTCGATGATCGTGACGTTGACTTTTATGCCGGCGCTGCTGGCGTTGGTGTTCAGGGTGTCGGACAGACTGTTTTCAAAACAACCAAAACCTCTGCCTGATTGATGTGAGACCCGGCGTGGCTAGCAGACGTCCTAGTTGTACAATCGAAGAGAAGTTCTAAGTTAATAAGCCAAATGGTGACTAGAACAAGGCCGCAAAGAGCGATAATTTACACATACCCCGCCTGCAGTTTTTTAGCCTTGATATACAAGGGCGATAGCGGTTATTCTGCATATTCTCCTATTATCAGGAGGTAAAAAAGAGCAATCATTATGTTTGAGAAACTACCGGCCACCCCGGATGATTTCTACCAGGACATCATCGGTGAGACGCTGACGGCAATCAAGGTCAATACCTTTTATGATAATTTTGATGCGCAGCGGTTCAACTATGATGGTGTTGATCGCTCCATGGAGTGGATGGCTCATGAACGAGTAGTCTACTTTGATTGGTTCTATAAGAATGCAGTGAATCTGGCCAATGCTTACTCATTATTGGAAGATGACAAATCGAAGAGCCTCTACCTCCACATCATCGCTTATCGTCTGGCAAGCCATTTCTCAGTAAAACTACCGGTTGATTTTCTCGATGAGAAATCGATTGCTGAATATCAAAACATTGAAGTCCCCACCGAGAGTGAGCTGGAGTTCACGGGCGCGTTCGGAAAACTGAAGCACTTTGATTTTGTTTATGACAATAAAAGGTATGTAGTTGATTGCCTCGGTCTTTCCTATTATCTGCAAAGAAAACAGTACTTCTATGATCGGGATGGGGTATCGATCAAGCCTGATGCCGATGATGTTGTGATTGATGGTGGCGCCTGCCTGGGTGATTCAGCGGCAGTCTTTTCAAATGCTGTCGGAGAAAACGGCAAAGTCTATGCTTTTGATCCTGTCAAAGACCATCTTGATATCCTTCAATACAATATAAATCAGTTTCCGTTAAAAAATGTCGTTGCCATGCCGTACGGCCTGTCAAATGAAAACATTGACGCAGAGCCTATTACCCTCAACGGTTATGCGCCTGGGTTCAGTCCCAACAATATAACGGTCCCTTTGCGAACCATAGACTCTCTGGTTGACAACGGAGAGATTGAGAAAGTCGATTTCATCAAACTTGATGTGGAAGGTTATGAGATGGACGTTCTACTGGGTGCTGCCCAGTCCATTCAGAAGTTTCAACCAAAACTGGCCATTTCTCTCTACCATAAACCAAATGATATCTTCGAGTTGATCACTTATATACGTGACACCTACCCTTTCTATCATCTGCACATCGGTCACTACACTATCCATAACGAGGAAACGGTCCTTTACTGCGCTCCATAAAAGTTTCTCGCAGGTGCAGATGGACACCCATCCATTATTTCTGGTTTAACACTTCTTACCAGCGAACTCTGGGTGTTCTTTGTTTCATTTTTTGGGTTAGTATTGACAGATACTCGGAAATCGACGGACATTCGCAATGAAAGCAAACTTCCCCTGGATCTCGGCTGGACTCGGCTTGACCCTGGCCATGGTCCTGATCAGCTCGGGGGTATTCAGAGAACCCGCTGAGCGCGAACTTCCCCTGTTGACGACCCTGTTCATCTCTGAATTCGGCTTTCTGGTCACCGCCGCAGGCGCTTACTTTTCCGGAAAGTCTTCCCTGGAGTCTGATCGACGCTGGTCACAAATATTGCTGACGGCGGTTTGTGTCGCCCTGGCAGTAGCTTTTTTTATCTTGGGACTTACTTTGTGGCAGGAGACAGCTGGACAGGCGGCTTCCTGAACCAGATTTATTTATCTGAGATAGTCAAGCAAGCACTCTGAATTCAACGAGAACTAACTAGACACGCATCCATAATTGGTCAGGCTTTTCTGGATTAGGTGGTCAGAATATCTCTTCCATTTCTTTTACTGTAGTTGAATCTCCAATTTTATTGTTTTTTATAGAAACGCTATTGGTTTTTTATCAGAATCATCTAAATCAGGACCACACCAACAACCAAAACATGGCCACTTTATAAGTTGATTTCTATTCCAGGAAATACTGAGGCGCTAATCTCAGATGATATTTGCCTAAACTGATCTAAATCGAATAAATCATGATTCGTTATCGCAATCGCATCAATTTCAGAAGAAACAATATAATCTCGCAATTTATCAAGACTGAATTCGAATGAGCTCTCGCAAATAGTTGGGATTGTGTGAATGTGGAGCTCAATCTTCTTCAAAATATGCTCCCTGCGAATATAACTTTTTTATTAATATATAGTATCTTATACCCTCAAAGCACGCATCGCATGCTCTGGATCTGCTTCAACAATTCGCAGTAAAGACCGCGCAGCGCCCGTCGGATGACGACAACCCTGCTCCCAATTTTCAACAGTACGCTTACTGACACCCAATAAAAAAGCAAACTTCTCCTGAGAAACACCTATCTTTTCACGAATAGCTTTCACCTCAGGATCAGGAAAATCAAAACTACGAGAAGCTTTTTTCTTGCCTTTTACAATTTCGTCCATCTCCTGAACGCTTTCTAAAAGCTCTTCAAACATCTCTTTGTTCATCGTTACCACCTCTCGACAATGGCTTTCAGTTGGGCAACCTGCTCTTTTGTTAAGTTCGCCTGTTTACCCTTAGGGTAGACATATAGCATCCGAATATGGTGATCATCGACAACCCAATAATAGATAACTCGAACGCCACCACTTTTACCTGTCCCTTTTAAGTTCCAACGAACCTTGCGAATTCCTCCGGAACCTCTTATCAGATCACCTAAATCTGGCCGATTCACCAAAGCCTCTTGCAATTCCCTATATTCATCATCCTCAAGTAAAAAACAAAAAAACAAAAAAACAAAAAAACAAAGCAAAAAAACAAAGGACACCCAAACTTTCAACGCTCTAGTAGCTTCATTTTCTTGCAGATTCTATTGGATCAGAATTTCTACTCAACCATTGCTAAGCGATAATGGTTTACTGCCGCACTTTGCCCTTGAAACCATCGCTGTTCCAATGATTCAGCGAAAGCTCTTAACCTGTCAATAGCACCTACAGCAGTAAAGTAGTCTTTGTTGTAGTATTTGATACTACTCAACCAGGCATCTGGATTAAGTTGTAACCTATCAAGGATTGGGGAGAGCGCTTTTGGTATAGAACCTCTCTTATCATCCCTTATCGCTCTTCCCGTCCAGTCCACCAGCCGAAAGTAGTCTTCTTGATCGAAATCTATTCCCCTGGATGGCTCATCCCCTTTAACTCTAATCAAGGGAAACAATTTTGTTGGAGTAGATGTTATTCGTTGCTTTGCTTTATCTGATCTCTGACCTTCTACATAGACCTGAATACGCTCTTGGATTGATGTGAAGTCTGATTCTTCAGGGGTTTCCGCCATAGAGGCCCGAATCGGATTGAGATCAACATAACTCATACAGGTGAGCAGCGCTCCCTCATCAAGCAAGGCCTGGCTCTTGAAACGTCCCTCAAAAAATCTGCCCTTACAATGATCTTCTTCATTAGCTTTTCGGGCCAGATGTTCGTTCAAACAGCGCATGAACCAACTGATATCAAATAGACGCAATCGCCACTCTTCGATCAATTCAGATAAAGCAGCTCTTTCTGCGCCACTCATTACATCGCCTGTCAGGTAACGATCCGCAAGCACGTGCCCTTTGTACAGTTGAGTCCAGCGGGTGATCACCTCCCGTTCTGTCCAGCCGTTCCCTTCTTCACGATCAACATGCAATACAACATGATAGTGATTCGACAGAATCGCATAGGCACAGATATCAATTGCAAATATTTCAGAGAGCTGGCGAAGTCGATCCAATACCCATTGGCGTCGATGCTCAAAGTTCTCGCCGGTGTAGGGATCTTCTCCGCACAGCCATGCTCGACGAACACAGCGGGAGATGCAGTGGTAGAAAGGTGTGGATTCCAAGCTCACGAGCGTCTTACGGGCTCTTGTCATATCAACCTCCATGTTGATTCTGATTTCTTCTTT
>JAEPDS010000085.1 GCA_016842065.1 Candidatus Thiodiazotropha sp. 'RUGA'
CGGTTCGCCAGTGTCAGTTCGCCCCCATGGGCCAGTATGATGCTGTTGGCGACGGCCAGCCCCAGCCCGGTTCCACCGGTCTCCCGGTTGCGTGAAGCTTCGAGGCGGAAAAAGGGTGTCAATACCGCTTCCAGCTGATCCTCCGGAATACCCGGCCCGCTGTCATCAATATGGATGGTGACCCTCTCCGCAGTGGTGGAGAGCGTCGCCACCACGCTCTCACCATATTTCAATCCATTATCGATCAGGTTGTTGAGTGCCCGTCGCAGAGAGACCGGTCGGCAGATGAAATTGAACCGCTCCGGTCCCTGATAGCTGGCATCACCGCCCAGGTCGGCATGATCGTCGATCAGGCTCTGCAGCAGTGCTGCAAGATCAGTTGAACGCGCCTGCTCATCCGCTGCCTCGTCGCGGGCGAAGCTCAGGGTATCGGAGAGAATCGCCTCCATCTCCGCGAGGGTCGCCAGGGTCTTCTCTCGTATCTCCTGGTCCTCGATATACTCCGCCCGGAGTCGCAGAGTGGTGATCGGGGTTCTCAGATCATGGGATACCGCGGCGAGCATTCGTGATCGATCACTGATCTGTTTCTGCAATCGCTGCTGCATCAGGTTGAACGCGTGGATGGTTTGGCGAACTTCCCGTGGACCTCGTTCCGGAATCGGGGATTGGGGCTGGCCCAGGCCGAAACGTTCAGCAGCATCCGCCAGCTGGGCCATGGGGCGAGCCATGCGTCGCGCAATCAACAGGCCGATCACAATCAGTAGTGCCAGCAGTATCAACAATCCCTGGAGGGTGGTGTTGGCCCATGGCGGGGCATCCTTGAAGTGATGGGTGTGGAAGTTGAGCCACAGATCATCCCAAAGCAGTATCGAGATATCGATGGTTTTGATTCCCTTGTCAGCCCGGAAGCGGAAACGATCGTCATCCCGGTGGGATCTGCCGCGACCATCGAGTTCAACCATGACGCGGATTGCCGAGTGATCGCGGATACCGGTTGAACGGCTTATGTGGCGGGCAATCTTCTTTTCCATGGGGTGTCTTGGGTGGGAGTCTACCCAGGGTGTTTCGTCCAGGCTGATCTTTTCACCCTCTTCGCTGACGCGTTTGATGATGCGGCTGCGCTCCTGATCGGTGGCGTCACTGAGCAGGCGCGTGAGGGTAGCCACCCGTTGCAGATAGCGGTAGAGATTATGTTCATCGAAACGGGCTTTGCGTTCATCCTGCAACAGGATTGCACTGCTGATCATCATCAGCAATGTTGCACCAACCAGTAGCGCCAGGGTTCGCCCCGCCAGGCTATCAGGCCAGAGACGCATTGTTGTTCTCTACCTTGGCGGCAAACAGATAACCGCCGCCACGTACGGTCTTAATGATCTGTGGGTTACGCGGTTGATCGCGCAATTTGCGTCGCAGTCGACTGACCAGCGTATCGATCGCCCGGTCAAATGCACGTGCCTCGCGCCCTCGCGCCAGATCGAGTAACTGGTCCCGTGAGAGTACCCGGCCAGGGCGGGTGACAAAGGCCATCAACAGGGTGAACTCGGCGGTGCTCAATGGAACCAGGGTCTGCTGCGGATCGGTCAGTTCACGGGATGCCGGCCGCAGTGTCCAGCCAAGAAAATTCAGTTGCTGCGGCAACTCCTGCCGGCTGGCTTCGGGCATACTGCCCATGCGTCGCATCACCGCTTTGATGCGCGCCAGCAACTCTCTTGGATTGAACGGTTTTGCCAGATAGTCGTCGGCGCCCATCTCCAGGCCGATGATCCGGTCCGTCTCTTCGCCCATGGCGGTCAGCATGATGACAGGGATGTTCGACTCGGCGCGCAGGTTACGGCAAAGGGTCAGGCCATCTTCACCGGGCATCATCAGATCGAGCACGATCAGATCTATCGCTGCATCCTGCAGGCGTTTCTTCATCTCAAGACCATTCGATGCGGTGGTGACTCGATATCCATGATCCGTGAGAAAACGTTGCACCAGGGTGCGGATCTCCTGGTGATCATCGACAACAAGAATGTGGGGTTGGCTATCCATGTGCCCAGTGTAAGGCAAGCGTAGACGGGCGGAAAGGAAGTTTGTGACAGATTGTGTCAAATCCCGAATTTGTCATGGGCTGTTACAAATCTGTCGTTGGTTGGCACGGGAGTGACACATGCAGGGTCTTAAATATCAATCGTCAGTAAGACAAAGCAATCAATCAATGAGGATAGTGATATGAATAAAGGTTTAAAGGTTAGCATCGTTTCTGCAGTTCTTGCCACATCTGGTCTGTTTGTTGTTGCTTCCAGTGCCGATGCCGGCTGGGGGGGTAAGAGAGGTCATTGTGATCGTGGCGACATGATGGGAAGTCCCGCAATGATGCAGGGCAAAGGCAAGTTTGGTCCAGCGATGGACCGGGAGCTGGATCTGACCGCTGAAGAGGCGAAAACACTGGTATCCGCGCGTCTGATCATGCGTGGTAATGATCGCTTGAAAGTGGGACAGGTGACCGAGAAGGATGGGGATACCTATTTGGTGGATATCGTCACCGTAGATAATTCACTGGTACGTCAGATTGAGGTTGATCGAGATAATGGTCTGCCACGAGGTGGCTTCAAACGTTAACCGGTTGCTAAGCAGTACGGGGTGGCATCATGCCACCCCGGTAACGTTCATGTGAATATCGAAGGGATCTCTGATGAAAAGCTCTTTTGTCATTCCGGCAAGTTCCAATGTGTGGAAAATCCTATTCCTGGATGATGGGTGAGTCAGAGGGTGTCTGTAATACTTATGATGTTGTAACCCGCCCAGGCGGGATGCAGGATATAGAGAGTCTATAAACAATGAAGAATCTGAATACCCGTAAATGGTCGACGCCACTGATCATCGGAAGCGGTCTGGTTGTGGCGATTTCCGGTGTGCTGATGTTTTTTGGTCTACATAATCCGATACAGCTGGCGCATGAGTGGGTCGGTATGGCATTTGCCCTGGCCATCGGTCTGCATGTGCTCAATCACTGGGGAGGCTTTAAAAACTATTTTGCCCAACCCGTGGCATTGGGTCTGGTAGGTTCTGTCGCACTGGCCAGCAGTGCCTTTATCGTTTTCTCCCTTACGGATGCTGGCGCCAGTCCGATGATGAACATCGTCATGAGCATCGAATTCTCATCGGTCGATGAAGTTGCGCCACTGCTCAATGAGACGCCCCGGAGTGTCGTGGCGAGAATGGAGACGGCAGGACTCAAAGTGGAAGACAGTGCTGATACGATCATTGAAATCGCCAATGCAAACGATCATGATCCCCGTGCGTTGATGAAGCTGTTGTTCAGTCAGAAAAGTTCTTGAGTCATCGATCTTTATACAGGGGGTAGATACCCCCTGTGTGTCGGCCTTAGGATACTGGTTAAGGCGGGTCCCTGAGTAGCTGATGAATGACTTTCAGGCGTTCATCCTCGTCTTCAATATGACTGCCCTGGCTGGGAGTCCACGAACGGTCACTCTCGAGCCGGTAACTACCGATAAACTGATTGGGTGGTTTGCCCAGCCAGTCATCCTGTGAGAGCATGGAGAGCAGTGAATCTCCATGCCGGTTCTTATACAGGTGGTAGATCTGCCCCGGTTTCTTTTGGAAGTTGCACTGAGCTCTGTGAATCTGTTGATCACGGGCCGTTTGTTCAAGTATCGATTTTGCCTGTTCTTGCAACACAGCCATCTGCTCTGCAATTATATTCAATTGACTGCCGGCCCGATTTGCAAGCATTTCATCTGCTTGTGCAATCTCTTTTGCCAGATCGACCAAGTTGAACGCCGGTGCAAGCCGGCTGACCGGGTATGGTGAAGTATGCTCGGGGCTGATGTGTCGATCTGTTTTCTTTGTCATATGCTATGCCCTATCCACCCGAGTCAATCGTTTTTGCATGGTTGCGATGCGACTGATTCTATTGCGCAGGTCGATGTCAGTTATTGTAACGGACCCTGAACGGTACTGGATAGTCGGTGCCTAACGCAATTTTATGGTGAACGAAGGTTTGTTGGGAAAGATGCCGCAAAGCACGAGGCGGGCAGGCCTCGATCACTGTTTGTGATTGGCGGATCGAGTTTGCCATCGTTTTGCTTTGGATCTGATAGGGGCTGTCTCTCAAACTAGCTGGATCGATGCGTAGGCCCTTGAAAAAAACAGACCGCTATTTTGTCATGCGTCCTGTGGAAGCTTGCTGTGGGATTCGGCAGGCGGGTATGGATCACTATATTATTCATTGGGTTAGGGGCTGTTTGATCTGATTGTCCCGATCGTTGAAATCAGTTCTGCCTGCCGTCATCCTAAGCGTCAATCAGCCTCGACGGTGCAGTCCAATCCACACTTCTGGACGTCAGGAACTGAAGCTTGCTAAGCCTTTGTTGTTAAAGGGTGAACAACCCTCGCCGATAACATTATTTATAGGCTTTTTAATTCAAGCAGGCTCTGATTGACCTGTTTTTTCAGAATGTTCGAATCTATGCGTAATCATTCAGGCAGTATGCCGATCTTGTTTCCCAAACGGCTCACTCTGCTGTTTCTGATATTGCTCGTTTGCAGCGGGCCGCTCCTGTCAGCCAATAAATTTCAAACGGCCAATAGCGGTTATCAGTCCGTTGTTCTGCAGTTGAAATGGAAGCATCAGTTTCAATTTGCCGGTTACTATGCTGCCAAGGAGAAGGGTTACTACAAAGAGTTGGGGTTGCAGGTGGAGATCAGAGAGCATCAGGGAGACGCTCCGGTCGAAGTGATGCTTGACGGTCAGGCGGATTATGCGGTCAGTGGCGCGGATGCGTTGATCAAGCGAGCCAATGGTTATCCGGTCGTGGCCTTGGCAGCGATCTATCAGCACAGTCCCTACGCCTTACTGGTAAGGGGCGATTCGGACATTCATCGGGTTTCTGATCTGCTTGGGCGGCGGGTGATGATTGGCAGTGGCAGGCAGGATGCCGCACTCCATGCAATGCTGAAAAGAGGCGGCCTTTCCGTCGATGATTTTATTCGCCTGCCCAGCAGTTTTGATGCGAATTCATTGGTTACCGGTGAAACGGATGCATTCAATGCCTACATGACGGATCAGGGATTTCTGTTGGGTGAGGCGGGTGTGGTGCCCCGGTATATTATACCGAAGGATTATGGGATCGATTTCTATGGCGATGTACTGATTACCACTGAGCAACAGATCAGTGAAAACCCCGGGCAAGTCGAAAACTTTCGCAACGCCACTCTCAAGGGCTGGGCCTATGCCCTGGCTCATCAGGATGAGATCGTTGATCTGATCTTACAGAAATACAATACCCAGGGTATGTCCCGTGCCCATCTTGTACATGAGGCCGATGTCTCCAAAGAGTTGATTCAGCCACTGTTGGTTGAAATTGGCTACATGCATCCTGAACGTTGGAGGCAGATCCATGAGATTTTTGTAGAGTTGGATTTTCTTGGCGAGAACAGTCGTATCGACGGCTTGCTATACCAGGCGAAATCCTCCATACCGGAGTGGTTGAGTTGGAGCTATGAAAACTATGTCTCTGTTCTGATTGGTGCGTTACTGACGATCGGCTTACTGTTGTCGATTATCGTCGTCAGGCTGCGTGAACTGGTCAGGCAACATACGGCTGAACTGATTGAAAAGGAGCGTGGATACAGAACAATATTCAATGCCGCACCGGAAGGGATGTGGGTCATCGATCCTGAACGCAAGACGCTCGAGGTCAATGAGCGACTCCAGGAGCTACTGGGTTACAGTAAAGAGGAGATGCAGGGAAAAACCCCGATGGAGTTTGTCGATGAGGCAAACAAACAGATTTTTATTCAACAGACAAATAAGATCAGTAGAACCGAAAGACGCAGCTACGATATCGAGTTGCAGCACAAGGATGGTCACAACATACCAACCCACTTCAGTGCGGTTACCCTGCGGCAGCAGGATGGAAGTGTGTTCTCCTCGATCGCCTTTGTGGAAGATATTACGGAGCGTAAAAGACTCGAGGCGGAGTTACGAGCTGGCGAACAGAATCTGCGTCGTCTGGTCAATTCACAGCCGGCTTGTGTCAGTACCATCGGAAAAGATGGGGAGTTGCTCAGTATCAACCCGAAGGGGCTTGAGATCATTCAAGCGGATTCATTGGAACAGCTCTCAAAATATATAATTTTTGATTTGATTGATGAGCCCTATAAGGAGGCGTTTGAACAGATCAATCAACTGGTTTTTGAAGGCCAGAGTGCTTCCTTGACGTTCAGCATTACCGGTTTGAAAGGTCGGCATATCTGGCTCGAAACCCATGCGGTACCGATCATGGACTCTGAAGGTAAGGTTATCGAACACCTTGGGTTGACCCATGATGTGACCGATCGTCTCAACATGGAGATGCAGGTTTACAGTGAACGTGAGTTCTTGCAGACCGTTATCGATAACATCACCGATGCGGTGATGGTGATCGATACCGAACTGCAGATTCAATTGATGAACAAGAGCGTCAAACAGGTGTTGAAGGGATTTGGTATTGAAGGTGAACAACCAAAATACTACTTTGACCTGCCATTCGTTTCATATCCGACAGAACGTTCTGATGCTCAGGATTGCCCGGTTCATCGAGTGCTTGAAAACAGACGTCAGGCCAGTGCGATACTCTCCCGGCCCTTTTCATCGAATAGTAGTAAATTTAAGCGGGTGGAGGTAATCGCCTCTCCTCTGCTGAACAGCGATGGTACCCTGCGGGGGGTTATCGAAGTCGCCAGGGATATTACAGAGCACCTTGAGCTGCTGGATGAGGTCAAGCAACAGAAGGACAACCTGCAACATCTCGCGCACCACGATTCTTTGACCAATCTGCCCAACAGAGCGTTGTTTCTGATGCGTTTGCAACAGGCGATCAGCAAGGCCAAACGTAACAACTCTCAGCTGGCGGTTTTGTTTGTCGATCTGGATCGGTTCAAGGAGATCAATGACAGTCTGGGTCATGCAGTTGGCGATATGGTCTTGAAAGAGGCTGCCAAACGATTTTCAGAAAGTGTGCGGGAAGAGGATCTGTTGGCTCGCTTGGGAGGCGATGAGTTTACTTTCATTTCGGAGGGACTGAAAAAACCACAGCATGCAGCTATTGTGGCACAGCAGATTATCCGCTCTCTGGAGTTGCCGTTTGAAATGGATAATCATCAGTTCTTTCTTACTGCGAGCATTGGAATCAGCGTCTATCCTCAGGATGGTCGTAGTGCAGACACCCTGCTGCGCAATGCGGATGCGGCGATGTATAAGGCCAAGGACGAGGGTAAGAATACCTTCCAGTACTATACTGCGGACATGACCGAGCAGGCCTTCGAGAGAATATTTCTCGAATCAAGCTTGCGGCGGGCATTGGCCGAAGGTCAATTGGTTGTCTACTACCAGCCGCAATATGATACAGCCGGTGGTGGTCTGATCGGTGTGGAGGCCCTGGTGCGTTGGATGCATCCCGATATGGGTATGGTTTCACCCTCGCGATTCATCCCATTGGCTGAGGATACCGGGCTGATCATCTCGCTGGGTGAGCAGGTGCTGCGAATTGCCTGCAAGCAGATGGCCAGCTGGTACGAGCAGGGCATCGCGCCACACAGGTTGGCTGTCAATTTGTCGGTAAAACAGATCAGCAGTAGTGAGCTTGTTCCGACCATCAAAACCATATTGGATGAAACAGGGTGCCGCTCTGAGTGGCTTGAGTTTGAGGTGACCGAAGGCTTTCTGATGAAAGATCCTGAGGCGTCGGTTTCTATTCTGCAACAGCTGCGTGATCTTGGAGCAGATCTGGCGGTGGATGATTTTGGCACAGGTTACTCGTCACTGGCCTATCTGAAGCGATTTCCATTGACCCGGCTGAAAATCGATCGTTCGTTTATACATGATGTGCCTGGTGATGGTGATGATGTGGCGATTACCCGTGCAATCATTGCGATGGCGAAAAATTTGAATCTGAATGTATTGGCGGAAGGTGTGGAGAACGAGGAGCAGAGAAACTTCCTGGTGGCTGAAGGTTGTAACGATGCCCAGGGATTCTATTTTGGCCGACCGCTATCCGCAGCCGATACCACTAAGCTCTTGATCAAGGAGAACGGCAATACCAGCAGCTCATCTGCTTCGGATCTGCCTGATCCGTTACGGGGTTAATCGACTTCTCACGATTTTGTCTGCATTGGTTGTGATTGGCATTTTCTTTACAGCGAGTGAAAGTTCCTGGAACTCTTGCTTGGTATCGGTATCTTATTGCTATTCCGGTGATCAAACCGTCTGCCTCCCCTCTTGGCATCTGGCATGCCCCCGATATCACTAGGCCCGGTGTGGCTCAGATTGAACCCATTGATCGGCGGATGAGCTGATCCTTTGTGAATATTTGTCGGCTCGGGATAGAATCGCTCAGGTCGCAGATGGATATTTGATATGCTGTGGTTGTCCTAGTGGGCCACGCGGTAAATAATGTAACGATCAGCCGGACCCACAAGCCTCAGCAGCAAGGCGCACGAACGCAGTACTGGCAGGCCAAT
>JAEPDS010000086.1 GCA_016842065.1 Candidatus Thiodiazotropha sp. 'RUGA'
CATTCGATCTGCCGCAAATTGAAATGCCCGTGGTCTTTTTCTACCAGAACGGGGAACAGTTGCAGCAACGCGCCGTCATCGACACGCTGGTGCTGGAGCCGGATGAAGGGGTGTTTACACTGACATGGCGGATTGCTCTGCCGCTTAAGAAGAGCATGTTTGAGATCAGTCAGGTGTTGGCTGGCAGAAAACCCCGCGGATGGTGGCGTGCCCGGAGACTGGGTAAAACCTACTATCCGTCACTTGCCGACCTGGTTGCCGATAAACAGGCGACGGGGGAAGCCTAATGGGGTTGCCGTTATCGATTACTGCCACAGGAGCGGTCACCGGGGTGGGGCTGAGTGCTGCTGCTACCTGTGCTGCGATTCGTTGTGCAATAGACAATTTTCAAGAGACAGGTTTTATGGATCGCGGTGGAGAGACGATTCTCGGCTGCGAAGTACCGTTTGAAAAACCCTGGCGTGGAAAAACCAAGTTGATCAAGATGGCGGCTGCCGCAATCAACGAAATCATTCAGGCTAAGCCTGAAGTGAATTTGGCTGATACACCGCTGCTGCTTTGTCTTGCTGAACACAGCAGGCCTGGTCGGCTTATCGATAACGATGCGCAGTTTTTTCTTGATCTTCAACAGGAGATGGGGGTTGAGTTCAATGATCAATCTCTGGTGATCGCAGCAGGCCATGTGTCTGTCGCGGTTGCCTTCAAGCATGCCCGTGAAATGATTTCTCAACAGGGTGTGAAACAGGTTCTTGTGGCGGCCAGTGATACGATGCTGGTTGCAAAGTCGCTTGCTCATTACGAAGCACAGCAACGATTGCTGACCAGTGAAAACTCAAATGGATTTTTACCGGGTGAGGCTGGTGCTGCCTTGCTGATTGAGTCTGCGCAGAATCATGCCAATGGTGTACTCAAATGTGAAGGGCTTGGGTTCGCCGTGGAATCCGCTCATGTGGAGTCTGAAGAGCCATTGAGAGCTGAGGGATTGACGGCCGCGATCAAGGCTTCATTGAGTGACGCCGGGTGCGAAATGGGAGATCTCGATTTTCGTATCACTGACGTCTCCGGTGAGCAGTACTATTTCAAAGAGGCTAGCTTGGCACAGAGTCGTACTCTGCGCAGCCGTAAGGAAAAATTCGATATATGGCATCCGGCAGACTGTATTGGTGAGGTCGGGGCTGCTCAAGGCTTAATCATGTTGTCTGTTCTGAAGGCTGCCTGTGAAAAGGAGTATTCGCTGGGAGACCGGATGTTTGCGCAAATGAGCAACGATGACGGCAAGCGCTCATCGATGGTCTTTGCCTGGTCAAAGGAGAGTCAAGCGAATGGCTAATGAAGTGTTTGCCAATGGGCGTGAATTATCATGTAAAGCAGGGGATGCAAAGTCGATTTGTGAGTTTCCCGATGTCTGCTTCACTCCGCCGCAAACACCTGCAACACCACCCGGTGTTCCTATCCCCTATCCGAATACAGGGATGTCCAAGGACGCCACAAAAGGTAGCAAAAAGGTCAAAATCTCCAAAAAGGAGATAATGCTTAAAAACAAGTCCTACTATAAGAAGTCGATGGGGGATGAGGCTGGGTGTGCGCCAAAAAAAGGCATAATTTCCAGCACCAACCGAGGCAAGGTCTATTTCATATCCTGGTCTTTCGATGTGAAGTTCGAAGGTAAGAACGTAGTTCGTCAATTGGATATGACAACCCATAACCATAATCCGGCCGTCGGCACCGGAAGTGTGCCGACTGTGGATGTGGACGGTGTGGCTGTTGCCGCTCCCGCTGCTGACGACGACAAGTGTACTTTAAAGCCCTACAAGGATGGCTGTGATGGCGGCAAGACACCACACCATTGTGTTCCTGATCACTGTTTCAAGGAGAAGGGTAAGGATGGTGGTTACTATCCCGGGGCCGTGAAACACTCTGAGGGGCTCTGTATCTGTGTCTCCGGATCAACCAAATCCACGACACCTTCCGGTGGCACGACCCGGAAAAAAGATCATGCCAGTGAAGAAAAGTTTGTCGCCGCGCTCGCTGAGCATGGCCGGATTCACCATAAGTTTGATAAATTGGAGAGAGAGCTGGGGAATAATGGAGATCCCAAGAATACGGCAACCATCGGTGACCTGGAGGATAAAGCCGCTGAGGTTATCGCTGAGGTAACCGGTTGCGACAAAGGCAAGCTTAAAAAGCAGATGCGGGATTATCATCAAGGTAAGGGCGTCGGCGATTCGACGAAGTTACGGGCGGACCCGTTTGGCAGACGTAAGAATCCGCCGAAAAATGTGATGGGTACAGGTGCTACACCTGCCGCTAGTGTCGGTCGATAATCATTAAATAGAGTTAACAGGGTATGTCTGAATTAAAACCTGAACCTGTATATTTCGTGGATGGATGTGTTATTGAACATGATTTTATCTATTTTGCGGCAAAGGTAAAAAGTGTAGATCCCAATGAATACGATTTCTCAAGGATGTTCTACCAGGATCGTGAAAACTGGATACATCATGATTTGAACTGGGATGTTGTTTCATGTTGTCTACTACCTGAGCGTGGTGAAGCAAGAAGAAAATACTGCGCGCTCTCCATGCAGGGTGATGTGGAGTTGGATTACCCAGGTGGGCCGGATGTTGAGAAGATCGAGGGTGCGGGCACCTATGAAGGTGTGGGTGCTGTCAAGCAGATAAAGGAAATTGCGGGAACTCTCTACGTCTGTGGTGACCAGGGGCAGGTGTATAAGAGAAGTGCTCCGGGCAAGTGGGTGCATATGGATGAGGGCTTGCTGGATACCAATATCTCGGCAACCGCACTCGACCTGAACGGTATCGACGGTACCCATGAGCATGATATCTATGTGGTTGGCTATCACGGCAGGATTTTTCATCGCAATGCCGCCGGCTGGAGTGAACTTGATTCGCCGACCAATCTGCACCTGGAGCGCGTCTGCTGCGTCTCCGCGGAGGAGGTCTATATCTGTGGAAATGAGGGGACCTTGCTGAAGGGCAACGCGGAAGGCTTTTCAGTTCACCGGCTGGATGGTTTCAAAGAGCACTTCTGGGATGTGGAATGGTTTAACGGCAAACTCTATATTGCCTCCCTGGTCGGGTTGTTTGTTTTTGACGGTGAGGAGATCGTCGCGGTGGAAACCGGTTTGGAACCGGATATTGGTGGTTACAGGCTGGATGCTCGAGATGGGGTGCTATGGTCTTTCGGTGTTGACGATCTCGCCTTTTATGACGGTAAAAAATGGCATCGGGTTGCTCATCCGGATAATCAGTAGAGATTAATCCTGATTATTCATTACTTTCTCCCAGAAACTGCCCCAGAAGCCTTTTTGCTCTTCGATGCGATCCAGGCGCCGCTCTATGGCATTCATTCTGTCGTGTATCTCTGTGTCGAGCTGTAACAACTGCCCCGCAGTCGCTGTGTCGTGTTGTTGTAAGACCAGCTGTTCCAGATATCGGGTAATCGACAATCCGTCCCGTTCGGCTGCGGCAACGATTGCAGCTTTCACATCATTCGACATTCCTTCCAGATGCCATTGGTTGTCTATCTTTTTCTTTACAGCGGGTTTCGTTTTCTGTTGCGCAGTTGGCGCTTTGGGCTTCTGTTTTTTCACCGGTGGTTTCTTCTTCTGTTTGTGTTTCAGGGTGATCGGTTTTTGTGGCAAAGCCGAGTAGTCCCGTTTTGGCCGCTTGGGTGGTTTGTTCGGTACGTTGGAGGAGGGGCCGGTGTTATCGCTTGTTGTGTCTGTCATGGTTTGACTGCGCAGCTAAATCGGTAGTGATAAATTCCATTCGGTTGCCATGCAATGGCGCTGGATGAGGGAGGCCATTACGCACAGGTCTGGCTGAAGTTTAGCGGAAACTGGAGCAGGGGGACTAAAAAAATTACCAGCAGGATGCTGGAAATCGATGATTGGCATTCGACGGGCCACAACCAAGCGGCGCAGCCGCCGGTTCCACAGCAGACTCCTGTGGAGAGATTAGGTCCGGCTCATAGGCTCATAGATGGGGCTGCCAAAAGGCTTTGGTTCGCACCACATCCGTGTCCTATGAGACTTCAGGTGACCAGGTTGATCAGGACAGAAACTATCCAGATGCTGGCGATGGCCAGGATCAGTGTGTCAATGGAGAGAATGTCGCGAATTGGCGTTTTCATGGTGTTACCTCTGTTACTGCTATCGGTATACCGGTACTGCGTTGTGCCAGAACCTGTGATTGATTGGTTTAAATCGACTCTGTGGTTCCCTGTTTCAAAACACCCCAGCGAGCTGTCCTTAGGAGTCCGGACGTCAGCTGTCAATTTCCTATATAGCGGCACGGTATAGAACTCATTAATCACCGGCATTGAAAAATATCAATTGATCACTCTTTAGAATCGAACCTGCCTATCGGGCGATGAATTTGTGGGACTTGTCACAATGGGGATAAGAATTTAAAGTGTGACAGGGAGTTGGCCAGACAGTCGCTGGCTACCATTTGCGGTAGACAGAGGAAAGTCCGGGCTCCGGCGGGCAGGGTGCCAGGTAACACCTGGGAGGCGAAAGCCTACGGAAAGTGCCACAGAAAATATACCGCCAGCGGCTCTGCCGCCGGTAAGGGTGAAATGGTGCGGTAAGAGCGCACCGCATCCCTGGCAACAGGGGTGGCAGGGTAAACCCCACCCGGAGCAAGACCAAATAGAGGAACAGGCCGGTCTCTGACCGTGCCAAGTGCGCCCCCACTGTTCCTGGGTAGGTTGCATGAGGTGTGCGGTGACGCACATCCCAGATGAATGGCTGTCCTTGACAGAACCCGGCTTATCGGCCGACTCCCTCCACTTTACACCACAGACCCCGCTTCCGGGGCGATATTTCTTAATATTTTACTTTAGGTTTGCTGGGCAGGCTTCTGTATTTCCAGCGGATAATTTTTGCTTTCAAACCGCTTTGCTTGGCGCGTGTAAACCACTGACCCTAAACGAATTTTTACACTATTTACCTTGACAGAAGGTCAGAGTGAGTCCTAATATGGAGAAAGGTGGATTAATGTGGGGAAAAAGGGAAAATAACGCCGGCAGAGGGGCAACGATTTGTTTCGAGGGATTTCATCGCTCAATTTGGATACGAAAGGGCGGCTTGCGATACCAACCCGGTATCGGGAGCAGCTCGTGGACGTGTGCGCCTCCGAATTAGTGATTACCGCCGATATGGATCACTGTCTGCTGATCTATCCCAAACCCACATGGCTTGAAATCGAAAAGAAACTGGTGGCCATGCCGACCTTCGATGCGGCTGCGCGAAATATGCAGCGTCTCTACATCGGTAGTGCCGCCGAATTGGACATGGATGGTCAGGGCCGGATTCTGCTGCCCCCGGCATTGCGAAAGTTTGCCGCGCTCGACAAGAAGGTCGCCCTGGTCGGTCAGATGAATAAATTTGAGTTATGGGATGAGGAGACCTGGAAGTCCAAACAGGAGGACTGGCTGAAGAGCGTGGATCTGACGGATCTCAATCTGCCGCCAGAGTTCAAGTCCCTTTCAATCTGATGGCGCAGGAGCATCTTTCGGTACTGTTGCAGGCCTCTGTTGAGGCGCTGAAGGTTGAGCCGATGGGCATCTATATCGATGCCACATTCGGGCGGGGCGGCCATAGCCGGCTGATCCTCGAGGAATTGGGTAAAGATGGGCGATTGATCGGGATCGACAGGGATCCTCAGGCAGTGGCTCATGCTGAGCAATTGTTTGCACAAGATAACCGCTTTCGAATGGTACAGGAGAACTTTGCCATGCTTGCGGAGGTCGCTGAACAACAGGGTGTCGCGGGACAGGTGAATGGGATCTTACTCGATCTCGGGGTCTCCTCACCCCAGTTGGATCAGGCGCAGCGTGGCTTCAGTTTTACCCAGGACGGGCCTTTGGATATGCGCATGGATCCAAGTCGAGGGGTGTCGGCGGCTGAGTGGCTGGCGAAAGCCGAGAGCCGGGAGATTGCTCAGGTGCTGAAGACCTATGGTGAGGAGCGCCATGCCAAGCGCATTGCCCGCGCCATTGTCGAGGCGAGGGTGGCGCAGCCGATCGAGACCACAGGTCGTTTGGCGGAGTTGGTGAGCCAGGCCAATCCCTCTTGGGAGAAGGGCAAGCATCCGGCAACCCGGAGTTTTCAGGCGATCCGTATATTTATTAATGGTGAACTCGACGCATTGAGGCAGACCCTCGATGGCGTCATTGATGTATTGGCCCCGGGGGGCAGGTTGGCAGTGATCAGTTTTCACTCTTTGGAAGACCGCATCGTCAAGCGGTTCATGAGAGATCAGGCCAAAGGCGACCCGTTTCCTCCGGGCGTGCCGGTGACAGACGATCAGCGGCAGCCCAGATTGCGTCTGGTGGGTAAGGCGATCACTCCTGATGAAGCTGAAATCAGCGCCAATCCAAGGGCGCGCAGTGCTGTTTTGCGCGTTGCGGAGAGGTGTCTGTGAGCGTCAGTGGAAAAGTGCTCTTTTCACTGCTGGTGCTGGCAGTGCTGAGTTCGGCAATCGGGGTTGTCTATAGCAAGTATCTCAGCAGAAAACATTTTGTCGCCTTGCAGGAGCTGCAGGCGGAACAGGAGCGAATAGGCGTTGAGTGGGGCAGGTTGCAGCTTGAGGAGAGCACCCTGGCAACCCATTCGGTGGTTGAACGCAAAGCACGGGACGGATTGAAGATGCATCTGCCCGACTTTACTGAAATCGTCGTCATCAAACATTGAATATGGCCAACCGTAAGAAGAAAAAGGCACAGCAGGCGGAGATTCTCCGGCAACCGAGCTATCGGGCCCGGCGCTATACTGTGCTCGCTGTGTTGGCTCTGGCCTATGTCTCGCTGATCTGGCAGTCGGTGGATCGGCAGGTGTTCGAGACCGCTTTCCTGCAGGAGCAGGGAGAGCGCCGTTATCTGCGTACCATGAAGGTCAGCGCCAGTCGCGGCATGATTACCGACCGCAACGGTGAGCCCCTGTCGATCAGTACGCCGGTGAAGAGTGTGGTGGCCAATCCACGGGTGGTGAAGAGCGACAACCAGACCATCGGTGCGCTGGCTTCGATTCTCGATCTGAATCCGGATCGTCTGCGCCGTCAGCTCTCCAGTGATCGCAGCTTCGTCTATCTGAAACGCCGCATCAATCCGGATCAGGCTGAAAAGGTCGCGGCCTTGGAGATCAAGGGTCTGGATCTGCTGTCGGAGTATCGTCGCTTCTATCCCAGTGCCGAAGTGATGTCGCATATCGTCGGTTTCACCAACATCGATGACCAGGGCCAGGAGGGAATGGAGCTGGCCTATGACCCGTGGCTGAGCGGTACCCCAGGTGCCAAACGGGTGATCAAGGATGGCAGTGGCCGGGTGGTCAATCAGGTGGAGAATATCCAGAGTCCCGCGCCAGGCAAGGATTTGAGCCTGAGCATCGACCGCAGACTGCAGTTCCTCGCCTACCGGGAACTCAAGGCGGCGGTTGCCAAACATCGCGCCCGATCCGGTTCTGTGGTGATACTCGATGCACAGAACGGTGAGATTCTGGCAATGGTCAACAGTCCGGCCTACAACCCCAACGACCTGCAGGATCGCCGCTCAAGCAAGCTGCGCAATCGCTCGGTGACCGATGTCTTCGAGCCGGGTTCCACCATTAAGCCTTTTGCGGTGGCGGCGGCGATGGAACAGGGCAAGTTCAGGCCGACCACGCCGATCGATGTCTCGCCCGGTTATATGAAAGTGGGACGCTATCTGGTGCGGGATCATCGTAACTACGGCATGATCGATGTGGCCACGGTGCTGCGTAAATCAAGCAACGTGGGCGCCAGTAAGATCGCCCTGTCGATGCCGCCGGAAACCCTCTGGCAGCTCTATACCAAGCTGGG
>JAEPDS010000087.1 GCA_016842065.1 Candidatus Thiodiazotropha sp. 'RUGA'
TGATCGATGAATATTGTGGCGGGATGCTCGATGGACATCAGCTGTATGCCTATTTCCCCGGCGGCGCTTCCGGTGGAATTCTGCCCGCATCTCTGGCCGACATTCCACTCGATTTCGATACACTGCAGCCCCACGGCTGTTTTATCGGTTCAGCCGCTATCATCGTCCTTTCACAACAAGACAGCGTACGGGATGCGGCGTTGAATGCGATGCGTTTTTTCGCTCACGAATCCTGTGGCCAATGCACACCCTGTCGGGTCGGTACGGAGAAAGCGGTTCAGTTGATGGAGAAACCAATCTGGAATCGCGGGTTACTGGAAGAGCTCTCAACGGTAATGATCGATGCTTCAATTTGCGGTCTTGGTCAGGCCGCACCCAACCCCATGTTGAGTGTATTGAAATATTTCCCCCAGGAGCTGCAACATGGCGAGTGACCCGAAGTCGGCAATAACCTCAGTAAACTTTACTCTGGATGGTAATAGCATCGATGCCATGCCGGGTGAAACGCTACTGAATGCGGCGAAACGGGCAGGTATCGAGATACCTCATCTCTGCTACAAGGATGGATTAAGAGCCGATGGTAACTGCCGTGTCTGTGTGGTCGAGATCGAAGGCGAGCGAACCCTGGCTGCCTCATGTTGCAGGGCACCTACCGATGGGATGGTGGTCAATAGTCAAACCAAACGGCCGCGTAATGCCCAAAAGCTTGTACTGGAACTGTTGAAATCGGATGTCGGGGAAACAGCCTATACCCATGACAGTGAGCTCGACCATTGGTTGCAAAGCCTGGAAGTTGGCAAGCCACGATTCCCCACACGACAACAACCTGCCGCAGATCACTCCCATCCGGCCATTGCGGTAAATCTTGATGCCTGCATCCAGTGCACCAGATGCTTACGCGCCTGTCGCGAGATTCAGGTCAACAATGTCATCGGATATGCCCGACGTGGATCCGCTTCAACGATTGTCTTCGATAGTGAAGAAGCGTTGGCCAATAGTAGTTGCGTTGCCTGCGGTGAATGTGTTCAGGCCTGTCCAACCGGAGCATTGATGCCGGCGAAAGAAGCAGCACGGGGGGAGACTGAAAAGCAGATTGATTCCATCTGCCCCTATTGTGGTGTTGGCTGTCAACTCACCTACCATGTAGACGACAATCGTATCCGTTATGTCACCGGACGTGATGGTCCTGCCAATAAAGGCCGGCTCTGCGTCAAAGGGCGTTATGGTTTTGATTACGTTCATCACAAACATCGCCTGACGGTTCCACTGATCCGACGGGATGATGCGCCTAAGCAAGCCACGTTGGCACTCGATCATGAGAATCCTTTTGCTGAATTTCGCGAGGCCAGCTGGGAAGAGGCCCTCTCATATGCGGCAAAAGGTCTACTCGAAATAAGGGACAATCAGGGCCCTTCCGGATTGGCTGGATTCGGCTCCGCAAAAGGTTCAAATGAAGAGGCCTATCTGTTTCAGAAGCTGGTTCGTATCGGTTTTGGCAATAATAATGTTGATCACTGCACCCGTCTCTGCCATGCCTCATCCGTGGTTGCACTGCTCGAGATGATCGGCTCTGGAGCGGTATCAAATCCAGTCGCGGATGTGGAGGATGCACAGGTGATTCTGATCATTGGTTCCAATACCACGGAGAATCATCCGGTCGCCGCCACTTTCATAAAAAACCAGGTTAATTCAGGTAAGACACTGATTGTGATGGATCCCCGGCGTACCACCATCGCCAACCATGCCAGCCATTTTCTGCAGTTCAAACCGGATACCGATGTGGCACTGCTGAATGCCATCATGCATGCAGTCATTGATCAGGATCTGGTGGATCACACCTTTGTCGAGCAACGGACCACAGGTTACCAGGCGCTGGAAACCCATCTTCGTGACTTCACTCCGGAAGCCATGGCACCTATTTGCGGTATCGATGCCGACACCATTCGTCAGGTGGCAAAAATCTATGCATCCTCCAAAGCCTCGATCATCTTATGGGGAATGGGTGTATCGCAGCATGTACATGGAACCGATAACGCACGCGCCCTGATCTCTTTGGCACTGATGACCGGCCAGATTGGTAGACCCGGTACCGGACTCCATCCACTTCGTGGTCAGAACAACGTACAGGGTGCATCTGATGTCGGTTTGATCCCAATGGTATTTCCCGACTACCAACGGGTCGACAATCCTGAGGTGCGTGAAAAATTCGAAAATCTCTGGCAGAAAACCCTCGATCCTAATCCTGGCTTGACGGTGGTTGAGATCATGCACGCAATTACTGATCGAACCATCCGGGGCATGTACATCATGGGCGAAAACCCTGCCATGTCGGATCCCAATCTGAATCACGCCCGTAAAGCACTGGCAAGCCTCCAGCATCTGGTGGTTCAGGACATCTTCATGACTGAGACGGCCTGGTATGCGGATGTCATTTTCCCCGCCTCCGCCTTTGCAGAGAAGAGCGGCAGTTTTACCAATACAGACCGACGGGTTCAGCTCGGTCAACAGGCACTTAAGCCACCAGGAGAAGCTCGACAGGATCTGGAAATCATTCAGGAGATGGCCAACCGATTGGGGCTCGACTGGCACTATGACCACCCCAGACAGGTATTTGAAGAGATGCGTCAGGCAATGCCGAGTATTGCCGGAATCAGTTGGCAACGCTTGCAACAGAGTGGCTCTGTCACCTATCCCTGTAAAGACGAGAATGATCCAGGTCAGGCTGTGATCTTTACCGAGGCATTTCCCACCCCATCCGGTAAGGCATCTTTTACACCCGCACCATTTACCAATGCCGATGAGTTACCGGACCAGGAGTACCCGTGGATACTCATCACCGGCCGGCAGTTGGAACATTGGCATACCGGGGCGATGACCCGTCGAGCCGAGATGTTGGACAAGATAGAACCTGTGCCAGTAGCCAGTATGCACCCTGAAGAACTTACCAGGTTGGCCATATCACCAGGCAGTCCGATAAAACTTCAGTCGCGACGTGGTGTTGTCACCGCCTACGCCCGCGCAGACCACGGCATGTCAAAGGGACAGGTGTTTTTACCCTTCTGTTACCACGAGGCGGCTGCCAATCTGCTGACCAATGAAGCACTCGATCCATCAGCAAAAATTCCTGAGTTCAAATTTTGCGCGATACAGGTTGCAGCAGGTTGAACGAAACAGCGGAAATCACAAACATGAGACAAAAAAATACAGTTGTGGCATTTCTGTTACAGTTTTTCAGCTTAGATACAACACATCCTGCCAAAGCTCACTTTCATCAATTCACGAAGAAACTTAATATCCGTATAAACAATAAGTTATGAGACTTTATCCCATGTTGGCCCATAATCTGCCTTCGGAATGAAATACGCCAAAAAAAGTAGCTGCTTATGGCGTTGTAAATCACCAACATTTCCGGAGAAGAGAACGTGACCATCAAGAAAATTTCACTCATATTGAGCAGTACAGCGCTAACAGCCTTTTCAGTTTCTGCCCAGGCAGTTTCATGGGATTCAGGAGATTGGAAACTGAGTCTAGCGGGCAATGTAAATGCACATTATGTGTATACCACGTGTGATGCCGGCGATCTTCAGAGTGGTGGCACTACTTTAACAAGTCTTCAGTGCGCAGGGGCCGTGGATGAAGACGGAAATCCAGATGACGTTTCTTCTGTACAGAATGGTCTTTTACCCGCCGCTTTGGTATTCAGTGCTGGTACAAACCAGGATGGATACGACCTGAATGCAACCATTGGTGTCTATTACGGTACCAACAGTAATGAAGCCCTGGGGTTCTCTACTGTTGATGCCCGTCAGATATTTCTGACCTTCGGTAATGAGGGTATGGGAAGTTTTAAATTTGGTCGTGATTTTGGACTCTATGGGTTCGATGCCATCATCGCAGACATGTCTCTGATCGGTATCGGTGCCGGCTTCACTCCAGCTGAGCCGGGACATACCACCTTGGGTGGCTTAGGTTACGGATATGTGTATGTCGACCGCCTCACTCAGATCAACTACACAACCCCATCAATGAATGGCCTGACCGGTACCATTGGTATCTTTCAGCCGATGGACGCCAATGGAGGCAACAGCGGCAGCAACCCAGGCATTCACGGTAAAGTGGCTTATGGCTGGAAAGGATCGGTTCCAGGTAATGTCTCAGCAACCTTTCTTACCCAGGATATCATCACCGATGCCGGCACATCCGAGTCGATTACCGGTTTCGATGTATTCGGTAAAGTCGATGTCGGTGACATCGGTGTGGCGGCATCCTTCTTCAGCGGCGAAGGCATGAGTACCCTTGCACTCGGTGGTTTGGTTCTGCCAGGTTTCGATGCAACAGACGGTACACCGGAAGAGTCGCAGGGCTATATGTTGCAGGGCACCTACAAACTGAATAAAACCAAACTGGGCCTGAACTACTCTTTCAGCGAAAGTGATGAACTGGTTGAAGTCGAAAATACCCGCATCACTGTCGGCGCATACCATAGCTTAACAGCCAATCTGACGCTCCTTGCTGAATTCTCCTCACTGGAGAGTGAGCTCTCCGGCGGTTCGGATGAATCGAGCAGCTTCAATGTCGGCGCTTTCATGTCATTCTAAGTAACCAAACAGATTGAGCCTATCGATTAAATCGTAAACATTCAGTTCCTCCACCCTTAATGCCCACCTCATGACTTTCCCCAAGTCATGAAGGGCATTTTTTTTGTTTACAAAAAATCAATTGAAAGTTAATAAACTTACCCACAATCAAGCCTCCAATCATCGCTGCCAATTGAAAATATATGCCGCTATTCTGCTTTCACTGGAGGCTCTGTGATATCAGCCTTTGCCTGCTGGATTGCCCAGGCAACATCCGCAGCCTGACGGTTCTGCCAAACATCGTGCACGCGAAACAGTTCCACTCCGGCGATCACACCCAGTGCGGTTGTGGTACAGGTTGCCGGAATCAATTGTCGCGGATTTTCAGCTTCACAGAGAGATCCCATAAAACCCTTGCGACTGGCTCCCAGCATGGTTGGATAACCTAATGTCTTGATCTGCTTGAGATGGGCGAGAAGTTGTAGATTGTGTCTCCTGCCTTTACCAAAACCTATCCCAGGATCAATCACAATTGATTTACTTGATACGCCTGCCTTAAGTGCCGCCTCAATTCTGTTTTCAAGAAATCCCATCACCTCGGATATCACATCCTTGTAAACAGGATCCTTCTGCATTGTCTGCGGATTGCCTTGCATGTGCATCAACACAATAGGTACACCGGTGGATGCCGCAAGCTCGAACATCGCCGGATCATCTCTTCCTGCTGACACATCGTTGATCACACCGGCGCCTTGCTCGATTGCTCTGGCTGCAACTTCACTCTTTGTGGTATCGATACTGATTGGGATATCTCCAGGAAGACGCTCTGCCAACCCGGTTATGGTGTCGAGAACACGCTCGATCTGTTCCGTTGCAGTGACTTTTCTGGCCCCTGGCCTGGTGGATTCCCCACCAATATCAATGACGTCCGCACCCTCGGCAACCATCTCCAAACCACGCTCAATCGCCCTGCCTGTGTCATACCAGCCGCCATCAGAAAAACTGTCTGGGGTGAGATTCAGAATCCCCATAATTTGTGGGCGTAAAAATTCTTTAATGAACATAGGGTTAACCCTAAATCAGAACCAATCTTTATTTGTCAATTCGGTGATCTTGTCTTACACTTGATACTCAACTGAAGATATACATTCTTTATATTAATGGAACAACAAATTCATAACTACGGATGGATGATTTTTTACTTTATACCGGCCTATTAGGAGAAGACTGTGGAAAGTTCCGTCCTTTCTCAGGATATCAGTAGTCACGAAGATCTCGTACGTGCTGCATTAAGTGGAAATCACATAGTTCAGTCTGCTGAGATTGATGACATCACTCTCCGTTCATGGCGTCGTTGTACAGACGAATATGGGCTTGATCCGGGCACTTCACCCGATCCTGTTATCATCAATCGTCAAGACCTGCGCGAACGACTTCAAAAGTATGAGCGACTGTTGGATATCGCCCGCATTGAGATGACCGATCTGTATCAGCAGCTGGCGGGCTCCGGTCATGCAATCATGCTGACTGACAAGGATGGCATCCTGCTGAACTTCATTGGCGACCCGCAGTTTACCGATGCCGCCGCCCATGCCGGTATGCAACTGGGTGCTGTCTGGAGCGAAACGGTACAGGGTACCAATGGCATGGGTACCTGTCTGATTGAACAGAAACCTCTGGTTATTCATAAGCAATCCCATTTCTTTGCACGCAATGCCAGTCTAACCTGCTCTGCCGCACCGATATTCGATCCACATGGTGAGATTCTTGCGGTACTTGATGCTTCCAGTGAATCCAAGATGGCCCAACAACATACTATGGTGTTGTTGAACATGTCCGCCCAGGTAATCGAAAACCGGGTCTTCTTCTGTGCCATGAGAGAAGCCTTTGTACTGCGTTTTCACTCCCGTTCTGAATTTATCAGCACGCTCGGTGAAGGGGCCATTGCATTCAACTCTGAAGGTGAAATACAAGCGATCAACAGAAGCGCTATGTTTCAGCTCAATCTGGAATCACCGCATGAGATTGTCGGCCACCATATCCAACAACATTTTACGACCTCTCTTACCTCTTTACTGAAACAGGCAAACTCCCACGCCTTCCCTGTTCGGGAGACACAGCATGGAAAGCGGTTTTTCGCCACCCTCCAGCTACCTGAGAAGACCTGTCGCAATCAACGACGCTCCGCACCCTGGGAAGCAAAGGGTTCTCAACTCAAACCCACCTCCAGTCCTGCACCTGATGCCTTGAATGCGCTGCATTTCAATGAGCCGCGTATGACCCGCAATGTAAAAACTGCGATGAAACTGATAGAGCGGGATATTCCCTGCATGCTGTTTGGTGAAACGGGTACCGGTAAAGAGATGTTTGCACGAGCCCTTCACAATGCCAGTTCCCGTTACAACAATGCCTTTGTTGCTGTGAACTGTGCCTCTTTGCCTGAAAGCCTGATTGAGAGTGAGTTGTTTGGCTATCGACCGGGTGCCTTTACCGGTGCAAACCGTGAAGGCAGCCGAGGTAAGATTCTTCAGGCAGATGGTGGCACTCTGTTCCTGGATGAAATTGGTGATATGCCCTTGCACCTGCAAGCCCGCTTATTGAGAGTGCTTGAAGAGCGAGAGGTGACACCTCTCGGAGGTGAGAAACCGGTCAGAGTTTCCATCAAGCTGATCAGCGCCACCCACCATGACATACAAAGCATGGTCGAAGAGGGAACCTTTCGTGAAGATCTCTATTACCGACTGCATGGCCTTTCACTGACCATGCCTGCTTTGAGAGACCGCACCGACAAGGTTGATCTGATCAAACATCTCGGACAGCTGGAAGCCGGTACAAACGAAGCCTTGGAATGGGAACCGGAAGCTTTGAAAATACTCGAAAACTTCCGTTGGCCAGGCAATATCAGACAACTTCGCAACGTGATGCGCACGGTTACCGCATTATGTGAAGAGAATCGGGTAACACCTGAAGACTTGCCGGATGAAGTGCGGGAAACCACGTTCTACGATGAGCTATCAGAGAACTCTGAGGCCCCCCTCAATGCACTGGCAATAGCAGAACGGGATGCCCTGTTGGTTGAACTGGAAGAGATGCACTGGAATATCAGCCGGGTTGCCAAGAAGCTTGATTTGAGTCGGAATACACTCTATCGGCGGATGAAAAGGTTTGGAATATCGCCACCCAGATAA
>JAEPDS010000088.1 GCA_016842065.1 Candidatus Thiodiazotropha sp. 'RUGA'
TGGCGGAGAGGCAGGGATTCGAACCCTGGGAGGGCTACTAACCCTCAACGGTTTTCAAGACCGCCGCATTCAACCGCTCTGCCACCTCTCCTGAAGGGGCGCTAGGATACAGAACCATCCTTGAAATTGCTAGTGTTATCCCCACCTATATATGTATTGACCTTTTATGCCGGCACGGTATGCTGTGCTGAACATTTCATGGCAACCAGTGTCTGAAACAAAGAGTTTGATTTTTGGGAATAAATCAGGAGATTACACCAAAATGAATCGTCTAGATTTCACCGCAACACAATCGATTGAGTCCACTCTTTCGACTAATAAGCTAATAAAAAATACTTATATGTTGCTATCCGCTACTCTTATCTGGAGTGCGTTGATGGCTATCGTTTCCATGGCCATAGCGCCTCCACCAATGATCTCCCTGGGAACCTCCCTCGGAGCCCTGGTGGTGCTCTGGTTTGTACTGCCCCGCTATGCTAACTCTGCAGCAGGGCTTTGGGTTGTGTTCGGCGTCACCGGCCTGTTGGGTTTTGGCCTCGGCCCCACACTGAACTACTACATCGCCCTCGCTAATGGCGGTCAGATCGTAGCAACTGCGTTTGGCGGTACCGGCATCATATTCCTTGCTCTGTCTGGATATGCTCTCTCCACCAAGCGGGATTTCAGCTTCATGGGCGGCTTTATCTTTGCCGGCATGATCGTCGTGATGCTCGCTTCGCTCGCCGGTCTGTTCCTGGACATGCCCGGCCTGCATCTGGCCATCTCTGCGGCCGTGATCCTGCTGATGTCTGGATATATCCTGTTTGAGACCAGTCAGATGGTGAATGGCGCTCAGACCAACTACATCATGGCTACGATCAGTCTCTATCTGGCCATTCTCAACATCTTCACCAGTCTGCTGCATCTGCTTGGCGCACTGGGCGGGGACGATTAATCAACACATTTGATGTGATCAGAGAACCCCGGCTATGCCGGGGTTTTTTATAGGGCAGGAAAAACGATGGATTGGGTGAAAATATTCTCTGCCATCCTCATCGTAGGATGGATCATCTTCCTCTGGCCCCGGGCCAAACACTGGATGAAAAACAGCCCCAAGGCGAAAGAGGGAGATTGGATGGCTGTCATTCTGCCGCTGGCCGCTGTTGTGGGCTTCGTGGCCCTACTCATCATGATGGTCTAGCCAGCCATTCTTTAGATCTTCTCAATTCCACCCATGTAAGGTTTCAGGGCTTGCGGGATCTCGATCGATCCGTCAGCCTGCTGGTAGTTCTCCATTACCGCAACCAGGGTACGGCCAACCGCCAGTCCCGATCCGTTCAGGGTGTGGACCAGCTCCGGTTTTCCTGTCTCAGGATTTCGCCAGCGCGCCTGCAGTCTTCTTGCCTGAAAATCGACAAAGTTGGAGCAGGATGAGATCTCCCGGTATTGACTCTGACCCGGAAGCCAGACCTCCAGGTCATAGGTCTTGGTGGATGAGAATCCGATATCTCCCGTGCACAGGGTGACGACCCGGTAAGGCAGTTCCAGTTTCTGCAGAATCGTCTCGGCGTGCCCGGTCAGCTCCTCCAGTGCCTGAAAGGATTCACTTGCCCTTACCGCCTGCACCAGCTCGACCTTTTCGAACTGATGTTGGCGAATCATGCCCCGCGTGTCTTTGCCATAGGAACCCGCCTCGGAGCGAAAACAGGGTGTGTGAGCAACCCATTTTCTCGGCATATAGTCTGCATCGATAATCTGATCCCGGACCAGGTTGGTAACCGGTACCTCTGCGGTTGGAATCAGGTAGTACTCGGACTCACCACAGAGTTTGAACAGATCTTCTTCGAATTTCGGTAGCTGACCGGTACCCCGCAGACTGTCGCTGTTGACCATGTAGGGAACATAGGCCTCGGTGTAGCCATGCTCGGTGGTGTGGGTATCGAGCATGAACTGAATCAGGGCACGATGCAGTCGGGCCAGGGGGCCGGCCATTACCGCAAAGCGGGAACCGGTGATGCGTGCCGCTGCCTCGAAATCGAGCAGCCCGCTGGCATCACCCAGATCCACATGATCCTTGGGCTCGAAATCGAACTCACGGGGTTCGCCCCAGCGACGTTCTTCACGATTGTCCGCTTCATCCCGACCATCAGGTACCGATTCATGGGGAATATTGGGAATCCCCAGGGTGATCTCGGAGAGTTCGGCCTGCACACTGTTCAGATCCTCCTGCAGAACTTTCAGCCGGTCTCCCAGTTCGGCAACCTCTGCCAGCAAGGGTTGAATATCCTCTCCGGCCGCTTTCGCCTTACCAATCGATTTTGATCGACTGTTACGTTCGTTCTGTAACTCCTGGGACTCAACCTGCAACCCCTTGCGCCGCTCCTCCAGCTGAGCAATGAGCTGAGTATCCAACTCATAACCGCGGCGACGCAGCTGTGCAGCCACCTCTTCCAGATTGTTTCTTATCAGTCGTGGATCCAACATCGATTATTCACCCATATTAACCTGGGCCGGCCAGCTCACCACGTAGCCCGGCTCAACCCATTGATTCAAATCTTGTAAAACCTTTTCCACCCGATCAGGGGCATCAAAGAACTCGATTACCAGTGGCAGGTCCATGGAGATGTCCAACAAGGACGCCTCATGAGCTCTGCCTGAACGGCCAAAGCCTGCAATGCCGCGAAACGCAGTGACTCCCCTCACCTGCTCTTCATTGTGCAGAAAGTCGAGCAGCTTTCTCAGCTGATGATCACCCTCGGTGATATAGACCCGTACCATGATAACTTCGGCCTGTTTCATAGTTGTCTCCCGAGTACCAGGCCAAACCAGCAGGCCAATAAGCAGGCAACCACACTGAGCAGAACATTCAAGCCCGCTTTGAGGACCTCGGCCTGCTCCAGCAGGTTCAAAGTCTCCATAGAGAATGTGGAGAAGGTGGTAAAAGCCCCCAGAAAGCCGACCAACAGTCCGGCCCGCAATTCAGCCGAGACCGCCATGCGTTCAATAAACAGCACATAGAGGAATCCCATCACCAGGGAGCCCAGAACATTGACCACCAGGGTGCCATAGGGAAATCCCCGCCCCAAAACCCCATACACGCCACTGGATACCCAGAAGCGGAACAGAGCTCCGGCGGCACCACCGCTGGCAATAACGAGTAGTTGATACAATCCGGAATCCTAGGGCCTGTTAACACGAATCCAATACGCCCTGCTGGGTCTGTTTTTGTGCCCAGCAAGGCAGAATGAGCGTCGTGTAGTCATTCTACATGAGCGAATGATAACGCCGCTGGGCGCAAAAACAGGCCCAGCCCACTCTTTGATATCAATATGAGGGGTTGCGCCTGAAAAAGCGCCACTCCGCGTTGCTCGTCGCTTATTTGGAATAACCAAACTACACTCCTCGCGCCTTGATTGGCGCTTTTTCAGGCACAACAGGGCGTATTGGATTAGTGTTAACAGGCCCTAGGGTCTGGAAAAGAGGGGATTATAACCGCTTGTGATGGCTTTTTGGCCAGGTAACTAAAAAAATCGGTTTAAAAAAACAGTCGTTACGGCCGGTGAAGTTAAAAATCCCATCGATAGCCTGCGTAGAAGAAGAAATCGGTGAAGTTGGTCACCTCGGTACCGTCATCCTCTTCAAACCAGTTCACTCCCCCCTCCAGTTCGAAGGTGAAGTCTTTGCGCAGGCGATAATCCATGCGCAGGAACGGACTGACCGTAAAGCGGGTACCGTCATTCTCTTTGTTTTCCCGATAGGAGAAATCCAGGCGCGGATTGACTCGCCAGGTGTTGGTGATTGGATAACGACTGCTGGCACCAACCCGGTAGGTGTCCGAGGTATCCGAATCGGAATACCTGAGGGTAAAGACCCCGATATCCCCCTGTTTCAACAGATCGTTTTTGATCACCTGAAAGGAGTAGAAGAATTCCGTATCGGTAGCTTCCGTGGCCAGCACGCCACCTGAGGCTGGTGTCTCCCCGGTTCTACTGGCGGTGAAGTCGCCACTCAACTGCAGAGTGTCCGAAAATGGATGGGTGACACCCAACGAGATACTGGAGGATTTGGCGGTACGGTCCAGGGCGAGATCGTAGATCTCGTCATCACTGTAGAAATCCTGCAGCTCCTCAATCGATTCGATGGGCAGGAAGCTGTCCGGGTCGGACTGTCCACTCAAGGCATTCGAGGTCATCAGGATTGGGCTGGTGCGGTAATCCAGATTGAGATAGAGACTGGTTTTGCTCTCCAGGCGCAAGTTGGTCTGCAGCATGAAAATGCCCAGCTCTTTGTGGAAGATATCGTAATCGACCAGACTGAACAGGGACTTTTGCGGATCATAATAGCGGACCTCGCCACCCACTGCCCTGCGATCGACCAGACCATCCACCCGTTGCTCGACAAAGAACAGGCTCGCATCCCAGTTTTCAAAGATGCTGGAGAAATCACCGCTGATCCCGGCAAACTGTTTGTGATCATGCAGAAAGGTGTCTCTGGAACGCTCCACCGGCAGACCCGCTGAGGCTCTGATATTGATATCCGGTGTCAGCTCATAGCCGAGCACCAAGCCGTCAAAGCGATTCAGAATACCGCTTGAACGGAGCCTTTGACGGCCAAACTTGGCGCTGGTTCGACTGTCCAGGTGTTCCACATCGATATAGGCATCACTCAGGGTGGTATCATTCTCCCCATCATCCAGCAGATCGTAGATATAGCTGCCGGTGACTTTCATGCGCATGTCGTAGTCCTCACTGCGACGACGGGCATTGAAATCGACAAAACTCTCGATCTCCGAGCGGGAGATACTGTCTTCGTCCTCGACAAAGGGACTGTCGATCTTATCCCGGCGGTAGTTCTGGGAGAAACTGCCGTAGACATCCCAGATCGCCCTCTCCTCATCCTCTTCACTGCCAGGCTCACCCGGTTTTGGCCTTTTGCGTAAGGTCTCTTTGGGTCGTTGAGGTGCTGTCTCGAGTCCCAACAAACGTTGCATTACACGCTCGGCATCCTCACCTTCGGGGTATTTTTCCAGATAGAGTCGATACTCCCCTTTCGCATGGGCAATCTGTCCATTACGTTCACGTGACAGACCCAGCAGCTCCAGAGCCTCCTGGGTGTAGATGTTGTCGGGCTCTTCCAGCAGGGCTTCCAACAAGCGCACCGCCTTGGCATAGTCACCGGCGGTGATGGTGCGCCGGATCATGTCCATCATCTTGGTGATACGGGGATCCACATTGGCCAGCTCAGGCTCCTCCATGTACTGACCGTCCAGCCCCGGCTCCAGCCCCCTTTCAAAAAAGGCCTGGCGACGCTCAACAATATCCGCCGTGTCGATCCAGGCATCCGGATAGAAACTTCTTACCGCTTCCAGCTGCCGTTTGGCATCCTGTTTGGTACGAAAGAAACCGAGTCGCAAACGGTAGATCGGATTACCTTCGATCTCACCCTTGGTGCTGTAGAGCAGTTGGTTTTCGCCAATCGGTACTGGTGGCATCTCCTCATAATCGACCGGTTCTGACTGCACTCCGAGATTCAGTACATAGATCACCAGGGGCAGTGACTTGACACTCAGTGGCGCCTTCATCTCAGGCACTTCGGTCTGCAGCGTCTTCAATCTGGCCTGACCGAAGCCGGAGCTGCGTCGGACCTGTTGCGGGAGAATAAACTCCATCACATAGAAGTCCCTGCCCTGACGGATTTTCACATCCCCGACCGGTGCAGCAAAAGAGACCAAGAGGGTGGAAGTACCCAGTCGACTGCCCTGAAAAACCACCTTATCCAGTGGCACCGCCGCAGACGGACTCCAGGTCAGCTGATCCTCCTGATCGAGCTCGCCATCCTGATCCTGCTCGGTTGCAGCCCCCAGATCGGTATCCGTGGTCTGCCCTACCCTGACCTGCACGCCCAGTTCAGTGTTAGACTCATTGATCAGGTGAGACACATAGCGGACCGGCACATTGAAGTGCACGGCAATGACGTTAGCCCCCTCTTCGGAACCGATTTCGATACGATCGAGAATCCTGGATGCCGCCTGTGACTGTGTCGTGAATAACAACAACAGCAGTGGCAACAGCCAGAAATGGAGCCTCGATTCAAATTTGAGCTGCACGCTTGTTTACCTGATTAATTCAAAAAACTTTCTACGATTAACTGTTGCCCGATGGAGAGTATCTCCAACCCATCAGCTCATGACAATAATGAACAAAGGCACTGAAACGCTCCGAATAATCTCCTAATTCTAGGAGATTATTCGGTAGCCTGGTTACCATTCTCGGGAGCTTACACTGTGACAGCCGCTACTTCCGCAATTGCGGTCCGCGCTAAGCCCGTTATGGTCATCTTCACCACTTTCGTAATCATTCGCATGACATCCCGCACAGGTTCGAGCATAGGTCGGGAACGGCCATGGAACAGATTCACTGTTGGTGGTATGACAATCAAGACAGGTCAGACCGACCCGGTGATCACCCGGATAGTTGCCTGATGTGTGACGGTAATTCAGCACCGGCAGCCAGCCATTGGTGGTATGGCAGACATCACACTGCTGGGTAGTTACAAAGTGCCCTTGAGGAGTGCCAGTTGCAATTGTTCCATTGTGACAGCTGTTACAACTGCCGGTTACACCACTGTGATCAAAGGTCACACTGAGCCAGTTACTGGTAGAGGTATGACAATCATCACATTGAGCATTGGTGGGCAGATGGTTGGCCGACTTGCCCGTTGCAAATGTGCCGTTATGACAGTTCGAACAGGTACCCGCCACATTGGTGTGACTGAAGGTCACATTCAACCAGTTGTTGGTTGAGTTATGACAGATATTACACTCCTGTGTGGTCGGAATATGGTTAGCGGGCTTGCCGGTTGCCAGGGAGCCATTGTGACAGCTGGAACAACCGGTAATGATGCTGCCGTGGTTGAAATCGACGTTGGTCCAGTCGGTTGTCGAGATATGGCAGGTATCACACTGGCCTGAGGTCTGGATATGGCCGGCATGTTTGCCGGTGGCGGTGACCCCGTTATGACAGGTTGAACAGGTACCCGCCACATTGCCGTGGGTGAAGCGCACATTCAGCCAGTTGCTTGTCGAGAGATGACACTCGTCACACTGGGCCGTGGTCGGCACATGCCCCGGATCCTTGCCTGTGGCAGTAATACCGTCATGGCAGTTGGAGCAGTTACCCGCCGCATTGGTGTGATCAAACCTGACCGCCAGCCAGTTCGTCTGGGAGGTATGGCAGGCATCACACTCGGATGTGGTGGGTACATGGCTGGCCGGTTTACCGGTAGCGGTGACTCCATTGTGGCAACTTGAGCAGGTGCCGGTGACCACGGAGTGATCGAAGTTGACCGCTGTCCAGGTGGTCTGGGAGGTATGACAGACATCACAGGCCGCATTGGTGGCCACATGGCTGGCCGATTTACCGGTGGCGATGGTGCCGTTATGGCAGCTCTGACAGCTACCGGTCACGGTGCTGTGGTCGAAGCGAACCGAGAGCCAGTTGACGGTTGAGATGTGGCAGCTGTCGCACTGACCACTGGTAAGGATATGGCTCGCATGTTTACC
>JAEPDS010000089.1 GCA_016842065.1 Candidatus Thiodiazotropha sp. 'RUGA'
TTGCAGCCCCAGTACTACCCCTTCCCAGCTAACCGGTTCACCGGGGCGGGCGTAAACACGACTGCCAAGCGCGTTGAGCCATCCACTTTGTACGTACTTGCGAACCAGCTGGGGGGTGTAGCCATGGGCCGATAGCCAAGTGCTGGGAATCGCCACACCCTCAGGAATCAACAGCTGCAATCGGTTTAATTTTTCATCTTTTCGTACACCCATGGTGTATTTATAGAGTAAATGCTGAACCAATGATAGAGTTTAGTTCAATTAAATTAAAAAAAATATACCTTCGGTTTAGTTTTTTGAGTTATATCGAACGATGACAATACCAAGTGCTGGCTGTCCATGTTTAGTGTGTGACGTCTTAGTGTGGTTTAGTGACGAGGAGGATGACCGAAGCAATCGCCGGTTAATGACGCCGCGAGGTTCCGCAGTGGCAGGTCTCGACCATGCCGACATTTCTGGAACAATGAGTCGAGTGGCTTATGTAGGTGCTGTTGTTTTCGATACTAGCTGAGTATGTTGGCATGGTATTTTGGGTCGGATGAAGGGGCTAGCATAGCCGGTTGACACTCGGGACAGAGATTGGCTACCAGGAATCGGGTTTCCGACAAAATATTGTGACCTCAAGCCCAGACGAGTTTATCAAGTCTGTTGCGGACAAGACTATTGTTTGAATTCAGGAGGTTTAGGGATTTGAATGCCCGGTGGTCAACTCCACCGACATCGCTTAAGACGGGCTTTGATCTCGGTTTCACAGTCTTTACCAGCCCGTAGCCGAATTCGTGTTCGCCGATATGCCAGATTACCCAGTTCTTTTCCGTGCGCTGAGTTATTCTGACATTAGCGATGCCGGTATTTGTGTGGATCAGTCTCTTGGCGTGCCTCGAGGGTTTTTAAGAGGGATCTATGTCACTGGGGTTGTGACTGTGAAAGCTCGTTTATTAATCATTGGGCAAAATGCTCCGCGATGCTTTTGCTGGTATTTAGCAAGCTAATCTAACTCGCCGGGTCGTCTAAATCTACATACCGCCTTCATCGTACTGCTGCTTGCGGCACTTTTGTGCACTCAGCACTGTGATTATGGTCAGTACTTTCTAGAAGTACTTATAGAGCCACTTCCCCCTCCACTCGGGGCAATGCTCAGGTCAGATTGACGATCGACTGATGGCCCCGAACGGCGCAACCACGGGTTGTCACTTGGCAAAAAGTAAATTTGCGAATACGGCGCCATGACACCAGACTTATTAAGCTCTACCGTCGCTAGCGCTCGCATGGACCTTCTACTAGTATTGAGGGGAATGGACGAAAAGATCCACTAGTGAGCTAGATTGCCAGGGGGGTTTCTATGGAGTGGAAAATGTATACTAAGCAGCCGCCGATATTACTCTTTTTTTTGTTCTTCTGTTTGATTTTTCCTCATTTCGCTTTCGGTCAGGTGCCATTTCGGTGTGAAACTGGTTCAGTCCACGAACTCGAGGCCGCCATCTGGACTCACAATGAGCATGTATATCGACTAGAGCGAAAATTTAATGACATCTGGTACTTTCAGGGCAAGTTGCCGGAGGGCGCTGTAGCCAAGATGAAGCTCGAAGATATCCATGAGTTTCTCGCGGCACTTAAGCATCGCACCCCGGCAATATTGTTCTACGCCTATGATGACGATCATCTATGCATCTGGATGGTTGATGAAGGCCATCCTTTGGGTCATGTTACCAATATTGAACCAATCGAATTGAAGACATTGCAGCTCGACTTCTCCAGTGCGCTCCGTCTGAGAGGCCGAAGCTCAAGTCGTCGCGCGGAATCGAGAGACCTGATACCAGAGTCTACTCATCAAGAGCCGATGCCTAGCCTTGAGGCAATGGTTTCGACGGCAAGTGAGCTTTTTCTGCCGAAGTCGATCTCGGATGCGCTTATTGCGAAGAAGGTTGATACGTTGATCGTGATACCTGTGACAATCGCCGTTGGGCCACCAAACGTTACTCGCAAGGAGGAGTTTGTTGCGGCACTCGGTACGATTCCATTTTCCCTTCTGACGGTTGACGACAGACCACTCGTCGAATCCATGTCGGTCTTGATCGCGCCGGGTTTTGCTTACCTTGGTCAACCGCCACGCGTGGCTCGACGCTCTTTCGGGAAGGCGATAGTGATAGGTGATCCGGTTGCCCACCATGACCCGGAGTGGAAGTTCTCGCCTCTCCCGGGCGCTCGTATTGAGGCGGAAGTTGTTGCTGAAACCGTTGGGACAAAGGCTCTGGTCGGTAAGCATGCAACTAAGAAGAATTTGTTCTCTCTGATGGAGTCCCGGGCTCAGTCTGCCGAATTGATCCACTTCGCCACTCATGGAATCTCTGACAGTAAAAACCCGTTGGATAGGAGTTTCCTGTTGCTTAGCGACGGACCAGATGGGTCTGATGGCCGGCTGCTAGCCAGGGAAATCCAGAAATTCAACCTGTCTAATTGCCCACTGGTGGTCATGAGTGCTTGTCAGACCGGATTGGGTAAGGACTTCGATGTGGGGACCATTGGTCTCGCCAGAGCATGGCAGTACGCCGGCGCGTCGTCTGTGGTGATGAGTCTCTGGAACGTGGACGATGAGGCAACTTTTGAGCTGATGACTGAATTTATCCGCCTGTCTGCATCCATGCCACATGATAGAGCGTTGCAGCACGCAATGCTGCACGTTCGATCCAAAAGAAGTGATCCCTATTTCTGGGCTGGCTTTAGCATTTTTGGTCTTCCAGAGTCAGATGCCGTCGCTAGCGAAACAGCCAGCCTGGGATGTGGGCCAGGGGTCTAAGTACGTCTGAAGATGACGCCAACGCTCCAGGTATAGGCCGATGTGGCGACATATATTGCCATCACTATCTTGTGACACAGATTCCTTGGTTGGGCCAATTGCAGAAAGGCTATTGTTTGAAAGCGTTTATCAACATCGAGAATCAGTGAGAATACCAAGATGAGCAACATCCAATGGCTCATCGTGGTGTGGCGTGATGCTTAAAAAGGCAGCCCACTACACCTGATGGTGCAACGGTCGGACTCTATCGTGCACCCAGCTCCCTGACCAGCCATGCACGGCGTTGGAGGCTTTGATGAAATTAGTGAACCCGATCCCGACATATCTGGTGGTGCTAAGTCTACTCCTTTCATTGAGTTGCCTGCAGGCTCAGTCTGATCCGAGTCCCCCTGTCGACAAGCCTGTGATCAAGCGAGCGGTGCTGATCGGCATTGATGACTACCTGGCCAATCCGCAAATCTCCGACCTGAATGGTGCCGGTAATGACGTGGAGCTAGTCAAGGCCGTGCTGCTGGGCAAGTTCGATTTCCAACCGGATGACATCGTAGTGCTGAAGGACTCTGATGCGACCCACCAGAAGATCATCGACACTATCCGCACCCATCTGGGTCAATCTCAGCCTGGCGATGTAGCAGTGGTGCACTATAGTGGTCACGGTTCGCAGATGCGAGACAGGGACGGCGACGAACCGGATCGAATGGATGAGACCATTGTGCCTCACGACTCGCGTCAGGGTGGTGTATTCGATATCAGTGACGACCAGATCAACGACCTGATGAGCGAAATTTCAGCCAAGACTCCGAACGTGGTGTTTATTCTCGACAGCTGTCATTCCGGTACGGCAGCTCGGGCGGCCCAGGCCCAGGGTTTAAACCGGAGGACTCGTTATGCCCCCGCCGACGAGCGCGAGCCACCGCCAGCAACGAATAGCGTACGAGGTCTCGAAGAAATCAGTGATTTTCGGCTGCCGGGGGCCGGCTATGTGTTGATTTCCGGTTCCCAGGCAAACGAACTTTCCAACGAGATGCTTTTTGGAGATGTCACCCACGGCGTCATGACCTACTATCTGGTCGATGCTTTGAAATCTGCGGGAGTGCAAGCTACTTATCGTGACGTTATGGAGCTGACTCAAGCCGACGTCAACTCCCGTTTCGATGATCAGCATCCGCAGATTGAGGGTGCCGGTATCGATACCGCAGTATTCGGTGTTGATGAGTTGTTGCCACGGCCTTATATGCTTGTCAATCCCGTATCCGGAGGGACTCGAGAGGCCATTGTCGATGCTGGTGAAGTTTTTGGGTTGGCAGTTGGTATGGAGCTGGAGGTCTATCCGCCCGGCACCAAGATTTTTGACGAGTCTATCCAGAGGATCGCTAAGATCCTCATAACTGAAGTCGATGACTTTGCCGCCAAGGCCGCTGTCGCTCAGGGTCAGGTTCAACAAGGCTCGCGTGTTGTCCTGGATCTAATCCAATCGCCGGATTTTCGGCTGCGGGTATTTCTTGACAATCTGCCGAGTGACTTTAGGCAATCGCTGGAGGCGAAACTCGCCGATTATGCCTCCGTCATGCTTTTGGACGAGAACGAGGACTCTGAGATCATCGTACGTGTCAGCGGCAGCGACGAGTCACAGATCCTGTTATTGCAGGGCCGCACTCTTTCCACCCTCTCTGATTTATCGATGGGAGCGCCTGATTCCGTCGACAAAGTGGCTGCAGCTATCGCACACTGGGCTCGTTGGCATGCAGTGTTGGCGATGCGCAATCCCACCCCCGATCTTGATTTTGATCTGAGGATCCTACGTGTGGATGGAGATAGTAGCGTCGCAGTGGGCGAGACTGTCTCGCATGGAGCGAAGGTGGAGATCGTCCTCACCAACAATAGCAGTCAGGATGTCTACCCAATTCTGCTGGATTTGACGGACAAAGGACGGATCGCCCCAATCTACCCACTGGCAAGACTGCCCGACAAGCTGCCGCCGGGACAGTCGATCAAACGACGTTTCGATGCGAAGGTACCAGATGGCGCGCAGTCGGTAACCGACTATGTGAAAGCCATTGTGACCACCCAACAGATCTCCGTTGATGCGTTCAAGCTAAATCCGTTGCCCCGCAGCGAGGCGCCTCCTGATGCGCCAGGTCAGAGCGCACTGGAAGGTTATATCAAACAGTACGCGAGGGGGCTGACCCGCGATCTGACCCCGGTGGCAGTAACCGGTTGGGCCACTCAGCAACGTGTACTGCGCGTGTCCAGAGCCGGTGTTGAAATTGACGGGTTTGCAGCGATTTTTGCGAGTGACGACGACGCGTCCCGTTCCGGCGACAAGCTGGATCAAAGCGGCACTCGTGCCGTCTGCGGGTCACCTGGCGCGGAGAATTGCTATGAAATTGTCGATTATTTTGACGATCCCACGATGCGGGTTATTTTACCGCCGAGAGTCCGTAGCGGCGATCGCCAGCAGGATTCCGTGGGCAGGGCGTTCGACAAAGCCTACGAGTACATGGACGATTTGGGGGCCAGGCGCGTCGAGCCCTTGTTCGAGCTGGAGTTGCCCATGGCGCGAAGCGCGCCTGTGGCCGGTGACCCGGGGACCCGTGGTCTTGGCAGTGACGACCCCCTGCAGCGGGCCAAAGACGATGACATGTGGAGTCTGAAGTACACCCGTGTCCCTGAGGCCTGGGCAATACTGCATGCCGAAGGCAAGCCCGACGGTGCGGAGGCAACCGGCGTTCTCATCGCGCATCCCGACACCGGCTATATCGAGCATGCGGAGATCTGGGGGCCGCCCGGTGCCCGGCCATTGTGGCCGGAAAAAGGCTATGACTACTATAAGAATGATGATTCGCCAGTTGATGAGAAGATTGACGACAATTGGCTTGACAATCCGGCTCATGGCACCGGCAGCAGTAGCGCCATTGTTAGTGACGCGGGCTGCCAACTGGCGGGCGTCACCCAGTGTCCTACCGGAGTGGCGCGGGGCGCTAAACTCGTGCCGTTACGGATCGACAAATCAGTTGTGCTGTTCAACACTAAGCGCCTCGCGCGCGCCCTCCTGGATGCCTCAGGTGACGATCGAAGTCGGGTGAAGATCAACACCGATCTGGCGGGCATCGCCATGGGTGGTCCGCCGAGCTGGTCGTTGTGGAAGGCTGTCCGAAAAGCAGAAGAGCGGGGTTTCATTGTCGTGGCTGCCGCTGGCAACTATGTGCGTTTGGTGGTGTGGCCGGCGCGATTCGATTCGGTGGTTTCGGTTGCCGCTGTCAATGCCGAGTGTAGGCCCTGGGTGCACAGCTCACGTGGCCGCAGTGTCGATATCGCTGCGCCAGGTGAATCGGTTTGGCGCGGTACCATGGCTGGGGACGATCTGGATGTGGAGATAACCAGCATGGGAACCGGGACCACCTACGGTACAGCAACGACCTCCGGCGTGGTCGCGCTATGGGTGGCTAAGCACAAGGGCACGCCGGCCTATGAGACGCTTAGAGAACAGGGACAGCTGACCCAGACATTGATTAGGTTGCTAAAGGAGACTTCATGGCGCCCGGGTGAGCCCGGCGTACCTGCCAAGGCTGATTGCGCACCCGATGCCAGCTGGAACGCCAGGCGTTATGGTAAGGGCATTGTCGATGCCAAGGCCTTGCTCGAGGCACCGCTGGTTACCGGCTCCACGCGGGGCGAACGTGCCACCGAGTTGGATCATCTGCCCCTGTGGTGGTCGCTTTATGGCCCATCAGACTCGTTGGCTCTGGCACAGGATGATTACCTACGTGTTTTTAAAACAGACAATGAAACAGTTGCGATAGAGGAGGTGGCTTACTACGAGGCCGAAATCATGTTTCACTACGCATCGAATGAGCGCCTAGCGGCACTCATAGACCGGCTGATTCAGGGTGATCGCAGCAAACTCAGCTATAAACGCATTCGGCAGCGGCTACGCGAGTTGGATACTTCCGCGCGACTGCGGGCCCGGCTCGAGTAATTGATTCTATAACGGGCTTTGGGATCAGGTTAGAGACATGAGGCTCCGTAAGTCAGGCCGCTTTGAATGGTTCATATATAAAGCTCCATGCTTAATCGGTGCGTTTTTACTTGATCACTGACGCACTATGTCGATAGGGTCCAGCACGCATGAATGATTTACTTAAAGGACTTATTTAGCAGAGCCCGAATTGGATGTAGGGAATCGTCATTGGGTGGTATTGAGGCACGAGTGGCCGATCGAGATGCTGATTGGTGAGCCAGAGAGGTCTCCCGATCTACACGCCGGGGTAACGCTATCAGTAGACGAAGTGCCGGTGGCCAATGTGTACGCTTTTTACTTTTCATGTCTTCGAGCATCTCAACAGTTGGTCTTATGATGGAGCCAAGGACTATGGCGATCTCGAGAATCGGCGCTTCGGCAGATCCCCTTAAGATGCGACGAAACTGATGCCCGAACTGGATGAGATCAATGGTTTCTCTCTGAGTTGATTGGCATTCCTGGTGTAATCGATAGCCGTCTATGGTTCGCAGTATGTATGACTAAATCATGATCTGATTAAACGATTAATCCTGACGAGCCACAATAACTCGATCACATTGGCCAACTTTTGGAGTCATGCACAGTTAGATGTTTGTTTTGAGCTTATCGGCACATAGGTTACAGAATATACCGGGCACATAGGTTACACAATATGGCATTTGAGGAGCGCCTCAGATGCCCTGGAAAG
>JAEPDS010000090.1 GCA_016842065.1 Candidatus Thiodiazotropha sp. 'RUGA'
AAAGCGCCAATCAAGGCGCGAGGAGAGAGGTTTGGTGATTCCAAATGAACGACGAGCAACGCCGAGTGGCGCTTTTTCAGGCGCAACCCCACATATTGATGTTGAAGAGGGGGCTGGGGCTATTGGATTCGTGTTAACAGGCCCTAAGGTGCTTCTACACAGGAAACTTTAACGCAAAACACGCCAATCACCGCGAATCTGTGCAAATAGATCAGAAAACTAAAAAAGCCATTAGCGTTTCATTGCGGTGATTAGCGTCCATTTGCGGTTTATAACCAAACTGCCCCCCAACTTCATCCTTAAAGTTGGGAGCTAGCTGCTCTCGCTATGCCGCATAGAGGGCCTTGGCCTGCTGGGCCGCTTTCGCCTCTTCCATGCTGTAGGCCTTGCCCGACCAAAGCATCTCATAGGCGATCTCCTCATTGCCGTTCTCACAGATCTCCACGACCCGTTTGAACAGGGGCTGAAAGGTCTCGCTGCGATGCGACAACTCATGCTCATCAAAACTCCGCCAGAAGGTAACGATCAAAGCCTCCCGGGCTTTCAGCTCACTCGATACCGGCTGGCCGATGGTCGACCCTTCATTGGAGATCTGGCCGCTGTTCAGCGCAACAAATCCGCCGATGAAACCGCTCTCGGAATGGTAGGTCTTGACGTTCTCGCACAGCTCGGCAACCCGCTCCTGCAGATCATCCACCGTATAACCCGGCTTGAGGATTACACGATTCACCGTTACCACACCATCAAAAGGAAAGTCAGCAATCAAACCGTTCATGGCTACCTCCAGTACATCCTAATATTCTTAATTTCTGACTTAACTGGTCGGAAATAGTTCTAAGCTTATAACCACATGTAAAATATAGAATTTATCAGCTTCGACAAGATACAGGTCAAGGTGTCAGCCAATACTGTACATCCTGATTCTGCAGAAAAGTTTCCGCCTCAGAACCTTGTAACAGTGCCAAGCTGGCCAACAGCCCGGCCTCGGTGCAAGTAGCCGCCGCAACCGTTGCCGATCGTGATGCGTCATCAATTGGCCAGCCAGTTTTGGGATTCAGCAAATGGCCATAACGTTTTCCATTGTGCATCAGATAACGCCGGGTATCGCCACTGGTCGCGAGGGCGCCACGACTGATCTCCAGCACACCCTTTGGCGTGTCGGGATGACTCGGGTTTTCAATACCAACCGACCAGGGTTGCTTGGAAAGCCTCATCCCGCCTGTGCAGATATCACCACCGTAGTTGATCAGCAGCGCCCTGTCGGTGTGCTGCTGTAACAGCTGCAGAGTACGATCCACCGCATACTCTTTGCCGATGCCGCCAAAGTCGATCTCCATACCTTCAACAAGGGTCAGAAAGGGCCTGGCCCAGGTCAGTTTCTGCCAACCCACAAAGGGCATGATCTGTTCAACCTGTTGCTGGCTGGGCAGTTGACTGCCACCATCAAAACGCCAGATACGCCTCAACACACCGGACGTGATATCGAACAGACCCTCACTCAACTGCCAACAGAGCTGGGCAAAGTCGAGCAGCTGAGCGACCTCCTCATCGACTTCAACAGGATGCCCGCCACTGTTATTGATCTGATGGACCGGATTGTCATTGAGATAGCGACTGAACTTGGACTCGATGCGCCAGGCTTCCTGGGCAGCGATGTTGAGCAGCTGCCTTGCCTGTGCTTCCTCGTCGACCTCCATGAACAGCTCACAGGGACTTGCCATGGCTTCAAACGAACCGACCCAATAGCTATCTGCGGCAATCAGTTTGACTGGACGATGGTTCACTATCCTTCCGCCTGGGGCCTCTATGAAACCGGTGACTTAGGGCCTGGTAATAACGGTTGGCCAAACAGCTTAAAACTTAAAACCTAACTGGACAATAATTGCTTCAACATCGGGATAGAGCTCCACATCGTTGAGTATTCCCGGAATCACCGACTCGGTATTGTCATTGCTTTGCAGATAATATTCCAGCCGCAGACTCAGCTCCTGTTCATTCCTCAGGGCCATCCCATATCGCATACCGACAGTCAGCGCCTGCATATTCCCCAGCCGGTAATCGGCTGAGACATGATCAGGCAGACTTTCACCCTGTATTAAGAAACGCCGATAGAAATCCGCTTCACTCTGATCGTAGTAACGGATATGCGGCTCCAGATAGTGTCGGCCATCCAGAATCCAGCGGTAACGCAGGTCGATGGTATGGGATGTGATACCCCAGTCATCCCAGAAATAGCGATAGGAGAGATCAAGAATATCCGTTTCAAACTGGCGCTTCACCTGCCAATAGAGACTCTGCTTCTGACGCGCATCCGGACGCTGCTCATAGCGGTACTCCAGTGGACGTCCATCATCGCCCACCACACTGACGATTTTAAATGGATCGGTGAGATAACCGGATACATCGCTGAACGAATAACTCACCTGCATGATGGTCTTACGATCGATCACCTGAGTGAGGCCGAAAATCAGATCCAGGATATCCTTGTTCTCCTCGCTGTCTTCCCGGGTGGCATTGAACTCGCTTCGATAATTCGCTTGCCCATTATCGATGATCATGCTTGACAGGCCAATGGGGATATTGCCCTCCGGATTTACCGTATCGTAGGCCAGCGAGAGCCCGGTGTTCAGCGTCGTGTTACGCTTGTTGAAGTCCCTGGAGAGGTTGGCATTGGCACTCAGTGAACTGTAATCATACTCGGTTGAAAAATTGATACCGAAAGCGGTTTTATAGTCCCGGTTGATTGGCTGTTCCCACTGGGAACTGAGAGCGAACCGATTATCCCGAAATGTATCATCCAGTGGCGTCTCCTCCGCCGCCGCAGTATAAGCGCCTTTACCTGAGGGTCGGGTAAAGGTCTGTGGCTGATCGCTGGGCGTTGCGCCATTGGCCGAGGCCCCGCTCAAGGTATCGAAAACAAATTTCAGGTTCAGCGCCCTCTCTTCACCAAAATCCCGTGTGGCGCTGATTACCGGCTCCACTGCAGTTACCCTGTCCACTTCGGAGTAGTAGAGTACTGCACTATCGAAACTCCAATCCCCCTCCTCGCCCAGGCTGTCGCTACTGTTCACCCCAAGCAGACCGCAGGTTGCCGCTGTCAAGGCATGGCGTATCTTTTTCGGCTTCATCAATTGCACCCGCAGCCCCCTCCTGCAAAACCCCGGCCGCCGCTCGATGCCTCTTTACTGAAATAGATATGGTCATCGAGACCGGCGCTGAGCGGATCCGAAATCAACTGCATCTCGGGTTTTGCAAGAACACTGCGCTGCCAGGGTTCGACCCCCAGATTCGCGCAACCAGCAAGTGACAAGACGACAACAACTGTCACCAGGAATAACTTTACCGACATACTCTCATCATCCTTATACTTCGCAGCAAACCTGCAAACGTACATTTTGACAAAATTTTATTTAACTAATCTTAATGGACAGCATTCAATGCCCGCAAGATCTCTGCCTCACGTTCGGCTGCTTGAGATCGAAAGAAACCGGTATGCGTGACAAGAAGCCTGCCATCCCTGCCGATCAAATAGGACGCAGGCATGCCTTGCAGGTCGTAGTATTTGGCTAAAAGCCCCTTCGGGTCGTAGTGAATGGTGAACTCAACTGGTGTGTTGATCAGGAACTGCTGCGCCTCTCCACGCACCTCATCGAGATTGATGCCAATAATCTCCAGACCGGCACCCTGATACTTTCGATGCATCTCATTCAACCAGGGAAAGGCTTCACGACAAGGGCCACACCAGGACGCCCAGAAATCGAGCAGTACCACCCGACCCCGGTATTGTTCAAGATCGAGTTCCGATCTCTGTCCGTCTCTCCCTGGCTGTTGCGCCGCGTCCATCTCTGCAACGAAGAAGAGCAGCAATGGAATCAGGGTAATAAGAAATAGAGAGGGATTGATCTGTCTCATATTCAAAGTCCGGACTATTGTGGTTTTAACAGGAGTTACGCGCTTTGCAGTAAGTACAATAACATTCAGTATACAAGTTGTTTACCAGAGCCTTTTAACTGGAGACTCTCCATCTAAAGACCGAGTAACATCGATGAAGGACAGTTCCGAAGTGATCCGGCAAGGTTTAAATGGTCTTGTAGAAACAACAGAACTTAATAAGCTTCGTTTAAAAAGAATCCATCCAGGCAAATCTTTCGGCACCATCATAATAAAACAGTGACAACAAATAGAGGCCGGCGATAGGAGCGGGTTATTCAGCTCTGAAATAGTGGAGCACCTTGAAACGGTGATATATACTCCGGAATAGATTATCCAAGATGAAATAATCAAAATCGTTTAATTGTCTCATGCCGATAAAGGAGTATTGTCATGCTTAAAAGACTTCCTATACATTTTTCGAAACTCTCTTTCATTATTGGACTGGGCCTATGGTGCAGCGTCGCATCCTCAGCCATTCTCTCTCCTGGCAGCAGCATCACGCTTAGTGGCACAACATCCACCATCGACCCGGACCTCGCGGGCACGGTTATTCATGAAAACCTGATTGGATTTGAAGTCACTGATTCCAGTGGCGACACACTGCTAACCGGCAACTACCTGGATAGAGTCGTCAGGTCCTACAATACCAATCAGCTTATCTTTTCAGGACGTATCCAGGACCTGGCCGTCACCAACGAAAACAGCCTCGGGATCTATGATTGGTTGGTAACCGGATTCAGCGGCTATCTGACCGATGTGGATTATCGCAGCGATGACTTAGGTGATTTGGCTCCTGATATGGCAAGCAGATTAAATGATGGCAACGATATCCTGTTCGATTTTCCCACAGAGCTGGAACCCCCCGAGTCCAGCCTGTTCTCATCGATTGCTACCGATGCTGCTCTATTTGACCTGTCAGGCAGTGCTCTTTTTGGCATCGAGGACTTCGTTAATGATACGGATTATCTGCTAGAGCTCGACGGTATCGCTGCCCCCTCCCCCGTTCCTCTGCCTGCTGCTTTCTGGCTGTTCGGTTCGGCAATGATCGGTCTGATCGGTTTTCAGAGACAACGCCGAAAAGAGTGATGGATCAAAGGCCGTCTGAAAAGCGGCCTGATCCGTTGTTCACTTTTTCAACTTTTTCTTGAGCGCCTTTTTGGAGGCACTTGCCTGCTTCCTGGTTACAGCCTTTTTCGCCAGCGACTTTTTGCCTGTCTGTTTCTTGGCTCTCTTTGCCGTTACCTTTTTGACCTGGCTGCCCCTGCTCTTTTTCAGTGAGCTCTTTTTCTTGGCGGCCGTTGTTTTTTTGCTTAGCGACTTCCTGGCCGTTTTTGTCACCTGCTTTTTCACTGTTTTCTTTGCGGCAGGCTTTTTCTTAACCAGTTTTTTTCTACTACTTGTCTTCGTTGCCTGAAGCGGCTTTTTCACAACCTTCTTCTTTGATGGCACCGCTTTTTTACGGGTTGCCTTGGATTTGCTTTTCTTGACGGTGTTTACAGAGGTTCTGGTTTTTACACTGACCTTCTTCTTCGACGGCGTTGTCGGTTTACGCTTCTTGGCAACCGGTTTTTTCGCAACTTTAGCCTTTGAGCGGCTCTTGGTTGTCACCTTTTTCTTTGTTTGGGTGGTTTTTTTACCACTTACTGCAGGCTTACTTCGCTTGCTGGATGATTTTTTGACAACTTTTGCCGCGGTTTTTGCTTTACTGCTGAGTTTTTTCTTCTTCTTAACCTGAGCCGCCTTTCCAGATGAGACTTTGGCCCGCTTCGCCGCCGGCTTGGCGTTTTCCTTGGATTTACGCTTCGGTTTGCTCGCTTCGGCCTTTTTTGTCTCGCTCGGCTTGGTACGCTTCTGCGGGGGCTTTTTTGAAGCTTTGGCCGCTTTTGCGGGGCTCTTTTTTGAAGGCCGTTTGGATGGACGCTTAGCCGATTTCAGCGCTTCGCTCGTGCGCTTCTCAGCCTTGTCCTGGGCTACCTCCCCGGAGTCGCCCCCTGACTCTGTCTCAGCCTGCGTCTCGGCCTGGGAACCTGATGTCTGTCCAGACCTGGCAACCGCTTTGTTCGCCCTGGCTGAAGTTGCCGCTGTGGCGCTACCGGCATCTTCAATCGCCTGCATCAGGTGCCCGAAAACCGTCTCAAGGCTTCCATTGCCATCCACCCGGACCAACCGACCGCTTTTTTCATAATGTGTGATGAGTGGCGCGATCAGATGATCGAAAACGTGAATCCGGCTGCTGACTGTCTCCTCGTTGTCATCTGAACGCTGGTGCAGTCGGCCACCGCAGGTATCGCAGACTCCGTCGACAATGGGTGGATTGCGATAGACATTATAGAGCTGACCGCAGCTACGACAGGTGCGCCGGCCGACCAGGCGCTCCATCAGATGGTCATTATCGATATCGATCAATAACACCAGATCCAGTGGCTGGCTGATCTCCTGCAAAAGCTCATCCAGAGTCAGTGCCTGTAACAGATTTCTGGGAAATCCGTCGAGAATGAAGCCATCCGCCATGGCTGGAAGCAGCAGTTGCTCACGTATCAGCCCAAGAATGATATCTTCCGTTACAACCCGCCCCGCATCCTGCAGCGCCTTCACCTCCAGACCCAACTCGCTCTCTTCAGCGATCGCCTGCTTGAGCAGATCACCCGTGGTAACGATGGCAAGAGCAAGCTTTTCTGCCAACAGAGCGGACTGGGTTCTCTTACCGGCCCCAGGCGCCCCGAGTATCACGATACGCATTCCTTACAATTCCCCCTTGGCCAGATCACATTATCATATAATCCTTTGTTATACAGCAACTTACATAGCCTTTTTCGATTTGAATCAGGGCCGTTTCCGCTGCCTGATCAGCTGTGCTGTACAGTGAAATTATGCTTGTTAGTTAAACCTTGGCCCAGGGCACAAAGGACATCTAATGCATGATACATAGGCTCTACGAATCAAAAAGATAGACGAATTGCCGAGTTGCGTTCACTGATTTCAACTGACTAACAATTAAGAAATTCCATGGCTCCATCCAACTTTTGGATTAGCCGAATCTGGTTCGCTTGGTTAAGCTAATCCAAGATTTCCTGTAAAGTCAACGGACTTTACCAACCAGA
>JAEPDS010000091.1 GCA_016842065.1 Candidatus Thiodiazotropha sp. 'RUGA'
GTGAGACTGGGGATCAGGTTATAGAACTGAAACACAAAGCCCACATGGTCACGACGGTATCGGGTCAGGGTGGATTCGTCATCGGCGCTGATCCGCAGATCGCGAAATTTCACTTCGCCGCTACTTGGACTGTCGAGACCACCGAGGATGTTGAGCAGGGTCGATTTACCGCTGCCGGAAGGGCCCAGCAGGACCACCAGCTCCCCTTCGCGCAACTCAAGGTCGACGCCGCGCAGGGCGTGCACATCCACACTGCCTGTGTGATAGACCTTGGTCAGCCCCTGACCTTGCAGGGTGATATGGGGGATTGAGCTGGAACCTGAATCAGACACGACTTACTCCCTGTCCTGAAAGTATAGCTCAGCAATGGGGCGGTCGATGGCCGGGTGATCGAGCGCCAGCCTGCAGCAGGCGTTCAGGTGCAGCGCTCAGTGAGCACTTTTATCCTCAATGGTGTTTTGCTGCTGCTTCGGTTTACGCCAGGCGGCAAACAGCAGGGTGAGCAGGCCGAGTATCAGTTCATCGGCAAATGGGATCATGTCGGGAATCACAAGATCGAGCAGAAACAGCGTGCCGGTAAGCAGAAACAGTTGGCGGAAACGCAGCCGGTCCGCAAACTTGAGAATGGCAGCAATGATTGGTATCGAGTGCATAGGCATTACCCGAATGTGTGGAGTTTGAGTATAAGGCAGTCTGTTCCGCACCCGGGTTCAATACTCTAACGATTGAATTGAGTTGTCGAGTTCTACGCTTCTTATTCAGGCTCTATGGACAGAGTTTGCTGGTAGATTGCGGCCTCAGTGTAGGGGTATTACTACCCTCCAAAAGTAGGGTATCACCCCATAATAATAAAACATGAGGCTTGTTAGGGTTTTGTTACTGTTTCACAAAAAGTAACAAACTCACTTTGGGGTCCGATGGGTAGTGAATTGATCACTGGGATTCCGGGGGAAAGCGGTGAGACAAGTGAGGATGGATGGGGTGGTCTGTGTCGTACAGACAACAATAAGAAGGGATTGGCGTGATCGACATACGCTCAGGCAGTATGTATGTCGATCACGGATAATTCCCATGGCATCTTCTGCAGCATGAGCGATTTGGTTTAGCCTCTAGCTATCCGACCAGATTGGCCAGGTTGTGATCTTGAATACCGGGCACCTGTGTGCCTTGATTTGTCTTTGCCAAAAGACGACTCCTCTCCATCAAGTTTTAAAACCGCAACGATCACCTCCGCACCAGGTCGATTGTCGCTGGTGAATGCCGGGTTGTTTTGGCGTGTTGCTGATCATTGTTATCTGAAGGGTATTTTCCAATGGTATTCAACAGAGCAGGCCTGGTCGTTTAGCCTTCTTATGGGAGAATTCGATGAGTCAGAATCTTGTGAACCTGCATCGTTATGCGATGTGCCTGTTGTTGCTGATGGGAGGATTTACAGTCAGTAACCAAGCTGAGGCAGTACCGGCCTTCGCTCGCCAGACGAGCATGCCATGTACTGCCTGCCATTTTCAGCAATTCCCAGCATTGAACTCGTTTGGCCGTTCATTCAGGTCCGGTGGTTACACCCTGACCGGTGGGCAGGGCATGATCGAAGGGGATGATATCTCCCTGCCTTTGATGCTCAACGCCTCTGTGATCACCAAACTCAGATACCAGAAGACCAACGGCAACACAGATGAAGGATCCGATCATGGTCAGATCGAATGGCCGGATGAGGCGGCCCTGCTGGTCGGTGGTAAGCTGGCCAAGGATGCAGGTTTCCTGATGGAGCTCGGGCTGACCGACGCCAACTCCTTCCTCTCCACCAAGGTTCACTTCAATGTGGCGAAAGCCGGTGCAACCCAGTTGAGTGCGATTGCTTTCTCCACTGATGGACTGGGCTCGGCTTACGGTTTCGAGTTGCTCAATACAGGTGCGCAACGTTCGCAACGTCCTATCGAAGAGCGCAAAGGTTTCAGTGCCGCTCAGGCGCTCGGTCTGGGAAGCGGTGAAGCGACCGGTATCGCCCTGGTTGCGTCCGGACACAACTATTTCGTCAACTACACCCCCTGGACACCGGGTTGGGAAGAGAACAACATGACCGTGAAACCTTCCGGTCTGGCCCACTATATTCGGGCGGCCTATACCCCGTTCATCGGTAGTTGGGACACCGGTTTCGGCGTTCAGATCTGGACCGGTGATGCGGAAACCAGGAATCACGGTGAGGATACTGTTACTCCGACCGATGGCTGGGTTATCGATGCGCAGGCGCAGGGCAATGTGGGGAATATGCCTCTGGGTATTTATGGCAGCTATGGTCAATGCGAAGGCACAGATGCCGCCAATAGCGGCTTGACCCATTTCGCCGACAGCGGTTTTTGTAATGGTGCGGATGATGCGGACTCATTTGCTATCCTTGGTCAACTGGGGCTGCTGCCGAACAAGGCAAATGTGTTTCTCGCCTATCGGACTTTGGATGACGGCTCGGATAACGACAACAAGTTCAATGCCACAACCGTTGGCGGCAACTATATGTTCTCGCAAAACATCCGTTTCGAACTCTACTATGTCAAAGAGAGTGGCAGCGGTATCGATTCGCGTCCTGATGAGCGTGACAGCAAGTGGATGTTTCAACTGTTTGCCGGTTATTAATCGGCTGACGTTGTTTCGGTCACAGAATCCATACCCAGACAACGCCACCATACAGGTGGCGTGAGAGAACCAATTGAGGAAAGACTCATGAGTAGAATTATTACCAGAGTGGTCAAGATTGCCGCAGTGTTCAGCCTGTTTTGCCTGACCACATCCGCGGCTTACGCAGGGAGCGCCTATGAAGGATATACCCTGTTCAATCAAACCTGCTTTCTGTGTCATGGCACCAGCGGCAAAGGGGATGGCCCACTCGCCGATAAACTGGATATGGCACCGTCGGATCTTACCAGCGACGGTAAGACAGACGACGATCGCCTGTTCGGTCTGATCAAAGGCACCATCGCGCACGGTTCAGAGAAAAGTGAGATGCCCAAGTGGGGGCTGGCGATGCCGGAGAACCAGATCCGTTCACTGATGACCTATATCCGTTTTCTGCAGAACAGCAAGCACACCCTGCCGGGGGATCCGAAACTGGGTCAGGCTGTCTATATGGATCGCTGTGTCGCCTGCCACGGACGGGGTGGAATGGGGGATGGTCCTCTGACAGAGCTGCTGACCATGAATGCTCAGAACCTCACCGATGCGGCTGAGCTGAACAAGCATCCGAACAGTGAGCTGATGCATATCATTAGCAATGGCACCCCAGCTAAGACCCTGATGCCCGGCTGGAAAGGCATACTTTCAGAAGAGGAGATAGCCGGTGTACTCAGCTATGTCCGTCTGCTGGCCAAGTAATCTGCATTGATCTGAATGACCGGCAGCCTGCCTCGTTATGCAGGTTGCCGGTTTTCTTACTTCACCCCCTGAACTGCGACTTTGAAAAGCGAGAATTCATCTCGCTCAAAGCTCATCAAGTATCCTTTTTCTCGCCGCCTGATACTCCTCTTCACTGATCAAGGCTTCGCTTCGCAGGTTGTCCAGTCTCTGCAGGCGTGCCTTGATGCTGGGATTGGCTGGCTGGGTTTCAGCAAGCGTGGATTCCTCCGGCTTGGCCCTCTGCTCAGGCGGTGGTGCAGCAACGGGCTGACTGCTCTGCTGTCGCGCCGAGGGCGTTTCAGGCGTTTCATCGGCTGCTGAACCCTTACTCCGTTGTGCGTGATCACTGCAGATGAGTGTGGCCTGCAAACCCTTGGAAAAATCCTGGTATTTGACCCGTTGGCTGAATGGTTCACAAGCCGGTTTGCGGATCACGATTTTGCCGTACAGGTCGGCTTTGCCCGCATCGTAGGCGGCGGGATAGAGCTGATTTTGGGTGATTTCCAGAGGCGTGACGCCCAGGGCCTCGTCCATTACATAGACTGTCGCACCACTCGGCTCGGTTTCGATGCGCAGCGGCATCTCTCCGGATACCCCGCCAATGCCGGTACACGCCGGGAGTTGTGTGAGCAGCAGAATCGGTGCTGCCAAACGGATCAATGGTTGCTTCGGCATAGGAAATCCAATCGGTTTCTGTCTCTCTTGTTCTAATGTTTGTTGCTGACTTTCCGCTGGGAATGGGGGCGGCTTCTCAACTGCCGCAGCCCCTCGGTCACCGCGATGAGACTATAGCATGTCTCTCCGGTTGGCAGTCCATCCTTCCTCGCAGGATTCGATTCTTAACCCTTAATTAACACTTAAGTTACTGTTCACACTTTGAAAAATGAGTGCTTGGGATTAAGTTTCGTTTAAGTTTCACAAGCTAGTTTAAGGTCAAAGGACGAAAACGACCTGGTGCGCAATCGCCATATTGGCAATTAAAAGTTGAGCCCGTTGATGCGGGTTCAGGAGGTATTTATGAAACATTTTACGATGATGATACAGAGCATTCTGGTTCTGGTATTCGGCATGACCCAAGTCTCTTTTCTCTATGCGGAGACTCTGGGTTCACAGCAGGCTGAGGGTGTCTCCCATGCACCTGATACCCTGGTTATGGTTGAAAAAGTGATCGCTTATGATGCCGATGGACAGGCTCATACCCTCTACCAGGAAGAGGAGGGTCGGATCTATCGACTGGATAATGTCAATCAGGTGGTGCATGACCTGAATGCCCGCGGAATCAAATCGAAAGGCAATTTTCACTCCCTGCAGGCCGTATTGGCAGAGCGGGTCTTCGTTATGGGCAAGAACAATCAGCCCTATCCGACGGAGCGGTCTGAGGTGGGTATCCCTGAAACCTATCGGTTGGCGGTTGAGAATCTGCGGGTTACCAAAGACCGCATAACCGCGATCTACACCACCAACTGCAACGATCTGTCGATCTGATCAGCCACCAGCTGGAGATCGTCTCCAGACCCCTGTTTCCGGCAATCGGCCGAAGCGGTCGATTGCCGGTGACGAGGTCGGGGTGACTTACTCACCGCAGAGCTTGAAGGATTTGATCAGGCTCTCCTGCAGGATCGGCAGGGCATGGGCATCCAGTGCCTGATAGGCGGTTTTGGTGATATGTGAGTAATCCTCGGTGTAGTAACCGACCTTTCTGTTCCCCTCTTCATTGGTCATCACCTTTTCGATGTCCAGAACAGGAAATCCCATCTCTTCTGCATAGGCTCTGACCCGCACATTCACAGCCATGACATTGCTGCTGATATAGTCCTGGAAGCTCTGCTTTCCGCGGATGTTGTTAATCCACCTGACCAGCGTATCCATGATTGAGTCTGGCAGACCCATGGTGATTTCTGTTGCCAGTACCGGCGTGATGCCGGCCTGCTGAGCGGCTTCCGCCATCGCTTTGACATTTTGAAAGGCGGTCTCACCGGTCTGTTCGGCAACCTCTCTTGGGTGATTTGAAAAATCGTTGATGTATCCCCAGATGATGACAGCTTTTGGCTTGGTGGCTGATAAATCCTCTTGGAATCGATCACGAACTTCGCTTGAAACCGCACCGTTGACCCCGCTGTTGGTCACTTTCAAGCAATCCACTTGACTGATCGGCCAGGCTTTGGCGTAGGAAGCGCCTGTGATCAGCAGGCTCGCTTGCGGTTCACTCATGCTGCTCTCCTGGGCCAGCAGCAGCATCGGTGTAAAAAGCAGGGTCAGGATCGTTACTCGAAAGGGTTTCATCGGGCTTTAGGCTCCCATGGGTTGGGTTGTGGGATCAGAGCGACCATTGGGTATTCTGCAGGTCTTCCATGTGATCTGTTTTTTGCCGGTTAGTTTATTGCAATCATCCAGCGACGCAATACCGCTGTTCCATTTATGGGTGATCTGTTGAGCAGACTGTGAGTGTTTATCTATTCAGTGGCAGGCTTGTATCTCTATTCCTGCGAACCGCTCTAGCCCCGTCCAGGTTGATGAGTGTCGAATTTCTTTACATAACCTCATAAGAATTAAAGGATTATTGATGTAACGCTATGAAATTAATGGTGTTAATTTGTTAGGCACGCTATTTGCTATAACTAACGGAAAGTTATTGGACGGAGTCTCTATTCCATGGGTGTAAAAAGCTGGTATCTCTCTATTGCGCTGCTCTGTACGAGCCTGTTTGCAGCGCATTCACAAGCTGCTCTGATCGATCAGGGTGGTGGACTGATCTACGATACCGTACTGGATATCACCTGGTTGCAGGACGCTTCCTCCTACAAGGTCACCTATGAAAACGGCGAGCAGGATGCGGGTAAGCTGAACTACAACGACGCGTCCACCTGGGTGGATAGCCTGATCTATGAGGATTCGGTTCGGGGCGTCGTTTACGATGATTGGCGTCTGCCCACCACATTCACTCCGCAACAGGGTACCTGGTACGACGAATCCGGCCTGAGCAGTGAGTTGGCCTACATGTACTACGTCAATCTGGGCTATCCGGCGATCATCGCTGAGGCTGGACAGGATCCTGCCGAGATTCCCAATCCGACCTCCAGCAACTACAACCCCTTTCACAATCTGCAATATCGGGGTTACTGGTCTGAAACCACCGTGGCCGGTAACGATCAGATGGCCTACTTCCTGCACTTTCACCTGGGTATTCAGGGTGCAACCAGTGTGGATGGGGATGAGCTGCGTGTCTGGGCGGTCAGAGATGGCAACGTCACGGCAGTACCGGCACCGCCTGCACTGCTGTTATTACTCTCCGGTCTGGTGATGATGCGGTTTTTCAAGCGCGACAACACCATGGCTGAGTCATAGTTTCTCAACACTTCACGATTTAGGATGATTTCGCCCTGCTCTGCAGGGCGTTTTTTTTTGCACAGTAACGACAGAATCGAGGGCCATTGATAAGGCAGCGATCGGCTTTCAATCGGCAGAGCCGGACGTGGGATATTCGAGGATGAGCTTATCGGCACATAGGTTACAGAATATACCGGGCACATAGGTTACACAATATGGCATTTGAGGAGCGCCTCAGATGCCCTGGAAAG
>JAEPDS010000092.1 GCA_016842065.1 Candidatus Thiodiazotropha sp. 'RUGA'
TTCGGACGTCAGCTGCGAATACTACTCCGACTACCAGGGCTACGATAACCGGACCTATCGGGTGACTGAAGTCAGTGTCTCGGGCAATGAATCGTCGGGCTACCTGGTATCGGTGCGGGTCTACGATCCGGAACATGGCTACTTCCATGTGACCACCGAAGTGCCGCTGACATTCGATTGTGCAACAGGTCGTCCGAGTGCCGGTCGCATCCACATCGAGGCGGCCAATGGCGTCACCGCCGTAGTTGAGTTCATCAGTTGCACACAGTATGTCGTGACCTTCCTTGGGGTGGCCGAGACTTATGATTGGCCTTGAGGGATAGGGATGGGACAGCAATCCTCTTCTGATTTTACGAGGGTCAGCAAAGCACACATCATCTATCTACCTAATCGGCTGGGAGTGTAGCTCCCCTCTCCCCTTGTGGGAGAGGGGTCGGGGGAGAGGGGGAGTACCCATCAGCAAACTCATCAAGTCAAATAATCCCCAGTATCAGGATTGATGGGTGACTACGGATAAACTTTGTTTGCATAAAGTGCTTGAAGCTCACCCTCTCCCATCAAGGGAGAGGGGCTTACAGGCAGACATTTTGGGTTATTGAGTGTTAACGAGAGAGCGGTATGTTCGGTCTATTTGCAGATGTCAGCGCCAACGACCGACTTGAATAAATCCCGCCTTCCAACACGAATACCCAACAACCATTTGCGTTTATTCGCGTTCATTTGCGGACTGAAATTGAAAAAGCCAGATCGGCTCAACCGTCCCAATCAGAGCACTGCCATCCTCAGTGATCGCGGTCAGTTTTACCGGCACGATCCGGTTGACCAGTTCCCTGTCGTCTGCTGAGTTGATCTCAACGCGCAGGTAGTTTGGTGTGTAGCCACCGAAACCCCGTTCCGTCGAACCCTCAACAAGTATCGGCAGGGTCTTGCCAAGATATGATTCCAGGGCCTGGCGTTTCATCCGTTCACCAAGCTGATGCAGGGCTTCGCTGCGCTGACGTTTGATGTCTCGACTGACCGGGTCGGGCAGACCGGCAGCCTTGGTTCCCTGGCGGGGTGAGTAGGCGAAGATGTGCAGATGGCCGAAGCCGATCTCTTCGACGAAATCCAGCGTCTGCTGCCACTCCGCTTCGCTCTCTCCGGGGAAGCCGACGATGATGTCCGTGGTGACATTGAAATCTTCGACGCTTTGCCTCGCCTGGTTGATCAGTGAACGGTACTCGTCGCTGCGGCAACGTCGCGCCATACGTCTCAAGACCGTGTCGGCGCCGCTCTGCAGGGGCAGATGGAGGTGGGGCATCAAGCGCGGGTTTTCAAACAGCTCCCAGAATCCGGCCTGCAGATCCCAGGGCTCGATGGAGCCGATGCGCAGGCGGGGGATTGGGGTATCGGCCAGGATCGCTTCGATCAGCTGGACCAGATTGGTGTCGATGTCTGCGCCATAGCCACCGATGTGAACGCCGGTAATCACGACCTCCTGAATCCCTTCGCCATGCAGACGATTGATCTCATCGACGATCTCTTCGATCGGCCGACTGCGCTCTTCGCCTCTGGCCAGGGTTACGATGCAGAAGGTGCAGCGGTAGCGACAGCCGTCCTGCACCTTGATGAAGGCCCGTTGGCGCCCCCGCGCCAGAATGCCAGCGGCTTCCGCCTCCATGGCGGCTTCCGGCATCAGCTTCAGGTCGAGTTTATCGCTGACGATCTCCACCAGCCGGGTCTTGTCCCGGTTGTCCACCAGCAGGTCGACCCCCTCCATCTTCATCGCCTGGTCCGGTTCCAGGGAGGCGTAACAGCCACTCACCACCAGCCGGGCATTGGGGTTGAGTCGGCCACTGCGACTCATCAGCTTCCGCGATTTACGCACCGCCTCCTGGGTCACCGCGCAGGTGTTCACCACCAGCAGATCCGCCTCTTCGGCCTGGCCGGTGATGTGAAAGCCGCGAGCCTGAAATTCCCGACTCCAGGTTTCAAGCTCCGCCTCGTTGAGACGGCAGCCCAGTGTTTTGAGATGAATGCGCATGATCGACTGGATTCTTTGAACGAGGGGCAAAGGTAATGAGGATGGTTGGTTAATGCAACTCCAATTCGTCGTAAAAAGTTGCTTTGAGACTCGCGTTTTGAGTCTCCGTATCGGTTATAGTTCGATCATGGAATGGTTTACACAGATATCTTCACCGCTTCAGGTGCTTTTGATTCTCGGCCTGTCCGGGCTGTTGCTGCTTGGCTGGGTACTCTACTGGCTCGCCAAACTGCTCGATACCCAGAGACGGGAGCAGCAGGTCCGGGTGCATCACCAGCAGCAGCTGCAGGAGCAGTTGCATGAGATGGAGCGGCGCAGTGCCAAGGAGCAGAGCGAACTGCGTGAACTGCTGTCGGAGCGGATCGCCAAGGGCATGCTGGCCCAGCAGAGACTGATCCATGGCATGCAGCAGACCCAGCTGGAACGAGCGGATAAGCTCAGTCAGCTGCTCGACCGCCGGTTCGCCGATATCAAAGCGCATATGGGGGACGATGCGGGTCGTCTGCGTCTGGATCTGCTGGCCCAGTTTGAAAATCTGAAGAAGGTGGTGACCGACAATCTGGCCGACGGCCGTCTGCAACAGCAGGAGAAACTGGCCGAGCTGCGGGAGTCGATGACCCGCTCCCTGGCCCACCAGCGGGAGGCTTTCGACGAACGTCAGGCCCAGAGCATGAGCAAGCAGCATGAGACCCTGCAATCGGGCATGGGAGAGGTGCGCAAGCAGGTTGCCGAAGCGCTGACCCAGCATGCGGACAACCTGGGCAAGCGGGTCGAGGGGCTGACCACGGCAACCGATCAGCGCCTGAAGGAGATCAGCGGTCAGGTCGAGAAGCGACTCAGCGAGGGCTTCGAGAAGACCACCGAGACCTTCAATCAGGTGCTTACCCACCTGACCCGCATCGACGAGGCGCAGAAGAAGATTACCGAGCTCTCCACCAATGTGGTCTCTCTGCAGGAGGTGCTCTCTGACAAACGCTCCAGAGGGGCCTTTGGCGAGGTGCAGCTGAGTGCGCTGGTGCGCAATGTGATGCCGGAGAGTGGCTTCTCCCTGCAACACACCCTGAGCAACGGCCGACGCGCCGACTGTGTGCTGTTTCTGCCCGATCCCACCGGCAATGTGGCGATCGATGCGAAGTTTCCCCTGGAGTCCTATCAGCGGATGCTCGACGACGAGCTGCCCGAGTCGGATCGTACTCAGGCGCAGCGGCAGTTCCGCATCGATATCCGCAAGCACATGGAGGATATCGCCTCCCGTTACATCATTCCGGGTGAAACCTCCGACGGTGCGGTGATGTTCATCCCGGCCGAGGCCGTGTTCGCGGAGATCCACGCCCGCTTCCCGGACCTGGTGGAAGAGGCCTTCCGCAAACGGGTCTGGCTGGTCTCGCCTACCACCATGATGGCGATACTGACCACCGCCCGGGCGGTAATGAAGGATGCCGCCACCCGCGAGCAGGTGCATATCATCCAGGATCATCTGCGTGCCCTGTCAAAAGACTTCGGCCGCTTCCAGACCCGTATGGACAACCTGGCCCGGCATATCGGACAGGCCCATCAGGATGTCAGCGATGTGAATATCTCCGCCCGCAAGATCAGCAACCGCTTTGAAAAGATCGAAAAGGTGGAGCTGGATGAAGAGGCGAGCCCTGACCTGCCGGTGTTCCGCAAGGCCTCTCTGCCATCGTCTGATGAAGATTGATTGATTTTTTTAGTCCGCAAATGAACGCGAATGAACGCAAATAAGAGTTGTGAATATCGATGCTTTCATGGATTGGATTGATCCCATACAGTGATTTGGCCTGAGTTTTTCCGTAGTTGGCATCCATTTGTGGCTTAGTTAAAACCTGCTTACCAATATGTATACCTAACAACCATTTGCGTTTATTCGCGTTCATTTGCGGACTTAAATAAAACCAAACATCGGTCTATACTCTGCCTGCTGGTTTGTCAGCATCCTGCTTGCGGAAAGGGCTGAGCCCGACAAACGATCTCGATAAATTGAACGATTTCCTTGTGCCTATCTGCAAGCCAGGCCTGTTAACAAGGAGTTCGTTATGATCCAGTCACTCCCGGCGCTGCGTCGCCAGTTCCATGCTGAGCAGAAACAGTTCCACCAGCTGCCTGCCGATGATCCCCGCACTCTGCAATCACTCTCACTTGAGCGGAGTAAAAAACAAGCCAAGCAGTTGTTGAAAGCCCTGAATCAGGGTGATGCCTGGTCACGAACCGCATCGCACCCGAAAGCTGAAAGCCTTCAGGCGGATCAGATCAAGCTGACGGATGCTCAACTGATCATTGCCCGTGAGCACGGTTTTTCATCCTGGCCCAAACTGAAACACCATCTGGAAGCGAGTGAAATGGCCGCCAAGGCGATCAGCCGCGGTAATCCCGATCCCTTGGATGGCCAGCTGCAGACGCTGCATATCCGCTGTGGTACCGATCTGATGTACAAGCTGGCGGTGGCCGGCTTCAGTGGTGACTTTCTCTGTTTTGCCGATCCCTACATCCAGGGGCCTGTACCGGCTGAATCGGACCGGCAGACGTTTATCGATGTTCGAAGCCGCTTCATTGCGGAGAATAAGTGGCGTCTGAAGCCACAGGCGGTCAAGGATCTGACCGCTGATTATGATGCTCTGGAGCGGATCAGGGATTATCAGCGGGTCTGCTTCTGGTTCGAACACGATGCCTACGATGTATTGGTCTTTATCAAGCTCCTGCACTTCTTGCGGGATAGAACCAAACGAGCGAAACAGATGGCGTTTATCTGTGTGGATCACTACCCCGGTGTGGCGCGTTTCAACGGTATCGGGCAACTGCCGGTGGAAACCATGCATCTGCTGTGGCAGCAGTTTGCTCCCCTGGAAGAGCAGCAGATTGAGTTCGGCGGGCGATGCTGGGAGGCTTTTACCGCATCAACCCCAGAGGCCCTGAGCCAGATCGTCAATCTGCAATCCCCGGCTTTTCCGCAGATCCTGCCCGCCCTGAAACGGCACATCAGGGAGTTGCCCTGGCGTGCCGACGGTCTGTCGCTTGCCGAGCGGCTGACGCTGCAGATTCTGCACGAGCAGGGATCCCAGGATGGGGCAAAACTCTTCTATCATTGGTACACCTCGGTTTACGAACCCCTGGCGTTCATGGGTGACAGCAGTTACTGGAGGGTATTGTCTCATCTGGCTGAGGCCAGGCGGCCGGCGATCGAGTTGGTTAAGGGATCTTCCAAACCGGTCGATTGGCAGGTTTCACTGACCGGTTTTGGCCGGAAACTGTTGGCTGGTGAGGGGCACTGGCTAGCACACAACGACTATGACGTCTGGTTCGGTGGGGTGCGCAATCGTACGCCTGGTGCGCTCTGGTACTGGGATGACGAAATCGGCCGGGTCATACAGGCGTAGCGCCGAGTGGTAATATTTCTCTGGTAACTGCCTGAAAACTGATTATGCTTCAGTGGAAGGAATAATAATTGCCAGCGCCAGGATGGAGCGCTTGAACACTAAAAGAGAATAACCATCGATGGAATTACTCAACGCCACCGGAATGCAAGCCGGCTATACCATGGGAACACGGCCTGACGGGCGAGAGTTGCTGGTGGTGGCTGTCAAAGGCACATTCACCATTCCACCGATTCGCCAGCAGGTAACCCTGGCGGATGAACAGAAGGCACTGGTCGAAGCCGACAGCTTCACGGGTGAGCCTGGCTTTTCAGCGCCGCTGTATGAAGTCGATTTCGCACCGGTGAAACCCATGTGTGATGTGCTGTTGAATGGCAGTGCTTATGCGCCTGGTGGTAAAGCTGTGACACGGGTGGAGGTGACACTTAGAGTCGCATCGATGTTCAAGTCGTTTGCCGTTACCGGAAACAGAACATGGGAGGCGGGTAAATTGGCCATCAGTCCAGGTTACCCCGGTCTGTTTGAATCGATGCCGATCACCTATGACACGGCTTTTGGTGGGGTGGACAACTTCCATGAAAATGAACGCAAGCACTCGGCCTGGATGACCAATCCGGTCGGTTGCGGTTATCACAAGCAACTGGCCCAGGAATTGGTCGACGGTTCACCCATGCCCAATACAGAAGAGTTGAGGCGTCCGATTAACATGCCCAACGGCACCTATGCACCGATGGCTTTTGGTCCCTTGGGACGCGGCTGGGATCCAAGAAGAGAGCTTGCCGGTACCTATGATCAGGAGTGGATCGATAATAACTTTCCCTTCCTGCCCCCGGATTTCAACGAGGCTTACTATCAGGCCGCCCCGGTGGATCAGCAGGTCCCCTATCTGCAGGGTGGGGAGCGGGTGTTTCTGGAGAATCTGACCCCTGAAGGACAGACCTCATTCGATCTGCCGCAAATTGAAATGCCCGTGGTCTTTTTCTACCAGAACGGGGAACAGTTGCAGCAACGCGCCGTCATCGACACGCTGGT
>JAEPDS010000093.1 GCA_016842065.1 Candidatus Thiodiazotropha sp. 'RUGA'
GAGCGAGCAATCCTAATTACTTGGAATGATATTCACAAATCAGTAATCCTTGTTAGCTGATTAGTTGAATTAATATACTCTAATACTTCACATATATATACTTTATATACAGTAACTTACCATTATATTGATTACGATTTAACGATTAAATCAACTGTTCGGAAGTTGGCGGAGAAAACCCCTTGACTCTCGTACGATGTAAATTAGCTTTGACTCTGTTGCAGACCTAAGTCTTAAGGATTCTTATTCTTATTTAGATACGCTTTACAATAGGCAGCCATACTGCTTCTCAACCGCCTTAAGTTCGATTTTTTTGCTCACAGACGCCACCTGCTCAGTCTACTGCCTGAAGCGCAGCCTATTCTGCAACGCGGGGCGATAGACGATTTGACCACCACTGTCTCAAGTGGATGGGCTAATGTCATCTTTGAATGCGCAAACGAGCATCCTCACAACGATCAACGAAGCGTTTTATTGCCCCACATAACATAGGGGTATGCAGACTGACATTTACATCAGAAACGAGGGCTTATTGTCTGATGAATAGTCCCTGCCAATGCTGACTTGGGTTGAAAACAGCGACAGAATCTGCCGCGATCAATCAGAGAAAGGGCCATTATTCTCGATTAAGACGCTTATCGGGCGTCTGTCAGAGAACATACGAAGCATACCAACACGTCCAGTTCCTCATCGGTCAACGTCGGGGCAGTGGGCTCGTCGTGATTGACCCTTTCTGGAACTTCCACATCCGCTCCTGCCCTCCCCGTTTCAGGATTCACGCAACGCTTCGCTACTGATCAATGATGCATAAGGTCACAGACTGCGTTAATCAGACTAGATTCCGGTATTCAGATTAAGCGCCAGGCTAGGCTGCTCGCCTTTATGATAAAACAGGTGTTGGCCGATTTTGGTTACCACAGTAAACGCCTTACTCCATTTAGGAGAGACATAATCTGCGTGATACCAAAGTGCACCATAGGTTGGATCCTTGACTTGACCGAGATAGACCTCAAAGGCCCTCGCCAGCGATGTCAACCAAGCCTTTCGGTTGATCGGCTTGTCTGAACGGCCATCACACCACCATGAAAACTGACAACGATTCAACCTTTTCTCGCCACCTTGTTTGACAACAGCACAGATTGTATCGGGAAAGCCTTGATGAGCGACCCGGTTCATCACCACATGACCAACGGCATACTGGCCTTGAGCCGATTCACTGCGAGCCTCAAAGTAGATATTCAATGCAAGACAGTGCAGCTCATTGGAAAGTGCAATACTCTGTTGTGCCACATCGTGAAACAACCAACGCCAAAGATTGGAAGGATCTTCATCGGAAGCTTTGCTGGTAGCCGCCTTTTGCAGAGGCGCAGCCTGTATGCCGCTTGAGAAAGCGAATAGCGTAACGAATAAAAGTTTTGCCATACAGGCAATGGTTCTTGTGGTCGTTGTTCTTGGTTTCATTCTCTGTCATCCTTAACGAAATACAATTAACACTATCCAAACAGTGTTTATTTTTAGGCCGCTGCCAAATTTAAAATAAGTTGATGCACAACTTGAGCCATTTTTTATTTATTTCAGTAAATAAAAACTTTATGAACTGTTTTTGAAGTAAATACTCCAGCCGGTTGTAAATTTTTTCGACAGTGATGACGTCAACTGTGTCACAACTCAATCGAGTTACCTCAAAAAGCCCCTGCCCTATCAGGTTTTCATTGGAATGCGCGGATTCCGGTAGGATTGGCTCGATCTGTGATGCGAGAATGATCTAGACAGCAGGAAGCTTTCACTCGACAAATTAATCTGAGATTTTTAAGGCTCAACAACAATCAACGGCACCAGTAGCTCATCTTCACTCAAACCACCGTGTACCCCAACCAGTTGATAGCGCCGCTCCTGAGCCAACCAGTCGTTCAAGGTATAATCCTCGCGCATCAACAACAGCCTGTCGCCAATTCGCCGTTTCAGTTGAGGATTGGTTTCACCGATACCGAACCATCCCTGCTCGATCAACTCATCGGAGCGATAGTTGTCTGCCTGCTCTGCAAGGTGATCAGCGATGTATTGATCAAAGCACTCACTTTTATCCGGTCTCAAATAACAGTAAGCCGATCTGGGTTCTCCGCATAAAGGCATGGCAAGACAATCAACCAGTATTGGATAATCATCCAATGACAGACGACGTTGCGGATGCGTGTCGATCTGTCCATGATCAGCGCAAACGATAAGCAGAGTTCCTGTCTCATGGCATTGGCTTGCCACCTCATTGAAACAGTGGTCAAGCTCTGACAAGTGCTGCTCTGCCGATTCACTCCATATTCCCTGATGATGGCCCAGCGTATCCAACTCCGGCCAGTAGGCGAACAGATAACGCTCTTCTCCCCGCTTCATCATCCCGATCATATTCTCTTTCAAATCATCCAGACTGTTATGGGTCAGCAGCTTCGAGCGACCAAGAAAGGATTGGGTAAAATCAGATTTGGCAATCTTGTCCGGTACCAGACAAGCGGTTGAACCGGGTATTGAATCTGTCAGGGGTTTCGCATTCAGCAATGCCGTCAGATCAATCCCAGCCTGGCTTAGGGGTACGCCGCCATATCTGGGCCTGCCAGGCAGAATTGCCAGGATCGCGCCCAGTTCAGCAAAGAAGATGTGCCAGCCGGTGAGGCCATGTTGTTGAGGCGCCACTCCGGTGAGAAAACTGGTCACTGCGCTGGCCGTGGTTGGCGGGTAGACGGAAGTCATACCCCCCAGCAGATTGGCATTCAGATGAGTGGCGTTAGTGTGGGAGCGGAGATAGTTCAGGCCGAGCCCGTCTATAACCCACAGCAGCACCTGTCGATACTGACTGACCTGATCGGCGGGCAGTAAGCGCTGTTCTGGATAGATGTGGGGTTCGCCGCCCAATCCCTGCTGGATCGAGGCCATCAGATTGACGATGCTGCCGCCATGATAATCCGGTAAATGCATACTTTAAGTTTAACCCGATTTTCGAAGCTCTACTTCAAGATCTCTGCGCACTTTGTCTTTTCAATATTTGTTCAATCAGAGGAAGAAGCTGGTTTGACGCCCTCGAATCAGAACTAAATTCATACGAATCGGAAATTCTGGCTTCACACGTGCTATTAACCCGGCAACGTGCTTCATAGTTTGTTTTTAGGTACTCTTAGTGAGCTTGAAATTTAACAATCATTCGAGCTGGGCGATTGGCAGGTCCGGCTCGCCGGGATTCGGTGTAACACTTTGATAATAAATAATAATACTCAATTGTATTACACAATTCAGATTATCGGTGACTCGGTCATTTTCCGGGCCAGTTAATACCACGGTGGATTATGGATACCAAAGATAACCATTCCCTCCCCTCAGATGATACGACCCGTCTGGCAGATACGAACTCGCCGACCACCGCAAATCCGGCTGAAACCACTGGTTCGACAACCGACCCGGCAAGCACCACCTCACCGACCCACACCGGGATAACCGAAGCGTTCAATACGGAGGACATTCAGGTTGTCCAGGTTGGCTCGGTTCTGAAAAACCGCTTTGTTCTCGAAGAGATGCTGGGACGGGGCGGTATGGGAGTGGTCTATAAGGCACAGGACATGCGTAAGGTCGAAGCCATGGACAGAGACCCCTATATCGCGGTCAAAGTATTGTCAAAAGATTTCCAGGCCAATCCCGACTCCTTCATAGCCCTGCAAAGAGAGACCAAAAAGGCTCAGCAACTGGCCCACCCCAATATTGTGACGGTCTACGACTTCGACCGGGATGGCCCCAATGTCTTCATGACCATGGAGCTGTTGCAGGGCGAACCGCTGGATCATCTGATCAGACGCATCCGCCCCTCCGCCCTGCCCGCCCAAGAGGCGCTATCGATCATCGAACAGATGAGTCGGGCATTGGCCTATGCCCACTCGGAAAATATCGTCCACTCCGACTTCAAGCCGGGAAATGTCTTCCTGACGTCAAAAAATGTGGTCAAAGTGGTTGATTTCGGTATCGCGCGGGCGGCCAAGGATTCAGACCGGGTGGTTGAGGATGCCACCATATTCGATCCAGGTTCATTGGGAGCCCTGACCCCCACCTATGCCAGCTGCGAAATGCTTGAATATGGCACCCCCGATCCAAGGGATGACGTCTACGGCCTGGCAGTAGTCGCCTATGAGTTGCTGGCAGGCAGTCACCCCTTCAGCCGCAAGCCGGCAACCTATGCCAGAGACCTGGGAATGAAGGCCGAACGGCCCAAGGAGATCTCAAAAGAGGTTTGGCAGGCAATCTCTCATGGACTCGAATTCGAACGGGATAAGCGAACCATCAATGCGACACAGTTTCTGCAAGAGATGTCCGGGCCACGCAGCGGGCGGGACAGCAGATTCCCCATGTGGGCCTACCCTGTTACGGCCGCAGTCGGGCTATTGATGGCAGTAGCGCTTGTCACGCTGCTGTTTTTTGGTAATGGTGACGGTCAACCAGAGATTATTCTGGAAGAGACATCGAGCCTGGCGGAAGAGCAGCGCACACGCATTGAGGATCTACTGGAAGTGGCGGAAGTCCATGGACTGGTGGGACGCTACATCGAGCCCTCGGGCAGTAGTGCCTACGATGCCTATCAACAGGTCCTGGCGCTGCATGAAAACAATAAGCAAGCATGGGAAGGCCTGCATAGTCTCGGAGATCAATTGGTGGTTGCAATCCAGAAACTGCTTGATGACGGGAAACAGGATCAAGCGGAAATTCTGATCACGAGAGGCTTGGAAAAACTGCCACAACATGAAGGATTGCAAGCGCTGCACGAGACATTGTAAACGCTTACGGATGCGCAGAAACTGCAGGTGATTGCTGTTGACTCCATTCACATGACTCGGCCAGACACTGCAACATCGATTTCCAGATCTTTTCCCAGCAACAACTGTGGTCGAAATCATCAAAGGTGATGAATTGACTATTGGGCTGATTTTCCACCGCCGCTTCAACCATCCAGGGAGGAATGTTCCCATCCTTTCCTCCAGCCAGATGGAACTGCTGAATCGTGCCATCAAGTGGCGGTTGTTCACTTGGATTGATCGACCCCAATAATGCACCATGATCGTGCAGACTGGTCCATGCCTGAATATCAAGATTGCCTGCAAGAGTCACCACTTGGCGGGTTTGTGACAGTTTCCGCGCCAGCAGCATGGCCAGACCACCTCCCCCGCTGAACCCCACCATGACCAGACCCTCGTAACCCCCGCTATCGAGTAATTTTTCAATGACCACGGCCATGCTATCGACCACAGCACTCGAGTAGCGTTCATAGGTCCAGAGTAGCGGTGAACAGGCCGGTGAATTATCTTGTCCATGGTAGCAGGGACGCCCAAGATAGACGCTTGGATTGTCATCGAGGGCCATCAGACGCAGGCCTACCGGATCTCTCGGCGTAGGATCCAATGCAATGCGATTACGCCTCAGCCATGGAATGCCATCTCCTCCGAGATAGACATGCAGTTTCGATGAGTCTTGCAAAGGCTTGTTTTTAAACAGCGTATGAGTAAAACCATCTCCGAGCCACTCCTGTTTTTCGAAACCCAAGTCGGATGCCTGCTGTTCGAATCGTTTGCTTGGGGTAGCACAGGCAGCCAGAAATAATAATGCTGCAACGCAAAATAAACGTGAATATGTCATAGTCGAGAGATTATTCGTTTTCAGCCTCATGCAATTTGTCTATCCTTAATCGCAGAGAGTATGAAATCCCTGTTGGAAAATGACATGTTACAACTTCCCAGCTTGAAACAAACCCCCAAATTCAGCCCACTTACCATTGCAGTCTCAGCACTGATCAGCGGCTGGCTCGGTCTTGCCGGATGTCAGTCTCAGGCGACCAAGGCAGAGAGTCAGCAATCCCTGTCTGAGTTGGCCGGTAATACGGACAAACTGCTCATCGTAGACTGCCTGCTCCCTGGGCAGGTACGTAAACTGGGCTCCAATATGACCTATGTGTCGCCCAGAAGACCGGTCAAGACAACCGCTTCAGAGTGCGAGATACGTGGTGGTGAGTATGTCGCCTTCGATCGAGCCGATTACCGGACTTCCCTGCGGGTATGGCTACCCCAGGC
>JAEPDS010000094.1 GCA_016842065.1 Candidatus Thiodiazotropha sp. 'RUGA'
GAAAGGGCATGCCATTCCCGGCGCAGTACGCCTTGCCTTGGCTCATCAGATGGCCTCTGATCGTTACATTATTTACCGCGTGGCCCACTAGGTCCTGTTAACACTAATCCAATACGCCCTGCTGGGACTGTTTTTGTGTCCAGCACGACAGGCTTAGTCGCCGGGTTAATATTTTATTCAAAGGTTAGATTTAAGGCTGTTCCGCTCAGCTTCTGCAATCCCTATGCGAAACTCGATCTATATACTGGTCTTGCTGTTGATCCCAGTTAACCTCTATGGTCTGGAGGTGTCGGTCACCATTAAGGGTTTGGAATCTCAGCTGCGGGACAACGTACTGGTATACCTCTCAATCGAACAGGAGAAGTCCCGCTCCTCGTTGAATCAGGCCAGGCTTAGACTGCTGCATGATAAAGCGGAGGGCGAGATACGCGAGGCGTTGAAACCATTCGGTTTTTTTAAACCCAGCATCATCAGTAAACTGGAACAGCAGGAACAGAGGTTTCAAGCGACTTATACCATCGATTCGGGCCCGGCGGTGAAGATCGTCGAGGTGGACTTTCGTGTTTCCGGAGAAGGCAGTGAGGATCCGCGGGTGAGCAAGGATTTCCCCCTCAAGGTTGGCGATGTGTTGGATCAAAGTCTCTATGACGGGGCCAAGCAGTCTTTACTCTCCGATACCATCGAGCAGGGCTACCTGGATGCGAAGTATCTGCAGCACAGAATTCTGGTGGATACGGTTACTGATACGGCCAGCATAAATCTGCATCTGGATACCGGTATGCGACTGCGTTTCGGGGAGGTTCGTTTTAATCAGGATGTGATGGATGCAGAGTTTTTAGCCCGTTATGTGCCTTTCAATAGAGGTGACCCATTCAGTCAGGAGGCACTGCTCAATCTGCAGGGGCAGTTGACCGACAGCGAATATTTCAAAAGAGTCGAAGTGATCAGCCGTCGGGATCAGGTGGAGGGAGACCGGGTGCCGGTGGATATCAATCTCAAACCCAACAAAAAGAATCGTTACCGGATCGGTCTGGGTTACTCCACGGACACAGGGCCCAGGCTGACCCTGGATTGGAAAAACCGTCGCATTGGCCGTCGCGGTCACAGGATGCGTACGGAGCTTCAGATATCGGAACCGATCAGCCGCATCAGTACTGAATATGTCATACCCCTAGAGCGGCCCACCGAGGACTATCTGCGTCTGGGTGCTTCCTATGAGCATTTCAACTCCGATACCAATCAGGGGGACCGGGCACTGCTCAATCTCACCCACTCGGTAAGCCTGGATAGGGGGTGGCGGCGCAGCCTGGGTCTGGAGTATACCCGTGAGGAGTATCAGGTCGGCAATCAGGAGGGTAAATCAAGGCTGTTGGTGCCGAGTGTGGATTGGCTGCGCATCAAGAGTGATGGGAAACAGAGGATTAAAAAGGGCAAGCGCCTGAATTTCCGTATCGAGGGGGCTTCCGACGCTGTGTTGTCTTCCACCAGCTATTTTCAACTCTACGCCAGCGGCAAGGATATTCGTGCTCTGGGTGATGGGGCTTGGCGTCTGCTGAGCCGGCTGGAGTTGGGAGCGACCTGGGCGGAAGATTTGACTGAGTTACCGCCGAGCAAACGTTTCTTTGCCGGTGGCGATAACACGGTGCGGGGGTTTGGTTATCAGGACCTGGGGCCTGAAGATGAGGCGGATGATGTGATCGGCGGGCGCTATCTTGCTGTCGGCAGTCTGGAGATCGATCGTCACATCAGCGGTAAATGGAGCGGCGCCCTGTTTGTCGATGCGGGTAACGCCTATGATCAGGACTATGATTCGGAAACGGCTTACGGAGTTGGTTTGGGTGTGCGCTGGCAGTCTCCGGTTGGACCGGTTCGTTTCGATGTCGCTTCCGGCCGGGTCGATGACGAGCAGCACTGGCGTCTGCATATTGTGGTAGGGCCTGAATTGTGACCCTTGGTAGAACGATTGGGTTGTTGGTGGTTGGTCTGCTGCTGCTCTGCCTCTCACTGATTCTCTACATTGGTATGAGTCAGGATGGTGCCAGGCGGCTGTTTGACCAGGCGCAACCCTACCTGCCTGGAAAACTGACTGTCGATTCCATCGAGGGGCGACTCGTCGGACCTTTGCTGATCAAAGGGTTGTGCTATCAACAGCAGGATGGGCTGACGTTCTGTAACGAGATCTTCAGGTTCGATTGGCGCCCATGGTCTCTGTTGAAAGGGCGTCTTGAGATTACACAGCTGCTGTTGAGCGATTCGGCCCTCACTCTTCCACAAGCTGAATCCTCCGATCAAGAGCGTGTTCCCTACCAGGGGGTGATTCTACCCCTGGAGATCACCATTGAGCGCTTTTCCAGTAGCCGTTTCCAACTCACCCCCAGTCCGGATGGGGCGCCTCTGCTGGTCGATCACCTCAGGTTCAGCGCGACCACCGAAGATCAGCACCTATTGATCAGTGATCTTGATTTCAAGGGACTCTCCGCAGAACTGCTGGTTGATGGTCAGGTCGGGCTTGATCGAAACCTGCCCCTGTCGCTGGTGCTGGAGTGGCGCTACAGCCTGCCTGAGGGCACAGTGATCGCGGGTGGTGGCGAGATCAGCGGCGATGCGGAAAACCTCCAACTGCAACAAAAACTGCAACCACCGGTTGCCAGTCAACTCCATATCGATCTGCACGATCTGTTTGGTGAGATCAACTGGCGGGCCGTACTGGCTGTCGATCGGATCGATCTGGCTGGGTTGGTTGCCGATTTTCCTGCCACGCTGGCTGGCAGGGTGGATGCTCAGGGGAATCTGCAACAGCTGTCGCTGAACGGGGCTATCCAACTGGATGAGCCCAGGATTGGAAAGTTGTCCAGCGAGTTGTCTGCCAGCTACCGGGATAGCAGAGTTGAAATTGCCAAACTGAAGCTGACCAACCCCAACGACCTGCAGCTTGATGCTCAGGGCCACTATCGGCTGGACGATGGGGTACTGGCCGCAAGCCTGAACTGGCGACAGCTGACCTGGCCGCTAACCGGTGAGTCAGTGAGTGTGGCCAGTGAGCAGGGTGCACTCGATCTCAAAGGCAGTCTCGATCGATATGTCTATGAATTGAATATGGCCTTCGATCTGCCTGATCTGCCGGCAGCAGAGCTTGAAGCGGATGGGCAGGGTACTCTGCAAGCCATCACTCTGCAGCAGATGATCTTGCGTCAGGAGAATGGCCAGCTTAATGGAGAGGGCTCCTTCGACTGGTCAGATGAACTGAGTTGGCAGATGGCGCTTGTCGCTGAGGATTTCAATCCCGCGCTTTTTCATCCCGCCTTTGCGGGTAAGCTGGGCTTCAGCCTGAGCAGTCAGGGCAAGCTGGAGAATCAGCAACCTCAGGGAGAGTTGCAGCTCGAAGCCCTCAAGGGGCGTCTGCGTGACTACCCGGTGCTGGGTGAAGGGGAGATAACCTTTGCTCAGAATCAGGCGGTCATCAAGGTTTTAAATCTGCAGAGTGGTCCGAATCAGATCAAGGCGTCCGGAACTGTCGGTGATCAGCTGGGGCTCGACTGGACGATGGCAGCCCCGGACCTGGCCGGATTCTGGCCTGGTCTTTCCGGTGAATTGAATGGTCAGGGGCAGTTGCAGGGCAGTCTTCAAGCGCCACAGATCTCGGCCCGGCTTTCGGGAGAGGATATCGCATATCAGAGTTATCTGCTGCAGAGGTTTGGCGGGGAGCTGGCTTTGAGTATGGGCCAGTCTCAACCCGTTAAGCTGAAGCTTGATTTAACCGGGCTTGCTCTGGCTGGCAGAGAGTGGGAGGCATTGAAGGTCGATCTTGATGGCCGGGTTGAGGCGCATCAGCTAAGCGTGGCTCTGAGTGGCCAGGATGTGCCGCAACTGGTGCTGATGGTCGATGCCGGCCTGGATCAAACGGGACGCTGGGAAGGGCGATTGCAGCAGCTGCGTACGGAGTCAAAGGAGCTTGGCGAGTGGCAGCTGGAACAGGCTACGGATTTCCTGCTTGGGGAGAGGCAGCAGTCTCTGCAACCCTTCTGTCTGGTTGGCGCTGAGAGTCGGCTGTGTGGTGAGTTCGCAAAAACTCCCGATGCGGATTGGCGGTCTCAACTGAAACTGGAAAAATTCGATCTGCAAAGGCTGCAGGTGTGGGCCCCTGGCGGTACCAAACTGAAGGGATTGTTAGGCTTTGAAGGCGAGCTGAATGGCAGCAGTGCCGGTGAGATTGAGGGTTGGGTCGATCTGAAGCTGGCCCAGGCGGGGCTTGGGTTCGATTATCAGGATCAGCTGCACGAGGTCGATTTCTCCGGCACCCGTCTGACGGCCAGACTCGATGCCAAAGGCGCTACGGCTGAACTTGAGATGCCGCTCAAGGAGCTTGGCGGCATCAATGGCGAGCTGAGATTGCCGGGATTGAATCTGCCGGCGTTCGATCCACACAAGCAGTCCATATCCGGTCGGTTGAATGGTGGTATACAGAATCTGGCCATGCTCTCCAGTCTGTTGCCTCAGCTGCAGAACAGCCGTGGCGATTTTGATATCGATTTCGATATTCAAGGTATGCTGGCGGAGCCCAGACTCAAGGGTGGGGCAAAGCTGAGCGGTGGCGCTGTGGATATCGCTGAGCTGGGAACTGAGCTGAGGGATATTGAGCTGTTGGTCGAGGCGGTTGAATGGGATCGGCTGAAAGTGACCGGTAAGGTCAACTCAGGGGATGGGCAGTTGTCGATCAACGGCAGCACCCGTTTGAATGCGGGGGATGGCTTCCCTTCCGAATATAAAATAACCGGTAAATCCTGGCGGGCAGTGGATATCCCGGAAGCCGAAGTGCTGATCTCGCCCGATATTCAATTCAAGCATCAGGCCGACGGTACTGAAGTGCGTGGACTGATCAAGGTGCCCTATGCCCGATTGCGGCCAAGGGATCTACCCAAAGGTGCGGTTTCGGTCAGTTCGGATATGGTGCTCAAGCAGTCTGAAGAGGCAGATGAGCCGGATCAGCGAAAGGCCCCTTTTCGAGCTGAAGTGCGGCTCGCTTTGGGTAAGCGGGTCAGCTTTGACGGATTTGGTCTGAGGGGCAACTTCAAAGGTGATCTGTTGATCATCGATGAACCAGGTCGCCCGGTGATCGGTCGCGGACGCCTCGGTATTGAAGAGGGCGTATACAAGGCCTACGGACAGGATCTGAAGATAGAGCGGGGTTATGCTCTGTTTGCCGACAGTCCGGTGGATAATCCTGGGATCAATATTCGGGCCGTGCGGGAGGTGGATGATGTGGTAGCCGGATTGCGGGTCAGTGGTACCCTGAAGAGCCCCAAGCTCGATCTGTTTTCCACGCCTGCAATGTCAGAGAGTGATGTATTGAGTTACATACTGACCGGCAGGCCGCCCGGTGAATCCTCCGGTCAGGTGGGACTGGCGGCGGCATTGAAAGCGAGTGGTGCCAGTGACCTGGCTGCTGAGCTGGGACGGCGTTTCGGGCTGGAGGAGTTCAGGCTGGACACGGGCAGCAGTCTGGAGGAGGCCTCATTCGTTGCCGGTACCTACCTCTCTCCCAGACTCTATGTCCAATATATCAATGAGCTCTCCAGTGCGGAGAGCAAGTTGCGCATGCGTTATGACCTGACCGATCGCTGGCAGCTGGAGGCGGAGACCGGTCGCACCCAGGCGGGTGATTTTTTCTATACCTTTGAGAAATAGTGTGTTGATTATCCGCGTGTTAGGGCCTGTTAACACGAATCCAATCGGCCCTGCTGGGGCTATTTTTTCGTCCAGCAAGGCAGAATGAGCGACGTGTAGTTGTTCTACAT
>JAEPDS010000095.1 GCA_016842065.1 Candidatus Thiodiazotropha sp. 'RUGA'
CGCCAGACCACCAAGAATCGAGCCGAGCACGGCAACGATCAACAGCAGCGGCGGCAGCAGGACTTTCAGCGTCCTGGTCAGCAGGGCTCCCTTCTCCAGTTTCTCGTCGACAGGGATCGCCGGCACCGAAGCCGGCTTCACCACGGCAACGAAAACAATGTAGAGCAGGTAGAGCAGCACCAGCATCAGCCCTGGCAGCAGGGCACCGACAAACAGATCACCGACCGAAACCGTATCCGGTGAAAAGATCCCCATGTCGAGCTGGGCCTGCTGATAGGCCGCTGAGAGCACATCACCGAGCAGCACCAGAATGATCGAAGGGGGAATGATCTGACCGAGGGTGCCGGCTGCGCAGATCACCCCGCAGGAGATGGCCGGATCATAGTTACGCTTGAGCATGGTAGGCAAAGAGAGCAATCCCATGGTCACCACCGTTGCACCGACGATACCGGTACTGGCGGCCAGCAACATACCGACGATGGTTACCGAGATACCGAGCCCGCCACGCAGGGTGCCGAACAGACTCGCCATGGTATCGAGCAGATTCTCCGCCACCCTGGAACGCTCCAGCATCACTCCCATGAAGACGAACAGGGGTACCGCAATCAACGTCTCATTGGTCATGATGCCGTAGAGACGATTGGGCAGCGCCTGCAGAAAGGCATCATCGAAGTGACCGGTATAGGTCCCAAGCCAGGCAAAGGCCAGCGAGGTACCACCCAGGGAGAAAGCCACCGGGTAGCCGAACAGCAGCACCAGGCAGACCAGCAGGAACAGCACCAGGGGAAGATACTCAGCCATCAGCCATCACCTTCGGCGGACACTTCCCCCTGACCCAGAATCTGACTCAGACTGCGCACCGCCAGGGAGATCCCCTGCAGCACCAGCAATACCGCCATCACCAGAATCAGGCTCTTCAGCAGAAACACTCCGTCCAGCCCGCCGACCTCTCTGGAGCCTTCAAAGAGTGCCCAGGATTTGACTACGTAGTCCCAGCTGATAAAGAAGATGAACAGACAGACCGGCAGCAGCAGGGTCAGGGTACCGATCAGATCGACCCAGGCCCGGCCTCGCTCAGAAAACTTGCGGTAGATGATATCGACCCGCACATGACCTTCGTGCTTGAGGGTGTAGGCGGCCCCCACCAGAAACAGCGCCGCATGCATGAAGGTGACCGACTCCTGCAACCAGATCCAGCCGAGCTGGAAAACGTAGCGCAGCACCACCACCGCCACCGTTACCAGCACCATCAACAGGCTCAACCAGGATATCGCCTGCCCCAGTCTTTCATTGATCTGGTCGAACCCCCGGGCAAATCTTTCTATGGTTGCTAGAAAATGACTCATCAAACCCCAATCACCAACGCAGCAGTATCCATTGGGGTACGGAGATATTGGTCGGATCGTTGGAGCGGGAATCGAACTCCCCATCCCCATCCCGGTCGCTCATGTAGTAGGCCGGGCCGTTGTCCGGCTGAATCTTCACCATATAGAGCTGACCATTGACCCGGTATTCGGTAATCGTACCCTCATCCCGTTTGATGATGGTGATATCGGGCTCGATCACCTCACCATCGACAATCACCTCGGGCAGCGGCAGCTCCGGTGGCTCAGGTACCGCCTGATCCTCAGCGAGAAGCGGCAGACCGCTGAGCAGTGCGATACTCAACAGGGCTTTGGCCAGGAGATTCAGCTTGTTCATCATGTCCTCCCTCCATGGGAGATTATTAGAGTTCAAGCAGTATCTCCTGCTCCGCAGGAGAGGGCTCGAAGCGTCGTGTTTCATAATGGTTGAAGATGGCATCCACAACCTGTTGCGGCTGTTCGCAGACCTGCACCAGATCCAGGTCTTCCTGGTCGATGGTGCCAGCGGGGCAGAGCGTATCGCGGAACCAATCCAGCAACCCGCCCCAGAAGTTGCCATCCACCAGGATGATCGGGATCTTACGGGTTTTGCCGGTCTGCACAAGGGTCAGGATCTCAGCCATCTCATCCAGAGTCCCAAAGCCGCCCGGCAGCACTACATAGGCGGAGGCGTGTTTGACGAACATCACCTTGCGAGCAAAAAAGTGGCGAAAGTTGAGCGAGATATCCTGATAGGCGTTACCCGCCTGCTCCATCGGCAACTGGATGTTCAGGCCGATACTGGTTGACTTGCCCTCGAAGGCCCCCTTGTTGGCGGCCTCCATGATGCCGGGCCCACCGCCGCTGACCACCGAGAAACCGCTATCGGAGAGCAGCCGGGCAATCTCCTCCGCCAGGGCGTAATGGGGATGATCCCGCGGGGTTCTGGCCGAACCAAAAAAACTCACCGAAGGGCTGATCTGAGCCAACTGTTCGAAACCCTCGACAAATTCCGCCATGATCTGAAAAACACGCCAGGATTCACGGGTCAGTTGACCCTCTGCGCCACCCCGGGGATTGCGGCGTCTATCTTGTGTTATTACCATGAATTCTCTTCTTTTTTCTGGACGCTTACCGGGCTTCTCATGGCGGTCTGCCGATCGCGGCCCTGTGCCGCCCATCATATCAGGCATTGACGCCAGTGTTGAAATCGATAACGCCACTGCGTACTCTTGCGCCTCTGTCCAGCAGCCGTAAAGACCCCCCCTCAATGTCCGACCTCAATCCAAGACAACAGCAAGCGGTCAACTATATCGACACACCGCTACTGGTGCTGGCGGGGGCCGGTAGCGGAAAAACCCGGGTCATCACCGCAAAGATCAGCTACCTGATCAAGCGTTGCGGCCTCAACCCGCAGCAGATCACGGCGGTCACCTTTACCAACAAGGCGGCCCGGGAGATGAAAGAGCGGGTCGCCAAAACCCTGGGTGATCAACAGCAGCAGCTGCCCAGAATCTCCACCTTTCACAATCTGGGGTTGAACATCATCCGCCAGGAGCTGAAGACCCTTGGCTACAGGTCGGGCTTCTCGATCTTTGATCAGCAGGACAGCGCCGGATTGCTCAAGGATCTGCTGCGCAAACAGAATCTTGGGGACGACTCGGTTGTCAACGCCGCCCAGTGGAGCATATCCGCCTGGAAGAACGACCTGATCACTCCGGAACAGGCCCTGCAGCAGGCGGAAAACGATCTGCAACAGGGGCAGGCGCTGCTCTATGCTGCCTATCAACGCAGTCTGAAGGCCTTCAATGCGGTCGATTTTGATGATCTGATCCTGCTGCCGGTAAATCTGTTTCGCACCCATCCGGAGGTACTCGATCAATGGCAGGACCGAATCCGTTATCTGCTGGTGGATGAGTACCAGGACACCAATCAGGCCCAGTATGAGCTGGTCAAACAGCTGGCCGGGGTGAGAGCCGCCTTCACCGTGGTGGGGGACGACGATCAATCGATCTATGCCTGGCGAGGTGCCCGGCCAGAGAATCTGGCCCGTCTGCAGACTGACTTTCCAAGACTGAAACTGATCAAGCTGGAGCAGAACTATCGTTCCAGCGCACGCATCCTAAGATCCGCCAACCATCTGATCAGCAAGAATCCCCATGTGTTTGAAAAGAAGCTCTGGAGTGAACTGGGCCTGGGACCGGAGTTGCGTATCCTGGTCTGCCCCAACGAAGCCCAGGAGGCGGAGCGGGTGGTATCGGAAATCATCCACCTGAAGTTCACCGCCAAGGCCAACAATCGGGATTGCGCCATTCTCTACCGGGGCAATCACCAGGCGAAACTGTTTGAGAAGGCTTTGCGCAGTCACAACATTCCCTACTTTCTCAGTGGCGGCACCTCTTTCTTCTCCCGCACCGAAGTCAAAGACGGCATGGCCTATCTGCGACTACTGGCCAATCCTACCGACGACAGTGCCTTTTTGCGCATCGTCAACACCCCGCGTCGGGAGATCGGTCCGAGCACTCTGGAGAAACTCGCCGAATATGCCCAGCAGCGTGGCAGCGCACTGCTGCCCGCTTGCGATGAGATCGGCCTGAAAAACCTGCTCAGCAGTCGCCCCTATGAACGCCTGCAGCACTTTTCCCATCTGATCCAACACCATGCGCAAAAGGCCGACGCGGATCCGGCGGCGGCCTTCCGGGCCCTGATCGAAGAGATCGACTACCTGGGCTGGTTGAAAGAGAATGCCAGCAGCGACGGCATCGCCGAGGCACGCATGGAGAATGTCACCGACCTGATGGACTGGCTGAAAGCACTACAGCACGGTGAACTGCAAGAGAAGACCCTGGCGGAGATGGTCAACCATCTGACCCTGATGGACATGCTGCAGCGTCAGGAGGACGAAGCCGAACAGGATCAGGTTCACCTGATGACCCTGCACGCAGCCAAGGGACTGGAGTTCCCCCATGTCTTCCTGGTCGGCATGGAGGAGGAGCTGCTACCCCATCGCAGCAGTATCGAAGAGGACAACATCGAAGAGGAACGTAGACTGGCCTACGTGGGCATCACCCGGGCGCAACGCAGCCTGACCATGAGCTATGCCAGTAAACGCAAACGTTTCGGGGAGATGATTGCCGTAGAGCCGAGCCGCTTTCTGCAGGAGCTACCGGAAGAGGATCTGGTTTGGGAGGGCCGAGGCAACAAGCTCAGCAAAGAGGAGCAGCAAGCGCGGGGATCGGCCCATCTGGCCAATCTGAAATCGATGCTCAGCTGAGCCACCCAGCAACCATCAGCAGATGGTTACCGGGCGCTGAAATCACATACTCAGGATCCATTCCACAACGGTACGGATGCTCGCATCTGAGACATGAGCGTGGGGCGGCATGGGAATCTGTCCCCAGGTACCAACACCACCGGATTTGACCTTACCGACCAGCATTTCGAGCGCCGCCGCATCACCTTTGTATTTGGCGGCAACCTCTTTATAGGCAGGACCAACGACTTTGGTCTCGACCTGGTGACAGGCCATACAACCGGAGGTGGTAGCGACTGCCAGTGCATCACCACTGGGTGCAGCCGGAGCCGGAGCAGCAGGCGCAGCGTCAGCTGGGGCGGCCTCGGCAGCCGGTGCGGCAGCGGTTTCAGCAGCCGGCGCACTCTCAGCGGCTGCGGCAGGCGCAGGTGCGGCTTCAGCAGGCTTTGCGGCACCCTCTACAGCAACCTTGCCGATCGGGGCAATTCGTTCCAGAACCTCTGGACGCTCTTCTGCGAAAAGCTGGGCAGAGACCAGCAGAGATGCGACAGCCACACCTGTCAACACACCAGACTTAGTTACAACTTGGATACTCACGGGCATAATCCTCCGTATTTCAATCGATTGCGCCCCACGCCTTGTTCATGGGCTGAGTTCCAGCCCTGAGTAAGGTGGCGGATTAACAATAGGCATTGCGAAAAACCCGGCGATTATACCCGCGGATGAAAAAAAGAGCGAACAGGGTTGGACGACACCTCCCGGGAGGGCTAAACTACGCATCGCTGTAATCACCGCACCGCGGAGCGTTACAGCACTTCAGCGCCCGTAGCTCAGCTGGATAGAGTACCGCCCTCCGAAGGCGGGGGTCACAGGTTCAAATCCTGTCGGGCGCGCCATCTCACTCCGGTGCTTACCGGGCACATAGGTAACACTTTATTCCGAGGACATAGGTAACAGTTTTGGAGCAAATGGGTTATGACCCACAGGCTCTACTC
>JAEPDS010000096.1 GCA_016842065.1 Candidatus Thiodiazotropha sp. 'RUGA'
GTTTACCACTTCCAGCATTTGTGACCACTCCTCGATATGATCGGCCACGCGTTCGCAAACACTGATGCTGGCGGTCACCGGACTGCCGTCAGGCAGTGTGCCCAATCCTTTGTTGTGAATGCGTTTTACTGTGATTGCAGCCCCGTCGCAGTCGGTACCGGGCAGTAACAGCAGAAACACCTTTTCACCCCATCGCACCAGCATATCGCTATGTCTTAGATCATCGTGCAGGATATCGGCGGCCTCTACCACCACATGGTCGTAGGTGGCATAGTCGAATTCAGTGATGATATTTTCCACATTGTCCAGATCGACCAGGGCAATACTCAGGTTAGCCCCATGGACATGAGCCTGCTCGAACGCCTTGACCAGGCTCTGCATGCCGGATTTTCTGGTTTGTGCCCCGGTCACAGGATCATGATCCGCCCGGGTGATCAGCGCAATCATGTATTGCAGCTGCAGCGTCGCGGCAAACAGCACCACGCCAAGGATGATGCAAAGCAACCACAGCATGGCGAATATCTGATCTACGGGTACCGTGGCGTAGTAACTCCAGCCGGTTATGGTCAGCAGAACCAATAACAGTGAAATGACCATGCCTTCGATCACCGACAACGGGAATAGTCCTATCAGACCAATCGCCACATAAGGCAGTATGGTATAGAGCTGAAGTGCCAGATGACCCATCTCCTGATCGGATACCGGTGTTAAAAAATGCGCCGAGGCAAAAAAAGTCAGCGGCAGATTGATCAGCAAACCCCCCAACACCAACAGATTCTTCTTCAGATCATTCTCAGCTGTTTTGTAACGGGAGAGATAATAAAAATGCCCTGTCGAGATCAATCTGATCACCACGATGGGTAACAAGACATCCAAAGGCAGCAGTATATAGTCAACAATGATCCACAGGGGTATCAGCAGAGTAAACAGGGATGCCACGAAACGAACCCGATCACCGATCAGAATCGCTCTGTGCTTTTTCATATAGTCGGGGTGATCTTCCGCAGAGAGCAGGTCGTCAAGCTCCTGCATCGAATAGATACGTGAATTGACACCGAGATGTTTGATATATGAGTGCACCAATGACATTTGATTAAACCACCCCAAGCCCCGAATTCTGCATAGTATACACCACCCCTCCAACACTATTAACCTGGCAACTAAGTATGTCGTGTTAATAATAACAGGTAAAAAACCGTTTCTGCCGGACCAAACCCCAAACTTCCGGACAAAAAAAAGCGGCAGTTGCAAAAATTCAACTACCGCTAACTTTGGCAAATTCATCCTTGAATCAGGGGTTACAAAAGCTACCTCAAAGAACCATATGGACAGAGGGTTGATTATGCGGATCAATCATCCAGTTCAACCTTATCAATGGTTCCATCAAAATCCTCATCCTCCAACTTGACGGTGCTACCGACACTCAGTTCGGAGAAAAACTGCTCCATGCTCACTGATTCTTCATCAATCTCATACTCTGCGGATGCATCGAGCGAAAATGTCACGCCGAGCAAGGTCACGGAGGTACCCGAGGCATAGGCTTCAAGTGGGGCTTCGATCTCCATATCAGAGCCTTCATCCTCTCTTTTGGCCTTCACAGCAGTCACTTCACCGGCAGACTCGATCGCTTCGATTTCAATGAAATCTCCAGACATCAGCTCACTCAGATTGAAGCTGTCATCATCATCCAGATCCGAATCCGAGTCATCCTTGTAGTAAGTGGCATTGTTAAACTGCACCATCAGAGTTCTACCACCACCCAGATCCAACGTCACCGTGCCGTTTTTCTCATCGGTCGCCGTCACACTGCTGACGGCCGCTTCTATCTCTATCTCACCACCTTCTGACTCAACCTTTTCGGCGACCAGAATCTCTCCCTGCATATGACCTTCCACCTCGAGTCTCATGCCCGCTGTTAAACTGCCTTCCAGGCTTGAGGGCTTATAGACAGTGGTTGGGGAGACGACGAACTCAACACCATCGAGTGTGTAGACTTGATCACCGCTGACCAGCAGAATACCTTCCAGCGAGATATCGTCATCACGATCCTCTAGCCGATCGCTATCTTCCGATTCAATGTGCACGGCTTCCAAGGTACCGCCTTGATCTCTCAACTCCACTTCCACAAACAGCCCGACCGGATCCTCGGGTATTTCGAGTTCAACCTGATCACTTAATGGGTAGGGACCTGCGATCACACCATTCTGCAGTACCAGCGCAATGCCATCCTCATCATAGGAAGCCACGGTGCCTTTGATCTCAAAATCATCCTCTCCATCCGACTGCAACTCAATACGGGATGCGATGATCTGGCTACCATCGAAGTAACCACTCACTTCCAACTCCTGCCCTTCGACCAGACCCTGGTAGCTGGCGCCGTCGTCGAATACCGTCTCATTGATGTCGGCCAGTACCGCCATTCCCAATATGGTGAAGGTTGTCAGCGTATCTCCCTGAACCAGACTTCCGCTATCGATCGGTCCCTCCAGGTCGTCATCATATTCAATATGCTCCGCTATCCCTGTCGTACCATCGTCACTGACCTGCCCTTCGACCCGTACCACCATACCCAGGCCCAAAGCACTGTCGTCATACTCCTGTTCGCCATCCACCTCGTAGCTGGTCTGGCTGGTATCAAATTTAATCCCATTCACATAGACACTGCCAAAACCGTCGATTCTGCCGACAGTTGTTACAGATGAATCACTGCTGCTACTGCTACTGTCACCACCGCCTCCTCCGCCACAGGATCCGAGACCGGTGGCAATGGCAACCATCAAACAAGAAACTTTCTTATACCGTGTCATGGCCTTTCCTCCCGCTGGTTAGGGCCAGATGCGCTGAAGCAATCCTTAATCAAATCTTAAAAAATGGGAATTATTTCCCAATATTGAGAATTATAGCGCCCATTCTCATAACTGCAAGAAAAAAAACAGCAACGGGAACAAATGCAACATATTGATTTGAATAAATAAAAAAATTACAGTGTTATTTTGGTAAATAAACGGATGGCTCTGATACCGAGTCAGATTGGTATACGAGCGTGATTTGTGGGGGCTGCAAGCTGTTCGTCCAGTTTCTGGAATTCAATCCAGCCTCTGAACAGGGCGTGGTCCACAAAGAGCGGCTGCAGCCACCGACAAGTCCCAAAATGGCGCTTATGGCAGCTCTTCAGAGGCGCTAATCGAACGGTTTTGCAAACAGGCCTGGGACGGTGACGGTGACTATGATTAGATCTCAATACTTTCCGGGGGAGCGACTTTCAGAACCTCTTCTATGGTGGTCAGGCCCTTCATCACTTTCTGTGCGCCACTCAAACGCAGTGGCCGCATACCGTCGCTGATCGCCTGACGTCGCAGTTGATTGATGTCGCAGTCACTGGTGATCAGGCGCTTGATCGCCGAGTTGATCACCATCATTTCATAGATACCGACCCGTCCGTAATAGCCCGTCTGTCGACACTCAAGACAGCCCACGGGTTTACACACAGCCGTGGGTTTATTCTTCGCCCGCAGCGGGGTGATCATGGTCTGCCACATCTCCTCATCGAGAGGAACCCGCTCCTTACAGTGAGGACACAAGGTACGGGTCAAACGCTGTCCAAGCACCCCCAGCAGGGTGGCTTTCAAGAGATAGGGTGGCACACCGATCTCCAGCAGCCTGGTAATCGCCGACGGCGCATCATTGGTATGCAGGGTAGAGAATACCAGATGACCGGTGAGCGAAGCCTGTACCGCCATCTCAGCCGTCTCACGATCCCGGATCTCGCCCACCATGATGATATCCGGATCCTGTCTCAACAGGGTTCTCACACCACTGGCGAAATCGAGATTGATATTGTGCTGCACCTGCATCTGATTGAAACTCGGCTCAACCAGCTCGATGGGATCCTCCACCGTGCAGACATTGACCTCCGGTTTAGCCAGCTCCTTGAGGGTTGTATAGAGGGTCGTGGTTTTGCCCGAACCGGTTGGCCCGGTCACCAGGATGATACCGTTGGGCCGGCTGATCATGTCACCCCACTGAGCGGCCTCAGCCTGGGAAAAGCCCAGTGCACGATAGTCTTTGACCAATACTTCGGGATCGAAAATCCGCATCACCAGCTTTTCACCAAAAGCGGTGGGCATGGTGGAGAGACGCAACTCAACCTCACCCCCCTGATTACTGCGGGTCTTCAGACGGCCATCCTGGGGACGCCGCTTCTCCGAAACATCCATACGTCCGAGTATCTTGATTCGGGAGGTGACCGCGGTACCGACAGAGGGTGGAATCTGGTAAACCATCTGCATCACGCCGTCGATACGGAATCGAATATTGGTCTGGTTACGGGTCGGTTCGATATGGATATCACTGGCCCGCTGGCTGTATGCGTACTGCAGCAGCCAGTCGACGATATTGACCACATGCTGATCATCCACATCCAGCTTGCCACTGCGACCCAACTCCATCAGCTGTTCCAGGTTCTGCACCCCGGAAGGTCCCGCCTCCTGGCTATCGTCATGGGCTGCCCGCACAGACCTGGAGAGGCTGTAGAACTCCACCAGATAGCGCTCGATCTCTATCGGATTAGCAATCACTCTGGTAATCGCTTTGTTGAGAATCGGTGTAAGTTCCATCTCCCACTCGGTGAAAAATGGTTCTGCGGTGGCAATCACCACCTCATCGGGCTTGACCTCCAGGGCTATGATATTGAAACGCTTGGCATAGGCGTAGGACATCACAGCGGTGATGGCCGGAACATTGATCTTCAACGGATCGATATGCACCAGCGGTAGATTCACCCGCCGCGCCAACCAGTCGGTCAACAGTTCAAGATCGAGGATTGTCTGGGGATTGCGCTGATCGGGCCACTTGTGTTCGGCAATCATCACCAGAGGATGAGTGGTACGTTTCGCTCCCTGATTGACCGCGCTGACCGTCTCAGCCAGCTGTTTTTCGATCAATCCGTCTTCCACCAGCCAGTTGAGCAGATCAACCAGCTCCAACTGCCGATCATTGATTGTTTGATATATCATCGGTTCATCAAATCCAGATGCGTTCAATCATAATTTACAGATCCAGAACCACAGTGATCGATTCTCTCCACACACAGGTCCTAGGGCCTGTTAACACTAATCCAATACGCCCTGCTGGGTCTGTTTTTGTGTCCAGCAAGGCAGAATGAGCGTCGTGTAGTCATTCTAC
>JAEPDS010000097.1 GCA_016842065.1 Candidatus Thiodiazotropha sp. 'RUGA'
GGACAGACCAGATTACCCACATTCTCGATGAACAGCAGACTGCCATCCTCGGGTTGCAGACTCTCCACCGCATGTCCCACCATATGGCCATCCAGATGACACCCTTTACCGGTGTTGATCTGAATCGCTTTGGCACCGGTACTGCGAATGCGCTCCGCATCGTTGGCGGTCTGCTGATCCCCTTCGATCACTGCAACACTGAACTCAGCCTGCATATCTTCTATGGTTCTGGAGAGCAGAGTGGTTTTACCTGAGCCGGGACTGGAGACCAGATTCAATACATGAATCCCATGCTCACTGAAGTATTGCCGGTTGGCCGCCGCATATTGATTGTTCTTGCCCAGAATATCCTGTTCGATCTGCACCATTCGCGCCTGACTCATACCCGGCGCATGGGCATGTGCCGGTCCCTGGCCATAATCATGGGTATGCTCATGATCATGCTCGTGACTATGATGGTGATGATGCTGATGATCATCGATGGTTGTTTCACCTTCACCGCAACCGCAGACTGTGCACATGGCTCTTATCCTCTCAACATTAACTGCTTCATGATGTTTGGTACGGCAGGGCCGCACCCTACATTTATCTGTTCATCGTGGATTGGTTACTCCACTTCCAACTCTTTTACCCGCATCTCATCGCCCCCGGTGACCTGTACCTGATAACTGCCACAATCGGGACAGGCATCGAACCTGGCACTGACATGTACCTGCTTGGCACAAGGCATACACCAGGCCTCACCGGGCAGATCGATGATCTCCAGCTTCGCCCCATCCGCCAGGGTATCTTTCATCACGGCATCGAAGCCGAAGCGCATCGCCTCCACCTCCACACCGGAGAGTTCACCAATCTCCAACCAGACGCGCTTCACCTTGCTGAAACCCTGGCGGGTCGAACTCTCTTCGAGTATCTGCAACACGCCTTCGCACAATGACATCTCATGCATCAGACCAGCTCCAGTTGGAAACCGACACAGGGATCGACTGCACTGATCAACTGCTCAGCCTGTTGCATCAAGCGCTTTTCGTGTTTCGCGGAGAGGGTTTTCAAGCCCTGACAGACCACCCCCCGGGGATGAAAATTCCACTCGGTCGGCGCCACGATCTGATATTGCCGGATCTTCCCCTGTTGTTGCACAGCCCGATGGAAGAGACGCCCTCTGGCCGCTTCAACTTCACCCAACCCCTGGTTCTGCGAGTCCGTTTCACAGCTGCTTTCAATTGACCCGGCTGAATCCGTCAGTGTATGCAATTGCTGGCTCAGTCTTGTGGGTAAGGAGGCCAACTCCAACAGCCTGGCAACCAGACGCGGTATCACTCCCTGACCAGAGTTCTGCATCAATTGCACGATCAAGGGATGGTTCAACTGGCGGGTCAGCGGGCCGGTCTCGTAGATCCGACCATGCCAATCGGGGGCTGCGATAAAGGCATCTGCATCCGCTGCCGACAAGCGCTGACAAACTTCCTGATGATCCAATTGCGGCAGAGCTTCAGCACCCCAGTCGCCTCGATCATTGTGTGTCTGCTCGCACAACTCTCTGAGTAATGTTGCCGCCAGGGTATCGCTCTTTTCGAGCCAGCGGTTAAATGCCTGCTGATCCTCAAGCCCATACCACTCTGCCGGTGAGACAGCAAAAATCTTCTCATGACAGAGCTTGTCGATACGCTGAATGATCGACTCGATGGCTGCTGCATCAAAATTAATATTCGGTTTCAGGGTGAAGCTGTCACCCTTTTGAAAGCAGGCCTGTCTCGCATCACTCATCAGGGTCGCAAGGGTTGCCAGGTGATCCCGACTGAGAGCTGATTCGGAGTGATTGGACCAGTCCGTCATGATACGCCACAGATGTTCCCTGGCCGTCTCCACATTCACCAGCATCTGTTCAAGCAACTCAATCTGCCAATCTGCCGCGATCCCGGTTGCCTGACGGCAGGCCTTGACTGCCGCAGCCGACTGGGCGGTTGCACAGATACTGTAGAGCATGGGAATCATGCTCAGCAGTTCATCAACCGGTTTACCAGAGAAAATTTTGGGTAGATTCAATGGTCGGGTTGAGTTGATCACAACCTGGCTTACCCGCTCATCCTGACAGGCGAGTTCGATCCTGATTTCACCCTCGACACTCACTGCTCACTGTCCTGATGAATCGCACCACGCAGCAGATCGCGACGACTCAATGGCTGCTGCAGACGATCACTGATGGCGACTGAGCGATCCTCCTCAGGGGGTTCAGCGGTAGCTATTTCATCCTGCTCCTCTTCCCCACTCCAACGACGGTTGATCTCACTTTCGCAGGTCGAGAGTCCATCCTGGTTTGCCTCATCCATGATCCCCAGCATGACCTGTTTGGCGGTGCTAACCGCAGTCTGCTGATCATTGAACTCAAATACCGGGGAAAAGAGCGAACACATCTGATAGCGACCAATGCCCTCCTCTTCACCCAGGATGAACTCATAGGGTCCGGAAGGAAAATGGTAAGTCTGCTTGTCACCGATCTGCTTATCACACCAACTATCCCCTTCATGGGGTATCAGCATCAGGTTCATGAACCAGGGGGTGATCAATACCCCGAGACAGAGATCCTGCCACTGGCGAAAGCCAACCGCCTCCACCTGCAAGGCGGGATTCAACAACGGCAGACCCTGCATACGCTGCTGCTCAATCTTGCGAAACTGCACTTCCAACCCTTCGATGATGTAGTCGGGGCAGATCATGCTTCCTCCTGTAGCACCATGAACTCATGCTTCTTGCCATCACAATTAGGACAGCTCCAATGATCGGGCAGTTGTGAGAAGGGAGTGCCTGGTGGTATCTGCCAGTAGTCATCACCCTCACTCGGATCGTAAACATACCAGCAGATCTTACACTCCAGGCGGCTGCCATCCTGCAACTTCTGATTGTCGCCACCATAGGAACCGGCAAAGAATTCCGTGTTCACAGATAGGCCTCGAGAATCTCAGTCAGACGCTCTGCACTGTCCTGTATGTCTTCATGAGCTGCTGCGGCAACCGCCGGTATGGCACCGATTTCGATGGTATTCAGGATATTCTTGTCCTGTGAATTGAAGTACTGCACCCACCAGACATTCTGCACGCCGCTGCTGGTGATCCGGCAGTTGCCGTAACCGCGGGAGAGTATGGTGAGTGGACCTTTGCCCAACACACGGGTCAGGAACTCGATGTCCGCTTCGGTTTGCGGTAACAGGGTCAGATTGATGATGTGGTTATCTTTGCCAGGTCTGAACTCCGCAACCTTGTCATTGATCTCTGCCAACAGGGGTGGCGCATTGATCACCCCATCCGGGATCGAGTCCCGCTGATGCTCCACCCGATGAGCCGCCTGTTTGAACACGTGACGCTGACACAACCTCGGCACATAGGCCACTTCCACCGTATCCGCTGTAACCTCTTCGGCATCATTGTAGTAGCGCACCCGCCAGAGTCCTGCCATAACCGATTCCTGAATCCGTGCCTTGGTGTCCGATGATTCATAGAGCATACTGACTTCACCCTCACCGAGTACCTGGTCAATCAGTTGTTTGTCTGCGGCATCCAGGTGATCGATATCGATGTATTCCGGTGTGACCTGTCTGGCTTTTGCCTGTTGTTTCAAGATCCCATCGAGCTGTTTCAATACCACCATCCCATCCTGCAAATTACTGATATCTTCCACATCCTGCAGGGTGGGCATACTGAAAGTGGACATCTCATCAGGCAACTGCAGGATCTCCAGGTCTGCCCCATCCTCTTCGGTAGGTTGTGAGCCGGGTCCGGCGACTGTCACTGGTATTTGGATCTCGTTCATACTGGTTACCCCGGGTTTAATGGCAGTGGGAATCCGCACTGACCACTGGAATATTGATCGGTTTGACGGTCGCAGGTTCAGCAATCAGCAGACGCTCAATCTCCGCCAGATAGACATCCCAATCCTGCATCTTTGAAATCGCCCCCACATAGGCCCCATCCTTGAGCATGACCAATGATGGCCAACCATCAAATGGAAAGCGGGCATGCAGTTGGTGTTCTGCACTACGCTCCACCACAGCGACCTGAAAACGTTTAGCGAAGGCATCCATCAACAGGGGTATGACTACCGCCACATCATTGCTCTCCGGAAACTGTTGCGGGTTTTCAGTGAAAAACAGCAGTGTATGGCTCTGCTTAGCGGCAAAGCCTTCGAGCGTCTGCTCATCGACCAGAGGAACAGCCCGCTGTTCCATAAGTGCATTGATTAAAGCTGATGACATCGCCATCTCCTGTTAAGTGTTATCTACTGCTTTGGCCTGAGATGTTCAGGCAGTTCAGGTGTTCTGTCGACCAGATCCGCAAACAGATGATCAACCTCTGATTCACCGCTCAATGCCAGGTCGAGTGCCTGCAGAGCCTGGCTGATCTGCTCAGCACGTTGCTCACTCAGCACCTCTCTGGCACTGTTGAGAAACACCAGCAGCCAACTGCCCACCGGTTGATCGCCCACCAGCAGGGTATCGACTCTGCGACTTTCGCCCATCCCCTGACAGAGGGCCGTGGTGCCTTCCGTTGAGACCACTTGCATGGGAATCCCGATACACACTAGTCGCTCTCTCCCTGACGGTACTTATCGAGATGGGCATCCACATCGACGCTGACAGCACTGCCCTGTATATCTACTGGTCGATAGGCCACATCAAAGGCATCTGATTGCAACACCCTGGCATCTCCCGCCCGGCAGGCAGATTCATCTGATGGACGTTCCGCTTCATAGGTTTGTATATCGGAGATGGCGCCCTGCACCAGAGTGTCAGGCGTCAATGGGTGATCTCGACGTTCGGCCTGAATGCCGAAATTCTTCAGATAGTTCAGGACCAGGTCGATGGCCGGTTCGATCTGTTCGCGCACCTTCGGCCTCAAGCTGCCACCATAATCCTCTAACTCTTCGGGCTGAACACCAACCAGCAACAGATGCTGCGGGTAGTCACCCAACATCTCAGCCATCGCCAGCACTTCCTGAAAACCGGTCTGATGAAGACTCACCTTCTTCGCTCCAAGGAACTTGGGCACCTGATCCCCTTCAACCCGCTTCAGGCTTCCACCAGGCAGACCGTAATCCACCGCATCGAACACCACCAACACATCCGCTTCACGGATATGCTGCACCAGGTAGATACCCTGGGTACC
>JAEPDS010000098.1 GCA_016842065.1 Candidatus Thiodiazotropha sp. 'RUGA'
AATTGGCCTGCCAGTACTGCGTTCGTGCGCCTTGCTGCTGAGGCTTGTGGGTCCGGCTGATCGTTACATTATTTACCGCGTGGCCCACTAGACAATACCCGACTATCGGATGTTGCGGGACTCGCACATCTTCATGCCCATGGTCATCATCGACTGTGCAGGGAAGTTGGCCATGCACTGCCACTCCATGGTGGTGCCATCCATCACCAGTTGCGGCGCCAGCACGACTTGCTTATTGGTACCGAAGTGTTCGTTCAATGTGGCGACGATTGCACCCTGGTCACCGAACAGCACCTCTTTGATATCCGCGCTTTTGAGATTGTCCTGATTCAGGCCTAGATCCTGTGGCTGCTCCGGCCACTGCCCATTCATCATATAGAATTGCTGCATCTGCATCTTAATCGGTGTCAACAGCGCAATCACATTGGTGAGTCTGGTTTGGAACATCATCGTGCCCGCAACCGCCGGCTCGTTACCTTGGGGGATGTATTCACCTTCACCCATCAGTTTGGATCCCAACTGGGAGCGATGTTTCGGTGGCGTGAAGACGTTAACCGTCTCCTGGCTGATGTTCGAATCGCAGGCGACCTGCTGATAGACAAGCTCACCCTCAGCGTTGGTGCATTTGTAGAATTTCTTCGCCACTGCCGGGCTGCCCGACAGCATCAGGACCAGGCTCAGAAGAGCAATCTTTAACGGTTGGGTTGGGAGGCTCATGGTTCATCCTTGCCGTTATGGAAGAACTCTATCCTAGCAAGAATCATTAGAAATAGGCATCTGGAGTTGTGCAAAAGGTGAGATGGGAAAAGTAATGGTAATGGTGATCGAGGCCCTGGGTTATCCATCAGTGAAGTCGCCCCACAGGGTCTGCACGGCAGCGATGGCGGCCAACGGGGCGGTCTCCGTTCTCAGTACTCTCGGACCCAGGCGTACGCCGGTGAATCCCTGTTGTTTTGCCAGCGCCCGCTCATCCGGAGTCAAGCCACCCTCCGGACCAACCAGGATCGATACAGCGTTTTGCGGTTGAGTCATTTGTACCAGGCTCTGTTTTCCCTCCAGATCGAGTAACAGTCCCAGTTCGGGATTCAGCTGAGACAGGGCTGTTGTTATCTGCAGTGGTTCATCCAGCAGAGGCAGTCGGCATCGGTCGGACTGTTCGCAGGCGCTGACCAATACCCGCTGCCAATGTGTCATCCGGTTATGACGCTTTTTTTCATCAAGTCTGACCACACAGCGATTGGTCAGTAGCGGCGTGATTCGGTTGACGCCCAGTTCCGTGGCTTTCTGGATGGCCAGATCCATGCGCTCACCACGGGAGATACCGATCAGCAGATGGATGCTGAGTGCTGCTTCCGCTTCCTGGCGAAGCCGTTCCGTCAACAGGGCTTTGACCTGCTGCTTGCTGACCTGCTCCAGGCTGGCCGCATACTCATCGCCGCTATTGTCGAACAGGATGATCGGGTGCCCTGGGCGCAACCTTAACACCTGTCTCAGGTGGTGGGCCGGCTCCTCTTCAAGGCTGATCAGAGCGCCCTGTTTCAGTGGTTGGCTGGTGTAGCAGCGTGGAACTCTCATGAGTGGGTGCTGACTCTGGAGCTGACTATCCGGTTACCCCGGTAGCCTCTTCAACGTAGCTGCTGCTGGCGGCCCGGCGTTCGGCAAGACGTTTGTCGATCAGATTCTTAACCATGATCAACAGGCCGAGTCCGATGAATGCGCCGGGGGGCAGTATGGCGATCAGCATGCCGGGGAAATCCTCGATCTTCAAAGTCATGCCGCTGGCGGCTTCACCGAACATCAGATGGGCCTGATCGAACAGGGTGCCCTGGCCAATCAGTTCGCGGAAACCGCCAAGCACGATCAGCACCAGGGTAAAACCGATGCCGACACTCAGGCCGTCGACCAGTGAGCGCCAAAGATTGTTCTTCGAGGCGAACGCCTCGGCTCGACCGATGATGGTGCAGTTGGTGACAATCAGTGGAATGAAGATGCCGAGGATTTTGTGCAGTTCATGAAAATAGGCATTCATACCCAGCTCGATGGCGGTGACGAATGAGGCGATCACCATCACGAACACCGGCAGGCGAACCTCCGGACGAACGAAGTTGCGGATCAGTGAGACGGTACTGTTGGACGCGACCAGTACGGCGGTGGTTGCCAGCCCCAGGCCCAGCCCGTTGATCGCCGTGTTGCTCACCGCAAGTAACGGACAGAGTCCAAGCAGCGCCACCAGGGCCTGATTGTTGTGCCAGAGGCCGTCCATGATGAGTGTGCGTGTGCTGTTGTCTGACATGCTGCTGTCCCGATTACCCGGCCCCGGGTGCGGAGGCTTGCCGATCATACAAGGCATCCTTGTTGTCCCGCACATAGAGCAGTGTGTTTTTCACCGAATTGACTATGGTTCTGGGGGTTATGGTGGCTCCGGTAAACTGGTCGAAATAGCCCCCGTCCCGTTTTACACCCCACTTCTCCAGAGGTGGATCGCCAAGGGATTTGTCGTTGAAACTATAGACCCAATCCGAACGGTTCTCTTCAACCTTGTCTCCCAATCCGGGGGTCTCTTTGTGACTGATGATCCGCACCCCGCCCAGGGTGCCGTCATAGCGGACCGCCACCAGCAGTTTGATTGGACCGCTGTAACCATTGGGTACCACCGAAGTGAGTACCGTCGCCACCGGCTGCTGCAGTTTTCGACCGCGATAGACGGTGGTCTGTTCACTGCCCAGCAGGTCGGGGGCCTGAATCTGGATGGTATCGGCCACCATGTCGTTGTCCACACTCTTGGCAGGTACCAGGGCATACAGGGATTGTAACAGCGCCTGCCGCTCATTCTCCGCAATGCGCTCTTTGGTGGCTACATGGGTAAAGGAGACCAGGGAGGTGCCGGCCACGGCAAAGGTTCCGAGGATCACGGCGGCGATCAGAATCGAGAGTCGGCTGTTCATGATTTCATCTCGCCATGACCATAGGTGCGCGGTCGGGTGTAGTAGTCGATGGTCGGTGCCGCCATGTTCATCAACAGCACGGCAAACGCCACCGCATCCGGATAGCCACCCCAGGTTCGGATCACATACACCAGTATGCCGATGGTGGCACCGTAGATCAGCTGTCCCATTCTTGTGGTACAGGCAGTGACCGGATCGGTAGCGATGAAAAAGGCCCCAAGAATCGCACCACCGCTGAAGAGATGGAACAGAGGAAACGGGAAGCTCTCTGAATCGAAAAGCCAGAACAGGGTGGCCATACCCACCAGGCCGGCGAGAAAGGCCAAAGGAATCTGCCAGGTGATGGTGCGTTTGTAGACCATCCAGATACCGCCCATCAGAAACCAGTTACCGACCCACTCCCAGCCGAGACCACCGAAATCGCCCCATAAGGGATTGGTGCGTATCTCACTGATCATCATGTTGAGATCGAGATTGGTGCGCATCACATCCAGTGGCGTGGCCATGGTGATCGCATCCAGGGTGTAGTCGTCAGGCAGTGTGCCGGTGAATTTGAAGAGCACCACCTCGCGCAGACTGACATGGTGTTCGGCAAGCGCGGCAGGCGGCAGCCAGGCGGTCATCTCCACCGGATAGGAGATCAGCAGCAGCACATAGGCCGCCATGGCCGGGTTGAAGGGGTTGTATCCCAGCCCGCCATACATCTGCTTGACCATGATGATGCCGAAGGCCATGCCCAATACCACCATCCACCAGGGCAGCAGGGGCGGAATGGCGACCGCAAACAGCATCGCGGTGACCACCGCGCTGAGATCCATCAGTACAGGCGTTACCGGCCGTTTGCGCAACTTGATTACCAGCGCTTCAAAGGCAACCGCGGAGCCGATCGCCAGCAGCAGGTTCACCAGAACGCCATAGCCGAAATAGAAAACCAGCGCCAGGGTACCCGGGATCAGAGCCAGCACCACCTGGAGCATGACTTTGTCGACCCGGTTGGGGCGTCCGGTATGGGGTGAACTATGGGTTGGGAATTCCATCAGGCTGGGGGCTCCGAATGATTCGTGCGGGCTTTGGCCGCTGACTTCCGACGCTCATCGACCGCTTCGATCTGAGCCTTTTGGGCGGGGGTTAGATTCTCTGTGTTTTTCGGCACCTGACTCTGTTTTGCCTTCTTTTCAGCGGCCCGTTTCATCGCCGCCTGTATGGCCGCCTGTTTGGACTCTTTATCATCCTTCTTAGGCGCGGCTTTTTTCCCGGCAGGCTTTGCATTCAGACTCTCTTTCTTCTTGCGCAACCTGGCTTTACGCTCGGCTTCCAGGCGTTCCAGACGGGCGATACGGAAATCGTGACGCTGTTTGGCCCGTTCCGACTCCCGGCGCTCCTGCTCCAGTGCCCAGCTCTCAGCCTTGGCGTAGCGGAAGTAGTGGACCAGTGGAATGTGAGAGGGGCAGACATGGGAACAGCAGCCGCACTCGATACAGTCGAACAGATTGTAGTCCTGCACCTTCTCCAGATCCTTGGCACGACTGTGCCAGTACATCTGTTGCGGCAACAGGTGAGCCGGGCAGACATCGGCGCACCGGCCGCAGCGGATACAGGCCTGGGCCGGTTCCGGTCTTGGCGCCTCTTCCGCGGTGGGGCAGAGAATGCAGTTTGAGCCTTTGGTGATCGGCACCCGGTCTGTGGAGAGATCGAAGCCCATCATCGGTCCGCCCAGGATCAACTGCTGCGGATTGTTCTGATAACCGCCGGCCTGTTCGATCAGATCACTCGCCAGCATGCCGATGGGCACCTCATAGTTACCCGGGTTTTTGATCCCCTCACCGGTAACGGTAACCAGACGTGACACCAGCGGCCGTCCATGCAGAACTGCATCGGCAATCGCCGCAGTGGTGGAGACGTTGTGGCAGATGGTGCCGATCTGCGCCGGCAGTCCGGAGGTGGGGACCTCCTGGCCGGTCAGGATATGGATAAGCTGCTTCTCACCGCCGCTCGGGTAGACGGTCGGGATACGCACCACTTCGATGTTCTCTTCCTGGCGCAGCACTTCGAACATCGCCAGAATCGCTTCCGGCTTGTTGTCTTCGATGGCGATCAGGCAGACCTCGCTCTGCAGCAGATGCTGCAGTATG
>JAEPDS010000099.1 GCA_016842065.1 Candidatus Thiodiazotropha sp. 'RUGA'
CCGGTGAAGGGGATACCTATCATGTCGGCCGATTTGTCGACCGCAGGGGCAGTGCTCACTGGCTGGTCATCAGAGAAGCTGTGATCAAGACCTGGCAGCGTGAGGATGATATGCCGAGTGTGGTTCAGGCCGATGCCAGCTTCTATGAGGTGGTGACCGACCCGGAACTGATTAGCAAGGTTAAAAAACGCCTTAACGCAAAACGCGCACCAAATCAGATGGAAGAGCAGCAGCCGGAGGAGGTTATTCCTCTCAGTCTTGAATCAGACTCCTGAGGCTCCGTTTCTCGCCTCGATCGGTGTCAGCCACTTTTCAGGCACCACTTTGGACTGTTCACCGAGACGGTAGTTATAGATCACGGTATACGCCAGCACCCGCTTCAGATACTCCCTTGTCTCGTGGAAAGGGATCGTCTCAATCCAGATATCGGTGGCCTGAGTCTGATCTGGCAGCCAGCTTTTGACTCGATGTGGGCCTGCATTATAGGCCGCCGTCGCCAATACCGGATTCTCCTGCAACTGTCGGTAGATTTTGTTGAGATAACCGGTACCCAGCCTGATATTCACTTCGGGTCGAAACAGGTCGTCAAGTTTGAGCGGCGAGTGTTTTAGCTCTTTGGCTACCTGCTTGGCGGTCTTCGGCATCAGCTGCATCAGACCCCTTGCCCCGGCTGAGGATCTTGCATCACTGATGAATGCACTCTCCTGACGCAGTATGGCGTAGACCCAGGCTCGATCGATGCCGTGCCCCCGAGCCTGCCCGGTGATGGTCTCCTGATGTGCCAGTGGGAAGCGCAACTCCAGGTCGTTCCAGTGGCGCAGCTTTGCCAGAGTGATGATGCTTTGTGATGGCCAGTTCCAGTTCTGCGCCAGGTGTGCTGCCGCCTTCAACTCTTCTGGCGTGGCCTTTTTCAGTGCCAGATTCCACTCCCTGCGGGCTGACATGGGGCGTTTCAGCATATGCAGTTCCCGGGCTCTTTGCAGGCCTGGATTCAAGGCCATTACCGCCGAGATCGTCTGATCTGACTGCAGGGCGATATGCTCCAGCTTCGGCGGTACGCCCAACTGGTTGGCCGCCATGAAGCCATAATAACTGCGCTCCTGGGATAGCTGTTTGAGGATGGCTCTTGCCTCATTTTCCCGGTCCAGCTTGGTCAGTGCGCGGGCATGCCAGTATTGCCATTGGGCCTGCTCTTTTTCGCTTGCTGAGAGGGATTCCACGAGTTGCAGAACCCAGGTCCAGTCATTTACCTGAAGTGCAGCCTGCAGGGCTTTCTCCGAGACTCTGCTGTCCAGTTTCAGCTGTTCAGGCAGGAGTTGGTTGAAACGCTGACCGAGTTGTTTATCCGGCTCTCTCGCCAGACCTCCTGCCAATGCATAGATCGCCTTTTGTTGCTGTTTGTCTGAGAAGATCCCCATGGGTTGGAGTTGTTCCCATGCGCCGAATGCCGCTTCCACATCGCGCCAGGCCAGTTTGCGGATCACCTGGATGGCCATCTCATCCTTCATCGGGTGGTTGATGCCATACAGCTTTCCAACTTTAGCGGGTTGGCGATAGAGCTTGAGCCAGAGGTCTGCGATCTGCTGTTCCGGTTTACTCAGGTAGCGTTTCAGATAGTTGGCCAGTCTGGTCTGGCGCTGGGACATCGCCAATTTGATTCGTTGCCAAACCTGCTGTTCAGTGAGGTGCCCTGCATCGATCCAGCTTTTGAAGACCGGGTCACACACCTTGGGTTGGGATCGGCCGTTGAGCCACAATCCGGGAACCTCTGAGTAGGCCTGATCAGCCTGTCCGGTTTTAAGCATCGCCTGGAGTCTGCGGCACTGTTGTCTGACACTGCCTCCCGGTTTGGAGAATTGCAGATAGGTCTGCCAAAGTTTATGTTTCGAGAGAAACCTGAGCCACTGATTGTTGAGCATGCTCTGCAGCGGTGTTCCTTCGAGGCGAGAGAGTCTGTTGCTGATGCTTTGAACCGATTGCTGGTCGATATGTTTTACCGTCTCCTGGTAATCCAGATAGACCAGCAGTGGGTAGCCAATCAACTCCTCTCTCAAGGCCTGGTAGGTTGCCATGTCACCTTTTGAGAGCGCGCTCTCAGCGGCCAGGAAGCGTTCTCTTTGTAAGGCCAATTTCTCTTCGTTCAGATTGACATCAACTGCCAGGGTAGTCACAGGCAGTAGACTGATCAGCAATCCGACGAAGAGCGATTTGACTAAAACAGATGTCATGGTCATTTAGGTCATCCGTTGCAGGTATTCAACCAACGGGACGTTCTGTTGATATCAGATCATCCCAGTTTACAGCGCCAGTGTTTTGTTGTTTTTGGTAATCCTGAATCAGGATCGGCCCGACGCAAATGCTTACACAATATTTGTAGGCGAGTATAAGCTGAAAAAGTACGACTTTTAATGCCTAAATTGTAAAAAAATTGTCCTGCGAGGAAACAGTCAGGAACGAAGTGTGATAAGTGTTTTATCGGCCGGATGAATATCAGCTTTAACTCGATTTGTGAAAGGTATAATTGGACATTGTTAAGAAGGATTTACCAGACAGGATCAGAGTTACTGCAGGGGATCTCATTTCCGGTGGCTGTGGCAGATGAGTCTGCTTAACGGTTTGCTGATCTACCGGTTAGAGCCTGTAACTGGCCGGGGGAGAGCAGTTCGATCCAATGTACCACCGGTGTGCTGTCCGGAGCGGTTTTGCTGATATGGCTCAGGCAACCGATATTGGCGGTTGCAATCAGTTCCGGTTGCCCCTTCATCAGAGCCTCGGTTTTACGTTCACCCAGCTGATTTGACAGTTCCGGCTGCAGGATCGAGTAGGTACCCGCGGAACCACAGCAGAGATGGCCTTCAGCAACCGGGGTCAGTTGATAACCGATACGGCTCAGAATCTTCTCTACCACGCCGCTGATCTGCTGCCCATGCTGCAGGGTACAGGAGGCGTGAAAGGCGATCCTGGGGGGAGGGCTCATCGATTGTCTCAGGGGTTCGATATCTTCCTGCTGAATGATTTCAGCGATGTCCTTGCAGCGACTGGCAAGCGCTCTGGCCTTCTCGGCATATTGCGGATCGTCAGCCAGTAACTTGTCGTAATCCTTGACCATTTGACTACAGCCGCTGGCGGTGATGACCAGGGCTTCAGCTTGATCCTGAAGCAGTGGCAACCACTGGTCTATGTTGCGTCTTGCGGCCTGGCGCGACGCTTCATGGTCGTCCAGATGGTGTTCGACAGCCCCGCAGCAGCCGGCTTTGGGGGTGGTGATCAGAGAGATGCCGAGCCGATCCAGAACCTGGGCGGTTGCCAGATTGATATTCGGCGCCAGGGCTGGTTGAACGCAGCCATCCAGGATGAGCATTTTCCGCTGGTGCCGCACAGGCGGCCAATCGCTCTCTCCGATCGAGACTTTTTTTGGAATCAGACGGCTCATGTTTGCGGGCAGCAGGGGTTTGAACAGCCTGCCCAGATTGAGCAGGGCAGCAAACAGGTCACTGCGGGGAATCACTTTGCGCAGCAGCCATCGCACTGATCGGTCCGGCAGTGTGCGGGATTGCCGCTGGTGCAGATGTTGTCGTCCGATTTCAAGCAGCCGACCGTAGTCAACCCCGGATGGACAGGTGGTTTCACAGGCACGGCACAACAGACAACGATCGAGATGCTGCTGTACCGCGGCACTGGGGCTGGCCCCCTCAAGCATCTGTTTCACCTGATAGATTCGACCGCGGGGACTGTCCAGCTCACTGCCGAGCAGCTGATAGGTCGGACAGGTAGCGGTACAGAATCCACAATGCACACAGTTGCGCAGAATGGCTTCTGCTTCCTGGCCCTGTTCAGATGATAGAATGTCGGGGGTTAATTGAGTCTGCATAATCTTCGGCGGGTTACTCACTCAGCAGCGTATGAGGTCCTCGTATTGTGCTGTGTTTTCGGTGGAAAACCAAGATATTCCATAAGATCCCGAAGGGAGTTGTGTGGCTTGCCGGTGGTATAACTTTTCAACGCTTGTTAGGGCCTGTTAACAGGCCCTAACAGGTCATGGGATTGAGGCAGGGTATGCCTGACAGAGACAACAAGCTGATTTTGGCCGAGCGCTTGGAGCGCTTTCCCCCCTTTCAGAGCCTTGGGGTGAAACTCTTGTCCATTAGTGATGATTGGGCAAAAGTACGCCTGCTGCTACCGCTTAACCGGGCTACCAGGAACCCTGGTGGCAGTATGTTTGGTGGTAGTATTGCTTCATTGGCGGATCCGATTCCGGCCTTGGCCTGCAATCATCGATTCCCGGGCTATGATGTTTGGACCAGGGAGTTGGCTGTGGATTTCCGCAGGCCCGGTTTGAGTGATCTGGAGTTACGCTTTGATTTCCCGGCTCGGATCTCGCAACAGATTGCCCAGGAGCTGGCAGAGAGGAATCGAAGTACACCGGCTTTTGAGTTTGGTATCTACGATAGGAATGGTGAGTTGGTCGCCTGGATTAACAACAGAGTGGCTATCCGACCAGGCAGCCAGGGCCTGTAGATTAAAAGATTAGTGAAACAGTGAGAAGGTAAATATGACTGATTCAAACAGTGATATGGATTTTGAGTTGAGCAGTGCCATCGCAGCATTTGAAGGAAAGAACTTCTCCCGTGCCGCAGGGCTGCTCTCACCGTTGGCCGAACAGGGCAGTGTCGAAGCCCAGTATCGTATGGCCATTATGTCCCAGGGTGGTCTTGGCATCGCTGTCAATGAGCTGATGGCCTACAAGTACATGAAGGCGGCGGCCGAATCCGGTCATGCGATGGCTCAGCATGGGCTGGGTTTCATGTACCTGGAAGGGGAGTGTGTGGAGCAGAATCTGGAAAGGGCCGTTGAGTGGTTCAAGAAGGCGGCAGAGCAGGGGCTGGCCGGGTCTCAAACCACTTTGGCGATGCTCTACGAAGAGGG
>JAEPDS010000100.1 GCA_016842065.1 Candidatus Thiodiazotropha sp. 'RUGA'
AGCCGGACAAAACCGCAAAGCCAGGAGCTGGTGAATGCGATAAAAGATCTCCTGTGAGGTTTGACCGGCGGATTATTACTGTAGTTGTCTATTCCGCTGGATAGTCCGCAATCGATCTACAAATATCAGCATTGACCAAACTCTAATTTTTCTCAGATGACTACACACTTTTACCAGATCGTAGTGGCTTGAAAGGGTATTCGGCCACTTTGGCTGGAGTTATGATTTGGTTAAGTGCCAATCCCATCGAATTCTCCTATTGTTTCGACAGCTGCTCATATGCCGCTTTAATAGATGTCACCTGCCTGGATTTTGTCCATAATGGACAGAGCACATAATCATTCGCGCAATCAGTCGATGCAAACCATTAGATAATCTCAGGTTAAAATCAGGGTTTCGGGTATTGAATGGAGTGGGGTCTTCCTGAAAATGTCCGTTGAGGCGGCCTGGGCAGTGATCCCAGGATGCTGACTGCTAGTGATACATTTGAAGTACAAAACGATGAAAAATAAATACATATATGCAGATGATTTTTCCAGGTGGATTCAGGACTTTATGCGTCAGGATTCTGCCAGTGGCATTATTCTGATTTTTGCTGCGCTATTTGCTCTACTGATGGTGAACTCGCCGCTGAGTTGGGTCTATGACGGACTTCTCAGTACACCGGTAGAGATACGCGTTGGTGGGCTGCATCTGGCCAAGCCGTTACTGTTGTGGATCAATGATGGCTTGATGGCGGTGTTTTTTATGCTGATCGGTCTGGAGGTGAAACGGGAATTCCTTGAAGGTGAGTTGTCCAGGGCTGATCAGATTGTCCTCCCCGGGTTAGGCGCGGTCGGTGGTATGTTGGTACCGGCGGCCATCTACTACGCGCTGAATGTTGATGATCCACTGGCACTGAATGGCTGGGCTATTCCGGCTGCAACCGATATCGCTTTTGCGCTCGGTATTCTCAGCCTGGCGGGTAGCCGGGTGCCGGTCTCTTTGCGGGTCTTTTTAATGGCGTTGGCTATTTTTGATGATCTGGGGGCGATCATCATCATCGCAATCTTTTATACGGCCGATCTCTCTTTCTACAGTCTGGTATTGGCATTCAGCATGATCGCATTACTGATAATCCTCAATCTCATGCATGTAACACGACTGTCTGCCTACGTGATTGTGGGGATCATCCTCTGGATCGCTGTGTTGAAGTCCGGGGTGCACGCGACCCTGGCTGGTGTGGTACTGGGATTAGTCATTCCGATCAGTGATCCGAAGCATGAAACCCGCTCCCCTTTGCGGGAAGTAGAGCATGGCTTGCATCAATGGGTCGCCTTTCTGATCCTGCCGATTTTTGCCTTTGCCAATGCAGGTGTTTCACTTTCAGGTCTGAGTTTAGGGGATCTGATGGATCCAGTCCCCCTGGGTATCGCCGCAGGGCTGTTTATTGGTAAACCGCTCGGTATCATGCTGTTTTGTGGTGGCGCAATTCTGCTGGGTTTTGCAAAGTTGCCGACCAGATCCAATTGGTTTGGTCTGTTCGCAACTTCGGTTCTGTGCGGTATCGGTTTTACCATGAGTCTGTTTATTGCTTCCCTGGCTTTTGAACAGACCGGTGAGGATGCCCTGATCGTTGGCGACAGGCTTGGTATACTGTTGGGATCGGGGCTGTCCGCGATTGTTGGCCTTTTACTGCTCAAATGGTTTAACCCATCAACTGATCAGAGCATTAAGACTGAATAAGCAGCAACCCAATCAGCTACAAGTTCGGGCCTGTTAACACTAATCCAATACGCCTTGATTGGCACTTTTCCAGACACAACAGGACGTATCGGGTTAGTGTTAACAGGCCTAGATTGACAGTTCAAGTGCCAATGCTCTTACGTTGAGCTTGGCCTTGAGTCTTACACAGGCAAGGTAGAGGCCTGCAAGCTTACGATGCAGTAACAGCACATCATGGGGTGGCAGATGCCAATATTTCTGATTCAAGCGCAGTTCAATGGCCTGTTCGCTCATCCGAGTCATCAGATCCGAATTGGCAAAATCATACTCACCAGGCGTTCTTATCGGTTCTGTAACGCAATTCAGTAATCCAATCACCGCATTTTTGTATTGATCAGTCGCCTGCTCATCCAGATAGCCAACATCCATGGCGGCCAGTTCCATCTGTTGGGTATTCCCTTCCAGTGCGGCCTGTAACAGGTGATTGAATGTCTGGGTGCGATGTTCCTCATAAAACTGAATTGCACCGAAGTCGAGCAGTCCAAGCAGGTCGCTCTGAGTGTCATAGCGGTAGTTTGCGAAATTGGGATCGGTTTGGACTGTGCCCCAGCAGAATGTCTCATGCAGTGCCAACCTAACCAATCGCTCGGCAACACTTGTGCGTACCGCTTCAGGGTGAGAAGCCAACTCATTCAGTGGTTTTCCAGGGATATACTCCATCGCCAGTACTTCGTGAGTGGAACGATCCAGATCGGTTGTGGGTATTCGAAAACCTTTAAGGGATTTGATCCTTTTTTTGTACTCTATCGTATTGGTAGCCTCGTTTAAGTAGTCAGCTTCCTTCTGCAGTTGAATTTTTGTTTCCTCCAGCAGGGTGCTCAGGTCCAGTTCCTTGGGAATCAATCGAAACAATCTTAGTAAAGTGGCGACATTGTCAACGTCGGCGTCAATGCTGTTTCGAATGCCCGGGTACTGTATCTTGATCGCCAGGTGTTCGCCTTGCTTGGTAATTGCTTCATGCACCTGACCGATGGAGGCCGCTGCGATGGGTGTAAAGTGAAAGCGCTTGAATTGCCGCTCCCATAATTTTCCCCAATTGCGGTCCAACAGCATAGCCACCTGCCCCAAAGGCATATGGTGAGCATCCTCGCGCAGACGCTCGAGGATCTTACTGAACTCCGCAGGTAGCAGATCGCCCGATTCCATGGAGATCATCTGTCCCAGTTTCATGGCTGCACCCCGCATTTCGGCGAGATGATCTGCAAGTCGGTTGGCATTTTCCGGGGTCAGAAGAAGGCTTGGTGCACTCTTTTCCCCCCCGGATAGAATTCGTTTGAATCCTTCCGTCAGTGCGCCGCCGGCAACGTTACCCGCAAGTTGGCCCAACTTGAGTAAACGTCCGGTTCGGCTTTCAGGCACATGACTCTGGATGGTTTTGTTGTTTGATTCTTGTCCCATGATGGCTATTAACAGGCGCTAGTAGGCAGATGCTGTTTTATCCTCTCCCGTGGTCGGTTTATTGAGCAGGTATTGGAGGTGGTCTGGAGTGAACGATTTGGGCTCGATACCACAAAGATTGAAAATCTCATCACCACGACAGGTGTTGCCTTTGGTCAGCATGCGTATCTGGTCCCGGCTGATTGGAAACCAGCTATAGCGATCGAGCAACATTGCCGCCATGCTTGGACCAATTGCCGGTACTGGCAGCATGATCTTCGATTTGCCATTGACTTGAGCAATCCGTTTTAGAATCTCCTTCCAGCTCAAATCCTCCTGTCCTCCCAGGGTATAGGTTTTGCCAATCGTTTCCGGTCGATGCAGGGCCTGAACAAAAGCCTTGGCCACATCCTCTACATGCACAGGTGAGAGTTGAAACTCTCCGGCATGTTGCGGATTGATGCCTTCAAAAAACAGTGGTGCTGGAAAGGGTGGGTCGATGATGTCCCGTTTCAGCATCGAGGCAAATTCAGTTCGGCCATGGGGATCACCGAAAATCACAGATGGTCTGAATATGGTCCAGTCAAGATCAGTATGCTTGATGTGATCTTCTGCCGCAGCTTTGCTCAGCTGATAGGGGGTCAGTTTAAGATCCACCCCATTGGCACTCATCAGTATGAACCGTTTGACGCCCATCTCTTTGGCCAATGCAGCAGTTGTCACGACCCCCTTGTATTGCAGGTTTTCAAAAGTAATACCCTGAGCTGGGTATGCCCTGAGAATTCCGATGTTGTAGATTACCGCATCCATACCCTCGAGCATGGCTTTAAGACTGTTTGTATCGTCCAGGCTTCCAGCATACCAGGTGATCTTTTCACTGTTCCCATGACGGTTTTCCGAGGCGTTTCTGATGAGAAGACTGGGGTTGTCTGCCTGATTTAAAAGTTCAGTCACCAAATAGTGACCGACAAATCCAGTGCCACCCAAGATCGCTATTTTCATTTTCCTCTCCGGAAGTGAATATAAGGCTTATTTATGAGACCGCCGATTGGTCTGAAATCTCCCGTTTTTGCTTGAAAAACCGGCTCAAGAGAGCATGGTGAAAATGTGGTAACTATCAGCTTGGTGATCGATCCAGCAGGAGGAAAAAATGGTACACTCCAGTAGACTTGATTCTCAGAGTAAACGGAAAAATGAGTGTGGTTGAAATTGGCAAGCCTGCGCCCGGGTTTGAACTCTACGATCAATCGGAGAATTTGTGTCGATTGAGTGATTGTCTGGGTCGATGGGTGGTTCTGTTTTTCTATCCCAAGGATCATACGCCTGGGTGTACGGCTGAAGTATGCGATTTCAACTGCGAATATGACGGCCTACAGACTCTGCAGGTAGAACTTCTTGGTATCAGCACGGACAGCCGTCGAAGTCACCAAAAGTTTGCCGAAAAACATCAATTGAAATTTCCTATTTTGTCCGATCGGGAGGGCAGGGTTGCATTGGCCTATGGGTCACTCTTCAGGCTGGGGCCATTCAAAGTTGCAAAAAGAGACAGTTTCATCATCAATCCGCA
>JAEPDS010000101.1 GCA_016842065.1 Candidatus Thiodiazotropha sp. 'RUGA'
TGGCTTCCATGGGAGGCAGTTCGATGTCGATCCTCTACTTCGATCTGGATAACTTCAAAGCGGTAAACGATACCTACGGACACGATATCGGTGACAAGGTGCTTAAGACTGCATCAGAACAGATCTGCAGTTGTGTGCGTAAAGGGGACAGTGTGATTCGCTGGGGTGGTGAGGAGTTTGTTGTGGTATTGCCGACCGCTGATCCCAGGGAAGCGAATGAGGTTGTGAATCGAATCATGACGGCAGGCGTTGGCGATCGTCCTGAAGGTGGACCGGTGACGGCCAGTATCGGCGTGGCTGAAGCACAGGAAGATAATGTAAACGACTGGAAGGCACAGATTGAACTGGCCGATCATCGTATGTATACCGCCAAGACCAGTGGTCGCGCCAGATCTGTCGGTGTCGATGGTAGTGCCATGCTCTGGGCCGCGAAGAATCAGGCCGAGCAAGCCACTGCCTGAATCTTTACTGCCTACTCTCTGCCTTCAAGCAGTACCCCTTGTTTGATTTTGTCGCTCGGGTGGACAATGATCCGTTCACCCGGGCTTAGCCCTTTAGTCACCTCCGCTTCAAATCCGGTACGATAGCCGATCGTGATCTGGCGCTGCTCTGCCATACCATCCTGCTCGATGAAGACTGACCACTGCGTGCCGTCCCGAAACAGTGCAGTGAGCGGTATTTTCAATACCTGTTTACCGCGCCACAGTACGATTCTTGCGTCCACTTGATAGCCGTGAGCGATACGATTCCACTCTGTATGTGGTGAAGTGAAATCGATGATCACATTGACCCGCTGCTCCTCGATGCCAAGCGCCGAAACCTTCGTGAAGCCGAACGGTTCAACCCGCCTTACCACACCGTTGAGTGTTTGATCACCCCCCCAGTTTTCGATGTAGACCTGTTGACCCGGCTCCACCTTGATGGCATCCGAGGAGAGTAGATCCGCCACAATCTCCAGTTTGTCCGGGTCACCAATCTCCAGTAGGGGCTCGCCGGCACTCACCACCCCCTCACTCTTATGCTGGATTTTCAGGATCCGGCCGTTGACGGGTGCACGAATCGGTACACATTGGCACGCCTCTGAGTTGCTGCGAGGTTGCGTGGGAGAGATCAATTGGGCGTTGGCACGGTCTAATTCCGCCTGTCTTGCCTGACGATTGGCGACAGCGGTCTCCAGTGCAGCCTGGCGGGTCTGATAGGTTCGTTGCACCGATTCCAGCTCTCTGGCTGAGATCACTGCCTCTTCATGCAGTCGACGGGATCGGTTGAGTTCACTGAGTGCAAAATCGAGCTCAACCCGGGCCTCCTTCACCGCCGCTTCCGCCAGAATCCGGTTGGCTTCGGCGGCACGGATATCGGCCCGGGCCTGGGCTTCGCTACGCGGATCGAGCAGGGTTGGATCGATGGGTTCGATCTCGGCCAACAGGGTCTCATTGGCAATCACCTTATCGCCAACTTCCGCCTCGATGCGCATTGCCCGGCCACTGATCGGTGCGGAGAGGGTAAACACATCCCTGACCCGGGTCTCTCCCTCTTCATCGATGGTCACAACGAGTTCACCCGGTTGCAGGGTCATCAGGTCAACCGCAATTGGTTTCGGCTGGAAGGCCCAGACCATTGACGCCAGGACAACCAGACTCACCACACCCCAAATCAAGATACGTTTCCAATGTGCGCTCATAATCACTCACGAGTTTTTAATACGGCAATCAAATCGAGATGGTCAAGTCGTCTTCTGACCACAGCGGCGGAGAAAGCGGTTGCACCCAGTGTAACCAGCACGGCGGTTGCATCCGTGGCGGCCTTGATGACCAGTGGAATTCGAAACAGTTCGGTATTCATTGCATTGGTCATCAGCCATCCGAGCCCATGACCCATCAGGCAGCCCAATGGCAGTCCAACCAGAATCAGCAGCGCTGCCTCACCCAGCAGAATGTAGGAGATTTCACCGGAGTGGAAGCCCAGCACCCGCAGCGTGGCCAGCTCCCGACCCCGTTCCGAAAGGGCGATCCGGGTGCTGTTGTAGACCACGCCAAATCCCAGTGCGCAGGCAAAGGCAGCGAAGAAGGAGATATAGACCATCAACATTTCAGCCATGGTCTCGTTGAACTCCTCTACAGCGGCATCCTTGAGGGTCACAGCGGAGACTTTGGGCAGCGATTTCAAGCTGCGATAGAGCTGGCTCAGCTGGTTCTTATCCACCAGCAGGTTGATCGCCTCAAGACTGGCGCGCTCGCCCATCAATCGGTTGAAGGCCTGGATATGCATGTAGGCCGGCATTCCCATGTAGGTCTCGAACAGACTTACCACCGGTATCAAAGCCTTGGGCTGTTTCCCTTCCAGCACTTCAACCCAGACGGAATCACCGATCTGAACGTCCAGCTTCTCAGCCAGTCGGGTAGAGAGAATCAAGCCTTCCGGAGGTATGCTGACGACTTTTCCCTGAGCATCATAGATGCGCTGCAGTTTTGGATTGTCGGTGATTCCCTCGATACCGCCACGGTGGCTGAGGTGTCCCGCCTTCAGATCAGCGCTCTTGCTTCTCATCGGCTCGGCCGCCAATACCCCGGGTAGGCGGCGGATCTCACGCAGTGTCTGATCCGATTGGCTCTCGACCAGCCCGACCGTCATGTCCTGGCGCTGCGTCTGGTGGAACTGAACCTCGATGATCTCTTCAATGGCATCGATCCATTGCAGCGCCATTACCATCACGGATACCGACAGGGCGATGCCGATACTGGTCAGCAGTGACCTCCATGGGGAGCGCATGATCTGCCGCAGTATGATCCGGGTCGGTTGATCGAGCCACAACCCGAAGCGGCTTTGAGAGAAGCGGCTGCTGCGATACATGGGTGGCGCCGGTGGGCTCATCGCTTCGGCCGGTGGCAGGGTGGCTGCGTGTCGCACGGCGCCCAGTGAGCCTGCCAGGGCAGCGATCAGACTGACTGCCGCGCCGATCGCGAAGACGCCTGGATCGGGGCGGAAAATCAGTAGTGGGAAGCGAAACAGATCGGCGTAGATTTCGGTGTTGACCCGCCCCAGCCAAGCGCCCAGCAGCCAGCCCAGAACAATGCCGACGCCACACATCGCCACGACCATCTTGGTGTAGTGCCAGGCGACCTGCCAGTTGCTGTAACCGAAGGCCTTCATCAGACCGATTTCGCTCCGATCGGTGGCGATCAGGCGGCTCATGACCATATTGCCGAGAAATGCGGCGACCGCCAGGAAGATGGTGGGGAGAATGGTCGACATGGTTTTAAGCTGTTCGATCTCATTCATCAGAAACCAGTTTGAGATCTGGTTTTTGCGGGCGATCGCACCGTGGCTGCCGTAGCTTTCGAGAAGTCGATCCAGTTTGACGATAATCTGCTCCGGGCTGCTGTCATGCAGCAGTCCCAGGCTGACCTCGTTGAAGGCCCCCTCAAGATCGTAAGCGGCAGCCAGGGCTTCCCGGCCCATCCACATCACGCCGAAGCGTTTGTCGTCAGGCATCAGGGCGCCTGGGCCCATGCTATAGATGAACTCGGGGGAGAGGGCGATGCCGACCACGGTGAGGCTGCGCTGGTGGCCGTTCATCAGAGCCTTGAACTGATCGCCGGGCTGCAGATCATGGGCTTCGGCAAACGGCTCGTTGAGCACCACTTCATCCGGGTGACCCAGGCTGACCAGCCGGCCCGATCTCAGTACCAGATTATTGAGCAGCGGCTCCCCCTGTTCGGGAATGGAGACCAGTTGGCCGATCACCGGCTCCTCGAATCCTTCGATGGAGAGGGTGGCCATCTGCTTGATTCTGTCCTCCACCGAGCGGACCCCGGGTAGTGTGCTGATCTGGTTGACCAGCCGGCGCGGGGCGCGCTTGACCGTGGCAAAGACATCGGCGAAACGCTGCCTCTCGTAGTAGGCAGTGGCAGTTTGTTGCAGGGCCTGCAAGGCTGACAGGGACATCACCAGAACCGCCACGCCGGAGGCGATCACCACCGCAATCGCCAATACCTGTCCCTTCAGCTTCCACAGGTTGCGTATCAGTTTAAGATTCAGGGCGCGCATGATTCTGTCACCAACTCAACTCATGCGCCCCTCTTCGGAGGCTGTTTTCCTGATAATCCGCAACGTGCCCGTCGGCGAAGTGCAGTACCCGGTCCGCCATTTCACCGATGACACTGTTGTGGGTGATCACTGCGGTGGTGGTTCCCATCTCCTGATTGACCCGCTCAATCGCTTCCAGCACCAGGATGCCGGTCTGGCTGTCGAGAGCCCCGGTGGGTTCGTCGCACAGCAGGATGTCCGGTCGTTTGGCGATCGCCCGGGCGATCGCCACCCGCTGCTGTTCGCCGCCGGAGAGCTGGGCAGGGAAGTGGTCGAGCCGTTCCGCCAGGCCGACCAGCGCGAGGGCTTCGGCAGGGTCCATGGCGCGCTGGGCGATCTCGGTAACCAGTGAGACATTTTCCCGCGCCGTGAGACTGGGGATCAGGTTATAGAACTGAAACACAAAGCCCACATGGTCACGACGGTATCGGGTCAGGGTGGATTCGTCATCGGCGCTGA
>JAEPDS010000102.1 GCA_016842065.1 Candidatus Thiodiazotropha sp. 'RUGA'
TAGAGATCCTCACATTGTGCGGCATTCTCCGGGTGCTTGTTCTTAGCCATCTCGTAGAGTTCCAGCCTTCTCGCTTCTGTGAGCAGCTTGAAATAACGAAAACTGATCGCCAGGACGCGATCCAAAGCACCGGCGGATGCACGTGCATCCCGCTTGTCTGATTTATAGTTCAAGACACCGGAAACACCACCACCATCTGCCGGCCAGGAGAATGTGAATACTTCCACCCCGTAGTGCTTTTCCAGATAGCTGGCTGTCTCTATTACATCCTGCAGGTCATTATTGAAGCCATGGATAAAGAAAAGGATATGACGACGATTCTTACGCGCTCTTCGGGTAAGCTCACAGGCAACTCTTAGGCTGGCGTAGTGTGGCTCACTGGTATTGACAGTTAAACGGAACTCTTTCTTTAACTTTTCAACTTCAGTTTTCTTAAGTTGGTCATCCAGATAGTTAACAGACCAGCCCGTTCCTCTCTTTTTGACTTCAGCCAAACGCAGCTCATTGGGTCCTTTGGCGTTAGGCCTTTTACCAAACTGATCGAGGCCGTTTGCATTCTGAATCACTTCTCGGTTGGTCACCACATACATCCTGATATCCTCATCAAATGCGTTGTTATTTTATCCTTGTAGGTTGTGTAACCAGTATAGCTATTTCTATATCTGTCTATTGGTAATAAATCACTAACTTGACTGTTTGTGCTCTCTTATCCATTCCACTATTTAGAACTGACCTTAACTCATTAAGTTATTTAGTCGGGTATAGCCACCCTGCCCTTTAAATTTTTTGCGGCTCAAAATGTCTGTCATTGTTGAGTCACAATTTGTATTACATACATAGTGAAGATTGCAACTTAATTGGTAGCAATTCGATGAGCTCGAGATAGTCCGAGATCTGACTTTGTCAGCAGATTTTGTTTCAATCTACAGGAATCGCCGACCATTACCCGAAAACAGACTTCCAAATTCACCGGTGTCTGTAAGACAATCTCTGAAAAGTGTGCTCGTCTCATTACTTTTTGATAATGTTATGTTATAACATTTTAAATCGTTTCATCTGGAGATCATATCGCCATGACCAAGACCAATCAGAGGCTCATCCTTCTTTCAATCCCACTGTTAGCCGCTTCCAACCAGCTCCAGGCGGATTCAGACCACGAACAGCATGACGCCCATGTCCATGGCGAGGCACAGATGTTAATTGCTCTGGACGGTACCAGCCTTGAACTCGAGTTTAAGTCTCCTGCCATGAATATTGTCGGTTTTGAGCATCAGCCGAAATCTGAGAAACAGGTCAATGCAGTGAAAGCTGCCATGGAGACCCTGAAACAGCCCAACCAGATATTCACCCTCTCTTCAGACGCCCAATGCAATCCTGTCTCAATCGAAGTGGAGTCTCCCCTGGCCAAGCATGACGGGCATGATCACGATCATGAGCATGATGACGGTCATAAGCACGATGACGATCATAAGCACCATGATGATCATAAGCACGATGACGACCATAAGCACGAAGCAGAGAGCCATAGTGACTTCACCGCGCACTACAGTTTTCGATGCGAGCAACCTGCAAAGCTGACGAAGATTGAATTTGATCTCTTTAAACGTTTCCCGGGCACCGAACAGCTTGAGGTACAGAGTATTTCTAAAAAGGGTCAGCAGAAGATAGACTTAACAGCAGGAAACAACACCCTGGAACTCTGAGACCTTTAATGCCGCAAACCGCTGCCATACTGTTGAAAGATCTACGTTTTGGCTGGCGTAAAAACCTGCCTGAGGTATTGCACATAGCGGATCTTGAAGTGCCCCGGGGTGAACGAATCTTCATCGGAGGCGCCAGTGGTAGCGGCAAGAGCACCCTGTTGGCTCTGCTCGCCGGGGTCAATCTGCCGACCCAGGGTGAGGTGAAGGTTCTTGGCGAGACGATCAACCATCTCAGTGGCGCCAGGCGGGACCATTTCCGCTCCGATCACATCGGGTTTGTCTTCCAGCTGTTCAATCTTATCCCCTATCTTTCGGTGTTGGAGAATGTCACCCTGCCCTGCCGTTTCTCACATCTGCGCAGGCAGAAGGCCATCGAAGCGGGTGGCGATCTTCAGACAGAGGCGATGCGGTTGCTGACCCACCTGGATATGGCCCACGAGAGTCTCATCCATCGCCCGGTGACGGAGCTCAGTGTTGGACAACAACAACGGGTCGCCACGGCCCGGGCCTTGATCGGCGCCCCTGAGATCATCATTGCAGATGAGCCTACCTCCGCCCTCGACAGTGATATGCGACAGGCATTTCTAAGGTTGTTGTTCCAGGAGTGCGACGATACCGGATCGACTCTGCTGTTTGTCAGCCATGACCGTCAGCTCGCGACCCTGTTCGAGCGCCATATCGCGCTGGATGAGATCAACCAGGCCGATCAGGAGGGGCAGTGATGGCGATCCTTTCACTTGCCTTGAAAAGCCTGTTCAATCGCCGCTACACGGCCGGGCTGATCCTGATCAGCATCGCCCTGAGTGTCTCACTGTTGCTGGCTGTCGAGCGGTTACGGGTGGAATCACGCAACAGTTTTGCACACACCATATCCGGCACGGATCTGGTGGTTGGCGCCCGCAGCGGCTCGATCAACCTGTTGCTCTACTCCATATTCCGCATCGGTGACGCCACCAACAACATCTCCTGGAAGAGCTATAAAAAGTTCGCCGAACACGATCTGGTGAAGTGGACCATCCCTATCTCTCTGGGGGATTCGCACAAAGGCTATCGGGTGATGGGTACCAATCAGGACTATTTCCGATACTACAAATATGGCAACAAAAACAGCCTGGCTTTCAATCAGGGCCAACCTTTCGAGCAGGTCTACCAAGCCGTATTGGGACAGGAGGTGGCCCGTGAACTCGGCTACCAGGTTGGTGAGAAGATCATCATCGCCCATGGTGCGGGCAAGACCAGTTTCACACTGCACGATGACAAACCGTTCGAGGTGGTGGGCATACTCAAACCCACCGGCACACCGGTCGATCGTACCGTCCACGTTCCCCTGCAAGGCATCGAGGCAATCCATAAAGACTGGATTGGCGGTAGGCAGGTTGCCGGCTTGAAGATCAGTGCTGAGGAGGCACTGGAAAAGAACCTGACACCGAAGGCGATCACCGCCTTTCTGGTCGGGCTGAAAAGCAAAATCGCCACCTTCCGGGTTCAACGGGAGATCAACGACTATCGTAAGGAACCTCTGCTGGCGATCCTCCCCGGGGTGGCGCTGCAGCAGCTCTGGGATATGATGGGAGTGGCTGAGAATGCGTTACTGGTCGTCACGGTCCTGGTGGTGTTTGTAGGCCTGATTGGGATGCTCACTGTCATGCTTGCCGGTCTCAATGAGCGGCGCCGGGAGATGGCCATACTGCGCTCGGTGGGGGCCCGCCCGGGACATATCCTGCTGCTGGTCACCGGCGAGAGTCTGCTGCTCAGCCTGATTGGCATCGCGCTAGGCTTGCTGCTGCTCTATTCCGGCCTGTTGCTCGGCCAGCCTGCCATCGAAAGTCGCTATGGCCTACACTTGCCAATCGGCATTCCCTCAATGCGGGAGTGGATTATCCTGGGCCTGGTTGGAACTTCCAGTTTGATTATTGGCCTAATACCCGGTTATCGTGCCTATCGCTACTCCCTCTCAGACGGTATGAGCATGCGTATCTGATGTGCTGTTAACGATCTGATCGCTGGGTTAAAAAGAGACTTGAGGTCGACAGATGAAAAACTGGTTTGGCATACTGATTGGTACTGCATTTCTGCTCTCTCTGGGCCCTATACAGGCGGAAACAACCCAGGAACTGGAGTGGGATGCGATGATCCCGGAGGACTACCGGCCTGATAAGATCATGAATCAGTTCGGGGATATCAGTGAGCTTGATGATAATGACCCCAGGGCACAGAAAATCATGGATGAACTCGAGGCGGCCTGGAAGGTGGCGCCCGTGGTCGAGAGTCTGGATGGTAAGCGAATCAGGATACCCGGCTTTGTGGTGCCGCTGGAAGGCGATGGCAAGAAACTGAGCGAATTTCTTCTGGTACCCTACTATGGTGCCTGCATTCACGTACCGCCTCCGCCAGCCAACCAGACCGTCTATGTAAAAGTCCCGAAGAGAGATGCAAAGATCCGCCAGGCTTTCGATACTGTGTGGGTCACCGGGGTACTCAGCGCCAAGTCCTTCGACAGCGACCTCGCCACAGCCGGATATCAACTGCAGGCAGAAGAGGTCGCGCCTTACGATGAGTAACCAGGCTCGTCTGCTTACAGGT
>JAEPDS010000103.1 GCA_016842065.1 Candidatus Thiodiazotropha sp. 'RUGA'
TCGATTTCAAACCGGTCAATCTGATTGGCTATTCCCATCAGGGTGACTATATGGAGATAGGCAGAACTTTTGAAAAGCTCTTTGTCTATGCTTCCAGTCATAATCTGCTGAGTGATAAGACGCGTTCAATCGGTCTCTATTTTGATGATCCGAAAACTGTCGAGCAGAGCCGACTGAGGGCCTTCGCCGCCATTTCAGTGACTGATCATATGGCCCTGCAGGAAGGCGCTAAAGTTCCGGAATCGAATCAGATACCGGGGGGTACCTGTGTGAGCCTGTTGTTCAAAGGCTCCTATGCAGAACTGGAGAAGCCCTACGATTGGTTGTTTGGCCAGTGGTTGCCGCAGAGCGGTTATGAAGCAGCGGACTTTCCACCCTTTGAGGAGTATCTTAACGATCCAAAGGATACCCCGCCCAGCGAGTTACTGACACGCATCAACTGTTTCGTTACCAATGGTTGAGGTTGGTCTCTGATCCTGCAAAGGCAATCGAGTGCAGAGTGAGCGCCAAAGATGGTGCGGTTTAACCGCACCATCTCTGTAGGGTGATTCAAGCCCAATAGCTGGTGGCCGCTACTTAGCCAAGAGAGTGGTTTATTTCAGAAGATCACCATGAATATGAAGTCAGCCAAGATAAACTGGATTTTGCTGCCCATTCTACTGTTATCAGCCGCAGTCGCTGAAGCAGAGATATTCAAGTGGACCGATGAGCATGGAAAGGTCCATTTCACTGACAAACCCCCAGCCGATGCTGATGCCAGCGAAGTCAAACTCAAGATCAATACCATCAAAAGTGTCAGCTTTGACCGATCAATCTTCAATTTTGGCAGGAAAGTGGTGATCTACAGTACAGAGTGGTGTGGCTACTGTGAGAAAGCCAAACGCTATTTCAAGCGGAAGAAGATTAAATATACCGAATACGATATTGAAAAGAGCAGTAGGGCGAAGCGGCAGTATAAGAAAATGGGTGCTACCGGGGTACCGGTTATTCTGGTCGGTAAACGACGCATGAATGGCTTCAGTGAAGCTGGCTTTGAGAAGATCTATAATAATCCGTAGTTGATGTCATCGGGTATGTATTGACCCGGTGACCCAATCCTTCACTTTCAGGCTTCAAGCAGACCCTTGCGCTGCGTTATGGCTCTTTAATTAGGATGGGCTGGCTCGATTGAACCAACCCATCGTGCTAAAAGGCTACTACAGATTCAACTCAGCGATCGGATCGATCAGATAGGGTTTGGCATGCAGGTAGTGGGTGGTTTTGCGTTTATTGTCGATATCCTGCTTGACGAATTTCGCCTGATCTTCACTGATGCCCAGCATTTCGGCCAGCTCTTGAGCTGAGGCGCCGTGGTTATGTGCCCACAAAGCCTTGTCCATCTCCTGGTAGGGCAGGGCGAAGTAGAACTCATCCTGACCCTGGGGCAGGCTGTAGGTATCGGTGGTGGGAATGGCGTCGCAGATCGAGTCCGGCAGTCCCAGGTGTTTCGCCAACGCATAGACCTGGGTTTTATAGAGATGGGCAATCGGTTTCACATCGGCGGAACCGTCGCCGTTCTTGACGAAAAAACCCTGATCATATTCGAGCCGGTTGGGCGTACCGACCACCGCATAGTTCAACCGGTCTGCGTGATAGTACTCGATGGTTTTACGAATACGCTGTTTGTAGTTGGTAGCGGCAACGATCTGCAGATACTCCCTCAGATCCAGGCGCTTCTCCTGGAGATTGCCTGACGGATCCTGTACCACCAGCATGAAATGGTTGACCTGGCCATCGATACCGCCTTTGATCACGATCTTGTTTTTCCAGCCATCGGTATATTCCGGAAAGGTCTTTTTGATCGCTTCATCACGGGCATCGTAACAGCCGATCGCCTCAAGGGTGGATGCGATGTTGTGCTGGGTGCTCTCAACACCGAGATGCTGGATCAACTGGCTGCTTCTGGATTGGGTATCTTCCGCTGAATCCACTTCGGGAAGCTGCATGAAAAAACACTTCTTGGGTCCGATTGCCCGAACCGCAAGTGCCGCCGAGACCGAGCTGTCGATACCACCGGAAACCGCAACCACCAAACCACGCTTTCTGAGTTTGCTGCGCAACAGTTCACGCATGGTTTCACAGATATGTTCTGCGGCTTGTTCACGGTCGAAATTGAGAACTTCCGCTTCGTACCGTTCTGAAAAGGATTGCATGCTGATTCTCCCCTTGATTCTGTTTATTGCCCATCCGGTATGCGACTGACAGTGCTACAGGTTAGGTTATGCTAATTTCCAAATGCTTTAAAACTCAATAATTACCGACTGTCTGTATCGTTACCGGTCGCCATCCCAGGGTACTTCTACAATCTGTCCCTTAGTCCTGCTTCTTCTGCAGTTGAAACTTCTGGATCTTACCTGATGCAGTTTTCGGTAGTTTCGATATGAATTCAATACTCTTCGGGATCTTGTAGATCGCCAGGTTCTGTTTACAGTGCCGTTGAATCACTTTTTTGTCTGTCTGCTGGGCATCTTTGGGGACAATGAAAGCCTTGATGATTTCACCCAGCATCTCGTCCGGTACCCCGACAACGGCAACTTCCAGGACTGAGTCGAGCTCCTGGATCACCTCTTCAATCTCTTTCGGGCTGATGCGGTTGGCGCCGCTTTTGATCATGTCCGATGAGCGGCCATCGATGTAGAGATAGCCATCCTCATCGGTATGCGCCAGATCGCCGGTATAGAGCCAGCCATCTTTCAATACCTGGGCACTCTTTTGCGTATCCCGCCAATAACCCTGCATGATGTTTTCACCTGAGGCGCAGATCTCTCCGGTCACCCCGGGTGGCGTCAGATTACCCTGTTTGTCCCTCACCTCGATTGTGGTATTGGGTATGGCAATACCGATTGAACCCCGTTTTTCACGGATCTGTTCAGGTGGCAGATAGGTCAGCCGGGCCGTCGCTTCGGTCTGTCCATACATGATGAAGATCTGGGTCTCGGGCAGAGCCGCCAGCAGTTTGTCGGCAAGTGCCGGTGCCATGGCGCCACCGGCCTGTGTCAGGTATCTCAGTTTGCTCAGATCGTAATCGCTCAGGTTGACCCGACCAAGCAGCAGAGCAAAGGTTGACGGTACCCCGGAAAAGCCGCTCACCGCTTCGTTGGCGATGCGTTCCACCACCCGGTGAGGATAGACCAGATTGTTCTCCAGAATCAGCGATCCACCCACCGCAAGATGGGTGTGCAGTACTGAGTTGCCATAGGAGTAGTAGAAGGGCAGTACATTGAGAATACTGTCCTCGCTGCTGAGTTGCAGATACTGCTGGATCGAATCCACATTGGCGCTGAGATTGGCGTGACTGAGTGTCACCCCTTTGGGGCTGCCGGTGGTCCCTGAGGTGTAGATGATCGAGGCCAGGTCGCCTGGTGAGAGTGGCATCTCGGGCATCGACCCCTGGTTCTGGGTTATTCTGCTCCAGGGAGTATGCGCGACTGTCGGCTGTTCCGACTTGGGCACTTCAACACTGATCAGTTCAACCTCTTGATCCAGTTTGGCTGCGATCTCGGCAAACTCCCCATGCCCCTGATCGACAAACAGCCAGCCCGCATTGGAGTGGGTGGTCCAGTTGAGGATATCGCGTGCTTTTGCCTGGGTATTGAGTGCCACGGTGACTCCGCCAGCTGCCCAGATGCCATAGAAGACGGCCGCATAATTGGCCGAATTGGTGACCACCATGGCCACTCTGTCACCCTTTTTCAGGCCCGCTCCGGCGAGATAGCCGGCAACCTGGGCAATTTGTTCCTGCAGCTGGCGGTAGCTGGTTTGCCCGGATGCATCCGCAATTGCGAGCTTGTCCGGGTAGCTGTCCGCGATCGTTGTGAAACGATCGATCAATGGCAACGCCGCCGCTGTCACTCTATTGGCTCTTACGTCCGATGAAAGCGACGATATTGTTTACGGAATCAAGATTTTCCGGGACCATCTCGGTGTCCTCGACCTTGATGCTGAATTCATCTTCAAGAAAATAGATCACTTCCAGAATACCGGTCGAGTCGAGGATACCCTTATCCAGGAAGGAGTCCCCACTATCCAGGGCTGATTGGTCGTCGGTGAACAAATAGTTTTCCAGGATATAGTTTCTGATCTGCGCTTCTGCTGACATGGGTATTCCTAAAGGTCTGATAATTGTTTGAT
>JAEPDS010000104.1 GCA_016842065.1 Candidatus Thiodiazotropha sp. 'RUGA'
ATTTGGAGCAACCAAACTTCGCTCCTCGCGCCTTGATTGGCGCTTTTTCAGGCGCAACAGGGCGCATTGGATTAGTGTTAACAGGCCCTAGCTCCGTTCCTCACAGAGTGCCTGCCATCCTGCCAGCAAGGCGGACTCAATATTTTCAGTGACCAGTTTGAAATTCATCAGCGATGAGTTTTCGATGTCGCTGCGCAGGCTATTGCGATTGGCGATGAGCCCGTCCACATCCTTCGCCAGTGACAGGGCGATCTCGATATATTCATCAAAGTCATTGGCAACCCACTGTTGCCGGTTGATGGCGGCCAGTATTCTGTTTGAGACATTGGAGGCACAGGAGTTGCCGGCACGGGTGACCAGTGGTAGCCCCATCAGCAGGGAGTGATAGGTTGTACTCTCACCATGATAGGGGTAGGGATCCAATGCGATATCGACTTCGTTATGTGAGGTGAGAAACTCCCCTAAAGAGAGCCGGGGCTGCAGTTGTATGCGGCTTGCATCCACCTGGAACTGGATAAAGATCTCATGCAGATAGTCCCTCATGAACTCATTTTCATAGTCGTCGGTCATCAATCGGATCTTCGATCCGGGCAGTGCATGTAAAAGTCTTGCCCAAACCTCCATGACGCTTCTGTCGATCTTGCGCAGACCGTTGAACGATCCAAAGGTGATGTAGCCGTTCTTGATACAGGGAGGTGGGCCGATCGGGGGTAGATCCATCAGGGGGTCAAAGAAGGCGCTGTTCTCAACCGGTAGAATTTTTTCCGCCGAGTATCTGTCGAGCTGACACGTCTCTGCGGTCTGTTTATCTCGCATGGCGTAATCCATACAGGTCAGACCGGTGGACATCTGTAATCCCATCATGGAAACCTGCATCGGTGCCGGTCTGCTGAGGTAGGCGGTCAAACGGTTGCCCGCCGTGTTGTTGGAGAGATCGATGAGGATATCGATCTGATCAGCCCGAATCTTTTTCTGAAAATGTTTGTCATCCATTTGGCTGCAGTTGACCCACTCATCACAGAGTTTTTCAAGGGCATTGCTGGTGTGATCCTGAATGATACTGTTGGAGTAGAGAGTGATGGTAAATCTCTCTCTGTTCAGATGCTTCAGCACCGGCATGAAGTAGTGGACGATTGCGTGTTGACGGAAGTCGGCCGAGACAAAGCCAAGGGCGAGTTTTCTGGCGGGCTCACAGTTCATCTCGCCAGCATACTTTTTTCGTGTTCGGGCGTTCAGGGGTTTGGTCAACTCGGCGATTTCCGGATATATCTCCGCTTCATCGTCCAGGGAAAACAGCAGTTGCACCAGATAGTTCTGTTGTGCGACCGGATGATCAGGGGCCAGTTCAACCGATTTCTTGCAGCAGGCGAGGGCTTCCTGCTGGCGTCCCTGGTGCGATAGGGCGTGACCCAGGTTCACATATACTTCAACCGTTTCATAACCATGGGTCAGGCAGTAATCCAGTGCCTGCAGCGCATCTTCGTAGCGGCATTGATCGTTATAGAGTTTACTCAGTGCCACATAGGCCACATAGGCTTCGGCGTCGTTGCTGATGGTTTTGGCAAAATAGACCTCCGCTTTGGCGAAATTTCTGGTGATGTTGGCGTTGAAGCTGCCAATCATGTAGTACATCAGGTTTTCCGTACATCCAAGGCGTTCCGCAAGGTCGTAGGATTTTTCCGCTTCCTGGAACTGGCCGGATTTTTCCAATGCGATGGCGCAAAGGTAGTAGATGCAAGGTGCCGGATTGCCCATCGAAATGACCTGCTGAAGATGGGTCACCGCTTCCTGATTGCGATTCTGTCTTAGCAGGCATTGTCCGAGAAGATATTGTGCTTGCGCATTGTTTGGTTCTTTCTTCATCACTCTGGCGAATAATTTGCCTGCTTCCGCCAGTTTGCCCTGCTGAAGTTTTTTGATTGCTGTGGCAAGGTTGTTGGACATATCAATCCGTTTGTTTCAAAAGCATAGAATTCAGAGCACTGCGGTCTGTTCTGCTGAATCGGTTTGATCCACCGCTCAGTCTAAGTGCCGCTTCGGCATCAGCGCTAACGTCGGCAGGTCAGGTGCAGGTGTTGCACTCAACCGAGGATCAGCTCCAACACCACTTTGGTGCCGAAATAGGCCAGCATCAATACCACGAATCCGCTCAGGGTCCAGATCAGGGCCTTCTGTCCTCGCCAGCCGAACCGGTAACGTCCCCACAGCAGAGTGCCAAACACCAGCCAGGCGATGATCGACAGAATGGTTTTGTGCGCCAGCTGTTGCTGAAACATGTTCTCCAGAAAGGCGAATCCGGAGAGTAGGGCCAGACTGAGCAGCACGAAGCCTACCGCAATCATTTCGAACAGCAGGCTCTCCATGGTCTGCAGTGGTGGCAGGGCACGGATAAAGCCCCCCGGATGGCGCTGGCGCAAGTGGTGATCCTGAATCGCCAGCAGTACCGCCTGCACACTCGCCAGGGTAAACAGGCTGTAGGCGAGCATCGAGACCAGGATGTGTATGGTCAGTCCGGAGGAGAGCTGGCCACTGAGAAAATGGACAGTCTGATAGCGGTTCTCCAGAAAGATCGCAATGGCGGCAATCGGCATCACGAAGATACCCAGGTTTTCCACCGGTTTGGTCAGACTCGAGATCAGCAGCAGGAGTGTAATGGTCCAGGCAATCAGTGACATGGCATTGAAAATGCCCATGTTGAATCCGGCTGCGGCCATCAGATTCTGGTAGTGGGGGATAGCGTGCAGCAGAACGCCCAGAAAGCCCAGACCCAGGGCCAGTGACCTGGGTAGACCTGAACCCATGCGGCCGTTGAACAGGCGCAGTGCGATTACGCTTCCAGTTGCCAGGTAGGCGATAATGGCGAGTGTGGCGATCAAAGGTGAAACTTCTCTTGAAATCAATCAACTTAGGCCGGATATTCGCACATTTGACTGCTGCTGTGAAAGGGCGATGTGAAACTCCTGCCAACTTCTTCGCTGCAAAAGCAGATTTAACGGGAGCAGATGGCTTGAGCTGGTATATAATCACCGGTTCGATGCACCCGGTGCTGTTGGTGGAGCAGGCGATATCATCAGCGTCGAAGTGAAAATTCAAGCGGACTCGAGACGGATATGTTTGACAATCTGACACAAAGACTGGGTAAGGTTCTGACCAATTTACGGGGCCAGGGCCGCCTGACGGAAGAGAATATCAAGGAGACCATGCGTGAGGTGCGCATGGCCCTGCTCGAGGCGGATGTGGCGCTGCCGGTGGTGCGGGAGTTTGTCGATCAGGTGAAGCAGAAGGCGATGGGCGAAGAGGTGATGAAGAGCCTCACGCCAGGCCAGACCCTGATCAAAATCGTCAACGATGAACTGGTTCAGGTGATGGGTGAGGCCAACGAGTCTCTTGACCTGACCGCCCAACCGCCCGCAGTAATCCTGATGGCCGGCCTGCAGGGTTCCGGTAAAACCACCAGTGTCGCGAAACTCTCCCGCTGGTTGCAGCAGCAGGGTAAAAAGAAGGTCAGCGTGGTCAGTTGTGACGTCTATCGCCCCGCCGCGATCGATCAGTTGCAGACCCTCTCCAAAGAGGTGGAGGCGCAGTTCATTCCCAGCCAGGGGGATGAAAAGCCGATCAAAATCGCCAAGCGGGCGATGGAGACCGCCAAGCGGGATTTTGCCGAGGTGCTGATCGTCGATACCGCCGGTCGTCTGCATGTGGACGGAGAGATGATGGAGGAGATCAAGCAGCTCCATCAGGTGCTCAATCCGGTTGAGACCCTGTTCGTGGTCGACAGCATGACGGGTCAGGATGCGGCAAATACCGCCAAGGCCTTCAACGATGCACTTCCCCTTACCGGTGTGATTCTCACCAAAGCGGACGGTGATGCCCGGGGTGGTGCGGCTCTGTCGATCCGACAGATCACCGGCAAGCCGATCAAATTCATCGGTGTCGGTGAAAAGACCGATGCCCTGGAGCCTTTCCATCCGGATCGTATCGCCTCGCGGATTCTCGGCATGGGCGATGTGCTGACTCTGGTAGAGGAGGTCAGTCGCAAGGTCGACCAGGACAAGGCCGCCAAGCTGGCGAAAAAGCTGCAGAAGGGTAAAGGTTTCGACCTGGAGGA
>JAEPDS010000105.1 GCA_016842065.1 Candidatus Thiodiazotropha sp. 'RUGA'
ATTGTTACTGGCCTGTGGTGGCGGATCTTCTAATGACGACGCTGCGCCGGGCGACGATGGGACATCCGATGAGAGCCCACCAACGACAGACGACGATACGCCGGCAGATGATACGCCACCTGAAGATACACCGCCTGATGACAGTGAGCCTCCCGTAACTACATCTGGCAGCGCCACTACAACCTGGATCTCCTCGGCACCATTCCCCGGCACCCGGAGTGCTGATGCATCATTCAGTTTCGATGGTCCGGATGGTGCCGTTTTTGAGTGTAATCTGGATGATTCTGGATGGAGCAGCTGTAGCAGTCCCCATACCGTCACAGGAGTGAGCGTAGGTGAACATCTTTTTCAGGTCAGGGGTAGTATCAACGGTTCGATCGATAGCCGGCCAGCCAGCTGGCGCTGGGAGTATGTCAATAACGTTGCCACCCTGGCGTCGAGTGCAAGCCCCTTCTATAACAGTGGAACCAGCATTCCGACCATTTCCAGTCTGGGGAGATTGACCAACCAATGTGAAGCTCTTACCACAATTGAGCTGACCAACGATCAATCGGTGGATCGGAACTCGGAATTGGCCTGGAGCGGTATTCCGATACCACGCGAGGTGTCACTCACCGATACAGCAAACCTGGTGCTTGTCGGCCCGGATGAGACCCTGGTTGCCGCCCAGTTTCGTCCACTGGCGCGTTGGAATGGGGCGCTTTCCGACAGGGATGCACCCCTTAAATGGCTGGAGGTGGCTGCTGTGGTGGCTACCGACGCGTCCAGCACATCCAACTATTCACTGCGCTACTGCGCCACAATGCCGTCAGTCACCGATACAAACGCTTTGCAGGTATCGATCAATCCTGATGGCACCGTCAATGTGGATACCGGTCTGAGTCAGGTAAGCTTCGATCCGGCATCCGCCTCTGGCATCAGCAGTGGGCAGGTCGGTTCGGCTACCTTTACCGGCAGGATTCAGGTTGACGGGGATTCCGTTCAATCGGCAACACCTGAGGCCGACAGCGCTGAATTTCTTGTGGAGGAGAGCGGTCCGGTCAAGACCGTGATAAGAGTGCGTGGTCATGTGAACGGTTTGACCGGTCCCGGTTGCAGCAATCCTCCCGGTTATACCCTGCGCTGGACTTTGACGCGTGGCAGTGCCGATCTCGATCTGGAAACCGATTTTGTCAATGAGTGTGGTGACGGCATGTTCGCCGCTTCGCCGGGCGGGGCAATCAATGGTTCCGACTGGTGGAGCCGTACCCTCGATATCGGCAATCTGATTCTGACATTCGATTTCAGCGGCATGGATGGTACGACGGTTGTCACCCGTTCCAGCCGAGATGGCAGTGACATCAGCAATAGTGGGGGAGCCGGTACCAGCAGTGCGTCGGCTGTAGTGAGACAGTATAAAGGTGCTGTGGGAAACCCTTCGGGTAGTGATTGGCGATGGGCGAGGGAGACGATAACCACCTTACCATCCGATGCATCAACCAGTGTTGATGCTGAATTTTTCCCGCTACCGGTTGCCGGGGTAAGTGATGCCAACCTGACTCTGCAGGTGCAGCAGCCCTGGATGCGTTTTCGCGAACCCCAGGGGCTTGCCGCGCAAAGCAACTATGGCTCAGACCGGGTCTCGGTCAGTCTCTATCCTGTGATGGCCGATCTGACCGACCCCTTTGTCCTGGGTGAGGCTCAGGGAATCTGGGGTCGTGGGCGTCTCTCCATCGATACTGAGAGCCTGAGTGACAGTGAGTTTGCGCATCGTGCAGCTCGCAACAACGCTGCCATGGAGCGGGGTCTGCTCTGGCGCTCACCTCTGTGGTATCTGAATCAAGCCAAAGTGTTTCCTCAACTTCCGGTAGTTTCCGCTTCTGAGATGGATGTTCTGGTGCCGTTGATCGAAGGGGCTCACGAGAACAGTGTCACTGACAGTATCCTCGGTGGAGCGCAACGGGATCGTATGAAGGGTTACTCTCTGGTTGGTTGGGTCGACTCGATGCAGGAGGGCATCAAGGATATCGTCAACACCAGCGTGAATGACTATTCACCGGGCAGCAATATCTGGAGTCCGACAAACAGTGAACTGCTGATGTGGTTTATCACCGGCGATCCAAAGTGGGTGTGGGACTATGCGCTGCCGGCGGAGTGGAACCTGTGGAAGAGCAATGCCTACAACACCGGCAGTCGGGGAGTGGTGGGTATTCGCAGCGGCCTGGTGATCGGTTCGAGTAGTATTGGGGATGGCGCCCGCTACCGCTCCGGTTACGGTTCGGATGACAAGTTTTACAACCAGGGCTCAGGCAAGGCGTATGTGATCCGTCCACACCGGTCACTGGCCGAGCGATTCCAGGCCGCGGGTGACTCGGTGATCAGTCGCTATGTTGATACGGCTGAGAATCGGGAGGATACGGTTTCATCGAGAGTCATCAACCGTCAGGTGATGCAGCATCTCAATGCCCTACGATTCGCCGCCGATTTTGCATTTGAAAACGATACGGCACTACGGGCCAAGTACAGCGCAATGATGCAGGAGTACATTGCAGACAATCTCTCGAATGGTCTTTTCTGCTACAGCGATGATGCGGATACCAACCGGACCGACTGTGCCTTTGCGCCCGGCGGGGTCTTCCACTATGTCGCCCTGTGGCAGGAGCTGTTCTACAATCATGCACTCGATCTGCCGCCGGGAAACAGCCAGCGTGAGACCATTATCAATGCGCTGGCTAGCAGTGCTCGCCTGATCGACGCGGGTATTCCACGCGACGGCAGTGATGAAATTACCGACTTCTCACCCGCTGCCTGGGGAAACAGCTATGTCTGCGATTTCAGTAGTGGCAGTGATATCGTTGAACAGTGCGTTCAATACAACTGCACAGGAATGATCAATCCGAGCAACGGCGCCTGCTCCACAGATCCCACCTATGACAACGCCCATCTCAACACGCTTGGAACTGTGATGCTTGGCAATGCCCTCGATGCCGGGCAGGTGAGTGACAGCCGCTGCGCTCAGGCAAGGCGTGGATTCAATTCCAACCTCAACAGCCCAACCGTCGCCAATCACCTTCGTGACAGCGGCTATGGTTGGCACAAGGACGCTTCTCAGATGGTGCAGATGGTATTCTATGCCATTGCTGCAGCACAAAATTGTAGCCTTTAGTTACCTGAATGGCGTACTGTTCGTTATGAGATATCGGAGAAAGATAGAGAATTCCAACTAATCCTGAAATCAAGAACTATGCGCTTTAAAGTCTGGTTAAAAAGCAGAGTGGCAGACCGGGTTCTGTTACCGTTACGAAAGGAACTCATTGAACTGATCGACCCAGGTTCTACGGTGTTCGAAGTAGGGTGTGGTACCGGCGACCTTCTATTTCGATCAGCATCGAAGATTAAATCTGGTTATGGTGTTGATCTCGATCCAGCCATGATCGAATTTGCCGGTAACAAGAGGTTGGAGAGAGACCTCGACCATCTTACCTTCGAGTGTATCGATGCACTGCAAGTGAGCAATACACAGTTCGATGTCTCAACCAGCACGCTGTGTCTGCACGAATTGCCAGAATCCAAAGCCTGTGATCTCCTGCGGTTGATGGTTGATCGTTCAAAAGTCGTGCTTATTGCGGATTACACAGCGGCTAAGAGTACATCAAGTAAAATCGGAATTGAGTTTGATGAGTTGATTTCAGGACACTATGGTAACTACAAGCGCTATCGCAGAAGTGGTGAAATACCAAGCTATGCAGAAAAAATAGACGCAGTTGTTGAGCTGGAGATCGCGAGTGAAATCGATGGTATATCAATATGGAAAATCAGTAAGAGAGCAACAAACAGTTAAACAGCAATGAGAAATAACAGAATTATCTGACATCTTTGACTTGATCGCATAGTGCTCAATACATGGCTATTAACCCGGCAATCAATTAGTTCTGTATAATGCGGGAATGAATACAGAAGATGCTCGCAAATTGCCACCCTCGGCACAAGAGGAAAA
>JAEPDS010000106.1 GCA_016842065.1 Candidatus Thiodiazotropha sp. 'RUGA'
ACAAAGTGGATGGCTCAACGCGCTTGGCAGTCGTGTTTACGCCCGCCCCGGTGAACCGGTTAGCTGGGAAGGGGTAGTACTGGGGCTGCAAAAGTTGGGGCAATTACAGTTGCATATCGGGGGAGTTAGTGCCCTCAACCGTCAGGGTTTAGCCCATTACCTTTCGCTCAGCGGCGATGCCAGTGTGCAGCTCTGGGGCAAAGACCGGCCTCCCTCCTGGGTCGAACAGGTTTCTACGGATGTGCCGATATCTTTTCATCGCCGGTGTCTCTTCAGCCAAGACCCTGAGCAGGCTTGGGTGATGCTACCAACAAAAATGCGCGACTGGACAATACGCGTGTCGGCTCCGGAGCGGGCGATCCTTGAAGTTTTGAGTGAAGTGGACGAAACACCTGCCTCATTTTCGTTTGCCGCAGAGCTTTTCGAAGGGTTGACCACAGCACGACCAAGCGTAGTCAATGCCTTGTTGGAGTCCTGTGTTCACAATAAGGCAAAACGACTGTTCCTTTTTCTTGCCAACCACTATGCATACCCGTGGACAAAGCGCATAGACGTAGACGCCATCGACCTGGGGCGCGGCAAGCGCTTGGTGACGCGAGGGGGCAGACTGGACAAGCACTATCAAATAACGGTGCCTGACGCCTTCCATGCTAAACCGAAGTAATCCCTATTACCGTCAGGTAGAGCTTGTTATGCGCGTTCTACCGCTGGTGGCGCAGGAGCATCGATTTGCCCTGAAGGGCGGCACAGCAATCAATCTGTTTGTTCGTGACCTGCCACGCTTATCCGTGGATATCGATCTGACTTATCTTCCATTGGATAACCGGGAATCCGCACTGTCTGTAATTGAAGATGGGGTGAACCGGATTGCCGCTAATGTAGAGCGCGTACTTGTAGATACATCTGTGAATGCGATATCAGGGGAAGGTAATTACATTCAGCGTCTTCAGATCACTGCCGGCGGCGTTGCGATCAAGATTGAGGTATCCCCGGTTCTCCGTGGCAGCGTGCTTGATGCGGTTGAGATCCCCGTCATGGATTCGGTAGCCGATCAGTTTGGTTACGTTGAAACCCAGGTTTTGTCGCTGGAAGAGCTCTACGCCGGCAAACTGGTCGCCGCACTCGACAGGCAACATCCCCGCGATCTGTTTGACGTGATGATACTGCTTGAAAATGAAGGCATATCCTCCGAGCTGATGGAGCTGTTCGTTGTCTATCTGATAAGCAGCAACCGCCCAATCGCTGAACTACTCGCACCGAGACTGCAGCCTCTACAAGCGGCTTATGAGCAGCAGTTCCAAGGCATGTCTCTACAGCCTGTCACAGTCAAGCAGTTGGAAGATACACGTAATACAATGATAGAAAGCCTGAGGCACCAATTGACTGACAATCACAAACGCTTTCTGCTGTCACTTAAAAGCGGAGAGCCTAAATGGGATCTTCTGAAACACGTTCATGCACAGGACCTACCCGCTGTACTTTGGAAATTAGAGAACATACAACGCCTCACTTCAAAGCAGAGAGAGGAAGCACTTAGCAAGCTGCACAAAACCCTTGATGATATGTCGGAATAAGGGATCAATAGTTTGGGTTTTGTTTGATCATTAGGCTGCCATTAAACAAACCAAATATTGATACTGGATACTTTCCGCGAAGAGATCCTAACCTATCCAGTTTATCTACTGAATAATTTGGTTATAGATCTTTCTGCTTCCGCAGTTCCACTTATTGAGATTGTGACAACTGGTTGTGCTAATCGCAGCTAGCGTGCAAACTCAGTTGGCTTTTCAATCTCATACAGTGCCTCATCAATATTTTCCAAGCGGCTCTCAAGCACTGCCCGGGCATCTTGCAGGCCGCGGTTGTAGTAATATGAACCGATCTCTTCAGAGAAGAAGTCCAGTAGAAACTCCGCATCGAACTGACCAATCTCCTGATCGAGTTTTTCACTGAAATAGTTTTTGATCTTATGCACGATGAATGCTTTCTCATCGTTGGAAAACTCTATTGCTGACATCTGTTACTTCTTCTCCTTGAGCATGCTTGCCAGATCGGCAAAAGGGTTATGGGTCGCGCTGTTGGTCTGTTTACTGTCGGAGGCATCACCGTAGCTGGAATCTTTATAGCGGGAGTGTTCGTTGTCATGGCAGTAGATGCACAATAACTCCCAGTTGCTGCCATCGGCCGGATTGTTGTCGTGATTGTGATCCCGATGATGGACAGTCAGCTCGCGCAGGTTTTCCCGGGTAAACTCCCTTGCGCAACGCCCGCATACCCAGGGGTACATCTTCAACGCCTGTTCGCGATAGCCTTTTTCCCGCTGCTCCCGGTTGCGGCGTGCATCGGCAACGATCTGGTCCAGTTTGTCTGAAGAGCTTTCCGATGTCATGGCGGTCATCCCGTAATATTTGCATTCATCCAAAGTAAATCATTGTAACAAGGTCATATGTTTAAACCTCAGCATTTTACTCAGAACCTACAGAATTGCTCATCTAAAGGCTCTCATCATCTCCACCGGTTTAGGGCTCCTGTAAACTGATACACCGGGATTCCGGCATTCGCTGTAATAGTGGAATGATCAAAGGGCTTCTCTGGATTCTCTATTTATCATTTACCGGCCATACTACATATAATAGTAGCGAAATAAACTCAGTAGGATATAACTATGTACGCTAAAGCAAGTGTATTTTCGATTACGACTTTCTTACTCGTATTTTTTCCAATAACCCATCAGATACAGGCCGCAGAGAAACGCTCAACTCCCGTCACCCCCTCCGACACTGTGGTTGGTCGACCACTTGAGGCTCCTGTTAATACCAGGCCTTTAACTGAGAAATTCTGGTTCAACGAGAGCTGGCATGAGCAGGGCATACTACAGCCCCCTTCAAACTATGAAGTCATTGAAAGAAAAGTGACCTATCTGAACCCGGATGACAATACCGAGATTCCGGCTATTCTCTACAGGCCCAGAAAACAAGGTAAGTACCCTGGTGTATTGTTTCAGCACGGTCGTCGCGGCCTGGATAACCTGGTTCAACGACTACCCCGACGTATGGCCGCGCGTGGTTTTGTCGTTTTGGCACCCGATGTCTATAGCGCCCGATTCATAGACAAGCTACCCATTGAGCATCTCGCGGCCACAGAAGGTGACACCAATGCGGGCGTGGATTATCTGCTTGCCCAACCCGACGTTTCAACTTCCAGAGTCTGTCTCTACTCCCACACGCGCGGCGGTTACTACACCTTACAAGTAGCAGTAAAGTTCAAGCGGCAACAGAAGGATGTCGCTTGTTACGTTGCCTTCTACCCCCATTGGCAGAATCCCAATGCCGAAGAGCCGATGCAGGTATACCGCTATGCGATTGAAGCCGATCGCCTGGAGATTCCAGCCATGATTGTGATTGGCGAGTATGAACAGTACCAGCGCCGGCGTTCCATAGAGACTGCCGTTAAATCGATGAAACAATCCGGTAAGGATGTACGCCTGATTACCTATCCAGGAGTTGGTCGAGGATTCGATTTCCGACCGATACACGTACGTACCTTTGCGGATGACCTGGCGACCAAAGACGCAACCGTTCGCGCCGCCATGTTTATGCGGAAGCATTTGGAGTCCTGGAAGAGAGAGTGACTCGATAACACGCTCTATTGAGACTGAGAAACCAGTGATCAATAGATATACAAGTCCAGAATTATTGTCAGAATGAGGGCTATTCACTCCCCTCGCCCCTTGCGGGTGTATAGACCGGAGTCAAGGGTAACAGGTGTTCGGAGACATGGGTAACACATTGAAAGTTCATCGATAGGGTTTCCTCAAGTCGATTT
>JAEPDS010000107.1 GCA_016842065.1 Candidatus Thiodiazotropha sp. 'RUGA'
AAACGATTCGATTTCTTAGTGTAGTGATTCTAACCTGCTTTATGATCATGCACGTTCATGCTTTTGCTGGTGGCATGGAAAGTCTGCGTCAGACGAGCAAAGCATTTGCAACGGTTGCACAGAAGGTTTCACCTTCCGTTGTGTACATCCAGGTTGAGAGCACTCAGAAGATTGGTGGTGCTGACTTTTCATCACCCTTCGACGATGAAGTATTCAAGCGTTTTTTCGGTAACCGGTTCCCTGGATTCACTCGTCCACAGCAACCTAGAGAGAGGCGCTCTGTAGGTCAGGGCTCAGGATTCGTATTCTCCCTCGATAAGGGAATTTTTTCAGACAAGGCTTACATTCTGACCAACAATCATGTGGTGGAGGGAGCTGACAAGATCCGCGTCAAATTTCAAAGTGGCCAGGAGCTTTTTGCAAAGATCAAGGGTGCCGATCCGAAATCCGATATCGCTGTGCTTGAGATCGATGATCCCGGTGTCCCCAACCTGGTCCTGGGTGACTCAGGGGAACTTGAAGTCGGTGAATGGGTGATGGCTTTCGGCAACCCCTTTGGTCTCAACCATACTCTGACCGTTGGTGTGGTCAGCTCCAAGGGCCGGACCAGTCTGGGTATCAGTGATTATGAAGATTTCATCCAGACCGATGCGGCAATCAACCCGGGTAATTCAGGTGGTCCTCTGGTCAATCTTGATGGGGAGGTCGTGGGTATCAATACTGCGATTTTCAGCCGCAGCGGTGGCTACATGGGGGTCGGTTTTGCCATTCCGGTCAACATGGCAAAAAATATTGCTCTCCAATTACTCGACGATGGTGAGGTGAGACGGGGGTATCTCGGTGTCGTTATCCAGAATCTGACGCCTGAACTGGCCGACTCGCTGGATATCAAAGTGAGCAAGGGGATCCTTGTCTCTCAGGTTTCCGAGGACTCACCGGCAGGCAGGGCTGGCCTCAAGCAGGGAGATCTGGTGGTCAGATACGAGGGGGAAAGCGTGTCGGATGTGGGCGCATTCCGCAACCGCGTTTCGCTGACTCCACCTGGTACACGCGCCATGTTGGATGTGGTTCGTGGTGGCCGCAAGATTCAGATCGAAGCCATAATCGGTGAACTGGATGAGGCTAGGCTGGCTGGCGAGCGGACCGAAAGTACGACCGAACTTGGTTTGACCGTGCAGACGCTGACACCTGAACTGGGTCGTCAACTCGGTGCCCGTATGCAAAAAGGTGTGGTGGTTACTGAGGTGAAATCCGGCTCAATCGCTGCGATGGCCGGCATCAAGGTTGGCACAGTGATCAGCCAGGTGAATCGCAAGGACGTGGCAACAGCGGAAGAATTTGGCCAGCAGGTGGAAAAGAGCACCAGAGACAAGCAGGTCCTCCTGCTGATCAGTAATGGCGGTGTGACACGGTTTGTCGTGCTGCGCTGGTAGCTCTCAAGACCGGGCCGCCAACGGCCCGGTCACTCTTTCTTACCTGTATGAGGCAATGTCATAAGCAAACTCAGAGTAAGTACCAGCCGATTCAGGAGTTCAACCGGGAGGCCAGCACCCTCACCCCCAAATCGAACAACGTCGAAGTGCCCCGTTCGGCGGTGGAGATGAAAGTGCTGATCGAACAGATGCGTGCCTGGTTGGCAAGCCGTTTGCGCTAGTCAGCCTCACTCGATTCTCTCTGCGTAATACTTTCAGGATTATATTCAGCAAGCTGATAGGTATTTCCACCAGACTTCTTCGCTTTGTACAGAGCTGCATCAGCCTTTTTGATGAGGTCTTCCTCTGTCAGGGCCTGATCAGGGTAGCTAGCAATACCAACGCTAATACCCACTCGAACGTTTGTGCCACCTTCGAGTTCAAAACGTGATGTGAAAGAACGAACTAATCTTTCAGCGGTACGCTGAGTGCCTTCTGCCATTTCCGGGTTGACCAATAGAGCTGCAAATTCATCGCCTCCCAGGCGGGCAAGGAGGTCTGTTTCGCGCAGACAGTTTTTCAGACGAGACGAAACTGCTTTCAGTAGTGCATCACCAATCGGGTGTCCGTACTCATCATTGACTGCTTTGAATCCATCCAAATCCAGGAGCATCAGCGATAGTGCCATTTTCTCTCTATTGGCGAGCTTCAGGAGTTGGCTAAATACCCTGAAAAAATGGCGACGATTTGCAAGTCCTGTCAGATGGTCAGTCATAGCTAGGCGCTGAATTTCCATCTCTGCCAGCTTCTTATCGGTGATGTCCTGTACAACACCATCTGAGCGGATAACCTCACCCTTTTCATCGCGCTCATGAGTACAACGTTCCTGTACCCATCGAACCTCACCAGTATCCTTCTTAATAATTCGATGTTCGATGTTGTAATCTCTGCTTCCTGCAACTGATGCTTGATATTCGTTCTCTACATAGTCGCGGTCTTCCGGGTGAACAGTATTCATGAATGCTGTCATGTTGGTGTCAAATGTATCTGGAGTGATACCAAATATGCGGTAGATTTCATCAGACCAGTAGAGTTCGTCATTCTGAACGTTGAATACCCAACTCCCCACGTGAGCAATTTGTTGAGCAAGCCGTAAATGACGCTCAATTTTCGCCAGGCGTTGTTTGGTTTCGACTCGTTCTGTCACATCCGTTACAGTGCCTCTCATTGAAATGGGTGTGCCCTGGGAATCATGCTCAACCTCGCCTTTGGCATGAATCCAGTGGATCGACTTATCCGGGTGGATTAAACGGAACTCGGTATTGTGGGAGGCGCCTGTTTGTAGACAGTTCTCAACATCATTTTCCCACCGAACAACGTCGTCAGGGTGGATAGACGATCGAACCTGTTCGAGTTGGTTGCTGAACTCGCCTTCATTCATTCCCCAAAGCTTTACGCTTTCGTCTGACCAAGAGACGGCATTATTCTGGATATCCCATTCCCATATGCCTGTTTTCGTTGCTTTTAAGGCTGAATGCAGTGTCTCTTGTGTGAGGGCTAATCCGGAGATGTCGTTTACAGTAAATAGGAAGAACTCAACTTGTTCGGCACTATCATAAATCGGAGTTGCACTGATTTTTAGCCAGATTGTGTGTCCTCGTTTGTGAACACAACGTTTTTGTACCTCTCTCCCGTCCACTCCTGATTGGAGGCCATGAAGGAACAATTCGTCAACTTCCCGGTCTTCTGGGTGTGTCAGCGTTCTTGGGTTGAGACTGAGTAGCTCATCTCTGCTGTAGCCGGTGATTGCGCAAAGCTGAGTATTGACCTCAATCCACTTTCCATCGTGGTCAACGATTGCGAGGCCTACCTGTGCGTTCTCGAATAAATTCCTGTAGTTGAATAGCCGCTGTTCACACATCGCAGGAGGAAAATTTTTGTCAAAAAGTCATGGGTGTACTGGGGCCTGTTAACACTAATCCAATCGGGCCAATTGGATTAGTGTTAACAGGCACTAGTTACAATTAAATCAAACAGATATTTATCTGGTCAATAGATTCCTCGGTGTGTTGAGTGAGACAATCTGAATCCTCCTGAAACAAGACAAACGCCGAAATTGATCAAACCAGCTACGAATAAACGAATCAAGGGCAGAAGAGGTTGAGCGGATTAGGAGTATTGACAAAAAAGTGTAAATTAAACAGCAGGATAGGGATGTAAGCTGTGAGTAGGAGCGGAATTCAATGAAACCTCGTTTGTAGTCCGGATCTTCCTCAGCCCGGTTTGTCAGTACGAACACGCTGCCTGTCTCATTCTCTCCCTTGCAAAGAGCTAAACAGCCTCTGGAAGGTTGACCTTGGATTCATCTGGGTG
>JAEPDS010000108.1 GCA_016842065.1 Candidatus Thiodiazotropha sp. 'RUGA'
GTCGGTCAATCCATCGTAGATCATCACCTGTCCGGCAGACTCCGCTTGAGCTTCACTCTCGGAAGGCGACATGAGTCGTCGCATCTGCCAGCCATCGGTATCGAATTCTGCGGAGACCGCCTGGCAGTTTGAGATTGTGACCAGACTGATCGCGATGGGGAACAAGGTTATGTAGCGAGCTTTCATTCTGACTCTCCCTGAGATTAAGAAATGGAAAACCGTCAGCAAAAACTACATGGGTGACCGATAGATTACACTTGGCTGGATATTCAGATGAGTAACTATTGCCAGTTGAATGTGTGCAATATGCACATCTGCATCAATGGCCTTATTGATCAGATGAAGTGTGAACAAGAGGAGTGGAGGCCTCCCGCTTTATCAGGGAGGATGAATTGCCCAATCAATCCAGTTGCAATAACTCGTTGACACGCCCCTTGAACAGATGCCCCTTCGCGTCGTCATCGATATCCAGCACCATTGTATCGATTAGTTTATGTACACTGTTGAGGCTGATTTGCGTCGGTTGGGATTTCATATATTCATCGCAGACGATTCTGGCGATCGGACCAACGAACTCGATCGATTCCCTGATAACAATCGCACATACCTCATTTTTATTGAATACTCTGTCCACGTGAGGTTGGTTGTTAATGGGTTTTGAGTTTATTGACTTCTGATTTTGAGCTTTGGACCGGCCTTTCCGTTCAGGGCTTCGTGTATTGATCAGCTTCAGAATTTCAGGTGTGGATGGGAGAGTCTGTTTGCCTATGGTCAGTTTGAGAGAAGGGTTGAAACTCATCCTGCCACTGTCGATCAGACGAATCTCCGCAATCGCCTCGGCGCCCCGATGTTCACCAAAGGCCAGCCAGCTGATTTCACCACGATTCATGACAATACGGGCTGATAAGCCGCTGCTGAGGTTATAGAACACCGTGCCACTGGATCTCTCTCTGCATAGGGTGACCAGAGCCTTGATGAACTGTCGATGATCAAGAATGCCGCCGTCAACCATGTTGCGCTCCCTTATGTGTAGATGAAATCCATATCAAGCGATTCGCTTTAATTGAAACGTGATTTTAATGCGCAAAGCATGGATGTTGTGGTCGATGATCTTCCGGCTATGGGAGAGTACACAACGCTGCGTGGGCCTGTATGCATGATACAGCGTTGCCGCCTGTCCGGATGTGGTTGAGGAGATAAGACGAGGTGGTGTTGAGCGTTTGCAATCAGTCGAGTTTTCCCTAAGCAACAGTGATTTTCAGTTTGTCTTATACAGGCACTCTGTATCAATGTGGTTGGTGGGTAACTTACGGAATACTGCATGCTTACTTGATCCAATAGAAGATCCTTCTAGTTCTCCCTTAATGTCTGCGGTCTCCGTACACGCAATATTTCACAAAATATAGAATTTCAATCGATGCTTGTGTGTCATCCGCAGGTTCGGTGACGAGGAATAGTATAAAAAGTCACCTGAACACATAATTACAATATCAATTGTGTGTCATTTCACTATTCAATTAGCCCGATTGTCAATTATTTTTAAGTATTTAGAGTGACTAAAAAATAACGCTGTTATATTAATAAGACTTCAAATTGATATTGAAAATATGAAAAACAGTTGTAACTTCAATCGAATTGGATGACGAGGATTCTGCTTTGGTTTACAGTTCTTAAGCGAAACTTAATTCAAAATCACTATCCCATGCCATTGCTCATCAGTAAGAAACTCTTTTGTGATTCCTGGCTGCCAGAACGGCCGCGCAAATCAGCTTTGCTATAGATGGGGTATACTCCATGCTGTTGAATCGTTCCATAGTGGAGAAATACCTACACAGTTTGGAAATGTTCAATCGATGGTTAGGGGTACCCTATTGTGTGTAATATACGATGAACTACTACCTCGCAGTGATCGTCTTTAGACTGCGCGTTCGCCTGGTTAATCGCTTAATGGCCTTGAGTATTGGAACATAACCCAAAACCGATACGGGACCGACCGAGCTGCTTGTAATGTCTATCACCATTTCATGACCAACCATAATCTCTATCTCCGGCTTGTTGGTGATCGCTTTGAAAAAGCGGCGGAGCAACCCTTTCTGATTACTCCGGGGCGCCTGCCGCTGCTGTTTTCAGAGTTGCATCGAATGACCGGTCTTGTGGCTGCAAGACTGCAGCAGCTGGATGTCGAGCCTGGCGACCGGGTGATGGTACAGGTGGCGAAGTCGCCTGAGTCAGTGCTTGTCTATCTGGCCTGTCTGCGGGTGGGGGCCATCTACATTCCGCTCAATACCGCCTATACACCAGCCGAGGTCAGTTACTTTATTGAAGATGCAAAACCGCAACTGTTCATCTGTCAGCCGCGAGAGCGGGAGAACTTGGTGGCCCATTCCATGGCGGGCAATCTGCCACACACCAGAACCCTGGGGAGCGAAGGCGATGGGGATCTGTTGATAGGCTTAGAGAACTTGTCACCTGAGGTGCCAGTGGTGAAACGAGAGGCCGATGATCTGGCGGCAATTCTCTATACCTCCGGTACTACCGGTCGCTCCAAAGGTGCCATGCTGAGCCATCACAATCTGGCCTCGAATGCGCAGGTGCTTCACCACTATTGGCAATGGCAGGATCGGCAGGATGTATTGTTGCATCCACTGCCGGTGTTTCATGTGCATGGCTTGTTCGTTGCGTTGCATTGCGCCCTGTTGGGTCAATCCACGGTACACTTTCTTACCAAGTTCAATCCGGATCAGGTCATTGATTGTCTGCCTGACTGCACCGTCATGATGGGTGTGCCGACCTTCTATACACGGCTCCTGAGTGACTCGAGATTGACTGATCAACGATGTGCGAAGATGCGCCTGTTCATATCCGGTTCCGCACCCTTGCTGGTGGAGACCCATCGTCAGTTTGAACAGCGTACCGGATTTCGAATTCTGGAACGTTATGGCATGACGGAGGCGGGTATGATTACCTCTAATCCCTATCAGGGTGATCGCCTGGCTGGTACGGTGGGTTATGCACTGCCCGGAGTCTCAGTACGCATTGCCGACAATCACGGAAATGAACTGCCACGCGGCGAAACTGGCGTTTTGGAGTTAAAAGGGCCAAATGTTTTCAAGGGTTATTGGCAGATGCCGGAAAAGACGGCCAGGGAGTTTCGTCACGGAGGATGGTTCATCTCCGGAGATAATGCGGTGATGGACCAGACAGGCCGTATATCCATCGTCGGTCGTGCCAGGGATCTGATCATCTCCGGTGGTTACAATATCTACCCGAAAGAGATTGAAGCGGAAATCGATGCCATCCCGGGAGTAGGAGAGTCTGCTGTGATCGGTGTACCCCATGAGGATTTTGGTGAGGTTGCGGCGGCCATCGTGGTCAAGGATGGCAGTCGTCAGCTCGGAGAACAGCAGATCATCGAACCTCTGCAGGGGAGGCTGGCCCGCTTCAAACAGCCCAAGCTGGTCATTTTTGTCGATGAGTTACCGCGCAACACCATGGGCAAGGTGCAGAAGGCAGAGTTGCGCGAAACCTACAAAGAGAGTTTTAGGGCCTGTTAACACTAGTCCAATACGCCCTGCTGGATCTGTTTTTGTGTCCAGCAAGGCAGAATGAGCGTAGTGTAGTCATTCTACATGAGCGAATGATAACGCCGCTGGGCGCAAAAACAGACCCAGCCCTCTCTTTTACAATCAATATGGGGGGTTGCGC
>JAEPDS010000109.1 GCA_016842065.1 Candidatus Thiodiazotropha sp. 'RUGA'
TTTGGAATCACCAAACCTCTCTCCTCGCGCCTTGATTGGCGCTTTTTCAGGCACAACAGGGCCAATTGGATTCGTGTTAACAGGCCCTAGATCCAAGCGTCTCTAATTTTCCACATCAGGTGGCTGAAGGTTTTTGTCTTTATCGATCAACTCCAATGAGCCGATGATAATACCGCCGATCAGCACCGCAAACCAAAGTGTCGCCAGACGGCAGATCAGGGTGGCGGCGATCGCCGCCGAGGTATCGGCACCGATCAGCGTCAGTAACAGCACCATTACCGCTTCGGTACCACCCAATCCACCCGGTATGAAGGAAATGGCCCCCGCAAGCACACTGACAGAGTAGATACCTACCGCCATTTCAACCGAGGTCTCAATCTCCAGGGATTGCAGGATCACATAGAAAGCCACACCCTCGGCAGCCCAGGCCACAAGTCCCAGACCAAGCCCCGCATAGAGTGGCCCTGAGCGCAGCAGAGTCGATGCGGAAACCAACAGATCAAGAACCTTCAAACCGAAGTTGTGCAATCTCTCGGAGCTCAGTTTATGCAGATAACGATTGATCAGCGCATGAAAAGATCTGGCATGGATAAACGGTAACATGGCAAGAATGAAAACCGTTATGACAATCACCAGCCATTGATACTCCGGGAAAGTGATGGCTGCCACCAGCGCCAGCAGAACCATCGCAACCAGGTCGGTAAAGCGCTCTGTGAAAAAGGCTGCCAGACTGGCGGTATAGGAGACTCCGTGACGCTTCAGATAGAGAGAGCGGACCGCCTCGCCCGCCTTCCCCGGGGTGGTGGTGAAGGCGAAGCCACCAAGATAGTAGGCAAAACTGCGCAACAGTGGAATCCGGCTTTGCAGACGATTCAGATAGATTTCCCAGCGAATGAATCTCAGGCAGTAGTTGACCAGAGAGAGTCCCAAAACAATCGACCAATCGATCAGGCTGAGTTTGCCGAGGGATTCGGTAACCGCCTGGAAATCGCTGGCAACCACGGAAACCCCATAGATAGCGATGGCGGCAAGAATCGACCAAAGCAGCGGTCGCATCAATCGTTGTTGCAGTTCGTTGCTTTGAGTCGTTGACATTTTATAGGTTCTTTTATCGACCGATTATTCAGGTGGAAATCCATTCGAGCAGGTGGGCAGCCAAGCCCTACGGCTTGATAGACATCAGCTCCCGGCGCAACCTGAATCTGAACCGACAACCGGACAACAGACTGACAGCGAATGACAGCCCAACCCTCTATTAATCCGGCACTATACAGCGGCTTCAGGCCAACAGCAAACGGATTACAAATTAAAAAATATCTGTTAAATAAGTCACTTACAGCTAATGTAAATCGACTCTGTCGATACCCTTTCCAGCCCGCTTGAGGTCGCTCAATAGCGGAACCGCTCGATCACTTCATAGCCGAACTCCGGCTTCCAGCCCCAGGAGTAGTTTCGCAGATCGTAGAGCGCCGCCCGTTCAGCTTCCCCGGCAGAGACTGGGCTGAAGCCACAACCGTAACTGGTTCGCGGCCGGCCTCTCAGGGTGGTGTAGACGGTCTTGACGATCACCAGATAGGCATGTGGGAGATCACTACTGGCTTGAGCGTGCACGTCCTGACCTTTTTTTCGAAAGCCCTGATCGAGCAGCCGTTTTTTCGCCTTCTCCATGGCCGACACTGCACTGTCGGAAAACGATGCCTGCCACTCAATCGCCAGGGAGTCCCCTTGGCGTTTGGCGACCACACAGCTGCCACCTGCCCAAGCCGCCGTCAACATCGACCACAACAACAGCATCAGGATCGACCTGAACACCACACCGGTCGAAAATAATCGGTAATCTTCAACCACCGGTTTTGAATGTCTCGAGTTCTTCCCAACGCGCATAGGCCTGCTCCAGGTCATGTTCCACCTCTGTCATCTGCTGCTGCAGTTCAACGACCTGCTCTCCTTCGCCAGTCTGATAGAGATCCGGATCGCTCAGCTGCTGCTGCAAGCCACTGAGGGATTGCTCCAGCTGTTCAATCTTTTGCGGCAATTGATCCAACTCCCGCTGATCTTTATAACTCAACTTTGTCGTACTGTTTTTCGGCTTCTGCCGTTGAGACTTGATCTTTTCCTGAGCGGCATTGTCACTACTGATTCTAGTCTGCTTCTGTTTTTGCTCCCAATCACTGTAACCACCAACAGACTCGGTGACTCTACCCTCCCCTTCGAAAATCAGACAGCTGGTCACAGAGTGGTCAAGAAACTCCCGGTCATGACTGACCAGCAGCAGCGTACCCTGATAACTCACCAGCAACTCTTCAAGCAGTTCCAGGGTTTCGATATCCAGATCATTGGTCGGTTCATCCAGCACCAGAACATTGGCCGGTTTGGTAAACAGTTTGGCCAGCAGAAGACGATTTCGTTCTCCACCGGAGAGGGCGTCCACCGGTGCTCTCGCCCGTTCGGGGGTAAAGAGAAAATCCTGCAGATAGGAGATGATATGCTTGCTTTTACCATCGATCTCCACTTTTTCGCTGCCACCACCCACATTCTCCTGCACCGACAGGGATTCGTTTAACTGACTGCGCAGTTGATCGAAATAGGCGACCTGAATCTGTGTACCGAGTTTCACCTGACCCTGCGCCGGTTGCAGTTGGCCAAGCAACAGATTCAGCAGTGTCGTCTTACCCGAACCGTTGGGTCCGATAATACCGACCCGGTCACCACGCATGATGGTGGTAGAGAGTCCCCGGATGATCGGTTGTCCTTCCCAGGAGTAGCTCACATCATCGACCTCAACCACCAGTTTTCCCGATCTCTCGGCGGACTGCAGCTGCATCTTCACCTGACCCATGCTGCTGCGACGTTTACTTCGCTCATCCCGCATCGATTTGAGCTGTCTCACTCGTCCCTCATTGCGGGTACGCCTTGCCTTGATGCCCTGGCGTATCCAGATCTCCTCCTGCGCCAGCTTTTTATCGAAACGGGCATTGGCCAGCGCCTCGGCATTCAGCATCTCCTCCTTGCGGCGCAGAAAGTTGTCGTAGTCGCCGGGCCAGTCGGTCAATTCCCCCCGATCGAGCTCCAGGATCCGGCTTGCCAGTCGACGTAGAAAGGCCCGATCATGGGTTACGAACAGCACGGCACCGGAGAATCCCAACAACAGATTCTCCATCCAGTCGATCGCCTCGATATCGAGATGGTTGGTCGGTTCGTCGAGTAACAGCAGATCGGGCTCGGCCACCAATGCCTGCGCCAACAGTACCCGTCGCTTCATACCACCCGAGAGTTCACTGAACTGTGCATCCGCATCCAGACCGGTTCGGGAGATCGTGGTTTCAACCCGCTGTTCCAGTTGCCAGCCACCAGCGGCCTCAAGATCGTGTTGGGCTTTCGCCAGGCTGTCGAGCAGCGACTG
>JAEPDS010000110.1 GCA_016842065.1 Candidatus Thiodiazotropha sp. 'RUGA'
CGATTACCGGATTCAGCAACTGACTCAGTTGTTTCTGTTTATTGCCATCCTGGTGTTGTTGGCCGTGCACTATCTGCAAAGCCGTACCTTCGTTTCCGCCCTGTTGGGTGAGGTCGACAAACGTCGGCAGGCAGAAACGACTCTGCACCAGGTCATAGACACAGTGCCGATCCGAGTGTTCTGGAAGGATCGAGAGTGTCGATATTTGGGTTGCAACCCAGCTTTTGCCCGAGATGCGGGCAAAGGGTCGCCGGAGGAGATGATCGGTCAGGATGATTTCGCCATGGGATGGGCTGCACAGGCCGATATCTACCGGGCGGACGACAAAGGAGTAATGGAATCGGGACAGCCGCGTCTTGACTATGAAGAACCCCAGAGCACACCGGATAACCACCTGATCTGGCTACGTACCTCCAAGGTGCCGTTACGTGACGCATCAGGGAAAGTCTACGGTGTAATGGGCATCTACGACGATATTACAGCGCAGAAGAAGATCGAGGATCAACTGAAGGATGCCGCCAGTGTCTTCGAACACGCCCATGAAGGCATCGTCATCACCAGTCAGCAAGGGGAAATCCTGGACGTCAATGCAGCCTTTACGCGCATCACCGGTTATACCCGTGAAGAAGTGCTTGGAGAGAATCCAAGCATACTCAAATCGGGAAAACACGATCCGGAGTTCTATGAGGATCTGTGGCGCTCACTGATCGAACAAGGGAACTGGAGCGGTGAGATCTGGAACCGCCGCAAGAATGGTGAGATCTATCCGGAATCATTGACCATCAGCGCCGTACGTTCACCTGATGGCCAGGTACAGCGCTACGTGGCACTCTTCTCTGACATCAGAGCACAGAAGGAACACCAGAGCCAATTGGAGCATGTTGCACATTACGACGCACTTACCGGCCTGCCCAATCGGGTGCTGCTGGATGACCGCCTGCGTCAGGCGATGTTGCAAGCATCACGGCGCGATACACAACTCGCCCTGGTCTATCTCGACCTGGATGGCTTCAAGGAGGTCAATGACGATTATGGTCATGATGTGGGTGACCGCCTGCTGGTGACCCTTGCGGATCGCATGAATAACGCGGTTCGCGAAGTCGATACCCTGGCCCGTCTGGGGGGTGACGAATTTGTCGCGTTGCTCGCGGATCTGCCGGACGTCGACACCACCCTACCCTGGCTTAAACGACTGCTGAACGCCATTGCCGAACCGGTAAATGATGAAGTCGGAATGCTACAGGTTTCAGCCAGCCTCGGGGTCAGCTTCTACCCACAGGCTGAACCCATCGATGCCGATCAGTTGTTGCGCCAGGCAGACCAGGCCATGTATCAGGCGAAACTCGCTGGTAAAAACCGCTACCACCTGTTCGATGCGGCGCAGGACAGGGATCTGCGTGGCCAGCACGAAAGCGTGGAACGCATCCGGGTTGCCCTGGAAGCGAATGAATTCACGCTGCATTATCAGCCGAAGGTCGACATGCGCCGGGGTCGGGTGATCGGTGTCGAAGCACTGATACGCTGGCAACACCCTGAAGAGGGGCTGTTGTATCCTGACAGCTTTCTGCCAATCATCAGCAATCACCCTCTGATGCTCGAATTAGGTGACTGGGTCATCGAGAGCGCGTTGCAGCAGATTGTTATCTGGCGCACAGCGGGTATTTCACTTCCAGTAAGCGTCAACGTGGATGCCATGCAGTTGGACCAGGCCGATTTCATCGACAAGTTGGGGACTGCCCTGGCCCGCCACCCCCGGGCAGAGTCCGGGGATCTCGAGTTGGAAATACTCGAAACAAGTGCATTGGAAGACATCAACCGGGTATCCCAGGTAATGCAAGATGTTCAGTCACTCGGGGTGGGTTTTGCCCTCGATGATTTTGGTACCGGCTACTCCTCGCTCACCTACCTCAAGCGTTTGCCGATACAGACCCTGAAGATCGATCAAAGCTTCGTACGTGACATGCTTGATGATCCGGAGGATCTGACCATACTGGACGGCACACTCAGTCTGGCCATCTCCTTCCGTCGGCAGGTGATTGCCGAAGGGGTGGAATCCGAAGCACACGGGGAACTGCTGCTGCAACTCGGGTGCGAATTGGGCCAGGGCTACGCCATCGCCCGCCCTATGCCGGCAGACCAGATACCCGACTGGATGGCCGAGTGGCAACCCAAGCCCAGCTGGGTTGCGGCGCAGAAGGTGGATCGCAATGCCGTGCCGATCCTCTTCGCAATGGTTGATCACCGTGCCTGGGTCCAGCAGATTCGAAGCCACCTGAACGATGAACAGGCTACGCCCCCACTCGATGTACATCAGTGCAACCTGGGACACTGGCTCGACACGGAGATAGGGAAAAAGGGTGACGATACCTCTGCCTTTACAGAAATCATTGAACTGCATGAATCTATTCATTGCAAGGCGACCGAGTTGATCGATCTGAAATCAACTGCAGGAAAGTCCCAAGCGATGGCTCGCTTCGAGGAGATCCAACCACTACACCAGGCATTGATTGCATCATTGAAGCGCTTGATCCAATAACGATAAAGATCTATCCGCTTAAGCCAGTTTTTTAATCGATAACGAGTCTTGAAAAGAGTTGAAGGTATTCAGTTGTGAGACTGCTCGCCGTGAAGTAAAAAGTTCTCGACACGTAAGGTATAGGTGCCGGCTGATGGCAGGGATTGATTCGCTGCGCTCACCCCTGCGGGGCGCCTACGTTTCACTGCGGCGTCCTGCGTCGCTTCGCTCCTGGTGATTCGCTGCGCTCACCCCTGCGGGGCGCCTCCGCTTCGCTGCGGCGTCTGCGTCACTGCGTTCCTTTCGAACGAAGGGTTCGAACCATAACCTGCCTCTCCGCCAATAAAAAAGGGTGCTCGACACGCGAGGTTTGGGTGCCGGCTGATGGGCAGGGATTGATTCGCCTTCGGCTCACCCCTTCGGGGCGCCTGCGCTTCGCTGCGGCGTCCTGCGTCGCTTCGCTCCTTGTCGAACGAAGGGTTCGAATCTAAACCTGCCTCTCCGCCATAAAAAAAAGGGTGCTTGCCACGCGAGGTTTGGGTGCCTACTGATGGGCAGGGATTGATTCGCTGCGCTCACCCCTGCGGGGCGCCTCCGCTTCGCTGCGGCGTCTGCGTC
>JAEPDS010000111.1 GCA_016842065.1 Candidatus Thiodiazotropha sp. 'RUGA'
TTCGATATCTCGCTTGAGGCGGGTGCGCAGTTTATCGAGCCGATCGAAGCCCACTACAACGCATTTGTCTATCTGCTGAGCGGTAGTGTGGAGATCGCAGGTCAACCACTCAGCGGCAGGCGGCTGGCGGTGCTGGATCAGGCGCCAGGGATTGAGATCACGGCGCAACAGCCGAGCCGTATGATACTGGTTGCGGGAGAGCCGTTGGGTGAACCAATCGCCCGAGGCGGTCCTTTCGTAATGAACACTCAGGATGAGATCAAACAGGCTTTCAGTGACTACCAGGAGGGTCGCTTCTGATGAGGATGCGCAACGATAGGGAGCGTTATGGTGCGGTCGCCATCAGTCTGCACTGGCTGGTGGCCGTCACCGTCTACGGCCTGTTCGGTCTGGGCCTGTGGATGCGCAGTCTCGGCTACTACGATGCCTGGTACCAGCTTGGGCCCTGGTGGCACAAAGGGATTGGTGTGATGCTCTTCTTTGTGTTGCTGTTCAGGCTGATCTGGCGGCTGGGCAATCCCAGGCCGGACCATCTGCAGACCCACAAGCCCTATGAACGTAAGGCGGCTGTTTGGGTCCATCTGCTGCTCTATCTGATGCTGTTCCTGTTGATGCTCAGTGGTTATCTGATTTCCACCGCGGATGGCAGGCCGTTGGAGGTGTTCGACTGGTTTGCCATCCCCGCTACCCTCAGCGGAGTGGATCAACAGGAGGATATCGCCGGCAAGGTCCATCTCTATCTGGCCTGGAGTGTGGTTGTGATATCAGCACTGCATCTTTTAGCCGCGTTCAAACACCACTTTTTCGATCGTGACCGAACCCTGCTGCGGATGTTGGGTCGCTAGAGTCAAACCAGAGATTCAATTCAGTAAGAGGAGAAATTGCTATGACAACTGTGGCCATTATCTATCACAGCGGATTTGGGCATACCAAGTTACAGGCAGAAGCAGTGGAGCGGGGAGCCGCCGCTGTCGAAGGTGTCGAGGCCCTGCTGCTGACCGCAGAGGAGGCCGGTGCCGATCTGGACAGACTGGATAGTGCGGATGCCATTATCTTCGGCAGTCCGACCTATATGGGCAGCATGTCGGCCGAGATGAAGAAGTTTCTCGAGACTGCGGCGGCCAAGTGGTTCACCCAGGCCTGGAAGGACAAGGTGGCCGGTGCCTTTACCAATTCGAGCTCCTTCTCGGGCGATAAGATGAACACCCTGGTCGGTCTGATGATCAATGCCATGCAGCAGGGCATGATTTTCGTCAGCCTGGGGATGCATCCGGCGGCCAGTGACCCGGAATCAATGAACCATATCCAGGGTCCCGGTCCGGAAGTGCTGAATCGGCTCGGCTCCTACATCGGTCCAATGGCGGCCAGTTTTCAGGTCAATCCCGGAGATGCACCTTCCACGGGCGACCTGGCTACCGCGGAAGCCTATGGTACCCGGGTTGCCACCATTACCCAGCAACTGATTAGAGGCCGGGCTGCCTAGTGACCCACTAGCGGCATCCCGTCATGAAGAGATCCATCAGCAGGTTGATATGGAAGCGGTTGCCTGCTGGTTTTTTTATCGGGGAGTGATCCCCGAAATATTACTTAGGAGTAATTGGAGATGATGAAAAGAGTTTGGTTATTGGGTTTACTCTCATTTGCCGTTGTTCTGCCATTGAATGCGGCGGAATACACCATCGATAAAAAAGGCGCCCATGCCTTCATACAGTTCAGGATCAAGCATCTTGGTTACAGCTGGCTGTTTGGTCGTTTCAACGATTTCAGTGGTCAGTTCAGCTATGACGAAAAGAATCCTGCTGCCGCCAAAGTGATGGTCGACATCAAACCGGCAAGCGTCGACAGCAATCACGCCGAACGTGATAAACACCTTCGTGGGGAAGACTTCCTTTATGTGGATAAGTATCCAACCGCGAAATTTGTTTCAACCGGCTTTAAGGAGCTGGGAGACGGGAAGGCGAGTCTGCAGGGCGATCTGACACTGCGTGGTGTCACCAAGTCGGTAGAGATCGATGTGCAGCATATCGGGCATGGTGACGACCCCTGGGGTGGCTATCGTCGAGGCTTTTTTGGTACCACTGAGATCGCCCTGGCCGATTTCGGTATCCCGTTCGACCTGGGTCCCGCCTCCAAAACGGTACAGCTGGAACTCTCGATCGAAGGGATTCGCCAGTAGTTGAGCAACACTCCGCTCAGCTTTTGCTGACGGATTGCTCAAGGTGGCCTGTCTGACAGGCCACCTTGAGCCGGTTCTGCTTATGCTGCCTGCTGTTCGGTCATCGCCAGGTTGATTGCAGAGAGTACGGCATTCAATGAAGCATTCACTGTGTCCCGGCTGATCGATGCACCGGCGCTACGCTGTCCCATATAGTTCAGCAGGACATACGCCGCTGCTTCGGCATCCGCGCCCTCACCAATCGCATGTTCCACATAGTCGATGACCTGAATCGGTACACCGGCCCGTTGGGAGAGGGCATCGATGAATGCGGATATGGCGCCTTTGCCCTCGCCTTTGATGGTGGTTGTGCCCGATTCGGTTTGTAATTCAGCCTGGATCTCCTCTGAGTTGGCTTGGCGATCGATACGGTATCCCGCCAGTTGGTAGGGTCCTTGCCGGCTGACGAAGTGCTGTTTGAACAGCTCATGAATGGTCTCGCTGCTGACTTCGCCCTGATGCTGTTCCGACTCCTGCTGTACGATGTTGGCCAGCTCCACCTGCAGCCAACGGGGCAATACCAGACCATAGTCCCGTTCCAGTACATAGGCGACACCACCTTTTCCGGATTGGCTGTTGACCCGTATCACCGCCTGGTAGTCACGACCGATGTCCCGTGGATCGATGGGCAGGTAGGCGACTTGCCAGGGTTCCTGTTCCTGCTGCTCATGCAGACATTTGCGGATCGCATCCTGATGGGATCCGGAGAATGCGGTATAGACCAGCTCACCAATCCATGGGTGACGCGGATGGACCGGCAGACCGGTGGCGTCACGATAGACCTGGATGATCTCATCCGGATTGGAGAGGTCGAGCATAGGATCGATACCCTGGCTATAGAGATTCATCGCCATGGTGACAATGTCCA
>JAEPDS010000112.1 GCA_016842065.1 Candidatus Thiodiazotropha sp. 'RUGA'
CCTGGCGTCGTGGCGCTGAGTGGACTCTGCATTGAAATGAATCAGTCCTGGCTGGCCGTGTTTGTTGCCTGGTCAAACATGGATTTCGTGTCAACAGGTCCTAGGGCCTGTTAACACGAATCCAATCGGCACTGCTGGGGCTATTTTTTCGTCCAGCAAGGCAGAATGAGCGACGTGTAGTTGTTCTACATGAGCGAATGATAACGCCGCTGGGCGGAAAAATAGCCCCAGCCCCCTCTTCAACCTCAATATGGGGGGTTGCGCCTGAAAAAGCGCCACTCGGCGTTGCTCGTCGTTCATTTGGAATCACCAAACCTCTCTCCTCGCACCTTGATTGGCGCTTTTTCAGGCACAACAGCGCCAATTGGATTAGTGTCAACAGGCCCTAGTCGCGCCGGTTTCTTTTCAGTAAATATCTGAAACCGAAAAACAGAGGCAAGCCGATTGCCAGCATGAGTAACAGGTGTTCAACGAGATGCTCCATTGAGGCCGGACTATGGTGGGCCATCGCGGCGCTGCTGAAGAGTGCCAGCAGAGAGAAAACGAGCAAGCCAAGGGTCTTCATGATATCCAAGCTCCTGTAGACGTTAGACAGTCAGGTATTGTCGAATCAGATCATCGTTAAGTTGACCCATCTCTCCGGCTGCAACATGGCGTCCCCTGTCCAGGATGCAGAAGCGATCAGCCACCTTGCGGGCGAAGGGTAACTTCTGTTCAACCAGTAATACCGTCAAACCGATCTCCTGATTCAGCTTTATTATTATATCACCAATCTCTTGCACAATATTAGGCTGAATCCCTTCTGTTGGTTCGTCGAGAATCAATAGTTGTGGGTCGATTACCAACGCTCTTCCTATGGCCAGCTGCTGTTGCTGGCCACCGGAGAGGTCGCCGCCTTTGCGGTCGAGCATCTCTTGCAGAACCGGAAACAGTTCAAAGATGAAATCCGGGATTTTATTTCGCTCCGTTTTGCGTACCGGCAGGCCGATGCGCAGATTCTCCTCCACCGTCAGCATGGGGAAGATCTGTCGACCCTGGGGCACATAGCCGATACCCAGCGGCGCTCTGCGTTCGGGGATCAGTTTGCTGATCGATTCGCCTGAAAATTTGATATCGCCGGAGGCGATCGGCAGCAGTCCCATAATGCACTGGAGCAGGGTGGTCTTGCCGACACCGTTACGTCCCATCAGGCAGGTGCATTGACCTTTGGTGACATCCAGATCCAGATCCCATAGGGTATGGGATTCACCATAATACTGATTCAGTTTCTCAATCTTCAGCATAACCTTAGGCCTCACCCTGTTCGCCAAGGTAGACTTCCACCACCCGGGGATCGTTCTGAACCTCATTCATACTGCCTTCCGCCAGTACGCTGCCCTGGTGCAGCACGGTGACCTTGCGGGCGATGGAACGAACGAAATCCATATCGTGCTCCACCACCACCACCGAATGCTGACCGGCCAGAGAAGTGAGCAGTTCAGCGGTACGGTCCATCTCCTGGTGGGTCATGCCGGCGACCGGCTCATCCACCAGCAACAGTTTCGGATCCTGCATCAGCAGCATGCCGATCTCCAACCACTGCTTCTGTCCATGCGAGAGAGAACCCGCGAGCTGATAGCGATGCTCCTGCAGACCGATGATCTCCAGTACCTCGTCGATGCGTTCCAGCTGCTGGTTGTGAAGGCGGGCAAACAGGGTAGGCCAGACCCGTTTGTCACCGGCCATGGCCAGTTCCAGATTCTCGAACAGGGTGTGGGATTCGAAAACGGTCGGCTTCTGAAACTTGCGTCCGATGCCGGCCTGGGCGATATCCGGCTCAGTGAGATGCAGCAGGTCGATATTCTGTCCGAAGTAGGCGCTGCCGGTATCCGGTCGGGTCTTTCCGGTGATGATGTCCATCATGGTGGTCTTACCCGCACCATTGGGTCCGATGATGCAACGCAGTTCACCCGCATCGATATAGAGATTGAGATTATTGATCGCTTTGAAGCCATCAAAACTCACTGAGATATCTTCCAGGTAGAGAATGGTGCCGTGGCTGACATCCACCTCCAGACCGCTGGTCTGCAGCATGAAGTCGAACACCCGGTCTCGCCGCATGGTATTGCGCAGTTGATCGAGAGCCTTCATGTCTGCTTATCCTTGGTCCTGAACAGACCGATCACCCCTTTGGGCAGAAAGATGGTTACCAATACAAACAGAGCACCCAGAGCAAACAGCCAGACCTCGGGTAGTGCTGCGGTAAAGTAGCTCTTGCCGTAGTTCACCATCAGCGCACCGGCGGCGGCACCATACAGGGTCGCCCGACCACCCACCGCCACCCAGATGACGATCTCGATGGAGTTCAAGGGTGAAAACTCACCAGGATTGATTATGCCCACCTGAGGTACATAGAGCGCACCGGCAATGCCCGCCAGCACGGCGGAAAAGGTGAAGATCGCGAGTTTCACATGTTCCACCTTGTAACCGGTGAAACGGGTTCTGTCTTCCGCGTCCCGGATCGCCACGGCCACCCGTCCGAGACGGGATGTGACGATCAGCCGACAGGCCAGGTAACCCAAAGCCAGTGCCAGTGCGGAAGCGACGAACAGGGCGATTCGGGTGCTGTCCTCCTGCAGGCTGAAACCGAGGATATCTTTGAAGTCGGTGAGTCCGTTGTTGCCGCCGAATCCCATCTCATTGCGGAAGAAGGCGAGCATCAGGGCGTAGGTCAATGCCTGGGTTATGATCGACAGATAGACGCCGGTCACCCTTGAGCGGAAGGCCAGCCAGCCAAATACAAAGGCGAGCACCCCGGGTACCACCATCACCATCAGCATGGCGAACCAGAACATATCGAAACCTTGCCAGAACCAGGGCAGGCTATCCCAGTTCAGGAAGACCATGAAATCGGGCAGTAGCGGATCGCCATAGACGCCCCGCTCACCGATCTGACGCATCAGATACATACCCATGGCATAACCGCCAAGGGCAAAGAAGGCACCATGACCAAGGCTGAGTAT
>JAEPDS010000113.1 GCA_016842065.1 Candidatus Thiodiazotropha sp. 'RUGA'
GTGAACTCCCCCTAGAGGATTGCATGGAAGCGATCATTGATTACCGTGGCAAGACGCCGAAGAAAACCACTTCGGGGGTACCGTTGATCACAGCCAAAATCATCAAGGGCGGCTCAATTCAACCCGTGACTGAATTCATCGCAGAAGATGACTATGAAACCTGGATGCGTAGAGGCATTCCAAATCCTGGTGACATCGTGATGACTACAGAAGCGCCTCTAGGTGAGGTTGCGCAACTTGATGATCGAAAAGTGGCATTGGCACAGCGAGTTATTACGCTTCGAGGTAAGCCAGGGCTTTTGGACAACACGTTCCTCAAGTACCTCTTATCGTCGCACAGGATTCAACACCAACTCGAAGGGCGAGCAACAGGCACCACTGTCAAAGGGATAAAGCAATCAGAGCTTCGGCGGGTTGTTTTGAATTTCCCGTCTTTTGATGAACAAAAAGCCATTGCCCACATCCTCGGCACCCTAGACGATAAAATCGTACTCAACCGCCAGATGAACACCACGCTGGAGGCAATGGCGCAGGCGCTGTTCAAGAGCTGGTTCGTGGATTTCGATCCGGTCATCGACAACGCCCTGGCCACCGGCAACCCCATCCCCGAGTCCCTGAACGCCCGCGCTGAGGCCCGAAAGGCGCTGGGCGACCAGCGGAATCCCCTTCCCGATGCAATTCAAGAACAGTTCCCCGACCGCTTTGTCTTCAATGAGGATATGGGGTGGGTGCCGGAGGGATGGGAAGTTGAGCCACTAAAAGCTCTTACTACCAAAATCGGTAGTGGAGCGACCCCAAGAGGAGGAAGTCAGGTTTATCAGGAAGAAGGAACGACGCTTATTCGCAGCCAGAATGTTTACGATTCGAGTTTTGTTTGGGAAGGACTGGCACATATTTCCGAAGATGCTGCAAATCAGCTAAAGGGTGTCACTGTACAAACCGATGATGTTCTTCTGAACATAACGGGGGCATCGATCCTACGAACCTGCGTCGTAGACCCACAAGTGCTACCTGCACGTGTAAATCAACACGTTGCAATCATTCGTGCTAGAGAATCCATACCTCCGAGATTTCTTCATATCCACCTATTACAGAGAAAAACGAAGGACCTATTGCTTGGCCAGAACGCTGGGGCTTCACGCGAGGCTGTTACTAAAGGACACATCGAAGCAGTTAGTACGTTAGTGCCTAACAAAGATGTCTTACAAAAATTCAATCTATTTACTGACCCGCTTTTCCAAAAGAAAAATAAGCTAACTGGTGAAATTCGAGTCTTGGCCAGTCTCCGCGAGACCCTCCTCCCCAAACTCCTCTCCGGCCAACTCCCCATCCCCGATGCCGAAAAACAGCTAGCCGAGGCGATATGAGTAAATTCACGGAAGAAAAACTGGAGCAGGCAATCATCGCTCTGCTCGAACAACAGGGATATCCATATCATCACGGTGACAACCTGGAACGTGGCCCAGCCGAGGTACTGCTCAAGGACGACCTGCACGCCTTCCTGTCCACCCGCTATGCCGCCGACGGGATCACCGATGGCGAAATCGACTCGATCATCCACAAGCTGGACGGCTATTCCGCTGCCGATCTGTACGAATCCAACAGGGCCATCCACAAGCTGATTGCTGATGGCTTCCTTCTTAAGCGCGAGGATCGCTCTAAAAAAGACCTATATATCCAGCTGATCGACTATGCCGGACTGCCGTTGCAGCGCACGCCACGCGAAGGTGAAGTCGAAACTGTAATAGCGGAAGAACCGGCTGGGTACGACTCAGAAAGCAATATCTACCGCATCGTCAACCAGTTGGTGATCGAGGGATCGGAGAAACGCATCCCCGACGTCATCCTCTACATCAACGGCCTGTCGCTGGTGGTGTTCGAGTTCAAGAGCGCAATCCGCGAAGAGGCAACCGTCCACGATGCCTATGTGCAGCTGACCACCCGCTACGCCCGCGACATCCCGGAACTGATGAAGTACAACGCCCTGTGCGTGCTCTCTGATGGGGTGAATTCCAAGATGGGCTCGCTGTTTGCGCCCTACGAGTTTTTCTATACCTGGCGAAAGGTTACCGGCGATGAGGCTATCGCCACCGAGGGTATCAGCTCGCTGCACAGCATGATCGAGGGCCTGTTCGACAGGGACCGGCTACGCCAGGTGATCCGGCATTTTATCCATTTTCCGGATGTGTCGCGCAAGGAAGAGAAGATCGTCTGCCGCTATCCCCAGTTCTACGCGGCCACCAAGTTGTACCGGCACATCCTGGAGCACCGCAAGCCTGAAGGCGACGGCAAGGGCGGCACCTACTTCGGCGCAACCGGCTGCGGTAAGAGCTTCACCATGCTGTTCCTCTCGCGCCTGCTGATGAAGAGTCTGGACTTCGAAAGCCCGACCATTGTGCTGATTACAGACCGCACTGACCTGGACGACCAGCTCTCCCGCCAGTTCACCAACGCCAAGGGTTATATCGGTGATCAAACCGTTATAAGCGTCGAAAGCCGCACCCAGCTGCGCGAACTGCTCAAGGGGCGAACCAGCGGCGGCGTGTTCCTGACCACCATTCACAAGTTTACTGAAGACACCGAATTGCTTACCGAGCGCAGCAACGTGATCTGCATCTCCGACGAGGCGCATCGCAGCCAGATCAATCTTGATCAGAAGATACGCGTGACCGAGAAGGGCGTGAAGCGCACCTACGGCTTCGCCAAGTACCTGCACGACTCGCTGCCCAACGCTACTTACGTGGGCTTTACCGGCACACCCATCGACGCCACTCTGGACGTGTTTGGCGAGGTGGTGGATAGCTACACCATGACCGAGTCGGTCAAAGACGGCATCACCGTGCGCATTGTTTACGAGGGGCGTGCCGCCAATGTGGTGCTGGACAACGCCAAGCTGGAGGAGATCGAGGCCTACTCCGACCAG
>JAEPDS010000114.1 GCA_016842065.1 Candidatus Thiodiazotropha sp. 'RUGA'
ACAGCTGCTTGAAGAGTGCCTTGATGTCATTCTATCCGCACCACTCACAGACATGCTGCACCAAGGCGCGATCCTGGTATCCAATAGTGATAATAATCAACTATGGATGATGGCACACAGCAACCTCGATCCTGAAATCGTAGATCTGTGCCAGCGGGTCGAATTCGGTCAATGCCTTTGCGGTCGTGCTGCTGAGACGGGTGAGATCCAGTTTGCAGACTGTGTTGACGAACGTCATGAGAACCGATTCGACGGTATGTCGCCCCATGGCCACTACATCGTGCCTATCCTCTCCCGGGGCGATGTTTTAGGGGTACTGACACTCTATCTGAGAGAGGGGCATATACCGAAAGAGGATTAAAGCGTTTTCCTGAAAGGCGTTGCCGATACCCTGGCCGGCATCATCGAACGTGCCCACACCAATGAACAGTTGGCACTGGCCCACCAGCAGAACAGCCGTCTGCTCTCGTCCCTGACCTCGATACTTATTGGCGTTGATGAGCAACAGTGCATCAGTCACTGGAATGACAAGGCAAGCGAAACCTTTGGCCTGACGGCTGAACAGGTACAGGAAAAACCGATCGCCGAGTGTCCGATCGACTGGAACTGGCAACAGATCTCAAACCAGATCGAAACCAACCTGAGCAGTTCACACAAAACCGATCGTTTTGAAACACGCTTTAAACAACACAACGGCTCAAACCGCCTGCTTTCGATCAGTGTTACACCCTACAACGACAGCACAGGCCACAGCGACGGCTATCTTTTGATTGCAGATGATGTCACCGAGCAGAAGCAGTTGGAATCGGAGATGCAGCAGGCGCAAAAACTGCAATCCATCGGCCAACTGGCGGCAGGTATCGCGCACGAAATCAATACGCCCATTCAGTATTTCGGTGACAATGTTCGTTTTCTGCGCGATGCGTTTGATGACATCTCGGAGATCATCGACAGTCAACACGATCTGGTCGAGCAGGCTCGTAGCAACAACATTGCAGTCGGGCAGATCGATAAACTGGACGAGCAGATCGACGAAGTGGATCTGGAGTACCTGCAGGAGGAGATCCCCAAATCGATTCAACAGACCCTCGATGGCGTTGAACGGGTCGCCACCATCGTGCGCGCCATGAAGGAGTTTTCCCATCCCGGCTCAGAAGAGAAGACACCTACCGACATCAATAAAGCGATCGAAAGCACGGTTACCGTTGCGCGAAATGTCTGGAAATACCACGCGGAAGTATCGCTCGACCTGCAACCCTCACTACCCCCTGTCCGGTGCATCCCCGGACCTGTTAATGAAGTCCTGTTGAACATCATTGTCAATGCCGCCCATGCCATCGCTGAAAAGGTTGGCGAGAGTGGCGAACTCGGCAACATCGATATTGCTACCGAAGCCGTAGAAGACTGGTGCGTCATCCGCATCAGGGATAGCGGCGCCGGCATCCCTGAAGATGCGCGTAATCATGTTTTCGATCCTTTCTTCACCACCAAAGATGTCGGCAAGGGAACAGGCCAGGGGCTCTCACTGAGCCATAAGATCATTGTCGATCAACACGATGGGGAATTGAGTTTCGAGACAGAACTCGGTGTAGGCACCACCTTCATCATCAAGCTTCCGATCATAGGAGAGATGAATTGAGCCAATCAGAAGATAAAAAACGAATTCTCTTTGTTGACGACGAAAGCAACATTCTCTCCGGGCTCAGACGCAGTCTGCGAGCCTATCGAAAACAGTGGGATATGCTGTTCGTCGACAGCGGCCCGGAGGCCTTGAGCAAGGCCGATGAGACCCACATCGATGCGGTGATCACCGACATGCGGATGCCTGGTATGGATGGGGCACAGTTGTTGGATGCAATTGCGCAGCACCACCCGCATGTGGTGCGTATCGTCCTCTCGGGTCAATCCGATCAGGAGACGGTGATGAAGACGGTGGGCCCTGCCCACCAGTACCTGAACAAACCCTGTGAGGTGGAAGTACTCAAGGCTACTTTGGTACGAGCCTTCTCACTACGCGACCTGTTGGGTCAGAGTGAACTCAAGTCACTGATCTCAGGGATGCGCGCACTACCCAGTCTGCCGACCATATACAACGAGTTGGTCAGCCTGATCCAGGATCCTAACGCAGCCGTTGCCGATATCGGCAGACTGATTGCCAAAGACCCGGCGATGACGGTAAAAACCCTGCAGCTGGTCAACTCAGCCTTTTTCGGCCTAGGCCGGCACATCTCCAACCCGGTCGATGCAGCCTCCCTGCTCGGCATGGAGATCCTCAAACCCCTGGTACTCTCCATCGGCATCTTCCAACAGTTTGAGGAGGAAAAGCTCGCGACAAAAGATTTCTCTCTGGATTCACTCTGGAATCACAGCATGCAGGTCGGCTCCCTTGCGAAACAGATTGCCAATCAGGAAGGCATGGATAAAACCGCCATCGAGGATTGTCTGCTTGCCGGCATGCTGCACGATATTGGCAAACTGATTCTGGCGCTTAACTTACCTGAGAGATACAGCGAACTGGATTCAGCACTGGCCGAAAAACAGCAACCCCGATCCACTACGGAACTGGAGATCTTCGGCACCACTCATGGCGCGGTTGGCGCCTATCTCCTGGGGCTTTGGGGATTGCCAGAATCGGTGGTTGAGGCAGTCGCGATGCACAATCAACCCGAGCTACAAGCAGAGAAGGTATTCAGTCCTCTGACCATCGTCAATGTTGCCAATGCGCTG
>JAEPDS010000115.1 GCA_016842065.1 Candidatus Thiodiazotropha sp. 'RUGA'
CGGCGTTATCATTCGCTCATGTAGAATGACTACACGACGCTCACTCTGCCTTGCTGGGCACAAAAACAGACTCAGCAGGGCGCATTGGATTAGTGTTAACAGGCCCTAGCAAAAGTAATCATGGATTGAACGTAATAATATCAACAAGATTTCATCAACAGGGTGTAGATCATGAGTGAGTCCTTTTTCAGGTTTGTCCTAAAGCACAAGATCCTAGTGATCCTATTGACTGTTGCAGTCAGTCTGATGATGGGCAGTGGCGTACAGCATCTACGCTTCAATAACGACTACCGGATGTTTTTCAGTGAAGAGAATCCACAACTGAAAGCATTCGAAATGTTGCAGAACACTTACACCAAGAATGACAACGTGTTGTTTGTCATCGAACCGCAGGATGGCACAGTATTCACCCGTAAAACACTGACTGCGGTATCGGAGTTGACCAAGGAAGCCTGGCAGATCCCCTACTCCATTCGAGTAGACTCCATCACCAATTTTCAACACACCTATGCCGAAGGGGATGACCTGATCGTGGAGGATCTGGTGCTCGACCCCACCTCATTGAGCGATGAGGAGTTGGCCGCAAAGCAACAAATCGCCACGAATGATCCCCTTCTGAGGAATCGACTGATCTCTCCCTCAGCCCACACAACTGGGGTGAATGTCACCGTACAGTTGCCGGGTAAAAAACTGACCGAAGTTCCGGAGGTGGCGGCAAAAGTCAAACAGATGGCAACGGATCTTGAGGCCGCTTACCCTGACATCAAGGTACATCTGACCGGCATGGTGATCATGAACAATGCATTTCCAACCGCGTCTCAGGATGATATGAAGAGTCTCTATCCGATCATGTTCGGAGCGGTAATCCTGGTATTGGTCCTGATGCTGAGGTCGATTCCTGGCACCATTTCCACTCTCATCATCATTGTCTTGATGATTATCGCCACCATGGGACTGACCGGTTGGTTGGGCATCAAGATGTCGCCCCCAACCACCACAGTACCGATCGTCATCATGACCCTGGCAATCGCAGACTGTGTCCACATACTGGTCAACTTCCTCCATTTTATGCGAGAGGGTGAGGCTAAATATCAGGCGATGATGGAAAGTCTGCGTATAAACCTACAGCCGATTTTTCTCACTACCCTGACCACCGCCATCGGATTCCTGAGTCTCAACTTCAGTGATGCACCACCATTTCGGGATCTGGGTAATATGGCAGCAATGGGGGTTGTATTGGCTTTCCTGCTATCAATCACCTTTCTCCCAGCCATGATGATGCTGCTACCGGTAAAAGCGTTGAGTGGAGATACCATGGGCAGTCTTGCCATGGTGAGATTCGCTGAATTCGTAATCCGTAATAAAAAGCAGCTGCTGTGGGGAATGGGCATACTGATACTGTTCCTGATCGCCCAGATACCCAACAATCGTCTGGATGATCGATTTGTCGAGTATTTCGATGAAACCATCGATTTTCGTCAGGACACCGATTTTGCCACTGAAAACCTTACCGGCATCTATCTGATCGAGTATTCACTGGAGAGTGGTGAAACCGGAGGTATCAGCGATCCCGATTTTCTGCGCAAAGTGGATGACTTCGCCCAGTGGTACCGGCAGCAGCCCCATGTGCTTCACGTCAATACGATCACCGATATCATGAAGCGCCTCAATCGCAACATGCACGCTGACGATGACAGTTGGTATCGGCTGCCGGATCAAAGGGATCTCTCGGCACAGTATCTGCTGCTGTATGAATTCTCCCTACCGTTCGGCCTGGATCTCAACAATCAGATCAATGTGAAGAAATCCGCCACCCGCTTCACTGTCACCCTGGAGAGCATTTCGACCCAGCAACTGCTACAGATTGAAGAAGATGCACAGCAATGGCTGTTGAAAAATGCACCTGAGATGCGAATTGATGGTGCCAGTCCCTCAGTGATGTTCGCCCATATCGGCAGCCGTAACATCATTGCGATGCTGAAAGGTACCACCACCGCCCTGATCATCATCTCCCTGATTCTGGTGGTTGCCTTGCGCTCGTTGAGAATCGGCGGCATCAGTCTGATCCCGAATCTGGTACCCATGGGCATGGCATTTGGACTGTGGGGATTGACCGTGGGTGAAGTGGGATTGGCGCTCTCAGTCGTCAGCGGTATGACGCTTGGTATCGTTGTCGACGATACGGTCCATTTTCTCAGCAAGTACCTACGGGCCAGGCGTGAAAAAAATCTACCAGGAGAAGATGCTGTGCGTTATGCCTTCTCTACCGTGGGAACGGCACTCTGGGTAACCTCCCTGGTATTGATGGTCGGTTTCGGCATTCTCGCCTTCTCCCACTTCCAACTCAATGCCGGCATGGGATTGCTGACTGCAATCACTTTGGGTCTGGCTCTGGTTGCCGATTTTCTTTTTCTACCCCCGCTACTGATCTATTTCGGAGGAAAAAAACCATGAAGCTCAGCTTGATACTAGCAACGCTTTTGCTCACACCGGCGGTGACCCTGGCTATGACAGCCGAAGAGCGGGGCCTTGAGATCGCCAAGGAGGTCGATAGCAGAGACACCGGTTTCCATGATTTCAAAGCCAGTATGACCATGCTGCTGAAAAACCGGCATGGTGAAGAGAGCCTGCGGG
>JAEPDS010000116.1 GCA_016842065.1 Candidatus Thiodiazotropha sp. 'RUGA'
CCGGAACGGGGGCTAAAGAGGGAGTGGCCCCAGGTATATCACTCGAAGATAGGGGGGATAGGTTTTACCACATATAGAACACGAATCTACGATTTAAAACTGACATAGCTGGGTGTTCTCATCGAAAACAAACACTGACTAGCCCGGATATTTCATCCATTTGCCGATACTGGCACGAGGAGAAGGCCGGGACGAGAAACAGGATGATACCGGCTCCAAACGCCCCGATTTCTGGCTGACAGGCACAGCTTCCCCTTACCCCGTTATTTATCAACGTGCCGGGGCAGCACTCATCGCGTGCTATCCTGGCTCCAGCCGTTCGGCCACACTGAAGAACAATGCCTGGTAAGGAAAGACACTGGAGAGCAGGAAGCGGACACGCCGGGTATTGCGTATCACCACCGCACCCACTTTGAGTAGTTTAAGCCGCAGCGTGCCGACCTGGGTCTTGGCCAGTTCTGTACCCTGTAAGGCCAAGCGGCGAATCGCTTCCATCAACACATAGGCCAGGCTCGACAGCAGCAAGCGAAACTGATTGGTCCACCAATGATGTGCACTGGTGCGATCGGCAAACAGCCCCAGCTGTTGTTCCTTGATGCGGTTTTACATCTCGCCCCGCGCACAATAGACGTCGTCGTAAAGGGTTTGGGCATCGCCGTTGAGGTTGGTGACGACAAATCGGGGATTACGCCCTCGCTCACTCACCTCCAGCTTGGCGATCACCGCGCGTCGACGGCGCCAGCTGCGTGCACCGTAGCGCAGGCCAAGGAAGACGCGTTGCTTCTGTCCGTTGGCCTTGAAGCATTGCTCGACTGCAGTGAAGTCTTCCTCGATCATCCGTTGCAGGCGGTGGTTGCGCGCCAGGCCTACGATGTAGCCAATGCCATGGCGTTCACACCAGCGCAGCATGCGGTGACGACAGAAGCCCGAGTCGGCTCTCAGGATGATCCGCACCGCCGGCCACGCCTGACGCAAGCGTTTGACCAGCAGGGCGAGGATCGCCCACGCATGTTTCGCCCCGTCGATCTTGCTCGGGCGCAAATAGCTGACCAGCAGTTGTTCGCCGCAAAACACGTATAACGGGAGAAAGCAGTAGTTATCGTAGTAACCGTGGAAGAAGCGGCCTTCCTGCAGGCCGTGAACCCGGTCATCGGTGGCGTCGAAGTCCAGGATCAACTCCTCGGGTGGCTCGGCAAACGAGGCGATGAACTGCTCGATCAGGACCTGATGGATCGCGACAGCGGTTGCCCGATCTGACCGATTCTCCAGGCGACAGAGCGTGGGTGAACTACCCAGTGCCTGATCCTGTTCCACGGCCGTCTGAAAGGCCAAATCTTGTCGCAGACTGTCGTGATCGTTGAGGTCTTCATAGCCCTGGCACAGGGCATAGACCCGCTGGCGTAGTAGAGAAATCTGATCATGTTGCACATAGCGGCCATCGCGTGGATCAGCGAGAGTGTCATTGACGGCTTCAAGCAATCCCAGCCGTCGGTCCGCTTGTCGTAGCAACAACACGCCGCCATCACTGCTGATATCACCACCGGAAAAATCCGCTTCAACCTGGCGGCGTTTTACCGCTGGAAAAGCAAAACGACCTTGGGTACATTCTGTCACAGGCAAAACCTCGTTCAATTTCAGCCTAAGTAACTGAATTCTATTGAACTACACGGGTTTTACCCTCTTTATTTGTGAAATATTCGGGCTAGCTATCATCTGTCTTGAATCTATTTACTCCGGAAACTAAAGGGACTCGACAGGATGTAGGGTGGGGCCATGCCCCACCAAATACGTTTTGATCAAAGCAAGAATCGATCTCGAATGAGAGTGCATTCTACTGCCGGACACTACCCGGTGAGACCCCAAGCTCCCGCTTGAAGGCGCGGCAGAATGCAGCTTCGGATTGGTAACCGAAGCGTTCCGCGAAAACCACCAGAGGCTCCGATGATTGGAGTAGCTGTGTGCGGGCCATCAGCATGCGCCAGCGGGTTACGTAGCGCATCGCGGTATAACCGACCAGGTCGGTAAATCGGGCAGAGAATCCTGAGCGTGACATTCGCGCCTCCATGGCCAGTGAGGTCAGGTTCCACTCTCTTTCCGGGTTGCGGTGTATCGCGGCGAGGGCTCTACCGATCTGCTTGTCTCGCAGTGCATTCAGCCAGCCCGGTTGAGGTCCGCTCAATGAGTCGAGCCAGGAGCGAATCGCCTGGATCACCAGAATGTCTGCCAACCGGGTGATTACTGTTTCACCACCGGGACGCAGCTCTCTCGCTTCACGGGTGATCAGTTGCAGGGTATTTTGTATCCAGCTGCTTTCATCCTCTTTCCAGGTATCGATCTTCAATATCTGTGGCAGCAGTGCCACCACCTGCTGTCCGGCAACATGGTCAAAGCGCACCAGTCCACAGGTCAGTTGGGTCAGTTCACCACTGCCGCCATGTTGCATGATTTCATAGCGTTCACTCACCGACTCCACCGGGATATCAAACAGGGGTGTGGTCTGGTGCTCCAGATCACTGCGGACTTGGTGGCCCGTGCCATGGGGAACCAGCGCCAGGCT
>JAEPDS010000117.1 GCA_016842065.1 Candidatus Thiodiazotropha sp. 'RUGA'
ATCCTTCATAATCTGGATGGTGTCTGGATCTTTGACTTTGATACCCCCAACCTCATCTAAAGCAACGGTATCCCAGAAACCAACCAAGCCAATCTTTTTACGCTGGTTGTTATAAAAAAGGGTTGCTTTGGTTGCTTGACCACCACTGATCAGCGTTGAGTAAGGAGAGAATTCACTGAAAAAATAGGATTTTCCAGTGCCTCGTGGTCCGAGCTCAATGAAGTTAAAGTTTGGTTCCACGAGTGATAACAGTCGCGTGATAAAATGCATCTTTACGCGGTGCTCTAATTTGCTTGGCTCCAAGCCGACTGAGCGTAGTACTACGTCAATCCATTCATCACGACTAAATTCATTTCGACCCTCACAATAGCGATCGTAATCAAACCGGCTTAACTGTATAGGGCGCAGGTCTTCAATATAAAACGCATAATCGTCATCTTCAATTTCGTTATAGGCAATGGTGACCTCTGCCCATAATCCACCTTGCAGGAGGCGATCATTGTCGCGATAAAACTTTTCGCTAATCGCCACTCTGCGAGAGTCAAAGTTTTCTAGTGCAGCCCAATGGCGGCGATCCTTTTCCACATAATTCACATGCACCTTATCAATAAAGCGGTATTTTCCTTTCGTCGCTACCTTTGATTGCGCCTTATTCGCTTCATTGGGGCGTACGTAGTTGTCATGCAGCGTATCAAGTACCGCTTCCAGTCCAGCTTGTATTTCCGCTTCATCATCACTGGCACAGTATCTGGCCAACAAAAATTCCAGCACAAAAGTTGGGACATTGGTGCCTTTTTTGATGCGATGTAGTAAGTCTTTTCTGACAACCTTACCATCAAAGACGGACGTTATTTTTTTGTCTAGCGTGTCCATAATTTTACACCGTATAGTCGGTTTCCAAATCCAACTGGCAATAAGTAGCCATGGTGGACGGATTTAGTGTCTTCACTTTGAATTTACCTTCAAACTCCATGTGCATTTTCAAAGTAATCTGTGTTTTTTCACCAGGTTTCAAGGTAATTGTTCCTGTGGCAGGATTTACTGCCCCGCCTGATTTAGCCTCGCCCACTACATTACCGTTTCTGTCGTGTGCTTCCAGTAATATTTCGAAGTCACTGCCCATAGAGAACAAATCCTGGGTTTCCAGGCTAATCTCTATAACCGGTAATCGAGTCGTAATGCGTTTAGCACCGTTCTTATAATTGATTACAACCTGAGCTTGCTGTATTGATGGCTGGTCTGGCGCATCTAGCTGCAGGCTAATAACGGGTACAATACATTCCTGTAGAGACGCGCCACCGTGGTAGTACAACATCCCAGATTTATAAGACGCCATGGTCAGCGGTCCAGCTAAACTGACATAGTCACCACGTATTCCCGCTTTGTCCGCACTTATTAGGTAATGGTGATTATCAGCGTTGCCTTCACCCAGCAAGCAGCGCTCATGTACATTGAGCCAATTCCCGGGTGGTTTGGTGCAGGTATCGCCAGCATCAGCGTGGGTATTCATAAAAAAGCCATGATCGGTGGCGATGACTACCTCATTAAATCCAGCATCTTTCAATTTGTGGATTGCCACGCGAATACGCTTAAGTGCATTAATGATTTCAGTTGGAGCAGTATCAGGGTGGTTTTCAAAATGGCTGTCAATCTCCACTGAGCGCAGTACCAAAAGATCCACATCATCGTTGACACTAAATCGGTTACGAACAAACTCTTCCAGGCGACCTTCCTGAAAACGTTGACCATATCGCTTCCTGAAGGTCTCCATTCGCTGAGAAACCGAACTCACAGTCTGCCCCTGTATTTTTGGAACAAAACCCTTTTCGTTTTTCACCAGCTCAAGGCTTGTACTCGCTTCGGGCAATAAACTCGCCATTCCAACAGGGGTGATACTCGGCATTTGGGCCAATGCCGCCTGTAACTCAACCCGGCCGTCTTCTGCCAATTGCTTCTCCAGTGCGACGCCGAGTTCATAACGCAGGGCATCGACCATAAAGTAAGCTACTTTGTTACCACTTTGCTGTAGCTTGGGTGCCACCAGGTTGTCAAAAACCTCAGAATTAGCCAGTCTGCCTGTCAGTGGCCAGCCTGTTTTTGGCAAGTGTTTGGTAAACAGCAACTGAACCTTTTCAATCAGCTTGCTATATTGCTTCCGTGCTTGTTGCTGTACCGGCTGCATCATGCCTTGGGTGTCTTGCCAGTCATAATCACTCACTGCCTGCTCGAATTCCCGTTGCAGGCGATCAACCTCTCTTAGCTGACTCACATAAAAGTCCACCAGCTCTTCCAGGCTGCGGGCATGGTCACTCAATATTCGATCGTTATCCTGGCAGGATTCCATCAAAGCCAGTGCAGAGCGCAACAAGTCCCATTGCGCCTGACTCTCTCCCTTACCTGTCCATACCGATTGGGCATGGCGAGAAAGAATCAAGCGGACACGGTCAGTATCATCTCTTTGTAATGCTTCCATTGCCCGCTGTAAGAAGGTGCGCTCCTCAAACGGGAAGGTGTCGAGTTCTCCCAAATCCACCATGTGTACACAGACTTCGCG
>JAEPDS010000118.1 GCA_016842065.1 Candidatus Thiodiazotropha sp. 'RUGA'
GGCCGAAACGACTCGTTTCCACCCACCACGGTCTGGAGTTACGGACCGGCAACCGATCCTCGACCCGACTCCCGAGCCCTGGGTGGCGGCCGGAATGTGGCCCCGGCACCCAACTCACAATTCAACTACCCCGCCTACACCATTGAGGCGGTAAAAGACACCAATACAAGCGTTGACTGGATCAACCAGTTGGTACGGCGCGCCGATCGCTGTCGTGCCGTTGGCGGTAACATCGGTACCGAGCGGGCCAACGACTGTAAATTCATCAAGCACATCCTGCCGGTCGACCAGACACTGCACTGGGCCAATCCAAAGGCCCGTTGCGACAAAGGTGAACTGCGTACTGACTGTCATGGCCAGACACAGATGACCTACAACGGCCCTGTGCCCATCGTTACCCACGTGCATGGCGCCCACACCGGTGCCAGCAGTGACGGTTACACAGAGGGCTGGTGGCTGCCGAACGCCTCCAACGTCAACTGTGTGCCCCGTGACGTCAATGGTGACCCCAGCTGGCGCCCGGCTGGCGGTGAATATGTCTGTGAAGGCACCATCGCCAATCTGCTGACCGATCGTGACGGTTTCAACGACCAGAACATCGGCAACGGTGTCGGCCACTTTGAATACCTCAACGACCAGCCCTCAGCGACACTCTGGTACCACGATCATGCCCTCGGCATGACCCGCCTGAATGTCTATGCCGGCCCTGCGGGTTTCTGGCTGGTTCGTGATCCCTCAGCAGTGAGTGGCGAGACCGGTATGCAGGCTGGTGTTCTGCCCGGGCCTGCACCGATCGCCGGGGAAGACCTGGTCACCACCAACTTCCCCACCGACTTGGGTGGCTCCCGTGAGAAGTATCGTGAGATTCCGATCGTTATTCAGGATCGCTCATTCAACCAAGATGGTTCCTTATGGTATCCGGACAACCGGGCCTTCTTCGATGAACTGAATGTTGAAGGCACAGGTGGTACTGGCAATGAGCAGCATCCTGGTGCTGGTGAATTGCAAATCAGGTTTTCCGGCAACAACGCCCAGGATAAGGTCTCTGACATCGCCCCGATCTGGAATCCGGAAGCCTTCTTCAACACCATGGTGGTCAACGGCACCACTTGGCCGGAACTGGAAGTGGCGCCATCGCTCTACCGTTTCCGGCTGCTGAACGGCACCAATGCCCGTTGGCTGAGCCTCTCTCTGCCAACCATCAACCCGGTCACTCAAGAACTGAGAGTCCCTGTCATCAAGGATCACTGGTACCGCGAGGTCAACACCCGAAACGGTCAGTATAAAGGTCCATGGATGCCGTATCAGGTGCCGGTCGAAGAGCTCTTCATGTATCAGATCGGTACTGAGCAGGCTCTGCTGCCAAAAGTGGTGGCGGTTCGGGAAGGCAAGGCGACACAGCTGAACTATAACTCACAAGCCTGGGCCTTTGAGCAGATGCCCTACATTGAGATCAACAATCAGCTGATCATTGGCGAAACCGACCAGGGCTTTGATGGTCAGGGTCTGTTGCTCGGTCCTGCCGAGCGAGCCGATGTGATCGTCGATTTCCGCGGCCTGCCCGATGGCACCGTGATCCGCATGCTCAACAATGCACCGGATTCACCCTTTGGTGGCTTCCCGGCGGACGAGCTGCCGGATGCGGACACAACCGGTCAGGTGATGCAGTTCGTCGTCAACCATGCACTGCTGGGCACCAGCCCGACAGACGAGGATCGTAGCGCAAGCGGTCGCCTGAGAAATCCGGACACAGCAGCCACTTCCCCATGGGATCTGATGCTGACCGGTGTCGAAAGCTCCCTGCCTACACCCACCATCACCCGTGAAATGGTGCTGCTCGAGGAAGAGTCCAAGCTGGTCTGTGTCAGCGAGGATGCGGCCGGCAACCTGTTTCAGGAAATTGGCATGCTGCCACCTTGTGACAATGGCGCGGTTCCCCATGGTCCCCAATCCGCAATACTCGGCACGATTGACGCGGCGGGTACCTCACAGGGTCAGCTCTGGTCGGATCCCATCTCGACCAATCCTGCTGTGGGTGATGTAGAGGATTGGAGACTCTACAACTACTCAGCCGATGCCCATCCGATCCATGTGCATCTTGTCAAGCACAAGGTCATGGGTCGCGAAGCGATCGGTGGCGGACCGAGTGTGGCAGTTGGAACACCCAATGGTCTGGAAGCCTGGGAGTATGGCTGGAAGGATACGGTTAACGCCTATCCGGGTGACGTCACCACGATCCGTGCGGAATTCGATCTGCCGGGTCTCTACGTCTGGCACTGTCACATCGTTGAACACGAAGACAATGAGATGATGGTTCCATTCTGTGTTGGCGATGTCTGTCCAGATAAACTGTTCTAACAATAACCAATAGACTAGAATCTTTGGGCCGCCTCGTGCGGCCCTTTTCTTATCTCTACAATGGTGCAACTGTAACTATCGGCTATGCCTGATCAGCAACAACAGAGGCTATGAATTCCATGCAATATGCCACGACTAAACTCATCGCAATGCTACTTATAAGCAATACTCTGTTCGCCGAGGAAGCC
>JAEPDS010000119.1 GCA_016842065.1 Candidatus Thiodiazotropha sp. 'RUGA'
ATTTGGAATCACCAAACCTCTCTCCTCGCGCCTTGATTGGCGCTTTTTCAGGCACAACAGGGCCAATTGGATTCGTGTTAACAGGCCCTAGAACTCAAGAATTACAGACTGACCAACCTGTTTGTCGGCACCGGCATTGTAATACACCACCAGCGAAACCGACAGCTTGCGGATCAGTTTTGAACTGCCGATCATCGGTATTCTGAATCAAACAACGAAACAGAATCACGCAAATCATCAATCAATATTGAAAACCATACTGGATTTGCCTGTTCTCCAAACGGATTGTTATTTTTTGTCAACAATCCGTCACATCACCCAATGAAATAACCTTATCCAGAAGATCGACCTTGCCAGCCTGTAAGACACTTGTAACGATCCCCCCGTGACCGCGCATTGCATTGTAGCCACCCTCACCCAAAGCCAGCTCCATCTTGCTGCAGGGATGACAAAGCCCTCGGAATTCAAGGACTGCCTCTCCAAGCTGGAAGCGCTTGTTTTTCAATGCCAACAGGTTGATGCCCGAGACCACAATGTTTCGGCGTAAGATTTCTGGTTCAACAGTCTTACGATGGAGGCATCCGGCGATGACCTGCAGATGCTCGTATTGAATCAGTGTCACCTGCCTGGCACTCGAGGCGCGACCCTTGAAGCGATCACCCACCAGCCCCGTGCCAATCTCTATCATGACTGAATCGAGCGAGCGCATGGTTTCACCTCGTGCCGGCCTTATCCCAATCCATTCAACACGACCGGTCTGGGGCAGATGCGACATCAATGCCTGTAAAGAATTAGCCATATCTGAATCGTAACAATCTTGCACTCATTCCGTTGCAAACCTCAATTCGTAAGTACCATACTCCCAATACTTTCTGCCTGGATTGGATGGGCCAATCCAACCCTTACCCACCAACTCCTTGGCGATATAGTGATTGATAAAGCCATGCCCCACCAACAATACGGATCGGTGTTCCGACGCCAGTCCTATCAATCTCTCTGCAGCCACTTTTGCTCTCGATCTGGCAGCGCGATAGGACTCGCTATTCTTTGAGAATCCCATGAACCACAGAGTGCGCAGCGCGATCACCCAGATTTCCAGCGGAAGTTTTACCGATACCTTGTCAAAATAGGGCAGGTTCATTTCACGAAACAACCGCTCCGAGAGATCAATCCGCTCTACCCCTAACGCTGTTGCGGAATCCACGGAACGGTTAAGATCACTGCAGACGACAAAAAGATGTTGCGATGCTTGCTCAACACTATCCATTGGAGGTCTGTCGTTTATCGTTGCGTTATCATACTCCTGTTCCAACATCTTAAACTCAGATCCCCGAACCTTTCGTTGCCACTCAAAATCGGGACTGCCATGTCTCAGTAAAGTAATACGCATCGTAACTCCATACCTTGAAACCTGTTCATACTTCCGTTATGAATAACCATTCATGAGTTGGGAGCATATAAAAGAACTGTTATAAATCGAGCTCATTTTCCATCACATCAAATCTATCGAAGACATCCGTATCCGCACCCCCTCTCTCTGAGCAATTTCAATACACCACGGGATGAGCATTTTTCAAAAACATTAACTGGCACTATGTATCACTGTTTTTTCGGCTGGAGTAAACACCTTCTGGCAGATCACATCGTTTACCAGAGTTCCGGCCAACATAGTGCTTTTGCACATCGTACGACACCTTTAGTTTCGCCAACGCCATCTTGGTTCAATCGTAATATCATCCAGGCCTCCGGATAGTCGATTTCATAGGGTGGTAAAACAGTATGAGTCGCTCTGAACCCCGCACGTTGATAATAATCAGGATTACCAAGCACCAGAACATAGTCTGCCTTGAGTTGTATCAACCTCTCAATCCCTTGTCTGATCAATGCACTTCCAATTCCCTGCCGTTGGAATGCTGAATGGACAGCCAATGGTGCCAGAATATAGCCTGATTTCTCAGCATCCCCGTCAACCGAGACTGTGCTGAAAATGATATGCCCCACCACCAGGTTATCTACTGACCCTACCAGGGAAACCAGTGGCCGAGCGGTGGAATCCTGCAACAGTTCAACTGCCAGCCTGGCTACTCGATCGCCTTCGGTTTCACCAAATGCCTCCCGATGGAGCTCAACCAGCGCGTTCAGATCACTATCGACAGAGTCTCTTATAATCAATCTTTCTCCGCCCACTCGCGAATCTTGCGTTTGAGTTTCTTCTCGACCTTTTCGCTGATCTCTTCCCACTCTCCATCAGGCCCCGCGGGCTCATCCTCTTCTGCCCATGCCTTCAGCCTGCGCATCACTTTCTTCTCGACCTTATCACCGATCTCATCCCACTCTGCGTCACTGGCTCTCTCCTGCTTTGTCTTACAACTGGCATGACAGCCGCCACCCCAGACCATGATCACCCCGAGTAGAAAACCGAAATCATACCACCCCCCACTGTTGTCCACTTCATAGACAACCACATTGTCATTGAACAGATGGATCACCAGACTGATCACCGAGATCACACCATGCCA
>JAEPDS010000120.1 GCA_016842065.1 Candidatus Thiodiazotropha sp. 'RUGA'
CCTTCCTGCCGAGTACCCCTTCCAGTATCGACAGCTATTCGTGCATGAAAAGGTATTCGAAGATACCGGTGATGTTGGCGACGGGAGTTCGATTCTCCATGAAGCGTTTCCGGCCATCGTAGTAATCCAGGTCGCGGTTGAGCCCGGAGAACACCATCTTCGTTTCCGGATGGGCAAGCACTTCCTCGTAAAGCATGGCGAACGCCGTATCATCGAAGGTAAACACCAGTTTCGGTCGACTAGCGCGCATCTCCTGCTTGATCTGTTCGACCGTCGTCAGCATCTCTTCGCGGGATTTGATGCGCGCATCGAGATAGTATGCCTTGGTGGTCAACCCGGACAGTCCACCTTGTTCCAATGCATCGAGGGCCGCCTCATACTGGGGTTGACCACAGGCGTCGGTCTTGTGGTAACTGCTGATCAGTAATACATCCTCGGCCTGCAAGCTACTTATGAACAAACACAATAGAATTGCCGAAAACCAGCGGCACATAGACCTGTCTAGCATGAAACTCATCGAACAAAAAACCTCAGACGACTGGCAATTTGATGTTTGCCAGGGTTAACACTGACGACCTGTTTCCAAGAGAACCATGAACAACCATTAGCATCACCAAGATATTATCTTTAAGTGAGGCTCTGTCCACGCACTCAATTCCCTATCTAATTAAAGTATATCGGATGTCATCTGATTGTATAGGTATAAAGTTATCAGTAATACATTGTATAAATAGTCCTTTCTGTTTATTTTGTTGGGTAATGGAACGGTGTTGAGGCTTCGATTTGATCGCTTTGTTCGAATAGTCTGCCTGAGTGGGCAGAAGGTCACTTTTACAAGTCAGAAAACGACAGTTTATCGATGAAGATTGATCGAAAAATAGAATCCTGTTGATTGCCTCTGCATATCACCTGATCCTTGTCAGCAGGTGGCCAAAAGAGGCCAACATGGACTTAAACTCAAATACCCGACTCCTGTGAATCCCCCATCGGTTTCAAGTGTGCCTAAAATACCGTTTTGCCTGTTTTCCAAGATCACGGCAGGATTTAAATCGTTCGCTTTTCTAACACAGACAAGTTTCCAACCAAACTTGCTGAGAATATCCAATCCATGCAGTTGCTGTTGATTGATACCCTGAATCTTTGTGTCCGGTATTGGACTTCCGCCAATTCTTCTCTCTTCCATGATGACAACTCTCCCTGACACGAAACACCCCGGATTATATTATTTGCCGTATGTCAGTGGAACCTGTCGTCAGGTTATTGATTGGGATTAAATATACTGTGTTCAGTAGGTTAGCCTCTGCCGGCTGGTCGCGTTACTCCATCGGTCCGACGTAATGAGGGTCAATGGTTATCAGCAATACCTACTATCCAAGGCGTTGCTGCTGGTGTATCGATCGACGCTCTTATGGGAGTGTACGGGTGCTCTTCTCACCCTCGGAGATCAGATATTGAAGAAAGGCACTGGTAACTGCAGAGATCCGCTTGCCTCTGGGATAGACCGCATACCATTGTCGGATCAATGGAAATCCCTTCACATCCAGTACCGCAAAGGCACCTGAGGCCCGATCAAGGGTTAATGTGTGCTGGGACAGTACCGCCAGTCCCAGGCCACCGGCAACCGCCTGCTTGACGGCTTCGTTGCTGCCAAGTGTCATGCGGGTCTGCAGTTCTATCTTGTGAGATTCAAAGAAGCTCTCTGCTGCTAGACGGGTACCGGAGCCCTGTTCGCGCATGACAAAGGACTCTTCGGCGAGCAGCTTGGGGGAGATGTTTTTTCTCTCCGCAAGGGGATGGCCACTCGGGGCGATTACCAGCAGAGGGTTCTGCATGAAGGGGACCGCCTCAACAGCCAGCGCTTCAGGGTATTTTCCCATGATGTAGAGGTCGTCGAGATTCCGCTCCAGACGATTCAGACACTGATCCCGATTCGCAACATCCAGGGAGACTTCGATAGCGGGATGGAGTTGGCAAAATGAACCGAGTAACTTGGGTACAAAGTACTTGGCCGTGGTGATGATGGAGAGTCTGAGTCTGCCTTGCTCCAGTCCCTGCAGTTCCGCAACCTCCGAGCCCAGCGCCTCCAACCGGTTCAGAATATCACGGGCGGCCTCTTCGACCCTTCTGCCTGCATCGGTCAGATAGAGCTTGCGGCCAATCTGCTCATGCAGCGGCATGCCGATCGCATCCGACATCTGCTTGATCTGAATCGATAGGGCCGGGGTGCTCATATGCAGCGCTTTGGCAGCCCGGGTCATATTTCCGTGCTGCGCGAGGGCTGCGAATATGGTCAGCTGATGGAGTGTTAATCGCCTGATCAATGGTTTTACCAAAATATAACGAATTATTAGTTTAATTTAAATTAACCTAACAGTTAAGCAGGCGTAAAGTTGCCGGGGAATAACCGTTATCCGCCAATACACCTCTTTTGGGAATAAGGAGAGATTCTGTGCCGCTGGTAAATATGAAACAGATGCTTAGCCACGCCCACGCCAATGGTTATGCTGTGGGTGCCT
>JAEPDS010000121.1 GCA_016842065.1 Candidatus Thiodiazotropha sp. 'RUGA'
GGTGGAAGGCACCATGTCGATCGGTGACCTGGTGCTGGTGAACACCTTCATGTTGCAGCTGTTCATACCGCTCAATTTTCTCGGCATCGTCTATCGGCAGATCAAATACTCGCTGGCGGACATGGATCTGATCTTCAAACTGCTGGAACAACAGCCGGAGATCACCGATGCGGAAGATGCCAGACAGTTGAAGTTGCAGGGTGGGGAAGTGCGATTCGAACAGGTCGATTTTGCCTATCAACCGGAGCGGCAGATCCTGCACGATGTGGATTTCACCCTCAAGGCGGGTGAGAAGCTGGCGGTGGTTGGCCACAGCGGCGCCGGCAAGTCGACCCTCTCCCGTCTGCTGTTCCGCTTCTACGACGTCACCGCTGGGGCGATTCGGGTGGATGATCAGGATATCCGTCAGCTGACAAGAGAGTCGTTGCACGCGGCCATCGGTATCGTTCCCCAGGATACGGTCCTGTTCAACGAGAGCATTCTCTACAACCTGGCCTATGGTAATCCCAACGCCTCTCAACAGGAGATCGAAGAGGCGGCCCGCATCGCGCATATTGCGGAATTCATCGATCAGTTGCCTGATGGTTATCAGACGGTGGTGGGGGAGCGGGGGCTGAAACTCTCCGGCGGTGAGAAACAGCGGGTAGCGATTGCCAGAGCGATGTTGAAACGGCCGCAGATCCTGATCTTCGATGAGGCGACCTCCTCACTGGATACCAAAACAGAACAGTCGATACAGGAGACGCTGAGGGAGGTGGCGAGAAACCACACCACGCTGGTGATTGCCCATCGTCTCTCAACGGTGGTTGATGCGGATCGTATTCTGGTGATGGATCAGGGACGGATTGTGGAGCAGGGGACCCATCCTCAGCTTCTGCAGCAACAGGGACGCTATCACCAGATGTGGCAACTGCAGCAGAAACAGCAGCAACAACATCAGCTTGGGACTGACCAGGAGGGGCAATGAAAGTCTATCTGGTCGGTGGTGCGGTACGGGATCAGTTGCTGGAGCTGCCTTATAACGAACGGGATTGGGTGGTGGTCGGGGCCACGCCGGAAGAGATGCTGGCCCAGGGTTACCGTCGTGCCGATCGTGATTTTCCGGTGTTTCTCCATCCCCAGAGTGGTGAAGAGTATGCCCTGGCCCGCACCGAAGTGAAGACGGCCCCCGGCTACAAGGGTTTTCAAGTCAGCTACGGCCCCGAGGTGAGCCTGGAGCAGGACCTGCTGCGTCGCGATCTGACCATCAATGCCTTGGCGATGGACGAATCGGGCTGTGTGATCGATATCTGTGAGGGACAGAAGGATCTGCAGGAGGGGCTGTTACGCCATATCACACCGGCCTTCAGTGAGGATCCTCTGCGTCTACTGCGTATCGCCCGGTTTGCGGCTAAGCTGGGATGCTGGGGATTTCGGGTGGCCCATGGCACCCATGCATTGATGAAGAAGATGGCAAACACTGCTGAGCTGGAGACACTCTCTGCAGAGCGTTTCCTGAAAGAGATGAGTCGCGCCATGGGAGAGCCCCAGCCATGGCGCTTTTTTGAGGTTTTACAGCGCTGTGGCGCGCTGCATAAGCTGATACCGGCAGTGGCTGAAATCATGGGCAGCGAATCCGCAGGCCATGGCGCTCAGACCGCAGGGGGCATGGTGTCGGCGCTGAAGCGGATTGTCCCTGTCAGTGACGATCCACAGATTCGTGCTGCGGTGGCACTGTTTTACAGCGCCCAGAATCAGTCTGATCTGGCCGCCTGGCTGGATGAAATCCGTCTCGACAAGCGTACTGGAGAGTTGATCCGTGATCTTCTGCAGTTATCTTCTGTCCAAACGGATGAGACAAGCGGTGAGCATCTGTTGGATCTGGTTAGCCGGCTCAAACCCAGACAGCAACCCGAAAGATTTGAGGGGCTGTTACTGGCGGCTGAAGCAATCTGGCCAGCGCGTCTGGGCTGGTTGAAGCCAAACCTGACAGCCGCCCGAGAGGCACTGTTGGCTCCCCTGCCGGAACGGCTGGCCGCTTCCGAGCTGCGCGGCAAGGCCTTGGGAGATGCGATCCGCAGCTGGCGGCTCGACTGTCTGCAACAACTCAAGCTGCCTCGGAACGACTTATGAATCGAACGTCCGGCGACAGACAGGGTAGTCCGGCGCTGTTAACAGGCCCTAAATCAAACGGGTAACTGACCCGCTTTTCGGGTTCGTGGTAGAGTCGCAATATGCAAGCGGAACAGAAAACAACCTCCAGCGAGTCACTGCCCGGTCCCGGCGCGGTGTCCGGTTCGCTGCACCGCTGGTTGACCTGGCTGGAGAGTTTCATCGATCGCAAGCACTGGCCGAGTCTGCGTATTCTGTTTACCGGCAACCTGCTGCTGCCGATTCTGTTTCTCGGTTTGAGTCTGACCGTTTCCCTGGGGGCAGCGCTGTTTCTGATCGGAGAGATCGGTGGACGCTCTTCGGTTCAGGTGGTACTGCTGCTTGGCGTCGCCTTTGCTGTATTTTCCCTGGTGCTGGTAC
>JAEPDS010000122.1 GCA_016842065.1 Candidatus Thiodiazotropha sp. 'RUGA'
TAGACCTGGATGATCTCATCCGGATTGGAGAGGTCGAGCATAGGATCGATACCCTGGCTATAGAGATTCATCGCCATGGTGACAATGTCCATGTTGCCGGTACGCTCCCCATTGCCCAACAGAGTCCCCTCGACCCGGTCGGCACCGGCCAGCAGTGCCAGTTCAGCGGCCGCCACGGCACTGCCCCGGTCGTTATGGGTATGCACCGAGACCACCACGCACTCCCGTCTCGATACCTGACGACAGAAATACTCCACCTGGTCGGCAAACAGGTTGGGTGTGGAGCTCTCTACGGTCGCCGGCAGGTTGATGATGCAGGGGGCTGACGGGGTCGGCTGCCAGACATCGATGACCGCATCACAGACTTCCACCGCGTAATCCCATTCGGTATTCGAAAAGCTCTCAGGGGAGTATTCGAAAACCCATTCGGTCTGCGGGTGGTTGGCCGCCTCTCTTTTGACCATTTCCGCACCCTCAACGGCAATCGCCTTGATGCCTTCCCGGTCCCGCTTGAAGACCCGTTCCCGCTGTATTGTGGAAGTGGAGTTATAGACATGTACGATCGCTCTGCGGGCACCACGCAATGCCTCGAAGGTCTTCTTGATCAATGATTCGCGGGCCTGAACCAGTACCTGGATGGTGACATCCTCAGGAATCAGATCATCCTCGATCAGCATGCGCACAAAATCGTAGTCGGGTTGGCTGGCTGAGGGAAAGCCGACTTCGATCTGCTTCAGGCCCAGGCTAACCAGGAGATTCCACAGTCGGCGCTTTTGCGTCACGTTCATAGGCTCCAGCAGAGCCTGATTGCCATCACGCAGGTCGACACTGCTCCAGATGGGCGCCGCCTCAATGGTGTTGTCAGGCCATTGGCGACACGGCATCGGATTGGCCGGGTTGGCTCGATATTTTCTGTGGTCAAAACGTCTCACGGTTGTCTCCTGGCAGGGATCCTTGTTGTCTGGCTGTCATGGGTCTTCATGGCAGCGGTAGTGGCCCTTGTGGGGCATCTCACTTGCTCCGCAACTTTTGGTTTAAGAGCGATTGCTATGACTTGTGGCCATGTGGAAAGCCTAATGCAAATCTGCCGGTGAATGGTTGCTAATTATCGCCTTATTTTTAATATAAATAGCAAAAATAGCTAAAATTAATTAAAATAGAGATAAATAATTGCTCAATTTTTTTGTTTAGAGAAATATGCAATGAATCTGGATCGTTACGACAAACATCTTCTGCAGATATTGCAGGAGGAGGGGCGTATCAGTAATCAGGAGCTGGCTGAGCGCATCGGCCTCTCATCGTCCCCCTGTCTGCGTCGTGTTCGGGCACTGGAGGATTCCGGAGTGATCGCTGGTTATCGTGCCCATCTGGACAGCAAACAACTTGGTCTGAATCTGATGGCGTTGGTGCATATCTCAATGGATCGGCATACCCCGGAGCGATTCGAGAATTTTGAAAAAAAGATTGAGGCCATGCCCGAGGTATTGGAGTGCCTTTTGATTACCGGTCAGGACGCCGACTATCAGATCAAGGTTGTGGTGCGTGACATGGATGACTTTCAGGCTCTGCTATTGAACAAGATTACCCGAATCGAGGGAGTGACCGGTGTCCATTCCAGCTTTGTATTGCGTCGGGTGGTGGATAAATCCAGTCTGCCTTTGTGAAGACTATGAGTCGGCTAGAAGTGGTTCTGTGGCGTAGTTTTCCATCAGCCAGGCCACAGCCTCCTCTCTTTTAAAGAAGGATTTCACCTCGATGTCCTTGAAATAGGTGCTGGCCGCAATGCGGGTCATCAGTGCATCACGGTTATTACGTTCGACAAAGGCAGCCGCTTTCAATCGGTTTTTGGTCTGCTGCAGCATAACGATCTGCACCATCACCGAGATGGAGTAGTGTCCTGTACGCTCAATCAGTATTGGAATGGGTTCCTTGAACTGATCGAGATAGTCGGTAACCGACTTAACATCCTCTTTTTCGATTTCGTCATTGGTGTAGATAACCGCGAGCACATAGCGGTTCTCTTCCAGGCTGAGGTTGATTTTGCCGGTATCGATGTTTTGCATACCGAATATTATAACTGGCTTTGCGCATCTGCTGTAAATCCCGCTTCACTCTGTTCCGTTGCTGAGAAAAGTAATATAAATAGGGGCTTGTTGTCGTCGCTTTCTTTTCTGGTGCAACAGGAATTACCGGGTTCCTGTTATCAGGGGCTGTTGGTATGGGCTGGATACAGGGTTTTAAATAATAGATACGCGGCCGTTAACACAGCGTATAGGGCGTGTTACCAATTTTCTTTGGAGTTTGTTGTCTTAGGGCCTGTTAACACTAATCCAATGCGCCCTGTTGCGCCTGAAAAAGCGCCAATCAAGGCGCGAGGAGCGTAGTTTGGTTGTTCCAAATGAGTGACGAGCAACGCCGAGTGGCGCTTTTTCAGGCGCAACCCGGAGGGCTGGGTCTGTTTTTGCGCCCAGCGGCGTTATCATTCGCTCATGTAG
>JAEPDS010000123.1 GCA_016842065.1 Candidatus Thiodiazotropha sp. 'RUGA'
TCCCGGTTATGGATTGGCCAGGCACAAGGGCTATCCCACCAGGCAACACCTTCAGGGCTTGCAGGCGTTGGGTATAACGCCTATCCACCGTCGCTCCTTCGGACCGGTGAAACGTCTGTTGGAAGGGTGATCAAATGGCCGCTGCTTGATGCTGATCGCTGTCAATCCTGGGTGCCGCATTATAGTCCGCAAATGAACGCGAATGAACGCAAATGGGAGTCGCAAATTGTATGATTGTCTGGGATTGAATCTGGCCCAGGCAACAACATGCTGAGTTGTCTCGTTAATAGTCTGCGGATGGGGCACAAGCACGTTGAGGGCGTTGATTTCAATCAGCAAACAGCTTGATAGTTGTAGAAGTTCTACAGTTGTCGATCTATCCTTGACGATTCACATCGCTTCAAAGTTGCTATCTCCGGTCATGCTATATGGCCTTGCTCTAACGAGGTTTCTTAGGGTGGTTGATCACTTGGATGGGTTAATTGAACAGTAGAAAAATATTCCTCATCCTGACATTGCTGATCCTGCTCAGCGATCTGATCTTTGTCGGCATCAACTACTACGCCAGCCGGCACGCCCTGAATCTGACCCTGGATGCCAATGGCAGGAGTCTCAGACATTCGTATCAGCTTACGCTGGAGCTTGTGTATGAGAATATGTTGCAAATCTCAACCTATATCGCCAGTCAGAAAAATGTTCAGCAGCTGTTTCTTGCGGGTAAACAGGCGGTAACCCACGAGGGTGGCGGGGCTGGTGGAGCATCGGCAGCTGATGTCAGAGAGAAGCTCTATCAGTCACTGATACCCAGCTGGTCGCCACTGATGGAGGAGTACGGTGCCAGACAGCTCCATTTTCATCTTGGTCCCGGATCGCTCAGTTTCCTTCGAGTACACAAGCCGAACAAATTTGGCGACCGAATGGATGACGTTCGCCACATCATTGTCGATAGTTTTCAGGATAAACAGGCAAAGGTCGGTTTTGAGATCGGCCGCATATATGCCGGTTTGCGAGGGGTCACGCCGGTCTGGTCAACGGCCGGGCCGGATGATGCTGAGTTGATCGGGGTGCTTGAAGTGGGTTCTTCCTATCAAACCGTACTGGATAAGATCAACCAACAAACCGGTGTTGAGATGATGGTGCTGCTGAATCAGGAGAAGGTCCACTCTGCGATGTGGCCGGAATCGATCAGCAAACAGATCGTAAAGCTGTCCGAAGAGTCGTCCTGTTATGTTGAAGCGATTTCAAATCCGTTAGTCTCCGAAGTGTTGGCCAATTGCGAAGAGCTGGAACCCTATAAGCATCAATTGCGTACCTTTACGCAAAGCCATGGAGATCGCTTCTATGGCATCACACATTTTCCGCTGCATGACTACCAGTCTCAAGCCGCTGGCGAGACAAAACAGGTCGGTATGGTGGTGATGTTGATGGATGTTACAGAGTCCGTGATGGCAAACAGGCAGCAACTGAAGCTAAATCTGGTCTATGCCGTGGTTGGCTTCGCTGTGATCGAGATACTGCTCTATCTGGTGGTCGTTTATGGATCCAGAAGAGTGCATTCACTGATCGATCAGCAGACGGATGAGATTCATCGTCTGAAAGAGTTTTACAAGAATCGCTCAGAAAGGGACAGCTTGACCGCGCTCTACAATCATCGCTGTTTCAACGAGCGTCTGCAGCAGGAGATGGGTCGAGCCAAACGATCCCATGCCCAACTCAGTTTGTTGATGTGTGATCTCGACAATTTCAAGCTCATCAATGACAGTTTCGGCCACCTGGCCGGTGATGCGGTTCTCCAGCAGGTTGCTGCGATCATCGAGCGGCTGGTACGCAGTAGTGATTTTGCAGGGCGTTATGGTGGCGAAGAGTTCATTGTTGCCCTGCCGGAGACCGGTTTGCACGATGCTTTTGGCATCGCGCAGCGGTTGGTCGAGTCGATCGCCAGCCTGGCATTGGATGAGCTCGATGGACGGCAAGTCACTGCCAGTGTCGGCGCAGCCATGTGGGATGGCCAGGAGAGTCTCAGTGAACTGATTCAAAAAGCAGACAGCGCCCTCTACAATGCGAAACAGCAGGGCAAGAACCGGGCCGTGTCTGCATCATGAATGAGTTATCAACTAACTGTATTTATTGGAAAATATTCTTTTTGTTGCGTCGAATGGGCGGCCAGATGGCAGCGGCGGTCGTGCCAATCTGCCGGTGCAATCAGCTCACCATTCGATAGCCCGGACTCATATTTTGAGCTCGATTCGGGTTACAATAGCCGGGCTTGCAGGCAGAAAAAAAACCGGATTTTCCATGAGTCGTGAGGTCCAGCTCGGGCTAGTCACCGCTTCACCGCCACATCAACAGGTCACTGGGGTGACATGACAGTTAATTTTGTACATCTTCGGGTCCATTCGGAGTATTCATTGGTTGACGGCCTGGTCAGAGTC
>JAEPDS010000124.1 GCA_016842065.1 Candidatus Thiodiazotropha sp. 'RUGA'
GTGAGGCCAAATAACTGCTTAAGGTCATGGGCTTGGTAGAGCCTATGATTGCCGAGTGTCATGCGGCTCTCCACTCGTAGCGAACCTTCAGGTCATTGCAGTGGGTGTTTGGCAGTAGCCCTTTATGTTGCATCTGCCCCACCACTACGCCCGGGGCTAGGTTGATGGATTCGGCAAAGGCGATGATGGCGGCCTTGCTGCATGGAGTCTGGCTGGCAAACTCCGCAAACGCCTTTCGCGGGATCAGTTCCTGTTCGGCAAATTGGTTGGCCTCCTGCTCCTTCTCTTGATCCATGCCATTACTGCCTTCGATGAACAGCTCCTTCTTACCGTGAAGCAGAATGTGTCCGGCTTCGTGGAAGAAGGTGAACCAGAGATGGTCATTGGATTTGTAACGCAGACTCAGTTGAATGACCGCCTTATCGGGGTTTAGCCATTGGGTGGCGCCACTGACACCGGTTTTAGGCAGCGCCGGAACAAATACCACCGCCACGCCCGCTACAGCACAAGCCTCTTGCATGGCAGGGACGAACTCATCCGGGTCGGCGGCTGCGGTCAACTGTCGGACCTCATCGAGGGCACGGCGGAAGTTAGCCTTGTCGTAGACGGCGCAGTCGATGCGTGCGGCCTCCAGCTCCCCCTGGCGCAACCAGGCGGACACCGCCTCGGGATAGATCTCGTGTTTGTCATGCTGTCGATAGGCAACTGCCAGGCGGGGCCACATGTCGCCCCACTGATCAACGCTGGCAATACCAAAAAAGCGCAGTACCTCAACCAGTTGCGCTTTTTTGTCCTTGAGTTTTGCCAGCCAGCCGAGTTTCGCCATCTGATTGACCGGTACTTTCTTGAGCCAATCCAGATCTCGTTCCAGCTGAGCCTCTTCGGCAAGTCGCGCTTGTGTCTCCTGGTAGTTGGCTTCCAAATTTAGCCAGTACTCCACCGGCATCCCCAGGGCACGCTCTAGTTTGATGGCGGTCTCAGGGGTAATGGCCGATTTACCCTTGGACTTGACGATGGAGTTAATGTGCTTCTCGGTGAGGCCGGTACGCTTGGCCAGTTCAGCCTTACTCATCCGGCGGAGTTCCAGCTCATACTCCAGCACCTCACCCGGTGTTACCGCGTAGTCAGGCTGGTATGTATTGGTTGCTTGATTACCCATGGGTATCTTCCACTCCATAAATCTTGATAGCCGTGACCTGATACCAATCAAGTCCGCCCTCAGGGCGCTGCGGCAGCGGATTGTGCGCAGGGGCCAAAATCAGGCGGTACGGCCCATCTAAATCTAGACTCAACTTGCCTTTACGGTTGCCGGTCAATTCATGACAACGGTGCGGCGGACTGTAGGGCGGCGCGAAAACCCCCAAACTGGGGGCTACCCGTAGAGCTGTCAACACAATCTGTAGACGCTTTGCACGCTGCGGACCGAATGCCTTGATCATGGTCCGATTTTCGTTCACCTGCTTTTCTAGGCGTCTACTTGAGAAAGTGAGTTCCATCTCTTTTATATACCTAATAGGTTAATACTTTTACCCAGTTAATTCCAGAAAAAAACCATCCGCAGCCTTTAAATCCGGCAAGGGAATAAGGTCTGACAGATTCATAACCTATTGTAATTTCTGACTTATTCACGCCACCTCCCAGTTAATCTGGAACAATGGCTGGTCCACCACTTGGATCTGAAGCTTTTCCTCTATCGAATCCAGTAAACCGTCTTTCCGCTTTTCAATCTCCCGGGCTTGTTTATCATATTCGCGCCACTCCTCGTCCCGCTTGCTCTCGATCTTACGTGCTTGTCTCTGCAGGGAGAGCTTTTCTGGGAGGCTGCTCGCCTGGCGGATCAGCTTCTTCAACTCCTTGAGCTGGTCATCGAGATCCTTCAGGCTGGATTTGAGACCCTTGCGCTTATCGTCGGCCCAGTTGTCGAGCTTTTCCATCTCCTGTTCGAAAAACTGAGCATACCGGCTCTCGACTGAGGCCAGCACAGTCTGTTTATGCTCCTGGTAACGGGCTTCGAAATCTTCTTTCTTACTACCGTCAGCAGACTCCGAAGCACCTGGCAAAGTGAATAGCCGTTCGATCTGCACCTGATCCAGTGTTTCGCCCTCTGCCGTGTTCCCGATGAAAATCAGGTGGTCTTCGTGATCCGCACCCTGGATGTTGAGTTTGTACAGGGCCAGCGAACCACGCTTTCCCACTAATGACTCGATGTTGGAGATGGTCTGCGGATGTTGGGAATAGTCGAAGCGAACATGGCCCAGCGGAAGCTGCTTATCTGCAGTGGTCGACAGCACCCATTGTGCGAGAGGATGGCCGACGCGGTAGGTATGGGCGCCTTCGATATTCTTTCCCAGTTCGTAGTCGCCCAGGGGCACCTGCGGAATTGATGCAGGCGACTGCCGTAGTGTAAAGCGGTAACAGTCATCGCGG
>JAEPDS010000125.1 GCA_016842065.1 Candidatus Thiodiazotropha sp. 'RUGA'
CTGTGGCGATTGTGAACCCGTCTGTCCGACTCAGTCGATCGTTCCTTTCAAAGGGGTTTATAAGATCGAAGTTGAGACCTGTACTGAGTGCGAGGAGGATCACGATGTTCCTCAGTGCCTCGATGTCTGCATGGAAGATGACTGCATCATCCCAGTATAACTTGGAATGAATGCCTCGCCGCTAATAAGCGTAACCGAGACTTTCGATGAATTGAACCAATATCAGGGTTAGGTTGCGACTATTAGCGGCACACACTATGTCTATAACCATGAGTCGGATCTATTATCTGCGAGATATTTAGGAGTGAACTATGAGCGCTTCCCCGATTTCTGAGGAAATTGCACTTCGTATCGGATTGGCAGCCAGAGTGTTGCCGGATACCGAGCCTGCCCGTCTACTCCGTGTTCTCGACGATGCCATCGGGCTGCCACCAACCGGTAAAAAACTTGCTACGTTGAAAGTTAAGGATCTGAAATCGGCTGCTGATGGGGAGTTTTCCGATTATGATACGGAAGTGATCAAAGAGGCACTCTCTTGTCTGAAGGGTGAACATAATCTTAGCAGCGAACCACTTCCTGAGATCGAGGATTATCAGGAAGGCGATATGCCGAATAGTATCAGGGTTGCTTTTGCCTCCAACAAAGGTGAGATGCTGGATGGGCATTTCGGATCCTGTCGTCGCTTTTTGATCTATCAGGTCTCAGCTGAGAGCAGCAAGTTGGTCGATATCAGAGCGGTAGAAAACAATCCTGATGTGGATGATAAAAACGCTTACCGTGTCAGCCTAATCGATGACTGTCAGTTGCTGTTCGTCGGTTCCATAGGAGGACCAGCTGCAGCAAAGGTGGTGAGAGCCAGTATTCATCCGATCAAAAAACCTCAGGCCGGCACAATCAGTGATGAGATTGCATCCCTGCAATCCGTGATCGGTGATGATGCAGCTCCCTGGTTGGCGAAAGTCATGGGGCAGGATGCTGAACAAAGGATCCGGTTTGAGCAGGAGCTTGAAGCATGATCAGTGAAACTCAACTCGAAGACATCGGTGGAATACTGAAGCAGCAAATGATTGATGAATCATCAGTCAATGAACTCAGGCAGAAGTTCCCAGACATCCACTTTACCTATTGTATGGATGATGATGTGATTGCTGCATCACCACTGAACGAGTCTGAAACATTCAATCTCTACTTGATTGACAGCAGAAACCATTGTCTCTGTTTTACCCAGGATATGGAGATTGCAACCGGCGTTGTAGTCGCTGAGATCGAAGCCGCGTGACAACAGAGTTAATGACGCAGAACAAGGTTGATGTTCCTACAGCTGATTGCAGTACCTGTCCACATAAGGAAGACAGGTTAAAATCAGGCCGCTGTAATCCTGGTGATATCTGTGTGCGCGCGATGAGTGGCAGGCAGATCGCGCGCTTCTTTCAGCTCAACCCGGACCTGGCTGAGGTCTATGCAGGTGATGAGTTCTGGGAAAGAAGGGCTATCGCAGCCCGCTACCTATCACAACAGCGCCTGCTGCAAATGCTCGATGATCCTGATGAAGTGGTGCGCAGGGTTCTTGCCTATCGAATTCCTATTGATCAACTGGCACCATTGATCAGTGATCCCGATCGGGAGGTAAGGATAACCGTAGCTGACAGGCTACCCCTGGAACAGCTGGAAAAGATGGTCATGGATGAGGACTACATGGTTCGACATACAGTCGCCAAGCGTCTGATTCCCGGCAGACTGTTTCGGATGATTCTGGATAGTGACCGGGAAGTACGTAAAACAGTCGCTATGCGTCTGCCACTCGAGAGCATTGGGCTGATGATTAATGATACAGCTGCAGAAGTACGTTTGGTCGTGGCTGAACGTATTGAAGCAGCGGCCCTTACACCCCTGCTGTCCGATACAGACTGGCGGGTACGTTTGATTGCTTGCCAAAGAGCACCTTACAAGCTGTTACCGCAGATGCTGGAAGATGAAGATGAAGATGTAAGGCTTGTTGCAAAAACACGAATTTCAGAACAACAGGAATAGATGATGCATCCGTTCGCAAAGTATATTCAGATACTGGGAAAGGGTAAAAATGGCATGCGCCCACTCACCAGATCAGAGGCCTATGAGGCCATGAATATGATCACCTGTTATGATGTCGAACCTGAACAGATCGGCGCATTTATGATGCTGATGCGTGTCAAAGTGGAGACTGCCGAAGAGGTAGCAGGCTTTGTTCAGGCATTGAAGGAGAGCTTGCCGATAAATCATCAGGCACAAGCACCTGCAATCGATTGGGCAGCATATGCCGGTAAAAAGCGCCAATTACCCTGGTTTCTCCTGGCCGCGTTGATATTGGCACGCCGAGGTTATCCGGTACTGATGCATGGAATGAGTCGTAGTGATGATCGGGTATATGTACCAG
>JAEPDS010000126.1 GCA_016842065.1 Candidatus Thiodiazotropha sp. 'RUGA'
CTCAACAATCTAATCGATTACTGCGGCGGTTTCACTGAGATACCAGAGCGATTAATCAGTGGTGGCCCGATGATGGGTCAACCCCTGCCAAGCTTGCGTGTTCCGGCTGTGAAAGGCAGCAATGGTTTACTGGCACTCCCCGGTAAGGCAAATAGAGCCACAACTGAGATGCCCTGCATCCGTTGTGCAAGCTGTGTCAATGCCTGCCCCTGTGGACTGGTACCGCTCGAGATGGCAAATCATATCAAGGCCGGCAGCCTCGACAGTTCAGTCAAACTGGGTCTGCTCGACTGTATCGGCTGTGGCTCCTGTGCCTATGTCTGCCCCTCTCAAATCCCATTGGTTCAATACTTCAACTATGCCAAGGGTGAACTGGCTTCCAGGCAACGCACACAACACAAACAGAATGAGACCAAACGCCTCGCAGAAGCCAGAAATGAGCGCATGGAGAAAATCAAACGGGCTAAACGCGAAGCAATGGCCAAACGTAAAAAAGAGATGCAGGAGAAGAAACGGAAAAAGGCTGAAGAGGCTGCGTTAGCAGGAGCAGAATCATGAGTGAAGAAGTAACGACCTTCGGTCCCTATACCCATGCCAAGAGTAGTATCAGCAGAACCATGGGGTTGGTTATGCTCAGCTTACTCCCCGCCACACTGTTCGGGCTCTATCAATTCGGCTGGCCGGCTATCTTCCTTTTTGTTACTACCATCGTTGCTTGTGTGGTAGCTGAAGCCTTCTCTTTAAGGGTTGCCGGAAAACCCATCAAGCCCTTTCTTATGGATGGTTCTGCTGTATTGACCGGCTGGTTGTTGGCAATGACGCTACCTCCATGGGCTCCCTGGTGGATCGGCTTGATTGGTGCGCTGCTTGCCATCATTATTGCCAAACAGGTATTTGGTGGTTTGGGTCAGAATCTTTTCAATCCGGCAATGGTCGCCCGGGTTGCCTTGCTGATCTCATTTCCTCTCGAAATGACGCTTTTTAATCAGCCGGCTCCCCTGTTTTCCGCCCAGGCCCCTGGTTTTCTGGAGGGTCTTGCAATCACATTCGGTTCCTCGGATTCTATCGATGCAGTCAGTAGCGCAACCACACTGGGGCATCTCAAGACTGAGCTTGGCCGGGGTGTTGGGCTACCGGAAGCAGCAACTACAACGGCATCGATCTGGCAACAGTTGTGGGGCCAGACCTCCGGCAGTCTTGGTGAAACATCAGCCTTGTTACTGCTACTGGGGGGACTGTTTCTGATCTACAAAAAGGTGATCACCTGGCATATACCTCTCTCGATGCTGGGCACCTTGGCACTTTTGGCCGGCCTGTTCCATCTGATCGATCCGGATAGTTATGTTGACCCGATGACGCACCTGTTCAGTGGTGCTGCAATCCTGTGCGCTTTTTTCATTGCGACGGATCTTGTTACATCCCCGGTTTCGATCCGTGGCCAGATTCTGTTTGGCGCCGGTTGCGGCCTGCTGATCTACGTGATCAGAACCTGGGCTGGATACCCGGAAGGCGTGGCGTTTGCAGTGATGTTGATGAATGCCTGTACTCCCTTGATCGACCACTACCTGAAACCACGAATTTACGGACGTGACCGAAAAGGTGAGCCGCTGGTGTACAGCAATGAGGGAGCTGATAGCAAATGAGCACTCCAAAAGAACCCCAATACCGCAAACGGGTTGGCTATCAGGCTGTACTGTTAGGTGGCTTTTCTACACTTGCAACCGCACTTTTGGTGGCCGGCAATATCGCCACCAAGGATGACATCAAGGCAAGACAAAAAGAGGATCTTCTGCGCTCTCTGAATCAGGTTGTCCCGACTGAATATTATGACAGTGATCTACTCGATCAACCTTTGAGCATTGCCGATAAGAAGGGAGACAATCTGACGGTATACCGTGGACTACAGGGCATGCAGGTCAATGCCCTTGCCTGGGAAGTTGTCGGTAAGGGATATGCTGGAGATATTCGACTTATTATGGGAATCAATGCAAAGGGAGAGGTATTGGGCGTTAGAGTACTGTCACACGCGGAAACGCCCGGTCTGGGTGATAAGATCGAAGTGGCAAAGGATGACTGGATTTTAGGTTTTAACGATCACTCGTTGGAAAACACCTCCAATCAGCAATGGCGTGTCAAAAAGGATGGCGGAAAGTTTGATCAGTTCAGTGGTGCGACCATCACACCGCGCGCTATCGTAACCGCGGTCCATGATGGTCTGGTCTTTTTCCAGCAATATACGGACGAACTGCTCCGCCCACCTGTAATCAATTCAGATGACGAGCCTCTGCAACGTGCCTCCTTAAGTGAGTAAATCGATTATGAGCAGTGACTATAGACGTATTACCAAAGATGGCTTGTGGGATAACAATATCGTTTTTGCACAGGCATT
>JAEPDS010000127.1 GCA_016842065.1 Candidatus Thiodiazotropha sp. 'RUGA'
TGTAAAGCATGCCATGGACCAGATGGATTGGGTACGGTGCTCTCACGCATGGCAGTCACCCGGAATCTTGAATGCGATTCCAGCACGGCATTCTGTCCGGATGGAAACAGTGCCACCTTTGAAAAAGGTTATATGGTTGGCTGCGTGGAGTGCCACGAGAACGAAATAAACCACGATTGAGTATCAGGTAGTTTTACCCTTACCCGCGTGTTTCCCCTCACGCGGGTTTTTTTTGTCTGGCGAATCTTCAACAATCGAACACATCAGCCAGTTCAATGGTCCGATGGACTACTGGTTCAGAGAATAGGCCATAGCGTATGTTATGGGCAGGGGACACTGCAGTGCTTGCGGGATCTTTGGAAAAGGCTGAGCGGCCTTGATGGCTTTATTGGCCGCTTTGCGTAACAAACCGTGTGCACCTTGAATCTCCAAGTCAGTGATAGCTCCACCACATGAGAGTTTGAAGCTGACACGCACATTTCCCTCAATATTTTTACGACGCGCCAGGGTTGGATAGCGTTTTTTTTGCTCAATGCTGGAGAGAATCTCTGCAAGAAACACCTCCAACAGTTGTGCTTTGGGTTGGACCTTCGGTGGAGCCGGTTGTGCAATGTTCACCGGTTCAATTGGTGGTGTCGGTGCTGCTTCAACAATTGGCGGGGGCTCTATTTTCGGTGGTGGTTTCTTGGCCTTTACAACCTTCTTAACCGGTCGCTTCTTGGGTTTCGGTTTTTTGGGGGGAGTCGGCTTGGGCGTCTGCTTCACCTTTTTTATCTCAACCGGCTTCTGTTGAACGGGTTCAGGTGCGGGTTGAGTAAAACTTAACTGTACCAGTAGGGGATCGGTCAGGTTTTTTTTGAGTTTTGCATGTTCAACCCTGATGTCGGACCAGCTGGTCATAAAGATCATATGCAGACCCAAGGAAAGAGCGATGGCAGCAGTGTATCTGAAAAGCTTGCCCTCGATCATGGTTTGTCGGTCAGGATATCCAGGGATTCCGCACCGGCACGCCGGGCTGCATCGATGATCTTGATGGCCTGGCCAAACTGGGCGGCCTGATCACCTTTGAGTTGCACCATACGTTTGCTGTTCGCATGAAGCATCGCACTGAGCGTCTCATCGAGCTGCTCCAGCGGTGTCGGCTTACCATCAAGCACAATTTCTCCTGATGGGAGCAGAGTGATCACCAAGGGTTCATTGTCCTGGCTCGGCTGACTACTGAGTGCCTCCGGTAGTTGTATGTCAATGGCCTCATCCTCGATGAAATGGGCCGTCAGCATAAAAAAGACCAGCAGTAGAAAGACGATGTCGATCAGCGGGGTCAGATTGAGCACATGAGTGGAGTGTCTGCGGTACTCATACCCCATCGGTGATACTCTCCCAATGTGTTGTCTGGGGCTCCTCCGGATGGCTGATGCTTGATGAGCGACGTTCCAGCAGCAGTGCGATACAGCGAGTCATCGATAGCGCCCGTCGTTCCACGCTGCCTTCCAGAAAGTGGAGCAACAACAGCAGTGGGATTGCCACGGCAAGACCGACACCTGTGGTGATCATGGCCTCCCAGATGCCTCCGGCCAGCGCCTGGGCATCCACCTTGCCACCGGCCTGTTCAATCACCATAAAGGCTTTTATCATGCCGGTGATCGTCCCCAGCAGACCGAGCAGAGGTGCGGTGTTGCCAAGGATCGATAGGGTACGCAGACCGAATGTCATTCGCTGCACCTCTTCATCGCGCACCCGGTTGCCAACCCCTTGCAGGTCTTTCACGCCTTCGCTATCGGCCTGTACCATGGCTTGAATGATCCGGGCTTCAGGTCCCTTCAACCCAACGATCTGTTGTTGGCGGTCTTTAAGTTCAAGCAGCTTACCGAGGTTTGACAGCCAGGCTTTGGGTATCCGGCTCAGGCGGACAAACAGCAGGTATCGTTCAAGTACGATGGCCAGACCGATCGACGAGTAGGCGAGGAGTATCCATATGACAGGGCCTCCTTTTGCAATCAGTTCTTCAATGTTCATGGTGTAATCCATCCTAAGGCTGTGGCACATCCGATCAGGATGAGTAGTCCGATGCTGGTGTTTTCGAGGGCCAGTCGGTGGCGATTCAAATGGAGCCTGATCTGTCGGCCGAAATGGGCAAGCCCTGTTGCAAATACCAGGGTTGGCAGGAACACGGCACCCATCGCAAATCCCGCGCCCAAGACCGCTCCGTTGAGCAGACTGGCGCTGGTAGCGGCTGCGAGTATCAGGGTTGTCAGGGGAGCGCAGGGATTGAGAGCCATGCCAAAGCCCATCAGATAGAGACTGCCTGGCAGACTCTTGTTCGCCAACGGTGTGCTCTTCAGGCTTGAGGTCAAAGCATCAGGTGTCATCAACTGGGT
>JAEPDS010000128.1 GCA_016842065.1 Candidatus Thiodiazotropha sp. 'RUGA'
GCTTGATCGGAGGTGACCAGACCCTGTTCGATCATCTCCTCAATCTGGCTGTGATCGCGGCTGAGTTGTTTCAGATTTCCGCGACGATAGAGATAGATACGGCTGTCTCCAGCCCATTGATAGATGCAATAACCCTCATAGGCCAGCAGAGTAACCACCGTTGAGCCGATGATCTCACCACCACGTTGATGGGATTCCAACAGCAGGTGTTGATTGACCTGATGCAGTTTTTGTTCAACGTTACCGGCAAGCTCACCAATTGAGTTACCTGGATTGACCGATTTCAATTCACCCACAATCATGCCTGAGGCGAGATCCCCGGCAGCATGCCCACCCATTCCATCGGCAACCACCCAGATTCCCAGGTCAGCCCGATCGAGGCAGGCATCTTCATTGATGCTGCGCACTTTACCCTTATCAGTCAAGTGGGCAGAGACCCAATAGAATCGATTCTGGGTCATAAGGATTCTGGAGTTTCTGAAGTGGCGAATCCCATGCTGTAGGCACCGGTCTCTATCTCTTCCCAGCCATGCTCTGTCCAGGCACCATCGATCAAGGCACTGGCTCCTCTTATCTGTGGCAGTCCCTGACAGATCAACAGGGAGGGGGAGATCCGCTCTGAACCCTGTGTCCACCAAATGCTGTAGGCAAACAACAGTTTTTTCATCAGGTGGGGCATGAACAGGGGATAGAGACCACGCAATGCGGACTGTTCCTGCAACTGAGCATGCCAGGCATTATTCAGCGGTGTAACGGGTGCATCCGGATGAGACAGCTCTTCACGCTCCGCCGTTGGAGTGCCGAGCTGTCGCAGCTGTTGCTCCAATGCGTCCATCTGGAAATCATCCTCCAGGCAGGATAGGGCAAGCTCTTCCAAACGGGCAAACCAACTCTCCGACTCTTCCATGAATAGAAAAAGATTAAACTTCGGATCGAGCTTTGCTGCCAGGGTAAACGGGTAGTAGCGACCAACCCGATCGACACTGGGCATCAGGATTCCTGCCCACCCCTGTTCGCCACAGATGCCTGGAGAGAGTGCAAAACGCCACATTGGACTGGTCAAATAGTTGTCCAGCCAGAAGTCCCCCAGCTGCTCACGGCTGTTGGCGATTGCCTCCTGCATCCAGGTCTCCCAAGGGGCGATGAAGCCGCGTGGAAGCCGGCGGGTGACAAAATCCCCGAGTGATGGAATTTTACCGTAGAGGCCTGGAAAGTCCTCGTTTTGCAATGAGTTCAAAGTCTGTTCGGACACCGGAAGTCTGCCAATTCTTTTAACTGGAATGGATTGAGTGCACCACTTGCGCGTAGTGCAAAACGGGATTTACGACCACCCACATCAAAGGTCACATTGATGGTTTCAGGGCTGTTGGTGGCTTCACTTGCCGCCTGATCGATCATGCGGAACCAGCCCCAGGGTCCATCCTCGGTCAGACCGGATGGCTTGTTGCCTGCAGGTGGTGCAAGCAGGATCTTGGCATCGCTGATGCCGGAATCATCCGGCCAGGTGAGGCGGTTCCAGCGGGTCGGCCCATGGTTGTATCTGACCCGCTGCTGATTGAGCAACAGGGTGATCTGAGTGATCGTGGTGTCCATGCTCAGCGGTTTGATTTCGAAGTTGATCTTCGGCTCTGGGCTACTGCCGCTGAAGAAGGCGTCGCGGATCACCGCTGCCCGCTGGAACTGTCGCAGGGTACTGGTGGGTATGCCCAGGGTTTTGTTACCGGCCGCATTCCAACGCCAAACTCTGCGTGAGGTATCGACGAAGTCGATCAGGTAGGTATTGAAAAAGTTCTCCATCATCCCGCCTGGACCGAAGAAGCGTCCAAAATCACTGATCGTCACTTCACGAACGCTGTTGCGCTCCAGTGGATAGCGTCCCGCCAGACTGCGCTGACAGAAAGGCAGATGCTGGGTGTTCCAGACGGAGTTGAGATGACTTCTGACTCCGGAGACGGTCAGATTGGAACTGCCGTCCGCCAGGGTATTGATCATGTCGGCCAATGGGCCGGGTTGACGCTGCGCCTCCAGTTTCAGGCGGCTGATCACACCGCCGGATGCAGGATCCCGTGCGGCGTTGAATGCCTGGCTCGACTGATTACCGGCAGAGGCAATGGAGTTCATGTGGGCATACAGTTCGTTGAGCATCTCCAGGGTTCTCTCCAGCGGAGCCTGCTCACCCTCCTGAGCACTGATCATTCGATTCATGTCAGCAAAATGTTGATCCACCGGTGTACTCAGCAGCTGCTTTTCAGGCTCCTGCTGGCTCTCATCCGGTGATACCTGAAGGATTGAAGCCAGCTGTCTGGTAATGCCTGATCCGTGCTCGGCCGCCAGCTCAGCTGCCTTCTGCGCACCGCCCGGCAGGCG
>JAEPDS010000129.1 GCA_016842065.1 Candidatus Thiodiazotropha sp. 'RUGA'
CCGGGAATACCTTAGGTGTGAAGGCAGTTGCTAACAGGATCTATGTTGTACCCGAATCTCCACTATCTGACTCAGAGATTGAACACCAGGTACGTTACGTGATGTTCGATACTTACCGCCGATTTTGGCACCACGAGATGAGTGCCTTGATCACAGTGGACGATGGGCAAGTGAGTATTGTTGCTGACCTCCGGCACCCGCGTGACCTTGAAACCCTCAAGTACCGACTAGCAAAAATCGAAGGTGTAACCAAGGTCGCCATTAATGCAGAAGCCGCAACAGGATACTTTTGAGTCCACCCAGTGAGTCAAGCCGGTCGTCAACTCAACGAGTGTTCTTAAAACTGCACCGACCTTCCCATTCGCCAGCCAGTCAACAAAGACTCCCATAGTCATGGTTCGAAAAATCCGTTGATAAGTAATGCAAATCCGAATCAACGATGACGAATTATCACAAGTGGAGAGAATCAGACTGGTAAGGGGATGTTCCAACATCTGAAACCATTTGCAAATACCCTAGGGGAAGCCAATGAAACCCTCACCAAACGAAAGCAAGCCCATGAGCTGGCACAGTGAAACCTTTGAATCCTGCTTGGATCGATTGAACACCAGCAAAGAGGGACTGCCAGCGGAAGAAGCAACTGAGCGCCTGGATAGATATGGGCCAAACCGGTTGGAGCCTCCCAAACGCCGCGGTCCCTTGATGCGGTTTATCCTGCAGTTCCACAATGTTCTGGTCTACGTGCTGATGTCCGCAGCCGTGACGACCGGCGTATTAGGCATGTGGGTCGATACCGGTGTGATTATCGGTGTGGTGGTGATCACCGCCATCGTCGGTTTCCTGCAGGAGGGCAAAGCCGAGCGAGCGCTAGAGGCCGTAGCCAACATGTTGTCCCCCACCGCGGCGGTAGTGCGCAACAATCAACGGGACACAATTGCTGCTGAGGATCTGGTACCCGGTGATATCGTTCTGCTGGAAGCAGGAGATAAGGTTCCGGCCGATATTCGCCTTATCGAGTCCACGCGCTTGCAAATCGATGAGGCCATGTTAACGGGTGAGTCTGTACCCGCATCAAAAGTGACTACCCCCGTTGCAGCCAATGCTGTTTTGGCCGACCGTAAAAACATGGCCTACTCAGGCACATTCGCTACCGGTGGCCAAACTGTCGGTGTGGTTGTGGCGACCGGCCGTGATACGGAACTCGGACGCATCAACGCAATGCTGACAGAAGTTCAGACACTGGTCACACCGTTAACTCGTCAGCTTGACCAATTTGGTCGCTGGTTGACCGTAGCGATTCTGTTACTTGCCGCATTCACTTTTGCCTTTGGCGCCCTGACCCCAGACGTACCGGGCCACTCGCTGGTAGAACTCTTCATGGCAACGGTTGGACTGGCGGTTGCTGCGATTCCGGAAGGATTACCTGCCATCGTGACGATCACACTCGCGATTGGTGTGCAACGTATGGCACGACGTAACGCGATCATACGGCGCTTACCGGCGGTCGAGACCTTGGGCGCAATCAGCACCATCTGTTCAGACAAAACCGGCACGTTAACACGAAACGAAATGATGGTTCAGGCGGTTGTCACAGCGCAAGGCACCGTCAATGTGGCTGGCACTGGCTACGCTCCCGAGGGGGAGCTGCGCTGGGCGGACGGCAGTAAGGCCAAGCAAAGCGAAATCGCTCATCTTGCCGAAGCGGCTCTGCTTTGCAGTGATGCAGAGATCAAACAAACCGATGGCCTCTGGCGCACAGAAGGTGATCCAACCGAGGGGGCTTTGGTCACCCTGGCTGCCAGAGCTGGCTTGGTGAGTACTGCAACCCGATCCGCCCATCCGCGCCAAAGCACGATTCCTTTCGATTCGGCCTACCGTTACATGGCGACGCGTCACAGTGATGGCAGTGACGCATTCGTTGCCATCAAAGGCGCACCCGAAGCTCTGCTACCCAGGTGTAGTGATCTGCATGATGGCAGATCCAGCCGATCTGTGGATGAGACGTTTTGGCAGGCTCAAGTAGACTCGCTGGCATCCAAGGGTATGCGCACACTCGCCGTAGCCATAAAGAAGATGCCGGTCACTGATGCCCCACTGGAGCATGAGGATGTGGCTGACGGATTGACCCTCTTAGGGGTGGTCGGCATCATCGATCCACCCCGCGACGAAGCGATCGAAGCGGTAGGAAACTGTCATTCCGCCGGGATAAGGGTGAAGATGATCACCGGCGATCACGCCTTGACGGCACGCG
>JAEPDS010000130.1 GCA_016842065.1 Candidatus Thiodiazotropha sp. 'RUGA'
AAAGAAACCGATGCGTGTCGCCAAGTATTTTCAACATAAGAAAATCAGCTATGCGGCGTAAGGGAACTGTTTTATTGCCGGGTTAATAACATCGGTACGGCTTTTTCCATATCCCCCATGCCATCGCGCCCATGGCAGGATGCGCACTCTTTGCGATACTGCTTCTTACCTTTCTCTATGTCACCTGGTGCCCGGGGAATCTGCATCAGACGTTTTGAGGCCAACAGACGTTCGTAGGCATTGAATTCCTCTGCGGTTTCATCCACCGGAGGAAGCTTGGTTTGCAACACGATCTGTGAAAGGAAGTGGGAGATATCCCGTATATCCTCATCCGGCATCTGGCGGTGATCGACATACTCCACCATGGCGAGATTGGGGCGCAGTCGATCGCGGAAAAGGTGCAGTTGCTTGGCCAGGAAAGCGCTCGGCATGCCGGCAAGCCTGGGGTATTCACCCTCTTTACCACCCTGACCAAATTCACCATGGCAACCGGCACAGACCTCGTTGATCTCCTCACCGTTTTCCAGATCGACGGAGAAGCAGGGTACTGGCAGCAATACCATTGCAAGAATCAATTGCCTGGTAAATTGCATAGTCATATTCTCTCAGAAAAGTCAGGGCTGAAACGGAAACCACCACCTGCAGAGAATCTTGGCATGTTTGTTAGCGAAAGGTTTGATATCAATCAAGTCGGCAAAAGTGGTTCCGATCCGACATTGAGTATAGCCTCAGCTCCTTCCCGTTGCCGTAGGTATCAATCTCTTTCACGCAAACTCAATTAGTTCAGTTTTCACTTGCCTGCATAAGTAACCGGTTAGGCAACTTAACACCATGACAACTGGTGTCGATCTGGAGGATGGAGTGCCAACCAATCAGGGGTAAGACAATGCAGGGTATAACCAGAGGGGGGCTGGTTGGAGCCTAAGTCAATCGATGCTGTTGGTGAGTGGCTATTTGGTGGTTCTGTCATCACGGCCATCTAAAGTTGGTGTGATCCCAATTAAAAATTGCGACACGTAGTCAACAAGCCTTGAAGGACAAGAGCCACCTGGGGATCATCGGCAATCAAGGGCTATCAAAATGGTTTACCTGCCATGTCGCCCCAGATTTCCTGTAAGCGTTGATCGCGTTGACAGTTCCAACGGTAGAGCTTGTACCTGACAGGATTATTCTTGTAGAAATCCTGATGATAACTCTCAGCCCCCTGTATCGGGTAGAAAGTCGATTGGTCGAGGATTTTTGTCGCAACCATTTGGTCGGGAAAGCGGTTTTCCACCGCATTTTTGGTCTGCTCGGCGATCTCACGCTCTTTTTCATTAGCCACAAAGATGGCGCTTAAGTAGCTGTGGCCTTTATCGCAGAACTGCCCTCTGTCATCAAAAGGATCGATATTCAGCCAGTAGTGGTCGATCAACTGTTGATAGCTGATCTTGTCAGGGTCATAGGTGATTTCAACCGCTTCGTAATGACCCTCATGATTGCCATTATAGGTGGGGTTTTTCAATGTGCCCCCGGTAAATCCCGAGATCACATCGGTGACACCCTCAAGCTTTTCAAAATCGGACTCCATGCACCAGAAGCAGCCACCGGCCAGCGTGGCCTTGGCTGCGGAGAGATTCATGGAGACGCCCAACAGAGCGAGTGCCAGCATAACCAGAATATTGTATTTCACTTACGGACTCCAGAGATCGTTTGAATGGCGGGTAGATTGAATTGCTCTCGTATTTGTCAGAACACTACTAAGTTGTGACAATGCTTACTACCCTGTTACTTCAAACGTTATCAATTCGTGATAAATATGAATTGGCTGATCTAAGCGGTTGTGCAGAGTGAAATGGGTGTGGTCAGGGTTTATTACAACTGTGCAGCTGGCAAGGAATTACCAGTGATGAAGTTGGTCGGAGCAGGGCAGGCCGAGTAGCATAGATCCGTCTGTTCGATGATTCAAAAAGTACAATCAAATCAGCCTGCTAGTAGGGTGGATGTCAGGCTGCTAAACTTTCGTGATATGGCTCAACAGTGTATTACTTATAATCAATGCAGATTGGATTTGGCTTGAGTCACCCTGGCACAGTGCCACTATGCAGCATCATGGATGCCTGGAAACTATACCGTATGAAATTCCGCTATTTGCTTATTTTGTTTATGGTCTTACCGACACTATCCGCTGCTTCGGAGCGACTGCAGCACAATGATCTAAG
>JAEPDS010000131.1 GCA_016842065.1 Candidatus Thiodiazotropha sp. 'RUGA'
ATTCAGTCTGCCGATCATATCGTGTGCGGATTCCGATGGATCAACAAATACAAGCCCATGAATTTCCCAATCTTGGGCCTGATTGAACTTCAACTTAAGTACTTTCGACCTGGTGATCTCCACGGCTTTGACTTTCTCTTTAAAAAAAGACCAATCCGGCATTGCAAGTCGGTTGACCATTTTGGCCAAGTCTCTTGCTGAACACTCTTCCGATATCCCTTTAATAAAAACCCACATCATTCCTCTCACAACATGGTCTTTAGCAATTTAATATAGCAGACTATCAACCTGGCACCCTGATATTGAGTCTTGTTTTGCAACGTATCTGCCTTTGAGATTCAGACTGTTAGGGGTTCCATAAGACCCGTAATATGGTCTGTCAAAGCATCGATTTTGTACGATGTTGCTCATCTTCAATCTATACTACCTATTCAAATCGATGAGTAATGTTTCTGATCTGTTGCGGATTACTATTGCAGAGGAACAATTGCCAGTGAGCTGTACTCATAACTAGTGAACGGCCAGTAGGAAGCGTAATGCCAAATCCATTTATTACTCAATTTCAGCAGTTACCCGATACCATCCCGATTTTTCCGCTCGCTGGCGCCATTGTGATGCCTGGAGCACAGTTGCCGCTGAATATCTTCGAACCCCGATACATCAATATGATAGAGGATGCGATGGCAAGCCATCACCTGATTGGCATGGTACAACCTCTGGAACAACCGGAAAACAGCAAACATGAAGTATTCAATACCGGCTGCTCCGGCAGAATAAGCTACTACAATGAGACCCCCGATGGCAGAATTGAGATCATTCTTACCGGAGTGTGTCGTTTTGATATCGGCGAAGAACTTAAGACTACCCGTGGTTATCGCCTCATAACCCCACTTTGGTCAAGGTTTGAATCGGATTACGACCTCGCTACCACCGCATTGCTCAAAGAACGAAAACAGATCGAACTCACCCTGGAACGCTATCTGCTGGCCAATGACCTGCAGACCGATACCGAACAATTGAAACAGCTTCCCACTGATCTGCTGGTGAATGTCCTGACCACCGCCCTGCCCCTACCCCATGAGGACAAGCAGTCCATGGTCGAAACTGTCGATATCGCTGAGCGACTGCAGATGCTGGTAGCGAAACTGGACTTGAGCAGTTATCCGCCAAACAGTGATTTGAAACACTGAGTCTCCTCAGACGATAAAGATTGCGTTTCGTTTTATGGCCAGTGTGACCCACACTCCTTTTAAACCTGCCTGGTGGCTCAAGTCCCCCCATCTTCAGACCATTTGGCCAAGTCTGTTCAGGTCAAGGGTCAAGCTCGATTTTCGTGCTGAGCGAATCGATCTCAGGGATGGAGACTTCATAGACCTCTCCTGGCATCAAGGCTCCAGCGGACCGCTGGTTATGTTGATACACGGACTGGAGGGATCGATCAGCTCCCACTATGTCACACCAACACTTCAGGCACTGCATCGAGCTGGATTCAGTACTTTGTTCATGCACCTGCGTGGTTGCAGTGATGAGCCGAACCGGTTGCAGCGGAGCTATCACTCCGGGGCATCTGAAGATCTAAAAGAGATCCTTGAACTGCTGGAGTCCAGGAATCAGATGCCGCAAGCCGTGGTCGGGTTCTCCCTGGGGGGAAATCTGCTTTTGAAGTATCTCTCCGAAACAGGCCACAGAAGTGGAATTGGTGCGGCTGTCGCGGTCTCCGTGCCCTTCAATCTTAGCCAGGCTGCGACTCGCCTGGAGCAGGGGCTGTCCAGGATATATGGACGCTACCTACTTGATAAACTGAAGAAAAGCTATATTGGAAAGTGCCAGATACGCGGTTTCGAGAAAACCGTCGACCTATCAACCATTCGAACCATCTATCAGTTCGACGACAATATAACCTCTCGATTAAATGGGTTTATCGATGCGGATGACTATTACAGCAAGTGCAGTTCAGGCACAAAACTGAAAGAGATCACTACCCCAACCCTGATCATCCATGCCCTGGATGATCCGTTCATGTTTTCGGCCAATGTCCCTGGACTTGAGCAACTGGGGCCGGGTATTGATCTGGAACTCTGCATGAATGGAGGACACGTGGGATTTATCCAGGGAAATCTGCCGTTCAGAGCGGAGTATTGGCTGGATAAGCGCATTAGCCAGTACCTGAAAATGCTA
>JAEPDS010000132.1 GCA_016842065.1 Candidatus Thiodiazotropha sp. 'RUGA'
TCACCCGACTGGGAAGATCGGTGACCCATAACCTGGTAATCAGTTTTGCCCTGGGGAAACTGTTTTAAAGCCGCTCAAAGGTGCTCAGACAACGGATGCTGAGACTCTGGAAACATGTCAGCTATGTGGCACCGATCTGCCATGAACTGGCCAATGTCACGCCGGGGCTCGCCCCTGACCAGGCGCTGCTGTGTGGACTGCTCCACGACATCGGTGCACTGGCCATCATCGGCGCCGCACGCAGCAAACCGGAACTTGCTGAGAATCCGGAAGTGCTCGATCGGGTATTGAGCAATCTGAAAGGCGAAGTCGGTGCGATGGTATTGAGGAAATGGGAGTTCCCGGACTACTTCGTCCAGTCCGCGCTGCATGCAGAGGATTGGATGGAGGATATCAGTCACGAACCGGACTATGTGGATCTGGTGGTGGTCGCCCAGCTGCACGCCTTTGTCGGTACGCCGGCGATGGCCAGATTACCCCGTCTCGACCTGGTACCCGCATTTCATAAACTGGCGCTGGGCAAACTCACCCCAAGACACTCGATCGGTATCCTGGAAAATGCCCGGGAGCAGATCCGTGAACTGCGTGATCTGCTGGCGCTGTAAGCGGTTCACTCCTTGGGTCCAACCAGCTTGAGATAGTGCTCGGCCAGCAGCAGATCGTGCTGATGGGTGATTTTGATGTTGGTGCCGTCACCCTCCACCATCAAGGGCTGATGACCTGACAACTCCACGGCACTCGCCTCATCGGTAACCGCCGCACCCTTCTCGATCGCCTGCTCCAGACAGCGCTGCAACAGCCCAAGACGAAACATCTGAGGGGTAAAGGCGCGCCACAGCCGCTCCCGCGAGACCGTGGCGTCGATCTGGTTCGCAGCATCGACCCGTTTCAGGGTGTCGGCGACCGGGATACCCAGCAACCCGCCGACCGGATGACTCTGCAGTGTCTCGATCAAGCGGTCCAGATCGACGCTCGTGAGACAGGGGCGGGCGGCGTCATGCACCAGCACCCAATCATCCGGGTCGGCCGATTCGGCAAGCGTTGCCAGAGCATTTCGCACCGAGTGGTAGCGCTCTGCCCCACCGGCGGCCCGAATCACCTTCGGGTGATTGTGATATTCACAGCTACCCCAGTAGCCATCCTCGGCCGACAGGGCCACACAGACCCCGGAGATGCGCGGGTGATTCAACAGTCTCTCCAGAGTGTGGTCGATAATCCTGCGACCACACAGATCCAGATACTGTTTCGGTACCGCCCCGCCCATTCGTCGGCCGACACCGGCGGCCGGCACGATCGCCCAGCATCTATCGCTCATTGCTGTCAGCCCCTGAGGGGGTGATTACCTGATAGAAGGTCTCCCCCTCTTTGATCATCCCGAGCTCACTGCGGGCCCGCTCCTCGATAGCTGCCTGGCCACTACGCAAATCCTCCACCTCGGCCTGCAGGGCATGGTTTCGTTTACGCAATCCGATCAACTCCTGCTGCAACGTCGCTATCTCATCCTGCAGATTGTTCACCTCGGCAAGGCTCCCCTCGCCCACCCAGAGGCGATATTGGAGAAACAGCAGCAAGGTAACCAAAATGGCAATTATGATGCGCATCGATCAATCAAGGATGTGAAAGTAACTGGAATCGGGCCAGCCCTGAATCGACATCGATTCAGAGTGACGGAGGACCGACCCTCCCCGGTCCGGGATCGTTCCCGGTGCCCTGAGCACAACCTATAGCATACCCAGTGACGCCTTGCCCAACCAGGGAGGATGGGATGTGAGTCAGATCATACGATGGTTACCGGGAAGGCATCTTTGCCAGCGTAGACTGCGTCATCACCCAGTTGATCCTCAATGCGCATCAACTGGTTGTATTTGGCAACTCGGTCAGAGCGGGAGAGGGATCCGGTTTTGATCTGCCCGGTGCCGGTAGCCACCACCAGGTCGGCGATGGTGGTATCCTCGGTTTCACCCGAACGATGGGAAATCACCGCACTGTAGCCCGCATCCCGGGCCATTTCGATGGCTGCCATGGTCTCGCTCAAGGTACCGATCTGATTCACCTTAATGAGAATCGAGTTGGCGATACTCTCATCGATACCCCGTTTCAGAATCTTGGTGTTGGTGACAAACAGGTCATCGCCGACCAGCTGTA
>JAEPDS010000133.1 GCA_016842065.1 Candidatus Thiodiazotropha sp. 'RUGA'
TTCACCACAGGCCCTGGGCTGGTCGGAGCGCTGATGGTCGGCGCTTCGGTGGGGCGCAGTCTGGCCTGGTCCTGGGGGGTTCCGGCGATCGGCGTACACCATATGGAAGGGCATCTGCTGGCGCCGATGCTGGAGTCAGAGCCTCCAGAGTTTCCCTTTATCGCCATGCTGGTCTCCGGAGGGCACACCCAGCTGGTGGAGGTGCAGGGTGTCGGCCACTACCGGTTGATGGGGGACTCATTGGACGATGCGGCCGGCGAGGCCTTCGATAAAACCGCAAAACTGCTCGATCTGCCCTATCCGGGTGGGCCTGAACTCTCCAAACTGGCGACCCGGGGGAGTCCTGATCGCTATCGGTTTCCCCGCCCGATGACCGACCGACCCGGGCTTGATTTCAGTTTCAGTGGCCTGAAGACCTTTGCCTTCAACACCCTGCAGGATGCGGCCAAGGCGGAGGGGGAGCCGATTTCACAACAGACCCGGGCCGATATTGCCCGTGCTTTCGAAGAGGCGGTGGTGGATACCTTGATGATCAAGTGTCGGCGCGCCGTGCGCGAGACCGGCATCAAGCGCCTGATCATGGCGGGTGGTGTCAGCGCCAATCAACGCTTACGGGAGCGGATTGGCGAGATGATGGCCAAGGAGGGTGGGGCGGCCTACTATCCGAGGCTGAAGTTCTGCACCGACAATGGGGCGATGATCGCCTATGCGGGGTGTCAGCGGTTGATGGCCGGTGAGCATGACGGATTGAGCTTTTCTGTTACGCCTCGTTGGCCGATGGAGGAGCTGAAAGGGTTATCCTTACCTGATTAATCGCAAATGAACGCTAATCACCGCAAATCTACGCAAAAACTGAAGTTATTCGCGGCATTTTGCGGTGATTGGCGTTCATTTGCGGTTTAACTCTTAGACCGGCCCTATTGCTCTAACAAAATTAGGCATCAATGTTTCAAATTAACTCGCATTCGGTTTAAACGGGAGTTTTCGAAGCTTCCCCGGCGATCTCCCTGACCATCCTCGGCACCAGGTACCCCGGCAGCTGCTTCAGCAGTTGCCATTTAAGGGATTCGATCCGGTCGGGCTCAACCTCGAAGTGCCCCGATCCGGAGACCCGGTCGAGCAGATGCAGATAGTAGGGCAGGACACCGATCTCAAACAGTCCTTCACTGAGCCTGACCAGGGTTTCTGCATCGTCATTCACTCCCTTCAGCAGTACCGACTGGTTGAGCAGGGTGATCCCGGCGGAACGCATTTTCTCACACGCCTCCGCCAGCGGCGGTGAAAGCTCATTGGGGTGGTTGGTATGCAGTACCATGATGCTCTGCAGTCGGTTGCTGCTCAGCAACTCAAGCAGTTGCGGGGTGATGCGTTGCGGCAGCACCACCGGCAGGCGGCTGTGCAGTCGCAGGCGTTTGAGTTGTGGCAGGGCCTGCAGCTCTGCCACCATCCTGGCCAGTCGCGGATCATGGATCATCAGTGGATCGCCACCGCTGAGGATCACCTCCTGGATTGAGGATTGGTTGCGGATGGTGTCGAGGATGCTCTGCCATTGGGCCGGGGTGGCGGTGCCATTCTGATACGGATAGTGGCGCCGGAAACAGTAGCGGCAGTGAACCCCACAGGCTCCGGTGGTGAGGATCAGTACCCGACCCTGGTATTTGTGTAACAGCCCCGCTTGCTGCTTGGCCTGCAGATCCCCCACCGGATCGTCGATGAAGCCTGGTCTGTCGACCAGCTCTTCACCGCAGGGCAGTATCTGGCGAAGGAGCGGGTCGTGGGGATCCCTTTTGACCATCAGATCGGCGTAGTGCCGTGGCACCTTGAGGCTGAACTGGTGCTGTGCGAGCTGGCGCTCGGCCAGGTTCTCCGGCTTGAGCTGCAGATAGCTGAGCAGGCTGTGTGGCTCATTGAATGCCTCGGCCAGAGCGGTTTGCCAGGCGGGTAACTGCACACCGGGCCCCGTCTCAGGTATGATGTGCGCCGCAATTGAAATGTTTCGTGAGGATGACATGGCTAGCTATAGCACCAATGAGTTTAAGGGTGGTCTGAAAATCATGCTGGATGGCGACCCCTGCTCTATTATTGAAAACGAATTCGTCAAGCCTGGCAAAGGGCAGGCTTTCAATCGGGTCAAGAT
>JAEPDS010000134.1 GCA_016842065.1 Candidatus Thiodiazotropha sp. 'RUGA'
GAGTGGCAGAACGGTTCGTCCCGCTGGGATATCATCGATATGGTTCGACTGACCCACGCATTGCGACCTGAGGGAATCGAGTGGCCGAAAAACGACCAGGGGGTGACCAGCTTCCGGCTGGAGGAGTTGAGTGTGGCGAACGGCATAGAGCACGCGGCCGCTCATGACGCCCTGTCGGATGTCTACGCCACCATCGGTATGGCCAGACTGGTCAAGCAGCGCCAGCCGAAGCTGTATGACTATCTGTTCAACAGCCGTGCCAAACAGGTGGTTGCATCGCGTCTGAATCTGCAGCAGCGTGAGGCGGTGTTGCACGTCTCCGCCATGTACCCGGCGGCTCAGGGGTGTATCGCCATGGTGATGCCGTTGATCAAACATCCGGCGAATCCCAACGGCATTGTGGTATACGATCTGCGCTACGATCCGGAGCCGCTGTTCTCGCTCGATGTGGAGACCCTGCATCAACGTCTGTTCACACCCAAAGATCAACTCCCGGAAGATGTGGCTCGGTTGCCGATCAAGACGATTCACATCAATAAATGTCCGGTGGTGGTGCCGATCAAAACCCTGGATCCGCAATCTGCGGAGCGTTGGCAGATCGACCTCGACCAGGCGGAGCGGCATCGGGCGGCGCTGCTGAAGGCGGACCGCTTCATGGCTGACATCGAACAGATCCATCGGCAGCGTGAGTTCGAGCCGGTAAGCGATCCCGATCTGGCGATCTACTCCGGAGGATTCTTTTCGCGCAGTGACCGACAACGAATGAATCAGATCGTTGAGTCGCAGCCTGAGACCCTGGCCGATTTTCCGCCGGTATTCGATGATCCAAGACTGGTGGAGATGCTGTTCCGTTACCGGGCCAGAAACTGGCCGGAAACCCTGAATCAGGAGGAGCGCCAGCGCTGGGAGGAGTATCGCAGTGAACGCCTGATGATGGAGGAGGGGGGAGGCAGCATCAACCTGGATCTCTACCTGCAGACCCTGGATCAGCTGGAGGCGGATCCGGAGCTGAGTGAACAGAAGCGGGCATTGATTGCCGACCTGCTGGCCTGGGCCGAGCAGGTGGCGCCGCTTTAGTTGGATAGGATTATGTTGGCCGCAAATGCACGCTAATCACCGCAAACATTCGCCAATATCAAGTTAAACCAGCACCGGCAGAGTCGGAGGTTTATTTGCTTGCCGGGTAAACAATAACCACTGTTGTTTTTACCACGAAGAACACGAAGTACACGAAGGGGCCAGACAGATATTCATCTTAGAAACACAAAGCTTCGTGTGCTTCGTGTCCTTCGTGGTCATATAGAATCGCCTAAAAACTGCTCAGACTGCTGCCACAACAATACCAATACCAGTCTCCCCGGCACTGCCGGGGGTTTATCTGCTTGCCGGGTTAATAATAACCACTGTTGTTTTACCACGAAGAACACGAAGTACACGAAGGGGCCAGACAAATATTCATCTTAGAAACACAAATCTTCGTGTGCTTCGTGTCCTTCGTGGTCATATAGGATCGTCTGAAAACTGCTCAGACCGCTGCCACAGCAAAACCAATGCCAGTCTCCCCGGCACTGCCGGGGGATACGGATGTCTACCATGACGGGTGTTTTCTTGCACCGCCATCGTGTCATTGGTCGAGATGACAAATTTGCGACTCAATCAATCCAGCTAGGGCCAATTAGATTAGTGTTAACAGACCCTAAATAGTTCGCGGGAATTTGCGGTGATCAGCGTCCATTTGCGGTTATTCAGCGGATGGACTGATGGATCAGTGTTCTTTTAGCTGGGTTGTCAGGTTACTCTTCTGACCACTTTTGCAAGGCATCGATGATACCTTTCGCCTGATCCTTGCTGGAGATGTTGAATTTACTCTTCTGCATGTATTCACCATTGCGCTTCTGGTAGCGTCGAATGGTGTACTTGTCGGCACTGTATTGCTGCTTGGCGCGATCCCAATCCTGAAAGCGGAAGATAATTGTGGTCCAGGCCCCCTTGGAGAGAACAACCTTGTCCAGTTCTTTGACCACATCGATGCCGTCTTCCGTATAGGTGACTGTGAGCTCGTCAGGTGTTGATGCCATAGTGTTAAGTAAATCCCATAGGTTGATGAAACAGTGTTATAG
>JAEPDS010000135.1 GCA_016842065.1 Candidatus Thiodiazotropha sp. 'RUGA'
GTAGAATACGGGGATTCTTACCCAACACCTCCTCGCGCTCGTAGCCAGTGATACGACTGAATGCTGCGTTGGTATCCAGGATGTTCCCATCCGCATCGGTTAGGGTGATGCCTTCGCTGGCGTGAATAAAAACCTTAGCCGCCAACCTAAGATCACTCTCCATCTTCTTGCGGCTGCTGATATCGATCCAACAGCAACGGCAATGCTGAATCTTGCCGTTGTCATCTCGCACAGCGCTGACATTGAGGTCCACATCGAGAGGCGTACTGTCGCGACGCTGTAACTGCAGTTCAACATTCTTCACACTGCCCATTGTGACAAAACGGTGGAAGGTCTTCTTTGCACCTTCAAGACTATCCGGGTAATAGAGCTTGAAAATTGGATGCCCGATTATCTCAGACTTGCTGTAACCCAGTTTATCGGCAACGGTCTGGTTACAATCCGTGACCAAAGTGGTTTCAGCATCCACCGAAACATACATGTCGGGGGAATTGTCATACAGGTCACGATATCGTCTCTCGGAACTCTCCAGTTGCCTGTGCTGCCGTTCCAACTGGCGGGTCTTCTGATAAGTCCGAACCGAGGTATGAACAGCAGTGTATATCTTTTCGTTGGTCAGCTCAGACTTGAGCAAGTAGCCGTTTATTTCGTAACGGGTGATAACCTCATTTTGCGGTGCATAACCCGGTTGGCCAGTGACCAGGATGATCTGAATACTCTGGTTTTTAAGTTCATCCCGAATCCACTGAACTAGTTCCAGACCGGACTGGTTGCTCTCCATGACAACGTCCAACAGAATCAGGGCGATATCGTCATGCTGTAACAGTACCTTTTTCGCTTCGGCAGCTGAGTCTGCCTCAAGGACCTCAACCGGCTGACCCTCGCCGATAATCGTTTGAAAGGCAAGCTTCAACGCGGCATGCACGTCAGGCTCATCGTCAACCAGCAGTATCTTCCAGGGTAACCTGTCTAACGAATGGTGCTGTTCTTTCGGCTCGGGGGCAAACAGGCCATCAAAGGAGTCTTTCGGAGTCACGCTGGCACCTCGATTTGATATTCGGCACCCTTGCCGGGATGGCTCTCACACTGAATTGAACCTTTTAGCCGGTGGGTCACCAAATTGTAAACAAGGTGCATACCCAAACCCATGCCGCTTTTCAGATCGGTGCTGAAGAATGGATCGAACAACCTGCTCAATGTTTCCTGGTCCATCCCCTTGCCGTCGTCTTGATAGTCAATCAGTAGCGCGTCTTGCTGGCGTGTCATCGTGATAAAGATATTACCTGCTGATCGCCCCGAAAAGCCGTGCTTGAGGGAATTTTCAAGAAGACTTCTGAAGATGCTCACCCAGTCTGATGCCGAGCTTCTTAACATCAAAGGCGTATCTGGCGTAATGTATAACTGAATATTACGCTGCTCGAAGTCATTACCAAAACAGCTGACCACGTCTGACAGACATTGGACAATATCGAAGGATTCAAACCGCTCCTGTTGGCCATCGACCGCGACCTCTTTAAAGCGATCGATCAGCAGCGAGATTCTCCCGAGATTGGTTCCAAGTAGATTCATTCCCTCCACAGTGTTGGACAGATAACCCTGGAGATCCGTCTGGGTCATCGTGTGATCATGAAACCTACCGGCCATGCGGTCGGTCTGATTTCTCAGGGTTGATGCCGTAGCGATGCTGACCCCCAATGGCGTGTTGACTTCATGGGCCACCCCAGCAACCACGATACTCAGCGAAGCCATCTTTTCCGCTTCCAGCAATCTGTTCCGATTACGTGCATTTTCGATGACGAGTCCACATACATTGGATATTACCAAGGCAAGATTGAGATATCGCTTAACATGTTCAGGGAATGCGAGATCATCGATGAGAATTTTTCCCATGGGCTGCGAGCCACTGGCAATCCTCAACAGAAACCCACTTTTTTTCTCTGTCCAGGCGTAATTCCCATCCAAGGCCAGCAGCGCCTGCTCAACCGTGTGAGGCATCTCACCGATGGGCAGGGACGCTTTGTTGTTGATTCTCAGATAGTAAATGGTCCCAGGCGCAAATAATATTTGGAAAAGCTCCTTGATGCCGTCTATCGC
>JAEPDS010000136.1 GCA_016842065.1 Candidatus Thiodiazotropha sp. 'RUGA'
TATTTTTGGTGGGCCCACTAGGACTCGAACCTAGGACCAAGGGATTATGAGTCCCCTGCTCTAACCAACTGAGCTATGGGCCCGAAAACGGCAGGATTCTAACAGATCGCATCACCGGCGGTATAGCTGGTGATGCTACCTATCTCCAATCCGGATTTAATCGTTATCGAGGAAGCTGCGGAGTCTGTCGGAGCGGGAAGGGTGGCGCAGTTTGCGCAACGCCTTGGCTTCGATCTGACGGATACGCTCACGGGTGACGTCGAACTGTTTGCCAACTTCTTCCAGGGTGTGGTCGGTGTTCATGTCGATGCCGAAGCGCATGCGCAATACTTTTGCTTCGCGGCTGGTGAGACCGGCGAGCATGTTCTGGGTGGCTTCTCCGAGTCCCTCGGCGGTGGCCGATTCGATTGGGGATACCACGCCGGAATCTTCGATGAAGTCGCCAAGATGGGAGTCTTCGTCGTCGCCGATGGGGGTCTCCATGGAGATTGGCTCCTTGGCGATCTTGAGTACCTTGCGGATCTTGTCTTCCGGCATCTCCATGCGCTCCGCCAGCTCTTCCGGGGTAGCCTCGCGGCCCATCTCCTGGATCATCTGACGGGAAATACGGTTCAGCTTGTTGATCGTCTCGATCATATGTACCGGGATACGGATGGTGCGGGCCTGGTCCGCGATGGAGCGGGTGATGGCCTGGCGGATCCACCATGTAGCATAGGTCGAGAATTTGTAGCCGCGACGATATTCGAACTTGTCCACCGCCTTCATCAGGCCGATGTTGCCTTCCTGGATCAGGTCGAGGAACTGCAGGCCCCGGTTGGTGTACTTCTTGGCGATCGAGATCACCAGTCGAAGGTTGGCTTCGACCATCTCTTTCTTGGCGCGGCGGGCTTTCGCTTCGCCGATCGACATCTTGCGGTTGGTCTCTTTGACCTCACCGATGCTCAGTTGGCAATCGGCTTCAATGGTAACCAGGCGCTTCTGGGTGCGCAGAATCTCTTCTTTGTGCTCTTGCAGGGCTTCCGCGTAGGATTTGCCGCTGTTGAGCTGATCTTCGATCCACTCCAGGTTGGTCTCATTGTCCGGGAAGGAGGCGATGAACTCTTTACGCGGCATGCGCGCCTTGTCCACGCAGAGATGCATGATGATGCGCTCCTGATTACGGATGCGCTCGATGATGTCTCTCAGGGTGGCAACCAGCAGATTGAAGGTGGCGGGCACCAGTTTGAATTCGAGGAATGTCTCGGAGACGCTATCCACTGCCTTCTGGGTTTTACTGTTGGCCCGGCCGTTCTTTTTCAGTGAGGTGCAGAGGGCGTTATAGCGCTTGCGCAGCTCTTTGGCCTTGGCGGCGACCTCTTCCGGATCCGGACCGGTATTCTCCGGTTCGTCATCTTCAGAGTCGTCATCATCGTTGTTTGAATCGTTGTCCCCGTTGGCGTTGTCTTTCAGCGCCTGGGGCTGTACCGGTGTGGGGATCTCATCCGGTTCATTGGGATCGATGAAACCGCTGGTGATATCCGCCAGACGGGCCTCACCCTCTTCAACCTTCTCCAGCTGGGTGCAGAGCAGATCGACAGTGGGAGGGAAGGTGGCCAGGGCGGCAGAGACCTGATTCAGGCCCTCTTCAATGCGTTTGGCGATACGCAGCTCGCCTTCACGGGTCAGCAGTTCCACGGTGCCCATCTCACGCATGTACATGCGGACCGGGTCGGTGGTGCGACCAAATTCACTGTCTACGCTGGCCAGAGCAGCGGCTGCCGCTTCTGCAGCATCCTCGTCAGTGGTGACAGCCGAGTCACTCAGGGTGTTGTCTTCAAGGTCAGGCGCGGACTCATGGACAGTGATGCCCATGTCATTGATCATCCTGATGATATCCTCGATCTGTTCAGGCTCAACGATGCCTTCAGGAAGGTGATCATTAACTTCCGCGTAAGTAAGGAAACCCTGTTCCTTACCTTTTGCAATCAGTTGTTTCAATTGAGATTGCTGCTGTTCCTGGTTCATCTTCTACCTTGTTGTGAGACGAGGTTGGTTATGCCGAGACTGAACTCGCCATATTAGCACATTTTCATATTGTTGCACTAGTCAC
>JAEPDS010000137.1 GCA_016842065.1 Candidatus Thiodiazotropha sp. 'RUGA'
AGAATTAGGAGTTAGCCATGAATGAGGAAGAGATCATCGCCCGTGTGCGTACGCTGCATCCGCAGGCGGTCATTGATATCGCCGGTGAGGATTGCAGCTTTGAACTCTATGTGGTCAGCGAAGCCTTTACCGGAGTCTCCATTCTGAAACGTCAGCAACCGATCCTGGCCCTGTTCAAAGAGGAGATCAGCAACGGTAGCCTACACGCCTTGACGATCAAGGCGAAGACACCAGCTGAATTATCCTCGCAAGGTGGTTTGATACAGATACAGCCACTTGCCTGAACACGACAGATGGCGGAATAGACCTAGCTCAGGCTCTCTGAGGATTATTTCAATCAGGTTTAGCAAACAGGAAACAGCATGCATAAGATCGGTATCTTCTTCGGCACGGAATCGGGTACGACCCGACTGATTGCAAAAAAGATCGCCCGTAAAATCAATGCCCGGTATGAGGATCAACCGGCGGCCAAACCGATCAACATCAACCGGGTGGAGATGGATCAGTTACTTGCCTACGACAAGCTGATACTCGGCACACCAACCTATGGTGAAGGCAGGCTGCCTGGAAAAGCGGCGGGTAACGAGGAGATCAGTTGGGAGGAGTTCCTGCCGCAGCTGACATCAACCGATTTAACCGGTAAGCAGATTGCCCTCTATGGCCTGGGCGATCAGGAGAGTTATCCCGATCGGTTTGTCGATGGCATGATGCTTCTGCATCAGCCTCTGCAACAAGCCGGTGCTGAACTGATCGGTGGCTGTACGGTTGAAGGGTTCGAGTTCAACCAATCAAAGTCGGTGGTGGATGGACGGTTTGTCGGACTGGTACTGGATCAACATCTGCAGCACCTGCTGACAGAGCAACGCATCGACAGCTGGCTGGATGAGATTCTGCCGTTGATGCTGACCTGAATCTTAATCAAGCCTATTGAACCGATTGCTCTTGCCTTAATTTGTTACGTACTGCCATTAACACCTTGCCAAAGGTGTTGTGTCCCCGCCCGTCACGGCCACAGCCCCAGTAGTAGTCGTACTGACTGGTCTCGATAATCTTCTGTTCACCGGTTGCCAACAAGGCAGCGGCCACTTCCGGGTGAGTCCGGCATTTGATGTAGATGGCGCGGGTCATCACCACCTCCCGCACCTGTTTCCAGTCTTTGCGAATTGATCGTTTGTTCTTCGCTGCCAGCTTCTGCGCCTTGGTGGGATGGTCTACCTCTCTGATCTCCTCCCGCAGTGCAGATTCCCCAAATTTCGTGCCCTGATAGTAGTGCTCCACCGAAGGCCAGTTCGCACCGTCCAGTTCTAAACCAAACTTTGAACAGCTGGCCAATGGATGGTTTACATCGGTCCGAGAGAGGTAGTAGGGCTCCAGGTTATCTGCGGAAAACATCAGGACACTCCGTTAATATTCAGTCTGCTCAATCGTGACTCTGCAGGATCGTGCACACCACCCTGCGCTCCCGTCTCGGACCATCGAATTCACAAAAGAAGATATTCTGCCACTGGGATAACCCCAATTTACCATCGATTAGAGGAATGGTCTCAGATGGACCTACCAGACCGGACTTGAGGTGGGAATCGCCGTTGCCATCCTGTTGATCATGCTGCCAGACACCTTTCGGTATCAGTTTACGCAGCAGATCCACAACATCCCACTGCACACTGTCATCCCAGTTCTCCTGGATCATGATGGCGGCGGTGGCGCCCTGGGCATAGAGTGCCACCAGGCCGTTCTGTACGCCACTGGAACGCACTACCGTTTCGACCTGTGGAGTGATATCAACCAGCTCTTCACGCTGGTGGGTTGTCAGGGTGATGATGTCACGCATAGTCTCTATCTAAGAACAAAACAGTATCTGACTCAACTCGGAGAGTGAATTGATATCCCAATCCGGCCTGGGCAGTTCCGCTGGATAATCGGTATCCGGGGCAAACCGACCGGTCCGCACCAGGGCTGTTTTCATACCGAGCCTGGCGGACCAGCAATGTCTGTATCCGGTCGATCGCCGATCATCAGACAGTTTGCCAGGCTGGCCCCAAGTCGCTCTGCCGCCAT
>JAEPDS010000138.1 GCA_016842065.1 Candidatus Thiodiazotropha sp. 'RUGA'
CCAGTGCGCAAATCCGTGTATGGTCGGATATCGCAGAACAGGACCCGCTCTACTCCATGCGCCGGGATGACTATGCAGAGCTCACCCTGACACGCTTTTTCTAAAGAGAATAAACCGCCAATGAACGCTAATCACCGCGAATCTACGCCATTAGACTCCTCTATGTGAGATTTTTTTGCGGCAATTTGCGGTGATTAGCGTTTATTGGCGGTTAATCGCTTAGGGTCACCCAACTGTCTTAAGTAAGTGCCATTCGTCTAGAGACTGTTTGGACTTATTTTAATCAGTGGTCCTGCCCCTCGTAGATCCACATTGACTCTGTATTCCCTGCCCGACTGAATCCGAGCGCCTGATAGAAGCCAACCGCATTTTTGTCCGAGGTCAGCATCTATTGATTAAATCCTTGATGAGGAATCTATCGATTATTGTAATTCTTCACCATTCAAGAAGTGTGATTGATTCATCAACAACGGTTTTTTACAGTTGTAAGAATCAGATCAGTCGTTAATGCCCGCAAAAAAAGATAGATCCATGTCCAGACGCAAGTCTTTATCAAATTCCCACCTCGATGACATGATAACGGCAGCGCCGATTGAAAATCTGCACAACCGGCGGGAATTTCTCAGTCTGATGGCCAATGGACTCGGCTATTCGGCGCTTGCATTCACCCTGCCGGGTTGTGGAAGCAGTGAGGAGGAGGATGACGAACAGAGTGAAAACGATCCCGTAACTGTTGAAACAGAGATTCCACAAGCCTCCGCAGCCTATAGCGTATTGAAGCGAACAAGTTTCGGGGTGCATCGGGATCAGCTTGAGAGCATCAACAATCTGGGTATCGATCAATACCTGGAGCAACAACTGGACTATCTCAATATAGACGACGCCAATTTGGAAAGCGAGATTCAAACCCGCTTTCCACTGATATTCGAATCACCGAACGAACTCTATGCCGGGTTCCCGGAGAATATTGAAACTATTGTCAGGCAGATGATTGGGGCTACCCAGTATCGACAGATCTTCAGTCGTCGCCAACTTTATGAAGTGATGGTGGAGTTCTGGACTGACCATTTCAACATCCATCTGATCAATGGTCTTGAGCCCACCTTGAAACCGACAGATGACCAGCAGGTGATACGCACCCATGCTTTGGGTAATTTTCGTGACCTGTTGCATGCCTCAGCCAAAAGCCCGGCGATGCTGTTCTACCTGGACAACTATAACAACCTCGCCAGCGCACCAAACGAAAACTATGCCCGGGAGTTGATGGAGCTACACACCCTTGGTGTTGATGGCGGTTACACGGAGACCGATATCAAAGAGGTGGCCAGATGTTTTACCGGATGGACAATTGAGTTTCCTAACAGCGGGACAGCTGAGTATGGCGTCTTCAGATACAACGACGCAATTCACGACCAGCAAAGTAAAGTGGTATTGAATCAGACGATTGCCGCTGGTGGAGGTCAGCAGGATGGTGAGCAGATTCTGGACCTGCTGGCGACACACCCTTCAACCGCAGATTTCATCGCCACCAAGTTGTGCCGAAGATTTGTCAGTGACGATCCGCACCAGGCAATCATTGACCAGGTGGCCGAAGCATTCAGCAACAGCCAAGGCGACATCAAGCAGACTCTTCGAGCCCTGTTCGCCAGCAATGCCATGCAAGCGAATGCGGATCAAAAGTTGACCCGACCCAGCGAGTTTCTGGCCGGTTTGGTACGCGCACTGGCGCCGGATACCGGCTATCCGGCAGACCATGGAGAGTTGTACTTTTTTGCCCAGGCGATTCTTGGGCAGCTGCCCTACTTCTGGTCCACACCGGATGGTTATCCGGATGTTCAATCCTACTGGTCCAGTACCGGCGGGATATTGAATCGCTGGCGCCTCTCTTTTTTCAGCTTTGCTCCAATCTCCCTTTCCAACGACATCATCTTCATCGACTATCTACCGATGTTGAACGGCGCAGAGAGCCTGGCCGCCATCACGGATGCCTTGACCGATGCGATACTGATGCG
>JAEPDS010000139.1 GCA_016842065.1 Candidatus Thiodiazotropha sp. 'RUGA'
CCATGATGGTTTGATAGAGAAATCCATCTTTCATCTCATCTGCCACTTCGCTGCCTTTGTTGGGTGGCGCCAACATCACGATACGGCCCAGATCGTCAATCTGATGATTCTGCAGGTAGTAGCGCACGATAATTCCACCAAGGGAGTGTGTGACGAAGTGGATGGATGCCGCCTGGTTGTCACGACAGTATCGAATGGCCGACTCCACCATCGGTTTGGTGAATACCTCCAGGCTCTGGGTCAGACTCGGGTAACTTTCATTCCATACCCTATATCCCTGCGCGATTAACGCATCCTCGATCAAGCTCATCGACTGGGAGGTGCGTCCCATGCCGTGCAGAAGAATGGCGCAATCGCCCACGCCTGTGTCTGCCGGTGTGAGTGTCGGTAACAGCAACAGCAGTGCTGCGACAAAATGTAGCTCTCTTCTCATTTGATCGACATGGGGTTGATTCAGTGGTTTGAGAGCCGATTGGCTATCCTGACCATTCTGGCCAACTCCTTTTCCAGTGCCCGCCTTTTTTCCGCAGGTAGTTTTTTAGGTCACGTTTTCTCAGAAACAGAACAAATACCCGGATGTTTTCCATAATCCTCTGCTTCTCTCCGCGCACCATCAACAGTACTGCAATACTGAGAATCAGTGTCACGATATAGGTCAACATCCACTGCCAACCGAAATATTCAAAGATCAGATAGATCTGCAGACTCCACACGGATGAAAAACAGATCAATCCCAATACCATTTGGGCGGTATCGTATTGATTGGTTCCCTTGGCGAAATGGCGTGTTAAGTATTGAGTCATCTGGTACGGGATATAACTATTGAGAATAGCCCAAAGCGCAATCGGGAACACGACCATCACCATCCCTACCATTCTTAGAACATAGAGCGCGATCAAAGTAGGCTTGTAATCGATCGAAAGCTGATAATCCTTGACCCCGCAATAGTGGCAGATCCGTTCGAAATGTTTGAGCTGGATAATCAGTGCCCTCACCCGGTCAGGCTCATAGTTTCTAAGCAGCTTTTGTGCATCGATGATGCGTTGCTGGGCACGAAATCGTTGTTGCAGATTTCGTCGATGGTATCTGCCATTACGCAAGGCGAAAAAACGCTCTACCCGGTTGACCAGATGAATCTCTTCCCAACTCTCTGCATTCATCGTGAGCGATGTCAGGCCCAGTCTGATTCTTTCGGTGAGTTCGGCAGCTTTCAGCTCATCGGTAAGATTTGCAGGAAATGTCAGTTCGATCGGCTTGCCGAACTGCACCAATGCGGCACTTCTGAATTGACCCTTTTGCGGAAAGGTCAGACCGACTGGAATGACGGCGGGTTCGACACCGGTCATTTCAATCGTTCCTAAAGCCAGGCGTGCCGCCCCCGTTTTTAACGCAGACAACTTGGAGTCATCGTGACTTTGCCCCTCGGGAAAGATAATCAGGGTCTCCCCTTTTGCAAGCAGTCCGTAACATTTTTCAAAGGTGTCCCTGTTTTTACTGACATCAACCCCCGGATCGTCTCGACGATAGATTGGTACCGCACCAATACGTTGCAGGATCGGTCTTAGCAAGGGATTATCGAATAAACCACTGCGCGTCAAAGGTCGAATGGCCTGGCGTAGAGGTTGCTAGAAAGGAACATGGCTGCTGCTGTGAGTACGATTTTGTTCATGGTGTTTTTCCTCTGTTTTTCAATTTTGATTCGCAGAAATTGCTGCGTTCAGTTACCTATACGCAGGGTTTTGCGGGTTGGATTCAATACTGTTTCTGAGTGAATTTGTTAATCGGTTTGCTGCATCTCAACCAATGGACATTCAGATGTGAGGCAAGGGGTTGCTAATAAGACAGAACGTCTCATTGACCTTTTGACATACAGTAAATACCCGAACCCAATTGGAGTAACTGGCAGATGTTCAGATACTCTCTCTACACAGACACGGATGCTACAGACCACGCTTTCTCTGTAGTTTCACGCTCAACTCTTTTTGCGGCGTAGATAAACAG
>JAEPDS010000140.1 GCA_016842065.1 Candidatus Thiodiazotropha sp. 'RUGA'
GGTTGAAGGCGGATGTTGATCGCTGGTGCAAGTAGTGACTGAACGATTTTTCCAGCTCAAAAGGTCTGCTTGAATGGACGCAGCATGCCTTCCCCTCGGATCGATCAGGAAGAGATCCTGAATATCCCGGGATTATTAGCTTAAAAAGTAAATATTACGCAATTTCCCCGGTGTTTTGTTCACCTTCATTATTGAACGTCATCATATATTATTAACATTCATAGGCTGACAACGTGCTCTGCAGGGCTGAACTGATCTTCAGCTTAAACTACACAAGAAGATAATTGTTGCAGCTCTAACACGTCTGCTTGTTTTGCCTCTAAGCTTTGCTGGCTGACAAAAACAATCGAAACCTGCGAGGAGAGACGCGATGGAAAAAGCCGACTTGCCCGACCTGGGGGATAAAGGAAACCAGCAGCACTATGGTAGAAAAAAGTATCCGCAAAGAGGTACCTCAGGTCTGGCCGTTGCCTATGTGCAGAATCTGCTGAACGCGCGAACGCCCCCTCCCCCGCTCTGGGTCGATGGTATCTTTGGGCCGAAGACCGATAGTCGGGTCAAGCAGTATCAGGCAAGCCGACGATTGGTGGTCGATGGCATCGTCGGTCCCATGACACTGGCGAGCCTGGAGGCGGGGCCCCCGCCGATTCGTAAACGGCCAAATGCTGGCAATATGGTGGTTCCGGCTACCGGCGGCGTTTAATCGCGTAATATTAGCTGGTTCAACTGAGTAGCCAGCCAATCAGAAGAACGAAAAGGTACGACCCAGGTACAGGTAGTTCTCGGTACGGCCATTCTCTGCAAAACCCCTTGCCAGGTATATTGGGCCAAGCGGTGAATCCATCGATAGGGAGAGGCTGCCTGCCGTTCTTAGGGTATCAAAGGCAATATCATCCCGATCATCCCATACATTTCCAGCCTCGAGCGAGATTCCTGCATAGACTGGTATTTTCAAAACCGACCGACTTTCACCCAGTTCTCGTAAATAGATAAAGCGTATGAGTCCGGCGTAACGGCCGGCAAGTTCCGATTCATGATAGCCGGAGAGATTGAACAGTCCACCGATGGAAAACCCATTGTTTACCGGTTCATCTGTATTGGTCACGCCAGCAGCACCGGCCCACAGCATTAAGGTATTCTTATTCCAGGTAGAAGCCCACAGGCCATTGATATTGAATGTGTCATACTCATCCTCTGCTCCAAGCTCATCCCTACTGGCAGACCAGGAGATGTTCGCCATCAGCCCATCACGGGGAAAATTTATACTATCCAATTGATCGTAGGTAAAAGTTACTACCCAGGTGCCGAAATTGATGTCTTCCGATGAGGTTGACAGATCACCGATATAGGGGCTTACATCACCTGTACCGGCATATGCGCCAATCTCGAGTTGGCCCCAATTGCCAAATTGACGCCCACCCGCTAGTAAGAAATTGGAATAGTTAACATTCAGGTCAACCACCTGTCGACCGGATTCAAATACCCCGGCGTGGGTTTCGTAATAACCAAGTAAGGTTCGAAAATAGTATCTGAGATGATTGTCTAGGGGTTGGTACAGTTCTGTGGTGATCCGTTGCTCATGGCCTATCTGCAATTCTGTACGCCACTCGCCTCCCATGCTGTTTATCGGGGTCATCGTGTGGCTTGAGGCAAGATTGAAAATTCCCGATCCATCAAAATTGGTCTCCATGGTCAGGCCGAATCTTAAGTAGTTGGGTCCCCACTCCTTCTCTGTTGCACGAATCTTCAGTTCGTTTTCTTGTTCCTTCTGAAGAAGATTGTAATCAACCCGTCCAAAGATGTTCATGCCATAAAGCTGATTGATCTCCTCCTCCAGTTTCGCGATATCCAGTTGGTCGCCCTTGCTTGCTGAAATGTTCGCTCGCAGCACATCTGTGCTCAGTGGAGATTGGTTGTCAAAGCTGATCCGGTCGATCACCGGTGATACTTTTTCCCTTTGCCGGATTGAGGCCAAATGCGCAGCATACTGCGCTTTCGTT
>JAEPDS010000141.1 GCA_016842065.1 Candidatus Thiodiazotropha sp. 'RUGA'
ACCTGCCCTGAACCAACGAGCATTTCACTCTTGGAGATTGCGGAAAGATATGGTAGGAGGGAATCTTGGAAAAATAAACACCTCCCTGTCGCTCACGCTAAATCCCTAATTATCAACCGTTTGAAAATATACTCTTTGAGCCACCTTGTCCAGTCACTTGAGTCTTAAACAGGAGCGGTACTCTGGTCCCGAATGTGATGGGTCTTGTGTGGCAGAACCATAAACATCACACCAAGTTACCGACCAATCTCTTGGGACTAAGTTGCTGATTTAAGGCACCGACTACTCTTTAAGCTTGATCTTCAGCTCTCCCTCATCAACCCGGATGTCATACCATCAAGAAATTGACTGGCCTGTTCGCTAGTCTGTTTTTTCTTCGGTGCTGAGTAGCGTTCCGAGCAGCACGTGACATTACCCTAATCCTTCGATCATTTACTCCGCCAGTTGAATGGTCGTCCACATTGCGGACAGTTTTCAGACAGATATGGCTTCATATGCATATACGAATGGAAACCGCTATGCGTCACGAAGACTGACCCAGTCAGGTCTTGATAATTTCTATCGCGTTACCAAACGGATCGTTGATATAGATCAACTCAGTACCATCACGATGGGTGGTCAACTCACCGTATTCTTCAGCCTGCTGATTTTGGACTGCAAAGTGTGGCGGATGCTGACCGGGCACAACGATGGCAAGGGAGATATTGTCGAACTTCAACATGGCCCAGGTTTCATCCTGATAAGTGACCTCTACATCAAACTGGTTACAGTACCAGTCTACAGCAGACTTCACGTCTTCAACCTGAACAGCAATGTGATCTATTTTATCCATCTTTCTACTCGTCTTTTTACTGGTTTAGCGTGTGGATAAGCCCGATAGACGCACCGATTAAAACCACCGCCATACCCAGACACATCGAATTGCGCATCAGATTGTAAACGCCGATCTTGACCAGAGCAGCGCAAAAAACCCAATGGGATTATAACTACTCCGAATCAGCGGTAGGGCGAGGTCACTAACTGCATCGCCGGCATCACTTTGTGAATGCCACTAACAACACGGCAAGCAGCAGTAAACCCGCTTTGTTGAACAGTAGAGGTCTCATTACCAGCCCATGGACCCGGGTTCACCTTTGAACGGCCCAACCAAGTCGGACGTGATCCAGCCGCCATAAAAATCACCGGGCTGTGGCGTGGCCTTCTCATCGCCAACATAGCACGCATCCATGACATGGGCATAGAAGGCAACATGGTCCTTCAATGCCGCGAAAGTTGAAGTTGGTTCATGGTAGGTCCAGGCAATACGCTCATAAACCTTGCCGTTACTGACGATATCGTAATAGCTGGCGACGCCTTTCCACTCACAAAAACTGCTGCCGATGGCTTTCTGTAATCGCTGCAAATCGATATCTGCCGGTGGCAGATAGTAGGTCGGCGGATGGCTGGTCTCAAGCACACACTGTGCAGCATCTGTATCAGCCAGTATCTGACCATCAAGTATGATACGCACACGCTTGTCGCACCGTCGCAGTGCCGGTGGTCGTGGATAATCCCAAACGGATTCCTGACCGGGACCGGGTTTCTCTTTCTTTATAAGGGCCATCAGGCCACTCCTGGTAATGCCACAATGTGCAGCAGCGTCACGATTATCGTCAACTGAAGCCGTAGCTTCATATACCACTCCGGCAACAGTGAACCGATTTGAGTGAACCGCTCGTAAACAAACAATGACGGAAACGCGAAAGTAAAAAGGATCAGTGTATACAACGGCGGCAGTAACAGCCCACCCCAGCCAACCAGTGAAGGGATCACGCCTATCGCAAGCAGCTTTCCTGCCTGCTCAACCTGTTCAGTCTTTAAGATAAAGCCCCAGTGTACGGCGCCAATAAAACTCAGGATCACTGCGCCATAGGCAAGGAAAGCGTGCGCAAAAAAGTATCAAACTCACCTGACGTAATGTGTAAACCCGCAGCCGCCAGTAGAAATGGCAAAACCCCA
>JAEPDS010000142.1 GCA_016842065.1 Candidatus Thiodiazotropha sp. 'RUGA'
CGGTGGTCTACTTCCGCGTACTCGATCCGGAGCGGGCGATCATCCAGGTTGAGGACTATATGGCGGCTACCAGTCAGCTTGCCCAGACCACTCTGCGTTCCGTACTCGGCCAGCATGAGCTGGACGAGATGCTGGCAGAACGGGAACGACTCAACAACGATGTAAGGAATATCCTCGACCAACAGACCGACACCTGGGGAATCAAGGTCTCCAATGTGGAGATCAAGCACGTGGATCTGGACGACAGTATGATCCGGGCAATTGCCCGCCAGGCCGAGGCGGAACGGGCGAGACGCGCCAAGGTGATCCATGCGGAAGGCGAACAGCAGGCGGCCGAAAAACTGGTCGAGGCGGCGAAAATCCTCGCCGAACAACCCCAGGCGATTCAGCTCAGATACCTGGAGACGCTCACCGAGGTGGCCGGTGACAAGAGCCACACACTGGTTTTTCCTCTGCCAATGGATCTGTTGGAACCGCTTCTGCAGCGTAAAGAGAGAGTGAAAGGCAGTTGATTCAGTACGGCGATCTTATGCTGAAGAACCAGGGCATCAGAGTTTGCTACTGAGCCTGAGAGAAGTGACTGATCCCTTGCAGTACCCGATTCCATGCAGGGCGTGAACTCCCATCTGCATAGCGGATCAGCCCCATGGTTTCATAGGACTCAGAGAAGCGTTGCACCATATCCTCGGGCAGGCCATCCGCGCGTAGTGCCTCGGCATATTCGCTCTCCACCAGATCCGGGTCCCAGTCGACCAGCTGAAAGATCACCGCCACCCTGATCCTCTGTTCCTCGGACATCCTGTTGAAAAAAGCATCAAAGAAATCTGTTTGTCGATTCAATGAGGCATTCATCGGTGAATCCGTCTCCTCATACCCGGCAGATGCCCCTAACTCCTGAAAGATGACCGGCTTGTCACCGGCAGCGTTCAACATTGCATCCAGTTCCCGATTGACAGTCGATGGATCACCTTCAAAAAAGAGATCGGGATTGATTGCATAGTAGTTATAACTGGCTACATCAACCTCTGCCAGCAGAGAGCTGTGGAAACCGGAACCCATCGCTTGATTCTCATAGGCCAGTGTCATGGTTACCGCGAGCCGCTCATCCAGGGTTCGCACATGAAGCCTTGCGCTACGCAGAAAATTGACGACAGATCTCTCTGCTTCCGGGTAGTCCATCAGGAAGTTGCCCGGTTCATTGCCCACAGCAAGCACCCATCCACCATACTCCACGACCATTGGCACAAGCCAATCGAGCAGTTTCTCAAAGCGTGTGGTGATGAGCGGATCGTCAAACTGGATCCCATTCACCAGTTTGGTCCCGGAGTCTTCGTCCGAAAGATCCTGAGGCAGTGTGTAACCTTCACTGTCGATGGTCGATAGCAGAACAAAGGCCTGAAGTCCGCTCTGCTGCATCTCCATCAGCTCTTCCAACAACAGGTCTGTATTGTATTGATTCGGTTGAGGCTCCAGATCGGCCCAGTCGATCTGAATTCTGGCCACATCCATACCCTGGTTCAGCGCATCATTCCAACGCGCTTGCATTGCCGTGTCGGTAACCGCCGGCTGTTCTGCGTTGAACGATTTAAACAGGCTGATGTGACCGCCCGATGAGAGCAAGGGCAGTGTTGAAGGGTTGGCCGGTTGCTCTTCCAGGTTGATCGATTCTCCGGACCCACCGCCGCATCCGGAGAGCATGATAAACAGAATCACTGCATAGCATTTATAACGAGACATCCTATCCATTGATCACTCTCTGTCCTTAGATTGGTATGGCTATCCGATCGATCCGCCAATGCTGCTTGATACCGCTGCACCTCCCGGTGCAGCGGTGAAGCACGCCAGTTGAATCCGTTACTCCCTCGCCGGCAGATTTGATGAATAGAGTGAATCACCATGCAGATAGTGAACACTATCCCCCAGGATGACAGACCGGTCATTCCAAACACCATGTGAGTAACTACTCAAACCA
>JAEPDS010000143.1 GCA_016842065.1 Candidatus Thiodiazotropha sp. 'RUGA'
CTGGTTTCCACCGGCAACCGGGCGCCGATGGTCGATGCAGGATACGTTGGCGAGGATGGTGTGCATACCATTCCTGCCGGAACTCCGTTTCGACTCACCGGGCAGGCTGAGGATCCGGATGAGGACAGCATCTCTTATCAGTGGGATGAGATGGATGCCGGAGGTGAGGGAGGTGCCACCGACGCGGATACCATTGGTACGGACATCGATCAGCAGAACAATCCGCTGTTTCGCTCCTTTCTGCCAATCACCACGCCGAATCGCTACCTGCCGAGACTCACTACCCTGTTGGCCGGCGCTGAGGATATCGGCGAAACCTTGCCGACCAGCAGTCGTCAGCTCAATTTCAGACTCACCGTGCGGGATGGCGAATCCGGCGTGGCCAGTGACGATCTGGTGATCAATGTGGACGACAGTTCCGGCAGCTTTCAGGTTACCGGTGGTTCACTCAACAACGGCGGTCGATTCAACAGTGGTTCCAGTCAGTCGATCAACTGGTCGACCGGTGGTACGGATCAAAACTGTCCTGAAGTATTGATCTCACTGATGAGTCTCGATGCAAGCGATCCCCCCGTTAACTTTTGCGATTATCATGATCCTGGAATGGCGATTCTCAACCTGGGGCGTTATCCCAACACGGGTGCCGCACTGATTGACTTGCCCGATGTTACCCTGCAACAGGGACGGGTGATGCTGGCCTGTGCCGATAGTCTGTTTTTCAATCTGTCCGGGCAGAACTTCTCGATTCAAGGTGGTTCACAGGAGATCGCCAGTGACTGCAAACCTTTGGATGGCACAACGCTGCAGCATGGTACCCTGTTTACCGATGCGGGCGGCGCGACAAAATTCGATAGTCCTGGTGGCGGTGGTCTGTTGTGGCTGCTTAACTTGCTGCTTGGCGCAGTCACTCTGGTCGCCATGCGTGATCGAGTTTGCCGGTCATGAGGTGCAGGGGTTGCGGGTTTAGCTTGTGCGATATCGGCAGGGCTTGCTGAACAGGCTGAAGAGTGTACTCAACATCTGCGTAGCCAGTTGAAACAGGTGTAGATTGGCCCGGTAGTGTGATTGGGCGGTAATGAACTTTCTACGCCGGCCATCCCGCAACTTGATATAGCAATCCCTCTCATCGCAGGTCATGGTATCCAGTGCCTCCTGGCTCTTATATGAGAAGCTGACATTCTCCTGCATGGTGTTGAGGTTATCCATGGCGGCCTGCAGATACTGAATCTGTATGGCGGCAATCGAGCCTGAGATCACTGCCAGCCAACTGATGGTTTTTTCATTGGCTTCCTGGGTTGTGCCACTGCCGATTAGATTGAATACCATCTTTTCGTAAATGAGGTTGAGTGTGCGTTGCCACGACCAGCTGTTCTGCAGAGTATTGATCTTAAGCATAGAGGGTTTCTTGAGAGTTACACCAGCAGGCTGGTTTTGCAGTGGCAGAAACTCCTTGCAGAGAGAATCCGTCATGCGGCGACAATCCGGCGATGCCGTAATGTTCGATATTGAGCCGTTTTCTTTTAACGTGTCACGTAACTGATCCTGTATAAAACTGGGCAGCGTAGAGTCGCGAAGCTGTTGATTCAGACTCTCAAAGGCGTGATCAGTGAAACTATTAATGAAACCTGCTGCCATATCTTCAGCAGCATAATCATCTGTCATGCTTTACAGTCGAGTACTGATCCGCTGCATGTTTTTATCACTGCGTAACGAGCTCTGTGGCCGGCAGACCAGTCTGCGTTGTTGAGGATGGTGATGGAGGTGTCTGATTGGGTATAACAACATGGACATTAAAAACTGTCTATTGGTAAACGCTTAATAACGTTCAATTTAGTTGATCCAACAACTTCATGTAACTAGGGCCTGTTAACACTAATCCAATGCGCCCTGTTGCGCCTGAAAAAGCGCCAATCAAGGCGCGAGGAGCGAAGTTTGGTTGTTCCAAATGAGCGAC
>JAEPDS010000144.1 GCA_016842065.1 Candidatus Thiodiazotropha sp. 'RUGA'
CGGTCATCAGGGCATGATTCAGGCACCCCAGACGCATACCGACAACCATCACCACGGGCAACTCCAAAGCTCGCGCCAGGTCGGCAAGCGTATCCTGTTCACCCAGCGGTACATGCCATCCGCCAACCCCCTCCACCAGAACATGCTCAGCCCCCTCAGCAAGGCTTTGGTAGCCGTCCACGATGTCACTGATGTCGATCGATTCACCGGCCTGCAGGGCGGCCAGATGGGGCGCGATCGCTGGCTGAAAAACGAATGGATTGACCTGCTGATAAGGAACTTCAAGACTGGACTGGGCCTGGATACGCAACGCATCCTCATTACGCAGTCCCAGATCGGTATCCGCTTCCCCCGAGGCGATCGGTTTCATGCCGACGACCTGCTCACCCTGCTGCTGAAGCTTGTGCATCAAACCGAGGGTCACCTCTGTCTTGCCGCAGCCGGTATCCGTACCTGTTATGAATAGACCTGCCATCTCTCTTACTACCTGTCCCGGGGATCCAATTGATGCAGTGGAACACGACACGCCGTCGCAGCTCCGGTTTCTGCCGGAGCCCAGGCGTGACCATAGACCACTTCGTAACTGGCCGGCAGTTTATCATCAACCCTGAACTGCTCGTAGGCCTGAATCATGGCACGCATGCGCCCTTTTCCGGTCAATCCTTTGGCTCGTTGCGCGGTAACGTTATGCGCGCCCAGGGTCTTCAGGTCGCGCATCAGGGAGGGCACGTCATCGTAACTGAGGGAGATTCGATCCACGTCCACAACCGGCTCGGCCAGCCCGGCATGCAGCATCGCATCCCCGATGTCGTGCATATCGGCAAATGGCGAAACATGGCTGTAGCCATCCACCGCCGACCAGCTTGTGCGCAGCTCTTTCAGGGTATCGGGACCAAAGGTTGAGAACAGCAACATGCCATTGGGTCGCAGCACTCTCAGAAACTCCCGCATGGTTCCCGCCAGGTCGTTACACCACTGCAGCGCCACATTGGAAAAGATCATATCCACAGATTGATCTGCCAGGGGAAGCTGCTCCGCATCACCGCAGATACAGGGAGCCCGTTTAAACCAACCGCCCTGCTTACGCACCTGCTGCAACATCGGCAGAGCGAAGTCGAGTGCGATGACCCGTGATTTCGCATAGTGTTTACCCAGCGCACGGGTGGCATCCCCGGTTCCGGCACCAACATCCAGCACCACCTCGGGTTGATGGCGGATGTAGGCGAGACGTTCGATCATCCGCCCGGCGATCTCTCGCTGCAGCTCGGCCACCTCATCATAGTGTGGCGCCGCACGGGAGAAGGCGGCACGCGCCTGACGTTTGTCGATCATCGCGGTGGTTTCGACACTCATACCATCGCCTCCAGACTCTCCAATACCAGTTTTTCGGTCTCCAACGGATGGGAGAGAAAGGGGGTATGGGCGGCCCGCGCTATGGTATGTGTGCTGGCTTCAGGCAGCCATTGCCGGAGGTTCTCCGAGGCACCGCTGGGCGCCAGGGTATCGCGACCGCCATAGATCCAGCTGGTGGGACAGGTGATGCCCTTCAACCGTTCGCGCAGATCACAATGTTTGAGTAACTCGAGACCCGCCTGCAACGCCTCAGGATCGGGATCGGGGCGCTCCTGCAGCCTGCTTTTGAGACCACGTATCACTTCCACCGCCATATCGCTGCCCAGCATCTGCAAGGCCAGAAACCGCTCCAACGCCCGGCTCATATCATCACCCAGCAGTTCGATGAACTGCTCCAGGGTTTTCAACTTCATGGCATGGGGCCAATCTTCTGCGCTAACAAATCTTGGCATTCCGGCAATCACCAATACCCCATTGACCCGCTCTGGCGCCTGCAGCACCGCCTCCAGGGTTACCATTGAACCAAGTGACCAACCGAGCCAGATCGCCTGCTGCGGTGCCACTTCCAGGCAGGATTCCGCCCAGC
>JAEPDS010000145.1 GCA_016842065.1 Candidatus Thiodiazotropha sp. 'RUGA'
GGTAAAAATCAGCGTCGCCAGGCCGATCACAAGAGTCAGCCTGAGCTTGAGCGAGAGTCGATTTAGCAATGTCATCCGAGGTCTCCGAAGGTAACTTCAACCCGATGGTTTACAGTTGTCATGGCACGCCGGGATTCACTCCCAGCGTACCGCTTCGGTATCACTCAACCGGGTAACCGGCCGTTGTCCAGCCAGGAAAGCCGTCCCTGTAGTAATAGACTTTGCTCCAACCCCACTCTACGGCCAAGGCAGCACCCCAGCTGGAGCGATCGCAGCCCTCCGCATTGCAGTAGAAGACAACCGCCTCATCCTTTGGAACTTCCGCAGCCAATGAGTCTGCTGTCAATTGTTGATTCGGAGTACCCGGATCGTACTCGATATTCAATGCACCAGGGATACGACCGGCTTCGTACTGCTCCGGCTTGCGGGGATCGATGAACCAAGCTCTGGCTTTCCAGAGTTCGTGGGCTTTGGCACTGTCCACGGTGGTGGCACCGGCAACTGTGGCTGGCGATACATAACTTTTATCCGTTTTGACAGGCAGGTCGACTGCAAACGCAGAACTGGTAAATAAAAGACAAAGTGATACTAAGGTACTCTTGGCTACAGATTTCATCTAAGAATCTCCTTGGTGAATTATATTTAATACTGTTCAACCGATACTGATTAAGGATGTATCGGAATTCAGTTTTTATAAGTCGAATCCATCGATCAGTTTTACGTTGATATTCGAGCTTGATTTGTAATCTCCATTTTTTACTCGACTGTTTTTCGTAAAACTTTAATTGAGTCTATTTTTGCAGACCTCAGTATTCACTGATCGCTCTACTTAAGGCCTTTGGCACCATTCCGATCAGCTCTACCGTATAGACATCTATTTGAACACCATTAGATTCCCAAGCCTGTCTGATTTCCAATAACAGCAATTCAGTATTTAATTGTTTAACCCAGATCCATCGCACCAGTTGCTCTCAAGGCATGCGGGATTCTTTTTGGCGCTTGGTTAATCTGTCGTAGAGATACAGTTGATCTTTAAATAGTTTTAAATCAATACAACCATTCCTAGCAGCAGGGACAAACAGTTTTGAAGATTGGTTAAGGCTGCAACCCGCAACCGTTAAACAATCCCTTTGACGAAATTATGAGCATAAAAAAAGAGGTGGAGTCTGCCCTTCTACTCTAAGTCATAACCGGAAATATCGGTCACACCAAGGACGACATTAAAAGTTATCAGTCAGGCAGGTTCAGGACAGGACTGCTGGCGCTGGCCGGTTCAACAGGTAAAGTAATAAAGGCATGGTCGTTCTTACCATGACAGGTCATGCAAGCCTGATTCAGCTTTGCGAATGCCGGTTTAAAGGTATCCCAGTTTTTGGATGCCACCCCATCACTGATAATTGGAACGCCTATCTCAAGAAACTCCTGTGCTGTTTCAGCCCTTTTCGGCCTGGCCAGTTGAACAACCTTGATCAGCTTCTCAATCTCTTCCACCTGATACTGAGCAAACTCCCAGCGCCCCTGTTTTGCCGCCCAGTAGAGATTCTTGTAGCGCTCACCAATTTCAAACATCCAGTGGGAAGTTCCATGCACCAGCTCAACAAGATTTGCCAGTTGATCTGACGGACTACCCTGTTCCCGCCAATCAGCTTGTGAGGTAACAACAGGAAACAGCAGCAACAGAACAATGATCGAGGTCTTCATAACAACATCCCCATAGTCAAACAGCCAGACCTCTTTCAACGACACCTTCACCGGCGTGATTCGACAGCCAGTAATCGGGGGAGTCAGTTCAAGGTATTGATTCAGATCCCGGTAGAAGACCTGACTGATAAGTCAAACCAATCAATTCGGCTCGGTGCGTGAAACTCCTGAGCCATCACAAGGAGGGGGAATTCTATTATTTAATGCAGAGACTAAAAACCCGG
>JAEPDS010000146.1 GCA_016842065.1 Candidatus Thiodiazotropha sp. 'RUGA'
GGTGCTGGCCTTGCTCCTGCTGCGCCTGATCGGACTGCGACTGGCATGGCACAAGACGGCGCGACACACCTATATGGCAGCTGGTCTGGGTATCTTCATCGCGATGACTTCGGTCTACTGGTCTGCACAGTACATCCCATCTGGCTGGATCTCGGTCATCTTCGGACTGTCGCCGATCATTACCGGTCTGATGGCCCGTTATTGGCTGAACGAAAGAGGCATGGACGCTTCCAGACTGGTAGCTGTATTAATCTCACTCTCCGGTCTGGTCACCATCTTTAGTGTCGGTATCAAAGCGGGTCCTGAATTTGCGCTGGGTCTGTTTGGCATGCTGGTCTCAGTGATAACCCATTCCGCCAGTGCGGTCTGGGTGAAACGGATCGATGCTCAACTGCATGGACTGGTGGTGACTGCGGGCGGTCTGCTGGTGGCGGTACCCCTGTTCCTGCTGAGTTGGTTCATTCAGGGTGAGAGTTGGCCTCAGGTGATTGGCGAGCGGGCGCTGGCGTCGATCGTCTATCTGGGGGTCATCGGCTCGGTGCTTGGGTTTGCCCTCTACTTCTATATTTTGAAGAGTGTGGAGACCACCAAGGTCGCACTGATCACCTTGATCACTCCGCTGTTCGCCCTGCTGGCCGGGCAGTGGCTCAACGGTGAGCAGATCGATCAGCGGGTCTGGTTGGGTACCGGGTTGATCCTGCTGGGACTGGCACTGTTTGAGTTTTGGGGTAGAGGCTTGCCTCAACTCCGGTTCAACAGGGCAAGAGAGAGTGAGGGCCAGTAGGTGATCACCAATACCGCGCCAAAAAGGAGCAGAAACCAGGGAAGGGTGGCGCGGTATATCTCGGCAATCGGTTTACCGAACCGGTAACTGGCGATGAACAGATTCATGCCCACCGGGGGGGTGAAATAACCGATCTGCATATTGGCCAGAAAAATGATGCCCAAGTGGACGGGGTCGATGCCATACTCCACCGCAACCGGCAGCAGCAGTGGCACCATCAGTACCAGAGCGGAAAAGATATCCAGCATGGTGCCGAGGATCAGCAGGAAGATATTCAGCAGGATCAGAAAGGTGAGCGGATCGTGTACCCGCTCATGCAGCCAACTGAACAGCACACCGGGTACATCGCTGTCGATCATGTAGTTGGTGGATGCCAGGGAGAGGCCGAGGATGACCAGGATGCCACCGACCAGTAGCATCGCCTCATGCATGATGCGGGGCAGTTGTCGAAACGAGATCTCCTTATGGATCACCATTTCAACAAACAGAACATAGAGCGCGGTAACGGCGGCCGCTTCAGAGATGGCGAAGTAGCCACTGTAGATACCGCCAAGCAGGACTACCGGCAAGGGCAGTTCCCATGCGGCATCTTTGATTGCGCTGCGGGCTTCCGCAAAGGAGAAGGGGGTGAGTTGCAGATGGCGACCGGAGTAGAGTCCCCAGGCCATCAGGATGAACAGCATCAGCAGTCCCGGCAGGATGCCGGCGAGAAACATATCGTCCACTGTGATCGATCCACCGATACCCAGCTGTTGGGCTACTACCGCATACAAAATCAATGGCAGGGCCGGTGCGAACAGCAGGCCCAGGCTGCCTGAGGTTGTTACCAGGCCGAGGCTGAAACTCTTTTTGTAACCGGCCTGTTTCAATGCCGGATAGAGCAGGGCGCCCAGCGCCACGATGGTCACACCGGAAGCACCGGTGAAGGCGGTAAACAGGGCACAGGCGATCAGCGCAACAAACGCCATGCCCCCCGGCATCCAGCCGAGCAGGGATTGGGTCAGCCTGACCAGACGACTCGGCGCGTTACCTTCACTCAACAGGTAACCTGCAAAAGTGAACAGGGGAATGGCGAGCAGAACGGGGGTCTCTGCCAGTCTGAAAAACTCGATGCCGA
>JAEPDS010000147.1 GCA_016842065.1 Candidatus Thiodiazotropha sp. 'RUGA'
GATTACTACGATGGCCGGAAACGCTTCATGGAGAATCGAACTCCCGTCGCCAACATCACCGGTATCTTCGAATACCTTTTCATGCACGAACAGCTGTCGATACTGGAAGGGGTACTCGGCAGGAAGGTGAACCAGATTGCAGTGCTTCACTCGACCGATCCGGTAGGACTGATCCTCAAGGATCAGATCCTTGATGAACTCAAGGAGACAGCCTATGCGAAGCGCATTATCCTGTTCCCTGCCGAGGACGTACCGGACATGCTGCAAATGGCCCGTGAAATCAATGACAACCCTGATATCGATGCCTACATACCGGTTACCATGTCGGTTCCGGACCCTGAGGATGGAAAGCGCAAGACCATGGATAAGCTGGCGCCGCTGCTCACCAGCACCATCCACAAGATCGATCTCGCACTGAATTCATCCTTTACCGAGTATGGTTTTTTTGGCGGTGTCAGCATCGATTTCTACCAGATGGGTTTTCAGAGCGGTTATCTGGCAACCAGGTTGCTCAAGGGAGGGGCAATTGAAGCTGCTCAGGTTGAAAATGCCAGGCGCTCGATCATTGCCATCAATCGCATTCGCATGAGAGATTTAGGCATCAGCCTCAGTCCTGATTTGCGCAGCATCGTCGATAAATGGGTCGACTAAGTCGTTAGATTATCTGATGGCTCGCCATGGGTGATTCGGAACCACTGTCATTATTACCCGATCTCGTCGGCTTGGGTCTACTCAGCGGACTTTTGCTGTTCGGCCTCAGTGCGGCAAGTTCACACCGGCTTCGTCGTCAAATCAATCATGAGGCGCTGAAGGATACCTCTTTCACAATCATTTTCAGCCTGGCTTGGGCCCTAGCCAATCTGGGCGATAAGCTGCCTACGCTATCCGCCCTATCGGTTACCTTGGCTGATCTTGGTCTGGCGTTTGCCATTGCATCGTTGCTTCTGCTGGGTGGAAGCAATACCAATCCATGGAGCACCTGGCTGTATCGTCTGGTGGTTGCCATTGCTTCTTTGCTGGCACTCTTTTCAGCTGGCCAATACATCCCTGTGGTAGTTCCTCTCATAGCCATCTTGACTCTGTGGCGCGCTTGGAAATCCACCGGTTTGCAGCGAAGGCTGGCGACAGCAGTTGGCACCCTGTTCCTGCTGCTGTCAGCGGTTCACTTGGGTCTTCCGGCCTGGCAGGCGGGTATCGCGGCGACTCTGATTATCCTGTGGATGGTGTATGAGATTTGGACGGATGCCGGATTGCCTCAACCGCAACGGCGCCTGCTGCTGGCCACACTGGTGATTTCACCAGCACTTCTGTCACTGGCAGGACACTATCTCGAAAAAGAGGAAGAGGCATTTCGCCATAGCATGATGCAGGAGGCGTATTCCCGTCTGGACCTGGCCAGGCAACGGATGCAGGTGCTCGACAAATATGGGCTGGATATGTTGAAGATCGGTGCTGCAGATCCGATCACACTGCGCGCGTTGACTGCAGCGCCTCACCAGTACGACCTGCAGTTCCGCGTACTCAAGCGCAAGATGGGCGCCGATACCAGCTTACTGTTGAATACCGAAGGGCAGGTGATCGTCTGTTCCGATCCGGCGATTATCGGAAAAAACTTTGCATGGCGCCCCTTCTTCAAAGCCGCGATGGCCGGTGACACCTCAGGCTACATGGCGCGTGGTGCCGTAACAGGAATGCCTAGAATCTTCTTCGCTCGGCCGGTGGTGGATGACTCGGCAACAACCAGGGCGGTGATGGTCGCCGGATTCAACCTGGATACTTTGCTTGGCGATATCGTCCGCATGGATAATGTAATCCTGAATCGGCAGGGTGTGATTCTGTATGGCCCACCACCCTTCGATCGAGGAGCCTTGTTCCCTCGCAACGCAGCGGTGGAA
>JAEPDS010000148.1 GCA_016842065.1 Candidatus Thiodiazotropha sp. 'RUGA'
CCATCCTGACCGCCTTTCTCGCTGCCCCCCTGACCTCACTCAACCCGGCGGTGGGTGCCGGCATGGTGACCTCGCTGGCCGAGGTGTTTCTACGCAAACCCACGGTGGCGGACTTCAGTCAACTTCGCGACGACACCACCACAGCCAGCGGCTGGTGGCGCAACCGGGTCTCGCGTACCCTGCTGGTGTTTCTGTTCAGCACAATCGGCTCGGCAGCGGGCACCTATATCGCCGGTTTCAGGATTTTTGACCGCCTGGTAGGCTGAGGACCTGGAAACCGCTCACATAGTCACTGCCGTTGAGGGAGGCGGCAAAGTGGAAACCGGTCTTTGGCATACTCTCCCGCTCCTATCAGCAGTACGCTGGATCTGCCGATCTGTCTACGCAAGCCGGATCGTCACTGTTGCTGGCACTCCTGTTGTTGTTTAACGCCATTCATTACAGCCGCAATTCTCGCGCTTCTGGCCCGCCTCATCGCTATACCCACCATCGGTCCCATGAGCCCTTTGGGCAACCGTTTCGAATCCACGCTGCAGGCAGCTTGATAGGCACTCATCAGATCCCGGGCTTGCGGGTAGTCCTGTTCCTCAAACCCTTCGCGCCCTTGAAAGTCAGCCTGACAGACCAATACAAACCACTCCAGGTTTCGAGGCTTTCTGAATGCATCCAGTCCCTCAAGCAGTTTCAGCACGGTTGTGGGTTTCAGCTCATAGAGATGGTGCAGATGGGTATGATAGGTCGCCGCCCGTTGAGCCAGATCCGTAAAGCTGGAGGGAACCTTCAATCTATGGCCCAGGGTCTTGATCAATTCAGCGCCCCTGGCTTCATGGCCATGATGGCTGGGCAGTATCGATTTCGCTGTGGTCGCCTTACCCAGATCATGGGTCAGCGTGGCATAGCGAACCTCCGCCGCAGAGCTCAAGCTGCAGGCTCTCCTCAGTGCCATCATGGTATGGACACCACAATCCACTTCCGGGTGCCATCGGGTCGGTTGCGGCACACCCCATAGATTATCGAGTTCGGGAAGGATCCGGCCGAGTACGCCCAGCTCCCGAAGGCACTCAAAGAAACGCACCGGATTGACCTCAGCCAAAGCCCGACTGATCTCCTGCCAGACCCGTTCGGCGACCAGGTTGTCCAACTCACCGGCTTCGACCATCGAGCGAATCAACTCAGACGTTTGCGGGGCAATGGTGAACGGGGGGTCACTGTAGCGCGCCATGAACCTGGCCAGCCGCAGTACACGCACCGGGTCGTCCGAGAAGGCGTCGGAGACATGGCGCAACACCCGATTGTTCAGATCCTCAATCCCATTGAAAGGATCGATCAGATTGCCGTCGCCATCTTCAGCGATTGCATTGATGGTCAGATCACGGCGCTCAAGGTCCTCCTCCAGGGTCACACCTGGTTCAGCAGCCACCACGCCAGGCTGATGGTTGTTATTACGCAGTGTACGCGCCAAGGCATACTCTTCATTGGTTTGCGGGTGAAGAAAAACCGGAAAATCCCGGCCCACCTGACGATAACCCAAATCGAGCATCTGCGCCGGGGTTGCCCCGACCACCACATAATCTTTTTCGCTGACCCGCCTACCGAGTAATCGGTCCCTGACAGCCCCGCCAACCAGATAGATCTGCATCAGTAACCACGTATTTTCTTAAGGCGTTTTTTAGCCTCGTCCAGCTCCCGTTGCGCCTTCTTGACCCGTTCGAAATACTCTGGCCGGATGTAACTTTTGCCACCCTGGAGTTGTTGTCGGTCATCATCGCCGAGCTCTTCCATGGCAGCCAACTGCTTTTCGGCCTCCTCGACTTCCTGCTCCGCTTTGCTGACACGATCCTTACTAGCGGTGCTTTTCTCCAG
>JAEPDS010000149.1 GCA_016842065.1 Candidatus Thiodiazotropha sp. 'RUGA'
TGATCGGCAGATCCATCTCGAGGCAGGCCATTATGGTGCCGAAAACGGATGCGCCACCACACATGTCATACTTCATCTCATCCATCGCCGCGGCCGGCTTGAGAGAGATGCCACCGGCATCGAAAGTCAGTCCCTTACCCACCAGCACTACCGGTTTGGCATCCGCTTTACCCCCCTGGTAGTTCATGATGATCAGTTTCGCAGGCTGCCGGCTGCCCCGGGAGACGGAAAGCAGGGCTCCCATACCCAGTTTCTCCATCTGTTTCTCTTCCAGCACCTGTACCTTCAGCTTGTTATGGGAGCGGCCCAGTTTTCGTGCCTGATCCGCCAGGTAGCTGGGGGTGCAATAGTTGCCGGGCAGATTGCCCAGATCCTTGGTCAGTTTGATGCCTTTGGCAATGGCTTTGCCCTGCTGCAGCCCCTTCTGCGCCGTTTTCAGCTGCCGTCTGTCAGCGAGCCATACCGCCAGCCGCTTGAGTGGACGTTGGCGTTTTTTGACCGAGCTCTTGGTCTCCGAGAACTGATACAGACTCTCTTCAGACTGGACGATGGTTTCCCGCACGATCCCGGCCTCGGGGATATTGCTTACCGCCACGTCGCACAAACCCCACACCGCCTCGATGGCATGCCCTTCATTGAGGCTTTTTATGCTGGCTGTGAGGGCCTTCATATAGCGCTTGCGATTCAACTCGGATGCTTTACCCAATCCGAGCAGCAGAACCCGTTCCGCTTGAATCCCCGGTACATCATAAAGCATCAACTGCTGACCACTCTCACCATTCATGTCTCCCCGTTTCAGGATCTCCTTGAGATGGCCTTTGCTGGCTTTATCCACAAGCAGTGCCGAGGGCGAGAGTTGCCGTCTGGCAAACACCCCCAGTATCAAACAGGCGGTACGTTGTTTGGTCAGGTCACCGGTTTTGATGCTGTATTCCATGAAGTCAAAGGCCTCTTCTAGTCGTTCTTTCTCATTGTGACACATCTTATGGGAGGCAAGAGATGCCGACAACCTGAAAATCGAAGGGATAGAAATGTGTCTGACCTGTTCTATCCAGAGGCGGGCCTGTTTCCCATAAGATCCAGGCGTATCCGCCCAATTTACCGACTACAACCGTTGATCGTCAGGTAGGCAGCCCTCCTCAACTCTCTTCTCATAGGGTCTGTTAAAATCTGTTTCCATTTGCGGACTTAAGCCTGATTTGCGAGGATTTGCGGCGGAACAGTCTGAATTGAATGAATGACCTCTGAAATAGACACCACCGTCGGGAAGCTGCCTTGATCACACTGATTGATCGCTATCTGCTGCGAGAGGTATTGAAGGCGATGTCGGCGATTCTGCTGGTGTTGACCCTGATCCTGTCCAGTAACAGCTTCATCAAGCTGCTCAAGGAGGTTGCTACCGGTGAGCTGCATGCGGAGCTGCTGGCCCAGGCCCTGGCACTGCAGATGGTGGTCTACTTCTCCCGCCTGATTCCGCCGGCGTTCTTTTTTGCCGTGCTCTATGTGGTGGGCAGAATGTATCGGGACAGCGAGATGGTGGCCCTGGAGTCCTGCGGCATCGGCGGCATGCGGATCTACCGCTCAATGGTTCTGGTGGTCGTGCCGGTGGCCCTGATCACCGGCTGGCTCTCCCTCTACGTCACCCCCTGGGCCGGTCGGCTGAGTGCCGAACTGCTCAGCAGCCAGCAGGGGCAGGCGATGGAGCTGGCCGGGATCAGTGCCGGCCGCTTCAACGAATACAGCCAGGGAGACCTGGTGCTCTATGTGGAATCCCTGGACAGTGATGAGCGCCGCATGCAGAAGGTCTTCGTACAACAGCGCCGGGAGGGTGCATTGACCCTGGTGAGCGCGAAACGGG
>JAEPDS010000150.1 GCA_016842065.1 Candidatus Thiodiazotropha sp. 'RUGA'
CTGGTTGATGGATCATCCTACCTGTTTCGCGCCTACCACGCCCTTCCGGACCTCAGTAACTCTCAGGGAGAGCCGACAGGAGCGATTGTCGGGGTGCTCAACATGCTGCGTCGCCTGATCGGTGATTATCAGCCGCACTATATGGCGGTGGTCTTCGACGCGCCTGGAGGCAGCTTCCGCAATGAGCTCTATCCGGAGTACAAGGCCAACCGGCCGCCGATGCCGGAAGATCTGCGTTGCCAGATCGAACCCCTGCATGAAATCGTTCAGGCCATGGGACTGCCGCTGGTAATGGTGGCTGGGGTGGAGGCGGATGATGTGATCGGCACCCTGGCTGTGCAGGCCACGGAGGCCGGAATGGAGACGGTGATCTCCACGGGCGACAAGGATATGGCTCAGCTGGTCAATCCGTCAGTTAGCCTGGTCAACACCATGTCCGAGACCACCACGGATGAGCAGGGGGTGGTGGATAAATTCGGTGTCAGGCCTGATCAGATCATCGATTATCTGGCTCTGGTGGGGGACAGTGCGGACAATATCCCGGGTGTGCCGAAGTGTGGCCCGAAAACCGCTGCAAAATGGCTTAAAAGCTACGAAACACTCGATGAGCTGATCAGACATGCGGATGAAATTGGTGGCAAAATCGGTGAAAATCTCCGTTCTAGCCTGGAACAGCTGCCATTGTCGAGAAAGTTGGCGACAATTAAGCTGGATGTGGCGCTCGATCAGACTCCGACAGACCACAGCATCGGTAAACAGGACACAGATCTGCTCAGAAGCCATTTTCAGCGTATGGAGTCGAGCCGCTTGCTGGCAAGCCTGGAGGGGGCCGGGCAGGAGGCGCCACAAGCGGAGCCGGAAGCCGCTGTCCAGACCGATTATCAGACTATCCTCGGCCAGACGGAGCTGCTCAACTGGGTAGAGCGCCTGAGATCGAGCGAACTGTTCGCGTTTGACACGGAGACTACCAGTCTCGACTACATGCAGGCCGAACTGGTGGGTCTCTCCTTTGCCACCTCACCGGGAGAGGCGGCCTATGTACCCCTCGCCCACGACTATCCGGGGGCTCCCGAACAACTCCCTCTGGAGTGGGTGTTGCAGCAGCTCAAGCCACTGCTGGAAGATCCTGAGCAGAAAAAGGTGGGACAGAATCTGAAATACGATATGAGTGTGCTGGCCCGCTATGACATTCAGATGCGGGGTATCGCGTTTGACACCATGTTGGAGTCCTATGTGCTCGACTCAACCGCAACCCGTCATGACATGGATTCGCTGGCGAAAAACTATCTGAATCACGCCACGATCCATTTTGAAGATATTGCCGGGAAGGGCAAAAAACAGCTTACCTTCAATCAGATCGAGCTGGATCAAGCCTCACCCTACGCGGCTGAAGATGCGGATATAACCTTAAGATTGCACCAGACACTCTGGCCAAAACTTGAAAGTGAGTCTTCACTTTCAAAACTATTTAAAGAGCTGGAGGTGGCACTGGTGCCGGTGCTCTCACGCATCGAGCGTAACGGGGTCAGTGTCGATAGCTCGATGCTGCGTGAGCAGAGTGACGCCTTTGCCCGGCAGCTGCATGAGCTGGAGCAGCAGGCCTACACTCTGGCAGGGCACAACTTCAATCTCGGTTCGCCAAAGCAGATCGGTGAGATCTTTTTCAATGAGTTGCAGCTGCCGGTGATCAGCAAAACCCCAAAAGGGGCCCCGTCCACTGCCGAGTCGGTGTTGGTTGAACTGGCCCATCAGGGGCATGAACTGCCGTCGGTGATCCTGCAGCACCGGGGATTGGCAAAGCTGAAATCCACCTACACCGATAAGCTTCCCGAGATGGTCA
>JAEPDS010000151.1 GCA_016842065.1 Candidatus Thiodiazotropha sp. 'RUGA'
CAAAATATGTCGATGGGTTATTCTATCCCGAGTGTCATCCCGGCTGGGGTGGCTGCGCGGAAGAGCTGTTTCACTATACCTCCCGCTATAGTGCCTATACGCAGGCGCTGTTGCGTAACCTCTCCGACCAGCGTCAGTTCAACATGTCGGGCTACCAGGCGGCGAACCTGCCCCCTGATCAGCGGCGCTTGATGGCGGCAATCCTGGCCCATAAGCCCTGCTGTCGCACAGCCCGGGACATCACCCAGATCATCCGCGCTGTGATCAACGGCGAGCCCCATGTCAGCGAAGAGCTGACAAGCCACTATGAGGATCAGTTGAAGGTGATACCCAAGGATGTGGAGCTGGTCTACAGCGGCAAAGCCCACCCCCATGAGACGCCGGATGTGGCACCACTGGATCCTTTGCTGAATCTGGCTTCAAGGCTGCAGCTGCCTGTCGCCGTGCGCGGCAGTCATGTGGAGATCCCGTTGAAAGAGCTGGCGCAACACCTGGACTCAAGCAACTCATCCCTGCGCAACAGCCTTCAGGAAGCGATTCTGCAACTCCATTTTGCCGGCTATCAGCTTAAGAACCACCCGGGCCTGACCCACAGAGAGGTTCGGGAACTGAGCCTGAAACGCCCCTGCGAACCACCGCCGGTAAAATATTCAGCGGCCAGGGACCAGCGGCGTCATTAAGAGTAGTTACAACAGATCAAACCGCCCCGGGGGACTCATCCTCCAGGTAGGTATAGCCCTTCAGCCCCTCCTGATAGCAGCGTAGAAAACGATTCGCCTCCCGGGCCGAGATGCGCCCCTGCAGGCGGGCCTCTTGAAGTTGCCGGCGCATCCGGTCGAGCAGCACATTTTCATGGAACTGAACATAGTCGAGCACTTCCGCCACCGACTCCCCCGCCACCACCTGCTCCAGCTCATAGTGGTCCCCATCCATGCGGATGTGCACCGCATGGGTATCGCCGAACAGGTTGTGCAGATCGCCCAGGATCTCCTGGTAGGCGCCGGTGAGGAAGATCCCCAACAGATAGGACTCCCCCGGCCGTTCGGTGTGTAGCGGCAGGGTTGGGGAGATGCCGTTCTGCAGCGGGAAATCCTCGATCTTGCCATCGGAATCGCAGGTGATATCCACCAGTATGGCCTGGCGGTCCGGCTCTTCTTCGAGCCGGTGGATCGGCATCACCGGAAACACCTGGTTGATCGCCCAGCTGTCCGGCAGGGATTGAAATACGGAGAAATTGCAGAAGTAGCGATCCGCCATCTTCGAGATCAGGCCGGGCTCCAGCTGACTCAGCTCCGACTCATCCATCGCTGTCATGATCCGGCTGATGATCCGCCAATAGAGGTCATCCGCATGGGCACGATCCGAAAGCGTGGCATGGCCCAGGGCGAACAGTTTGTTGATGTCCTCACGATAGGCGGTCACATCGTGCAGGGCCTCCCGCGCCTGCAGCTCATCGAACGAGGTCAGGGTATCCCAGAGTTGACGCAGCTGTACCGGGCTATCCGCTTCAGGCTCTTCCGGTGCCGTCTCATTGATGCGCCGGGTAATGCCGATCACATCGACGATCATCACCGCGTGGTGGGCCACCAATGCTCTACCCGATTCAGAGATGATATGGGGATAGGGCAAACCCGACTCATCGCAGACCTGCTTCAACGCCCAGACCACATCGTTGGCATACTCCTGCAGACTGTAGTCAACCGAGGAGTTGCTGCCGGAGATGCTGCCGTCATAGTTGACGCCCAATCCACCACCCACATCCATGTACTCGATGGGCGCACCCAGTTGACGCACTTCGACAAAGTAACGGGCCGCCTCCTGCATCGCCTCCTTGAT
>JAEPDS010000152.1 GCA_016842065.1 Candidatus Thiodiazotropha sp. 'RUGA'
CGCTGCCCAGATAGGGTTTACCCTCTTCAAACTGGGGTGCGTTGCGTTCGAACAGCACGTTGCCGCCACTGCCGCCGCCACCGTAGATTACAGTCTGCGATCCCTTGATCACAGTGACACTGTCGTAACTCTCCATGGCTGAATAGGCGGTGGGAGGATCCATGCGGTTTGGACAGCCACCATGGATGTAGGCGCCATCCATGATGATGTTGAGGCGATTCTGACTCTGACCGCGAATAATCGGATCGATACCCTGGCCACCCATACGGATACCGGATACCCCGTTGATGTCCCGGAGGAAATCCGCCGCATCGCCGGGGATACCACTTGAAGCCCCATCCATTGGCGCTGTTGTTACTGCTGGACTGGTTCCACCTTCTGCCTCAACCACCACATCCTGCAGATCTTCCGTATGTTCATCTGCCACGACTGCATGAGCGGTTAGTATGGAACTGATTGCCAATGATAGGGCCGTTAAACGCATCGATTCACCTCAATTATTAATTCTTGGAAACGGTGTTAAATTGCAGTTTTCGAGCCAAAATCATAAGCCATTGATATCTAATGAATAGCCCCACTTATAAGTGAATCAGCAGAATCTGTAATGCGGCATATCACCCATTTATGCGGCATATCACACAGTCGATTGCCATACCCGCGCTCAAAACCCGCTGAGTCATCCGCTTGACAGGATAGTAATCTGAGGGCCCGTTAGGGCGTGGCAAGATAGTCGATCCAGCGCTGAACAAGCTCAGTCTGCTGGGGCTTGTCAGCCAGTTTCAATGCGGATTTGAATGCCGCGAGTGCAGCGCTTGAGTCAGCCAGCCGATGGTGGGTGCTACCCAATAACAACCAGTCTTCGAAAGCCGGCTTGCGGCTCAGTTTGATGCCCAGTTCCAGTTGTTGCCGAGCCTCCTGCCACTGCTCCTGCTCCATCAGTAGACGCCCCATTCTGAGCTGTGGCTTACCTGACTTGTCGATCTCCGCCAACTGCTTCAGTACCTTGATCCCCTGCTCCGGCTCTCTTGCCAGTAACCAGGCATCGACCAACAGCGTCAGGGACTCTTTACCCGGCTTGATATCGCCTCGCTGCATGCCATCGCTCAGCAGTTCCGCCGCATCCAGAGGATTGTTGAGTTGCAGATAGAGTTTGGCCAGTCGAATCAGTCCACTCTCATCGACCAGCTTTCGGAAAGCCGCCAGGGCAAGCACCGCTACCGCTTTCTGCTCACGGCCCAGCTGCAGCAGAACATCGGACAGTTGCTGCCAATATTGGGCTTTGGCCGGGTATTTGTTCACCAGAATCTGCAGTATGGGTACGCTCTGTTTGTATTGCCTGGTCTCGAAATAGAGCCCCACCAACATCTGATACCAGGACTCCTGAGGTGAGTCGGACTGCTTGATCGCCAGTTTCAGGGCAGAGATCGCCTTGCTGTACTTTTTCAGCGCATAGTAATAACTGGCCAGTAACACCCGTGCCTGTGGGGTGGGTTTTTCGGTCTGCTCGAACCAGCTCTGCAACTGAGCAAGCCCGGCTTTATAGCGCTCTTCCTGATACATCAGTTGCGCCAGGGTGTAGCGTAAATTCAGGTTGACCCCGGCTGGTAACGCCCCCGATTCCAGCGCAAACAGAAAATGATCGATGGCGGAGGGATAGTCCTTCAGGCCGATGCTCAGATAGCCATAAGCCTGACGGGTCAGTGCCGTCTCATCCGGGTTCTGCTTGACCCGTTCCAGTAGCGCATCCAGTTCAATACGGGCACGTTGATACTTTTCATTGCGTATCAGTACATCGATCATGAACAGATAGTCATAGGTGTAGC
>JAEPDS010000153.1 GCA_016842065.1 Candidatus Thiodiazotropha sp. 'RUGA'
CTGGTGCCTCGTGTCAAGGCTGACAAAATACGCGTGTTGCTGGTGTCGGTATTGATGCTTCCCTCCGCCTTAAGGATTCTTGATTTGCGCAGTGCCCTCAATACCGAGAGCCTGGATGTGAAAATTCTGGTTGGCGGTGCACCATTCCTGTTTGATTCGCAACTTTGGGAAAACGTAGGTGCCGATGCGATGGGGGCTACGGCATCTGATGCCGTGCAAATCGTTGGACAGTGGATGGAGGAGATGTCGTGAATGGTTTGCACATGACCTCAATGCAAAGAACGCTGACCAGTCTGGGTCATCAGGAAGCGGATCGCGTACCGATGTTTCTTCTCACTACCTTACACGGGGCAAAGGAGCTTGGACTGACTATCGAGGAGTACTTCTCACATTCCAGTCATGTCGTAGAGGGGCAGATGAGATTGTTGAAAAAGTATCGCTCTGACTGCCTTTATCCGTTCTTTTATGCCTCCCTGGAAACTGAGGCCTGGGGTGGGGAGACAATTTTCTCCATGGATGGCCCACCGAATGCGGGTGAACCGATTATCACGAAACCCGCTGACATCCACTTGCTGGAATCTCCCCGGGTTGCAGACTCTGCAGTATTGAAAAAGGTTCTGGAAACCATCCACGAGCTGAAGCAGCGTGTTGGTGACAGTGTACCGATTGTCGGGGTGGCGATTTCGCCATTCTCTCTGCCGGTCATGCAGATGGGGTTTGAAAACTATATTCGCCTGATCTACGAATATCCTGATGAGTTCCAACGCCTTATGCAGCTGAACGAGGCTTTCAGTATCGAGTGGGCCAATGCGCAACTCGCGGCGGGAGCAACAGCAATCTGTTATTTCGATCCTGTCTCTTCCACAACCAATATTCCCCGTGAGCTGTATTTAAAAACGGGTAAGCAGGTAGCCACTCGTACTATTGCGTCGATCGATGGGCCTGTGGCCACCCACCTCGCCTCGGGCCGGGCTCTGCCTATCATGCAGGATCTGCTGGAAACAGGCACTGCTGTCATCAGTGCCAGCGCATTGGAAAACCTGGCGCAGGTCAAACGCACAGTTCAGTGCAAGGCCTCGATTCTCGGAAATCTCAACGGTATCGAGATGCGTCGCTGGACAGCAAGTGAAGCCGAGTTTGCCGTCAAGCAAACCCTCGCGGAGGGAGCTCGTGGCGGCGGTTTCATTCTGGCTGACAATCACGGCGAAATCCCCTGGCAGGTACCTGAAGAGGTGCTGCTAGCCATCACCGAGGCCTTAGATGAATGGGGTCGCTATCCGCTTGAATGGGTGGATGACTGGTGTGAAGAAAGCACAGATTGATGAGCGACAAGCTGCACATTTATGTATGCGACAATTTTCTACCCGAAGTCGCTGCCTGTATTGAATCGGATGATTGGCACGACGTCGTTCTTTACTCCTTCCCAAGTCGTTGCGGGCGGCCGGAAGTGGACTGGAGTGAATTGGAAAACCTGGTCGGTAAGCCGCCTGAGTCGGCGCTGGTGTTCGGGCGGGCCTGCCTAAAGGGCCTGCCTGCCGAATCTACCTCTGCCAGCGATTACCAGGTTGTCCATCTGGAGCAGTGCTTTCATCTGATTGCCGCTAGAGGTCTGGTTGACGAAGCAATCAATGCCGGGGCTTACCTGATTAGCCCGGGCTGGTTGCAAAACTGGCGCAGTCACCTCGAAGCGATGGGCTTCGTAGAGGAACAGGTCAGCGGATTCTTTCAGGATATCGCCCGAGAAATTGTTTTGCTGGATACCGGTGTCAACCCCGAGGCGGA
>JAEPDS010000154.1 GCA_016842065.1 Candidatus Thiodiazotropha sp. 'RUGA'
ACACGAAATCCATGTTTGACCAGGCAACAAACACGGCCAGCCAGGACTGATTCATTTCAATGCAGAGTCCACTCAGCGCCACGACGCCAGGCTGGCACGCCCAACTCAAACTGGGGTTTCGCAAAACAGTCAATAGAACCATCCTCTCCGAGCGCTTCCGTCAGGGCCCGTTGTCCGTGCAACGGGCCCTCTATCCGGAACGCGATCTCTGCCATATCTATCTGCTGCACCCGCCCGGCGGGGTGGTGGGTGGAGACAGACTCGATATCCAGGTGGATGTAACCCCACAGGCCAATGCCCTGATCACCACGCCGGGTGCGGCCAAATTCTATCGATCCCTCGGACCGACTGCCCATCAACAGCAACGACTCGACGTTTGCGGGGGTTCTCTGGAGTGGTTTCCACAGGAGAACATCCTCTTTCCCAATGCCCAGGTCGAGCTCACGACAGAGATCCGGCTCAGGGATGGGGCCCAGTTTATCGGTTGGGAGATCAACTGCCTGGGACGCCCGGCGATTAACGAACGCTTCGACCCGGGACAGGCGGATTTCAAATTCTCCCTGTGGCGTGACGACCAGCCACTATTGATCGAACGCATGCTGATCAAGGACCGCCCAGGTCTCGACGGGTTGGCAGGACTGGGCGGCAGCCCTGTGGTGGCCACGATGCTGGCCACCCTGGATGACGATTCGCTGATCGATGAGATGCGCCAACTCGACAATCAACCGCATCGACTGGGCATCACCCATAGCGACGGTCTGCTGATTGTCCGCTACCTCGGCGACTCGACAGAGCAGGTCAGAAACCATTTCATACGAATTTGGCAGTTACTGAGACCCACCATCATCAACCGGCCCGCCTGTGAGCCCCGGGTTTGGAATACCTAACACAATATCGAGGAGGACGACGTGGAACTTACTCCCAGAGAAAAAGATAAATTACTGCTGTTCACTGCGGGACTGCTGGCGGAACGGCGCAAGGATAAGGGACTCAAGCTGAACTATCCGGAGGCAATGGCCTATATCAGTTGCGCCATCCTCGAAGGGGCAAGAGAGGGCCGCACCGTGGCCGAACTGATGGACCATGGTCGCACCCTGCTAAGCAGTGAGGATGTAATGGAGGGCGTTGCGGAGATGATCCACGAGGTTCAGGTGGAGGCCACATTTCCCGACGGGACAAAACTGGTCACTGTGCATGATCCGATCCTCCCCACCGAAAGTGACCAGGGTGCTGCCATTGTACCGGGTGAGGTCCTTACCGAAGCAGGTGAGCGGGAGCTCAATGAGGGACGCCAACAGCTCACCCTGTCGGTGGCCAACACCGGAGACCGCCCGATTCAGGTCGGTTCCCACTACCACTTCGCTGAAACCAATCCGGCGCTGCAATTCGACCGGCAGCAGGCCAGGGGTTTCCGTCTCGATATCGCTGCGGGTACCGCAGTGCGCTTTGAACCGGGGCAGACCCGTGAGGTGACCCTGGTGGCCTTTGCCGGTGACCGCAAAGTGTATGGATTCAATGGGGCCGTGATGGGCTCACTGGAGGATTGACCGATGAGCAGCATCAGCAAAAAGGCCTATGCGGAGATGTATGGCGCCAGCGTCGGCGACCGGGTCAGACTGGGCGACACCGAACTCCTGATCGAAGTGGAACAGGACCATACCCAGTATGGTGACGAGGTAAAATTCGGCGGTGGCAAAGTGATCCGTGACGGCATGGGCCAGAGTCAACGGGTCAGTGCCGAGACAGTCGATACGGTGATCACCAATGCCCTGATCC
>JAEPDS010000155.1 GCA_016842065.1 Candidatus Thiodiazotropha sp. 'RUGA'
TCTCTACGACAGCTCTGCAGCAGTGCCAACGGTTGCTGACCGGTCTCATCCAACAGCCACTGTTCATAGCGATCCGTCATCGGGAATGGCAGCTGACTCAATACGGGCTGCAGACTTTCGATCAGCCTGTCGCTGGCAGCGATCATGGTGCGGATGTCGAACAGGGGGTTTACGGGCACCTGCTTGAGTCCGCCGGTTTCGGACCAGCGTCCAAACGTGAAATATTGCTGGGCGCCCAGCGGCGTGTTGGCCCAGAGTCCCTGGGGGGAGTCGCTGAGTACCTGGATCTCCCAAACCAGGCCGTTGGCGCTGAGTGCACGGGCGGCATCAAGTTCGAAGACCTGGAGTAGACCGTTGAACGGGTTGAGCCGCCGGATACTGAATGCGCTGTTTGGAACCTCTTGCATCGCTACAGCCTATCAGCGGATTAACCGCCAATAAACGCCAATCACCGCAAAATGCCCAATTCACCTTTGCCCAAACGTCTCTTATGCGGCATTTTGCGGTGATTGGCGTCCATTCGCGGCTATTCTCACAATCGTTGTCTGCTGCATCACAAATGGCGTGGCGCGGCTGATTGTGAGTAGCCCCTTGAATCCCTGAGCGAAGCTTATCGGTTCAATCGCAGCTGGCGGAGAGGTCCCAGTATTTCGGCGAGTGGTACAAGCGCGCCAGTTGCAGCTCCCGCTCAAGCTCCATCTCCCTGGGCAGGTGATCACCAAAACGGGTGAACAGCTCATCCTGGTCAACGGTTTCGTGGCGCGCAATCTCCCGATCGATATTCATGATTTCAAAGAAATCGTCCTTGTTGAAATCGAGGCCCTCCCAGTTGATTGCCGCATGCGAGGGGACCCAGCCCAATGGGCTCTCCACCGCATGGCCGGTGCCGTTGCAGCGATCCACAACCCACTTCAGTACGCGCATGTTTTCACTGAAACCCGGCCAGATGAAACGGCCGTGCTCATCCTTGCGAAACCAGTTGACGCGGAAGATGGCGGGTGGTGTGGCAACGTTCTTTCGTCCGATTCGCAGCCAATGCTTGAGGTATTCCGCCATGTTGTAGCCGCAGAACGGCAGCATCGCCATCGGATCGCGCCGCATCGAGGCCTGATTGATGGAGGCGGCGGTCGCCTCTGAGCCCATGGTGGCTGCCATGTAGACCCCGTGTTCCCAGTTGTAGCTCTGAAACACCAGCGGAAAGTTGTGGCTGACCCGGCTGCCAAACAGAAACGCGGTGATCGGTACGCCGTTCGGGTTTTCCCATTCAGGGTCGATCGAGGGGCAGGCTGAGGCGGGTGCGGTAAAGCGAGCGTTCGGATGCGCCGCCGGGCGACCGCAGCCAATTACCCAATCGTCACCGCGCCAGTCGATCATGTGTTCCGGAGGATCCTCGGTCAATCCTTCCCACCAGATGTCCCCATCATCGGTCAGGGCGCAGTTGGTGAAGATGCAGTTCTCCTGTAACGCGGCGAGGGCGTTGGGGTTGGAGGATTCATTGGTACCTGGCGCGACACCGAACAGACCGTATTCAGGATTGATGGCGTAGAATTTACCATCTTCCGGATTGGGTTTTATCCAGGCAATGTCGTCACCGATGGTGGTGACTTTCCAATCCTCGAAGCCTTTCGGCGACTTCAGCATGGCGAAGTTGGTTTTGCCGCAGGCGCTGGGGAAGGCGGCAGCAACATAGTGCTTTTTCTTTTCAGGGGTTTCCACGCCCATGATCAGCATATGCTCGGCCAGCCAGCCCTCGTCCCGGCCCATCACCGAGGC
>JAEPDS010000156.1 GCA_016842065.1 Candidatus Thiodiazotropha sp. 'RUGA'
TCCAGGTTTTCCGTATTTCGCTTTAATACCTCCAGAATCTCCGAATCAAAACACTGCTCTGGAAAAAGATTGAAGGAAATCGGAAAACTGGCACCAGTTGGCTTCTGCTTTGACACATAATTGACCACCTGTTTCAGAACCCAATCGGTAATGGAGACTTTGATATCATAGCGATTCAACAAAGGAAGAAACTCAGCAGGTTTCAGCAACCCCAAAATGGGATTGTTCCATCTCAATAGAACCTCGCAACTGGTCAGGCTACCACGTACGCAATCCACCACAGGTTGATAGTAGACCTCCAATTGATCTTCGCTCAGAGCTCTCACCACATCCCCAAGGACTTCCTGTTGAGCAAAAATTCGGCGCTCCAGCTCCTTGCTATAGAATTGATATCGATTTTTTCCCATACGCTTGGCTAGATACATAGCCTGATCTGCATGACGTATCAGACCATCAGCATCCGTATCATCAACCGGATAGAGAGTTACACCAATACTGGCACTAACATTGCTAACATCGACATCACCGATGGAGTAAGCTTTTGAGACCTGCTCAAGAATACGCCCTAGAATATTCTGAGTTTCGTGCTGATCATTCAATCCTGCCAGTAGAATTAGGAACTCATCCCCTCCCAGGCGTGACACGGTATCACCATATCGGATACACAGCCCCAGTCGGCTTGCCGTCTGCTTGAGCAGCTTATCACCGGCCTCATGCCCGTAAGTATCATTGACCAGCTTGAAACCATCGAGATCCAGATAACAGACGGCCATCAGCTCGCTGGTTCTGTCGGCCCTGGCTGTCATCTGCTGGAGACGGTCGATCGCCAGCATTCTATTCGGCAGTTTTGTCAAGTTATCATAATGCGCAAGTTGCTCCAGTTTAGCTTCACTGTTCTTTTCGTCTGTTATATTGGTAATTACCGACACAGCGCCGGTAATCGATGATACCTTGCTATCATAGAGAGCATGCACTGAGAGACTTATCCATGTCGATTCGCCATCTCCCGATTCAAATTCAATTTGACGTTTATCGACTGACTCTCCATCCGCCAACAAACCTTGCAGAGATTCATCAATATAGGAAACAAATGGATACACGCTATCTAACTCACTCAGTGTCTTACCGATATAATCAGTAATTTCTGACTGCTCATTTTGACTGACAATCAGATTAAGAAATTCTGGATTTGCATAACGCAACCTAGCGTGAAAATCCCAAAGTGCCACGGCTTCTGAGACAGTATCCAGTATCGTATTGAGCTGAATTTTGCTTTCTTCAATCTTTTCTTTGATGATCTTGCTTTCAGCCAAATCCCATGTCAGCTCGGCGATCTGCTTGACTTTATGCAATTCAGTCTCACCATACTGACCTAGTCTTCGATTACCGACACCCATAACCGCTACCACGCGACCGCCACTCAAAACCGGTACACACAGCTCCGAATTCATCTCTATATCGCCATGCTTTGTTCTTTTTATTGTATCAATGGAGGCATTTTCATTCTGAATTATTGGCTTCTTTAGTCTACACGCAACCGACCAGATCTCACCGTCTTGCCTGTCTACCTCTGGCTCACTGGCAATCACACTCACCACATTATCCTGATCTGAAGTCAATACCTGCATAGTCACCGATTTCCGGTCTGGATCAATGAAGTAATAAAAACCCAACTCACTATCTGTTGTTGCACAAGCCTCTCCAATTGCAAATTTGAGAAGCTCCTTTGTGGTATGGTTTTGAGCAAAATCGTGCAAGT
>JAEPDS010000157.1 GCA_016842065.1 Candidatus Thiodiazotropha sp. 'RUGA'
GTGATGACTCAAACCTAGCGGAGATTACCCGACAGCTGTGGGCAAACTACTTGACCAGAGAAATCAGAATCTAAGAATTGGGCGGTCATCACCCGTACATATTGCATTAGCCCCGGCTTTTGGCTAGGGCTTTTTCGTACAGTGCTTAATCTTCTGACAGATCCGCATATCCGTTCGTGGGGTTGGCTGTATCCAGCGTTTGCTCTGGTGCTTGCCGCTACGAACTATCACTCCAATCGTGGCAACTACCACTCCCAGGATCAGGAGATCGGCTAGTGTTAGGTCCGCTAGGCGTAAGGTTAATTCGATTTCCATAGTCTCTTTTCCAAGGTCGCTTACTACCTTTGAGGAGACAGAGGGAAATAAAACAAAAAAATGATTCAATCTGAATCGAAAAAAACTTTTGGAGATGCCTTCAGCCCGCGCTTTATGCTACGTCCTGAATCTCGCGAAAACCACGAGCCTCATACCTTTGGGCAACAATTGTTATCCTAAGAACTGCCAATAACGGCAGTATCGAGGCAAGACTGTGGCCGAACTCGCCAGCCTGGACTGCTCACCGACTACGAACTGCCGAAAACGGCAGCAGATCCATGGCGGCGGGAGTGCATCTAACTAACCCGGCCACCCGTCCTATCTGTGTATTCCACCAACATCGATAGGCGTTGCCGCAACGCCTGATCCAGGTCTACGCAGACCATCCACACCCTGCATCCCAAAATGAATCAAATGTGGCACACAAAATAGCTCAGCCGCACTCTCTCCAACCCCGCACCGCGTCCTCATATCATTCCGGGCCGCACCAGGGGGTATTACGTTCTGCTAATGCCTCGCATCTCCCAAAGCCACGATTCATCAAGTGGGAGCAGGCAATAATGGCCAACAACGAAGATCAAATCATCGAGCAGGCACTTCAAATTCTCGAAAGCAGAATGGGTTACAACACCAGAACAGAAGCCTTCAGCAGCCCAGAGGACTCCAAGCGATATGCGAGATTGCAGCTCGCGGGGCACGAACAAGAAGTCTTCGCCGCGATGTTCCTCGACAACCGGCATCGCCTTATCAGCTTTGACAAAATGTTCTACGGCACCGTGGACGGAGCAAGCGTCCACCCTCGTGAGGTCGTCAAAGCTGCACTCAAACACAACACAGCAGCCATAATCTTCGCCCACAACCACCCTTCTGGGGTGGCAGAGCCGTCACAAGCAGATCAGCGAATCACTACGCGCCTGAAAGAAGCACTGGCCCTGATCGATGTCCGGGTTCTCGACCACCTGGTGGTTGGTGAAAGCACAGTCAGCTTTGCAGAGCGAGGGCTGATCTGAAAGCAATAGATACCGACACCTAACTACCTCTTGTGCTTCTGCAAATAACGCTCTGGCACAAGGAACAATTCGGATCGTGCACGGGTGCATGCCACATACAGCTTGTTCCTGGTGATCGCCGGCAACTTACCCATCTGCGCCTTCCGATATAAATCCTCGGTTTTCTTATTCAAGACGACACAAACCGAATCATAGTCATCGACACCTTTGGAGGCGCCCCAGTTATCTGACGTGCAGGGATACTTCATGTGAGACTGATAGAACAACTTGACGGTATGCTCCTGATGGAAGATCGCGTCCGCCCACCCTTCATCGTCAACGAATTCCAGAAGAGTCTCAGTCGCGTGGTGACTGCCGATCTGCACGCCGAGCTGATCTGTCACGAACTCACATGTTGTATGGCTGCACCTGTAACT
>JAEPDS010000158.1 GCA_016842065.1 Candidatus Thiodiazotropha sp. 'RUGA'
CTGGTGGTTGTCGGGGATGTGGAACCGGATCAGGTGATTCGCCTGGCAGAGCGCTACTTCGGTGTACTCAAGCCGGAGCCGGTGGCGGTCAACAAGCCGAGAGAGGAGCCGCCGCAAAGAGGCGTCAAGCGGATGGCCCTGAAGGTGCCGGCGCGACAACCCTACATGGTGATGGGATTCAAAACCCCGGTGATCGGTAAAACCGATCAGGAATGGGAGCCCTATGCGCTGGAGATGCTGGCCTACATTCTCGATGGCGGCGCCAGTGCCCGCCTGGCCAGTAACCTGATTCGTGGCAGCGAACTGGCGGTTTCGGTGGATACCAGCTACAACGCCTTCACCCGTCTGCCGGGCATGTTGGTACTCGATGCGGTGCCCAGGCCGGGTACCCCGATCGAGACTGTCGAGAGAGCCATCCTGAAAGAGCTCGAGCGCTTCAAAACAGAATTGGTTACCGATGAAGAGATGGCGCGGGTGCGCAAACAGATTACCGCTTCGAAGGTGTTCGAGAAGGATTCTGTGTTTTACCAGGCGATGCTGATCGGACAGCTGGAGACCGTTGGCCTCGATTGGCGTCTTGGCGACGAGTATGTGGACAAACTGAAGGCCGTCACCGCCGAGCAGGTCAAGCAGGTGGCTGAGAAGTATCTGGTCGATGACAATCTTACGGTCGCCGTATTGGAGCCCCTACCGATGGAAGAGAACACCACACGTCACTCCGCCGCAGGAGGTCGTCATGGTCAATAACACGCTGCGTCTGCTGCTACTGGGTGCGATAATCGGCTTTGCGGGCCTGCTGCAGGCCTCACCAAAAATCGAGACCTGGCAAACCGGTAACGGGGCCAAGGTGCTGTATGTGCATGCGCCGGAAATCCCGATGGTCGATGTGCGGGTCGTTTTCGATGCTGGCAGCTCCAGAGATGGGGATAGAGCCGGTATCACCTCCTTTACCAACAGTCTGTTGACCGAAGGCGCCGGGAAGTGGGATGCGTTTCAGATCGCGCAACGCATCGAAGGGGTGGGTTCACAGCTGGAGTCGGGCTCTTTAAGGGATATGGCCTGGGTCGCCGTGCGATCCCTGATCGAGCCGGAAGTCCTGGATACATCCCTGCAAACCCTCTCGGCAATCCTGGCAACTCCCAGCTTCAACCAGGAGGATATCGAACGGGAGCGTCAATCCATACTGGCGGGTCTTCTGCAGGACGAGCAGTCCCCTGGCAGTGTCGGTAAAAAGCAACTCTATGAACTGGTCTACGGCACACATCCCTACGCTTCGGACCCTTCGGGAACCCGCGAGTCGGTCGAGTCGATCACCCGGGAAGAGATTATAAAGACCCATCAGCGCCTCTATGTGGCCAAGAATGCGGTGGTTGCGATCGTCGGTGCGGTGGATGAAGATCTTGCTGCAATTATCGCCGAAGAGGCGGTGGGTGGGCTGCCTTCGGGGGAAGCCATGCCAGCTCTGCCGCCGGTGCCGCCACTTGATCAAGGGGTGATCAAGCAGATCCCCTTTCCATCAACCCAATCCCATCTCTATCTGGGGCAACCTGGCCTTAAGCGGGGTGACCCGGACTACTTTCCGCTCTACGTGGGGAATCATATTCTCGGTGGCAGTGGACTGGTTTCGCTGCTGAGCGAGGAGGTACGGGAGAAACGCGGCTTGAGTTACAGCGTCTACAGTTTCTTCATTCCGATGCGTCAACTGGGCCTCTTCCAGG
>JAEPDS010000159.1 GCA_016842065.1 Candidatus Thiodiazotropha sp. 'RUGA'
CCCGCCTGACGGGTCTCTTCCAGGTCGTCGATGAAGGCCAGCAGCTCATCATCAAAATGCTCAACCTCTTGTGAAATCTCCTTCAATCTGGGGTCAGGCAATTTCAGAATATCGAGTATTGCCATGATTCAACCAATCAGCGTCTCGATGGCGGAGACATGCACATCGATCTCATCTGTCTCAAGCCTTCCGAGCGCCACCTCCAGGGTTTCGATGGTCTCCTCGGTATAGCCCTGAATGGTCATGATGTAGACAGGCTCATCCTGACTGCCCACCACGTCGGAATCCAGCTCCAGAATGTTGAAGCCACTCTCAGCCAGCAATCCGGTTACCTGTGCCACGATACCAGCCCGGTCTGCGCCATTCACACGAACCTGAAAATTGGGTACCCGGTGCTGATGCAGCCCACCATGCATCGGATCCAGATGAAATCTCAATCCCAGTTTCTCAGCGACCGGCTCAACGCAGGCGGACAAAGTCTGTTCACTCTGCCCACCGTCCACCATCATCATGATGGTGAAGTTACCACCCAGTCGAAGCATCGATGCCTCACCCAGGGTACAACCGCCACGAAACAGGGCATCGGTCACCTGTGCGACAATCCCTGGCTGATCTTCACCGACCAGCGTCAACATCTGCCATTTCATATCAACCTCTTTCAACCTAATTAAAGATCAGTTGGACTGTGCTCAATTCACGCTGAAACGTGACATACCCAGAGTGTGACCAAGGCAAGCGGAGAATAACCAAAACCAGCTGAGCCAGCTCATAACTGAGTGGACAGCGGATTTTTAAGGCTCAAGCCATATTAACGAGGCCATCCGTCCAGTCACCCCATCACGACGATAAGAGAAGAATCGCTTGCGGTCGGTCACTGTACAGTAATCTCCCCCACTGATGAACCCCACACCTGAGCGGATCAATCTCTGGCGGGCCAGCCGGTAGATATCTGCCCACCAGTGCCCAGGCCGCCCGGCTTCAAATGCCAGAGCATCCTCTGTTGCCTGCTTCATGAACAGTTCGCGCACTTCGTCACCCACCTCGAATGACGCTGGACCGATCGCCGGTCCCATCCAGGCTAGAATCGATTCCGCCGGCGCACTCATCCCGGCAACAGCCCGTTCTATGATACCCGAAGCGAGTCCACGCCAACCGGCATGCACCGCCGAGACCTCCCGGCCATCACGATCGGTGAGCAACAGCGGCAGACAGTCTGCGGTGAGTACAGCACAGACCACGCCGCTTCGGCGGGTGTAAACCCCATCCGCCTGACATCCCGGGCTGTCACGCTCACCAAGCGCAATATCACAACCATGGATCTGAGTCAGCCAGAATGGTTCCCCTGGCAGCCCGAGACTGTGTGAGAGACGCTTGCGGTTTTCAGCCACGGCATGCGGATCGTCCTCCACATGTTCAGCCAGATTCAGACTCTCAAAACCACCCAGGCTAACGCCTCCGAGGCGAGTTGTGGTCCCGGCCCGGACCTGTGTCGGGGCCGGCCAGTCCGGTTCGATCAGCTCAATCGTCATTCGCCAAGAGCCTCAGCAGCTGTTGCATGTCGGAGGGTGGCGGAGCCTCCCAGCTCATCAGCTCACCGCTGTCAGGATGGGTCAGCTCCAAACGGGTGGCATGCAGGGCCTGGCGTTTGAACTGCTGCAGAATCCCGACCGCTTCATCTGACAGGCCTGGGGGGATCTTCTGCCGTCCACCATAG
>JAEPDS010000160.1 GCA_016842065.1 Candidatus Thiodiazotropha sp. 'RUGA'
GTGAACAAATTTCTCACCGAATACTTCACCCGCTACGTGGACTACGGCTTCACCGCCAACCTGGAGGACGAGCTCGATGCAGTCTCCCGCGGCGAAGAGGAGTGGGTACCCCTGCTGAGTAAGTTCTGGGGACCGTTCAAGGATCGTATCGATCATACCCAGGAGAACGTCAAACGCAGCGACGTTACCCATGAGGCATTGGATGAGGCCTGCCCGAAATGCGGTGAGCAGCTCTCGATCCGGCTCGGCCGTCACGGTCGCTTCATCGGCTGCAACAACTACCCGACCTGCGACTACACCCGGGATCTGAATGCGGACAGCAGTGAAAAAGAGGAGCCGGAAGTGGTTGAGGGGCGCAAATGCCCTGAGTGCGGCTCGGATCTGGTGATCAAGCGTGGCCGCTACGGTAAATTCATCGGCTGCTCCAGCTACCCCAAGTGCCGCTTCATCGAGCCGCTCGAGAAACCGGAAGATACCGGCGTAACCTGTCCGAAGTGTAACAAGGGCAAGCTGCTGAAGCGTAAATCCCGTCGCGGCAAGATCTTCTACTCCTGCTCGACCTATCCCGATTGCGACTATGCGATCTGGAATGAGCCGATCGCGGAACCCTGCCCGAATTGCGGCTGGCCGGTACTGACCATCAAAACCACCAAGCGCAAAGTCAGTGAAAAGGTCTGTCCCCAGAAAGAGTGTTCCTTCTGCGAACCCTATGAAGGGTGATAAGCTCAGCGGATATCTTGGCCCGGTAGCTCAGACAATATCTTTGTCGTCATTCCGGCGAATGCCGGAATCTATCACTGCTGTCTGGAAGTAAGAGTCGAAAATCAGTCCGCGAATAAACGCCAATGACTCTGCTGTGTCGGATAGGTCTGGTGGCATTGATTCGAGCCATGAGTGGCCGTGAATCACCGCTCTCCCTCAGGAGGTTGTCACAAAAGGCGTAGGGTGCGGCTTGCCGCACCGTTAGGGTCAGATAAAATGCAGGAAATTACATTCATTTGTCCCAAAAGCCCAACTGAAATGATCCACGTCTTGCTTTTACAACACCCTCCTCAGGGAGAGGGAGCAAAGTGAGACAGCAGAGGGCATTCCGGGATGTCGACTTAATCAGCCCTCTCTTTGCCCCACCAGGCTCTCCACCCTATCTCACAACACCGATTGGTGAATCTGCTCGATGATAGCTGCCGCTTCCTGCATATGCTCAAAAGTGTGGCTACCCCCCTCGAAGCAGTGCATCGTCACCCTGTCGCCATACACCTCTTGGGCATGCCGGTAGTCGATCAACTCATCCCCCTTGTCGACCAATACCGTGGTCGGTATCGCCAACGCTTCGGCCGGGGTGTGATAGCGACGGGTATCGGAGACCATTCTTGAGGAGAGATAATAGCCCCTGCCCAAAGCTTCATTGAGTTGCCAGCCCACCACCTGTTGCAGCAGCTGCCAGGGTTGCAGCGCGGGATTGATCATCACCAGGTGGTGAAAACCAAGACGCTGCGCCAGCCAGGCCCCATAGAAGCCACCCATGGAGCTGCCGACAAGCAGTCGCGGCTCATCAGGCCGGCCACGCTCCGTCAACAGCCGATTCAGCTCATCGCTCAGCCGGGCAACCGCCAGATCGGCGCTATGGGCCGGGTAGGTGGGGCTGATCACATCGATCCCGGGCAGCGCTTGACGCAGGTAAGCCGCCTTGCCGGAACTGCCGGCACTGTTCAAA
>JAEPDS010000161.1 GCA_016842065.1 Candidatus Thiodiazotropha sp. 'RUGA'
CCGAAGCGGTGCCGGGTATCTGTATCAACTCATCCTTGATCTGCTCGGCCAACAGATAGAGTTCGCCCCGGGATATCTCACCATAGAGACTGACAGAGATGACTGGAAAGCGGGTTTCAAGCCTGGCCAGCTCCGGCTCTTCCGCCTCGGAAGGCAGATCATCAACCTGGTCGAGTGCGGTACGCACTTTACGCATGAAGTTGTCCACATCCGAACCGCTTTTCAATTCGATCAGAATGTTGGAGAGACTCTCATTGCTGGTGGAGCTGATCACATCGATATCGGCCAGGCCATCCAGCTCCTGTTCGATCGGCAGGGTGATCTGTCGCTCCACCTCTTCGGGTGACGCCCCCTCGAAGATGGTCTTGATACTCACCTTGTCCTGCTCCACCACGGGAAACATCTCCTGCGGCATGGCGTACCAGGAGACCAGCCCGGCCATCAGGATGATGACCAGCAACAGGTTGACGATCAAAGGATTGCGAATGGAGAAATCAATCATCCGGTCTGAGATCCTCTATCTGTACCTCGTTACCCTCACTCAACACGTCCACGTCCCGCGCAACCAGTTGCTGATTCGGCTGCAGCCCATGCTGCACGATCTGCAGCTCCCCATAGCGCAATCCGGGGATAATCTCCTGGCGCACCAGATGGTTCTCCCTGACCAGAAACACATAGTGCTTACCCTCTTCGCGCAGCAGTGCTGAAGCGGGTACAACCAAGGCCGCCTTCCGCTCTCTCAACGGCAGTTTGACCTGCCCAAGCTGCCCCGGAATCAGGCCCCGGTTTTCAACCTGAATGCGTAAAGGATGGGTATGGGTCTGGCTGTCCGGATCATATTGCAGGGCGATCAGCTTTCCGCTTACCTGCTGCTCATCGACTTGCACAGCCAGTTGCTGTCCCAGTTCGAGTGCCGCCACCACGTCACCAGTGACCGCCACCCGAAGTTCCAGGTTTCGACTATCGATCAGTTCCAGCACCAGAGTATTGGCACTTGCATAGTCACCGGCTTCGACCATCACCCGGTTTACCCGGCCACTGAAGGGGGCCAGCAGACGGGTGCGATCAAGATTCCGCTGTGCGCGGCTGTGCGCGGCTCGCTGTCGCTCAATGCGCGCTCTGTTACTTTGCAGGCTGAATGCCAGTCGAGCCTCTTCAGCCTGCAGATTGATCAGCTGCTGACGGGAGCTCTCAAGGGTTGAAACCGAGGCCAGGGAACCCTTACCGAGTTTCTCCAGTCGCTCATACTCCCGCTCAGCCAGACGTCGGTTCTCCCTGGCCAGATCGAGCAGCTTCCGATCGCGCTGCAGGGTGGCCTGGGTCTCACTCAGCTGTGAGGCGGCTTCAGTCAAGGCATCCTGATAGTCCGCATCCTCCAGCTGCAGTAACAGACTCTCCGCCTCGACCTGCTGCCCTGGCTCCACATGGCGCTGTAGCAATTCGCCGGAGACCTCAAATCTCAACGAAGCGGTCTGACGGGGACGCAGCAGCCCGGTATAGGTCACTTCCGGCAGCACATCACGCTGTACCACACGGGTCACTTCCACCCGGGTAACCACAGGCTCTTTGATCTCCATATTGGCCTCTGGCCGGGTAGCGATCAGCAGCAGTACGATCAATACGGTGACAATCAGAATCGCCAAGCTCAGCAGAAAACGGCGGGTAACAGTGGTCAAGCTCAATCCTCATGG
>JAEPDS010000162.1 GCA_016842065.1 Candidatus Thiodiazotropha sp. 'RUGA'
AGACGCCCCGCTCACCGATCTGACGCATCAGATACATACCCATGGCATAACCGCCAAGGGCAAAGAAGGCACCATGACCAAGGCTGAGTATTCCCAGGTAACCCCACACCAGGTCAACCGCAACCGCAAGCAGGGCAAATGCCAGATACTTGCCCAGCAGAGCCACCGTGTAGGTGGAGATATGCAGTGGATTGTCGGCTGTGGTGAACTGATTGAGGAGCGGAACAATCACCGCGATCAGCAGCAACAGTAGAAGGAAAATCTGTCCACCCCGGTCGGCCTTAAGCACGTTTAACATCTTCATGCGTCAGCCCTCCGCAGCCCGGCCTTTTTGTGGGAACAGTCCCTTGGGCCGCTTCTGGATGAACAGAATGATAAATACCAGTACCAGAATCTTCGCCAGTACCGCGCCTGACCAGGGTTCCAGGAACTTGTTGGCAACCCCAAGCGACATGCCGCTGACCAGGGTGCCCCACAGATTGCCAACGCCGCCAAACACCACCACCATGAAACTGTCGATGATGTAGGACTGTCCCAGATTGGGTCCTACATTGGTCAATTGACTCAACGCCACGCCGGCGATTCCGGCCACCCCGGATCCCAGACCGAAGGTCATGGCGTCGACCCATTCAGAGCGGACACCCATTGCACGGGCCATGGCGCGGTTTTGTGATACCGCTCTGACCTGTAGCCCCAGGGCGGTCTTTTTCAAGACATAAAACAGTGCGGCAAAAACCAGTAGACAGAATACGATGATATAGAGCCGGTTCAAGGTCAGTGAGAGAGCGCTGTTGATCTCCCAGGTACCACTCATCCAACTGGGTGTCTCCACCGAACGGTTCAGCGGTGAGAATATTGAGCGCACCGTCTGCTGCAGGATCATGCTGATACCAAAGGTCGCCAAAAGAGTCTCGAGTGAGCGTCCATAAAGAAACCGTATGACGCCTCTTTCAATGGCGATGCCAACCAGCCCGGAGACAACAAACGCTGTGGGTATGGCAATTAGTGTTGCGGTACCGATACTTTCCGGCATCAATAGCTGTATAACATAAGTGGTGTAGGCGCCGATCATGATCAACTCGCCATGGGCCATGTTGATCACACCCATGACGCCGAAAGTGATCGCCAGGCCGATTGCGGCCAGTACCAGTACCGAGCCGAGACTGAGACCGAAAAAGAGGTTTTCGATTACTGCATAGAACTGCAATTTTGCATCGATACTGTCGAGCGCCTGCTTAATGCTGCGGGCTAACGCTTTATCATCGGTTTGCTGTTGAAGCTGGTTCAGCGCATTGCGAACGGACGGGTGTATATTGCCGCTCAGTAGTGTCACCGCGCTATTGCGCTGTTTTGCATCCTCTGAGCTGAGGTCTGACAAAGCAATGATGATCGACATTGCTTCAGCGATCTCCTCATCCTGCTCCAGCGGAAGCATGGGTCGGATGATCTCGGCTTTATCCAGGTCTGCCTTGTCGAGAATCTGTTGTACGGCGGCCAGACGTTTCTCCCGATCAGGATTTTTCAGATCGAAGCTGGCCAGTGCGCTGCGTATCAGAGTACGCATTTTGTTGTTAAGAGAAATCTTTTTTAAGGCTCGTTTTTTTACCTCACCGAGCTCCTCCAGGCTGACTGCCTGTTGAATTTTATAGGTTTTACCCTGCTTCTCGGCAATCACCAG
>JAEPDS010000163.1 GCA_016842065.1 Candidatus Thiodiazotropha sp. 'RUGA'
TGTAGAATGACTACACGACGCTCATTCTGCCTTGCTGGACACAAAAACAGACCCAGCAGGGCGTATTGGATTAGTGTTAACAGGCCCTAGGTAACAAACGACCAATCTTATAGAATAAGGAAATAAATGCCTACTAGGGATACTATATATATGCAAGCTGTGTGAAGTTATTGTTTGAAGGCCATGCCTTTAGGGAATTTGACACAGTACATGCGCCAATCTGCGATTGTGCTGGACGATCGTATCCAGGTCTTCGCACAGCTCAGAGTGACCACTCAATTGGTTTGTCAGAGGCGCTTTGCGATTTGCTGTATGAGTGTCAGGAGATGAGGACGCTCATCGATCGGGGTAGCTGTTGCTGACGATTGGAATAGTCAGCGGGATAGTGGCGGAGCGGACGGGACTCGAACCCGCGACCCCCGGCGTGACAGGCCGGTATTCTAACCAACTGAACTACCGCTCCGAAGACAAGAGCGCGATAGTGTAAGGGAAAATTCTCCCAGGTCAACCAAAAATTAATAAAAAATGTCGGTTCGGGTTTAAAACCATTAACAAGGGTCTGTTATCAAGATTCCAAACAAACTGGTTGTGTCTGCTCTGCAGTCAGCCATACAGAGTGAAAGTGACAGTCAACCAGCCAGAGAGGTAGTGGCTCCTCTCTCGCGACCAGGGGCTGATACATGTGTGGAGTGAAATGGCTGCTGTGGTGCTTTGTCCAAGGTAACAGGGATGGCTGGAATAGGATCTATTGAGCCTAACTGCCGGCATCAAAAGATTATTTTCAGCAAATAACCTAATATGCCTAAATCGAACCAGATCGAATGGCTTTCTCTCCGTTGCGTAATGTCAAGGATAGAGAGGTGGCATCTGTGTCATATTTGATAGCTATCCTGGCATGTTGATTTGGCACTTTGCCTGAGCCGAAAAAAAATCAGGATTAGTATATAATTCAAATGGATATAGGTGATATCGGTCCGTTCGGCATTGGGTCTTGCTGGACCTGTAGAGATTAAGATTATGCAATTTGATGTAGATGAAGCGATTCGCAAACGTGCCAAAACCCCACATGAGCTGTCGATGCTGAATTTGGTGGGTTGTCATCTGATTGCCGCACCGGCCTCAATCGTACTCGATGTGGGATTGATGGGGTTTCTGATACCTCTGGCACTCTCACTACTGGTAATCAGCTTCATCTGGTTCAAAGCCGGGCAGACCCAACAGCAGGACTCATGGTTTGTGGCCGCTCACTGGCGATTGTCGGCCAACCGCACCCGGATACTGATGGTTGGCTATACGATCAGTGCAGTGATTCTCGGTATGGCCATGATGGCCACATCCGGCAGTTCCAAAGGGGAGATCATGATGGTGGCGATCTCTCGGGTCGCGGTAGTACCGACCCTGCTGACTGTCATGATCTGTTTCGTGCTTGAGTCAGGATCCATATATCAGGCGGGTCGAGGTGAGGTACCTGATGGTATTGCGAAACGTATGCCGCCTCCCGATGACCTGCCGGTTCTGCAGGATGCGAAACCATCGGTTGCTGAGAGTTAAGTATCGAACCGGTATCTTAGGGCCTGTTAACACTAATCCAATGCGCCCTGTTGCGCCTGAAAAAGCGCCACGAACCGTTGCTCGTCACTCATTTGGAACAACCAAACTACGCTCCTCGCG
>JAEPDS010000164.1 GCA_016842065.1 Candidatus Thiodiazotropha sp. 'RUGA'
CGGGTGGAGATCGGCGAGAAGAAGATCACTTTGGCGGGCGAAGCTGAGCGTTGGCAGGCAGAACTGAGATCCCTACTCGACCTGGTACCACCTGACGGAATCCTGCCAGAGATAGAACCGAGGGTCTGGACAGGTAATCCTCAGTCACTCCTGAAAATCAGAATTGAGCTGGGCAGGTTGGCTGTTGCCCGGGCCAAGGTCGCGGAACGTAACGCTGCATTCGATTCGGACTATGCGATCAGTGCTGCCTGGCAACAGCGGGAAGCGGGCGAGAACTTCGACGGGGATGACTGGTTCACATTGAAATTCACCGCCACGCTTCCGCTCTGGTCCTCAACCAACCAGTCCCCGAAACTGAAAGCCGCTGAGGCCAATGTGACCAAGATGCTGGCCCAGCAGGAGCGGCAGTTGCGGGAGCTTACCAGTGACTATCAGACTGCCCTGGCCAACTACCGAACCGCCGGACGGCTGCTTGCGGCCATCGCCCAGCGTCAACAAAGGCTGAAAGCGCTTGAGGCTGCCAACCGTCGTCGCTATGAAGCGGGAGATCTGGATTTGGATGGGGTAATCCGTCCAGCTCTGAAGCTGGCAGAAGTCGAACTGGATCTGGCCCAGGCGAAGAAGCAGCGAATCATCGCCGCAGCGCGTATCAATGCCATGTTAGTGGAGGAGAACCCATGAGTCCGATGCGTAGTAAAGTAATTTTCTCCCTGCTTGTTTTGATTCTGTTGAGCAGCCACTCAGGGGCAGAAGAGGGCACTCAATATACCTGTCCGATGCACCCCCACTATATCTCTTCGGATATGGGAAGCTGTCCGATCTGCGGTATGGATCTGGTCGCCCTGGAGAGTGGTGGAACCCTGCAGCCTGCGCAAGCGGAAGGCGGTGAGCGGGCGGTGGTCAGCATCGCCCCGGAGACGATCCAGAACATGGGCGTGCGCTATGGCCGGGCCGAGATGACCTCGTTCGGCAGCCGCGTGCGCGCCTACGGCGTGGTGGCGGAGAGTGAGCGGTTACGCAGTGAAGTCTCCAGCCGGGTGGCTGGTTGGGTGGAGAGGCTCTCGGTCACCGCCGTCGGTGATCCGATCAAAAAGGGTGACCTGCTCTATCAGCTGTTCAGCCCCGATCTGGTGGCCGCCCAGCGGGACTATGTCAGCGCCTTGCAAGGGGGCAATCAACAGCGCATCGCTTCTGCCGCGGTCCGTCTCGAGGCGCTGGGGGTCTCCAAAAGCTTTATAAGAACACTGCGCAAGCAGGGAAAGGTCGTCGACCGGGTGCCCTTCTATGCGGTGACCGACGGTACCCTGAGTGAGCTGCGGGTCAGGGAGGGGGCCTATGTTCGGCCGGGTGAGACGCTGGCGGTGATTCAGGATTACAGCACCGTCTGGATCAATGCGGCGGTGGCGGAGAAGGATCTCTCCGAGGTCAACATGGAGACCCCGGTGCAGGTGATTCTGCCCAATCTGCCCGGGCAGGTGATCGAGAGTCGCATCGACTATATCCATCCCACCGTTGACCCGGACAGTCGCACCGGCCGGGTTCGACTGGCCCTGTCGAATCAGGCGGGAAGGCTGCGCCCCGGTGCCTATGCGGATGTGCTGTTTGAGATCGATCTGGCACGGCGCCTGGCGGTTGAGGAGAGTGCCCTGCTGATCGG
>JAEPDS010000165.1 GCA_016842065.1 Candidatus Thiodiazotropha sp. 'RUGA'
TGAGAAAGAGTCGGCAAAGGCTAAAGAGCAGATCGAGCAGTCCGAGTCCGGAACGGTTGTGGATGGCGAAGTCACCTCGAAAGAGCGTGAAAAGCAGTAACACGTCCGATTCATACCCACAGCTGAACAGAGCACACTATGTTTGATGTCGGTTTCTGGGAGCTGACGATTATTGCGCTGGTTGCCTTGATCGTCATCGGTCCCGAACGTTTACCCAAAGTGGCCCGCACAGCCGGTCATTGGCTGGGCCGTGGCCGGCGTTTCATCGCCAACGTAAAGGCTGATATCGATCAGGAGATCAAAGCGGAAGAGCTGAAGGAGATCCTTGATAAACAAACAAAAATGGCCAACCCTGTACATGAGATACTGGAAGAGACAAAACAGGATCTGACCCAGTTCAAGCAGCGTACGGAGAGCCAGATTGAAGCGGCCCGGGATGAAATGGACTCTGCACAGCTCCCCGAGAATAAAAAACCGAATCAAGCAGAATAGATGTCGGCACCCAATTCCCCAGAAACCACCAATCAAGAGCAGCCCCTGGTCTCGCACCTGATTGAACTCCGTGATCGTGTGCTGCGCATGGTATTGGCGGTATTGGTGGTTTTCGCGGTGCTGTTCCCCTTCGCCAACGATCTCTACAGTGCGATTGCCGGACCGATGCGTGCCGCCCTGCCGGAAGGCAGTACCATGATCTCCACCAAACCCATCGATCCGTTTCTGATTCCTTTCAAGCTGAGTCTTCAACTGGCGATCTTCATCGCCATACCTTTCATCCTCTCCCAGTTCTGGGCGTTCGTGGCGCCGGGGCTCTACCGTCATGAAAAACGTATGGTGGTACCGCTGCTGGTCTCAAGTACGCTGCTGTTCTATCTGGGTATGGCGTTTGCCTATTTTGTGGTCTTTCCCCTGGTCTTTACCTTCCTCGCCGGAACCGCCCCGGAAGGTGTCGAGGTGGCCACCGACATGGGCAGTTATCTCGATTTTGTGATGACCCTGTTTTTTGCCTTCGGCGTGGCCTTTGAAGTGCCTATCGCCACCATCATTCTGGTGTGGCTTGGCATCACCACACCGGAAAAACTGCGCCATAAGCGTCCCTATGTGATTGTTGGCGCCTTTGTGGTGGGAATGTTCCTCACACCCCCCGATGTGATCTCCCAAACCCTGCTGGCACTGCCCATGTGGGTGCTGTTCGAGCTGGGTGTGATCTTCTCCAAAGGGTTTGTGAAGAAGCCCGATGAGGAGTCTGAAACTGCGGCCGTCGAAACCACCCCGGAGGCAGTGGAAGAGGCGCCGCTGGAGCCGGCCGAAGCACCTGTGGGGAGTGATATCGATCCGGCCAGTGCTTATGTCGATCCCGATCGATTCGTCCCCATGACCGATGAAGAGATGGAAGAGGAGCTGGACGCCATCGAAGCCGAGGAGAAGAGCGCTCCGGCTGAGCCGGCGCAGAGCCAGTCTCCGGTTGAGACCAAGCTCCAACAGGTGCAACAGTATCGGGCGGCTGGTGACTTGGAACAGGCGCGAGAGCTGCTCTACGAGATCCTTCAGGATGGCAATTCAGATCAGCGTATGGTGGCCAGAAACATCCTCGCTCAGCTCGATTCCGAGGATTGAATCATCCGCTTACCCGCAGTCGGGTACCGTGAACCAGTGA
>JAEPDS010000166.1 GCA_016842065.1 Candidatus Thiodiazotropha sp. 'RUGA'
AAATCGTTTATTACTCTAATTATAATTGTTATTTCCTATTATTATTTTACTCCTCTGATTGGTTTGACTAACTCGTAAAGGATTAAACGCTTACAAGTTGAGAAATCATCTGGAAATCAACCTTGGAATAGGCATATTCAAAGTAGTTCGTATGCATGAGCAACCATCAGTCAGCGCAGGTCGATCAGTCTTCGTAAGGAATACGAAAGGAATGGCGAAAGCCCCCCCTAACAGGACAAATATCAAATGCCTTAAGAGTGTTGTTCTACATGATACTTCCTAGCGATATGGATGCAGGCAAGCGTCCTGAAAAACCGGATTCAGACGAGTATTTAGGTCATCTTGAACTTCTGCGTTGATACACGCTATGAGAACCATCTTCTGTATTATTTGGCCTCATCCCCATGATAAGTTTTATCCCGCATTAACACCGCATTCACAAATCATCAATCAAATGCTTAAGCCGTTTCTTTAATACCTCAGGCGGCGATGACTCTTTTGCCGTCTTCAGACGTTGATTGATCTTGCGTTCCATCTCAGCCCGAGTAAAACAGCTCTTGCAGTGACTCAGGTGGTGTTCAATCTTTGCCAGCGTCTGTTGATCCTCTATTTCTCCATTGATGTAGGCATAGACATGATCAAATGCCTCCAGACAGTCACTGTCGATTATCTCGTGGCTCTTCTTGGAATGGTCATGTGTACTCATCGATTGGACTCCATAAATGAGTCTTGGCTGACTAATCCTGCCTCGATCGCATGCAGCCATAGTTGTTTTTGTAGCAGGGTACGGCCTCGGTTCATGCGTGAGCGGATTGTACCAGGAGAGACACCGAGTATCTCTGCCGCTTCATCGTATGTGAACCCTTCCAGGTTAACCAGTATCACAGTCTCCTGAAATGTATCTGGCAGCGCTTGCAAAGCCCGTATGATTTCATCACCAAGCAGCCCATTGACAAACTCCTTTTCCGGACTGGCCCACCAAGTTAAAAACTCATCCGGCTGCTCGACCAGCAGTGCAGCAACCTCTCCCCCATTGCAACCCTCTGCAATGGCATCATAACTTGGCATTTCCGGGCTGGACTTGGTTTTTCGATACTGGCTGATGAACAGGTTCCTCTGAATACAAAATATCCATGGCCTGAAACGTTCACGATCTTGCAGAAGATGAAGAGACTTCCATGCTTTGGCTACCGCCTCAGCAACTAGATCTTCCGCGTCACTGGCGTTCTTGGTCAGACGGACTGCCATAGAATATAAAGAAGACATACACTCCTCTATACACAGACTGAACCAGGCCTTCAGTTGTTCTTTTTCCGCATCATTGTTCATTGATCGTTCAAAAAAATGGCCGAACTCATACTTGAGTTATAGTGTATTTTAATTAATCGTCTCTCTGCCGACGGGAATCCGGAACTCTCTATTGCGGCACTATAAGCACCCAGCGCCAGATCCTGCATGACACTGGGGCCTAGTGCCTGTTAGCACGAATAGGCTTAAAACGTTAATGTTGATGCTCCTTCACTAACGACCCCCAACATGGCTGTGGAACCTGCCAATTGCGCACCCGAAATCAGGTTATCCGGCTCATATCCGCGTACCTTTGCACAGGGTGGACAGACCAGTATGGAGCCACCACTGTCG
>JAEPDS010000167.1 GCA_016842065.1 Candidatus Thiodiazotropha sp. 'RUGA'
ATACGGAATCGAATATTGGTCTGGTTACGGGTCGGTTCGATATGGATATCACTGGCCCGCTGGCTGTATGCGTACTGCAGCAGCCAATCGACGATATTGACCACATGCTGATCATCCACATCCAGTTTGCCACTGCGCCCCAGCTCCATCAGCTGTTCCAGGTTCTGCACCCCGGAAGGTCCCGCCTCCTGGCTATCGTCATGGGCTGCCCGCACAGATCTGGAGAGGCTGTAGAACTCCACCAGATAGCGCTCGATCTCAATCGGATTTGCAATCACTCTGGTAATCGCTTTGTTTAGAATCGGTGTAAGCTCCATCTCCCACTCGGTAAAGAACGGCTCTGCGGTGGCAATCACCACCTCATCAGGCTTGACCTCCAGGGCAATGATATTGAAACGCTTGGCATAGGCGTAGGACATTACGGCGGTGATGGCCGGAACATTGATCTTCAACGGGTCGATATGCACCAGCGGTAGATTCACCCGCCTCGCCAACCAGTCGGTCAACAGCTCAAGATCGAGGATTGTCTGGGGATTGCGCTGATCAGGCCACTTGTGTTCGGCAATCATCACCAGTGGATGACTGATACGTTTCGCTCCCTGATTGACCGCACTGACCGTCTCCGCCAGCTGTTTTTCGATCAATCCGTCTTCCACCAGCCAGTTGAGCAGATCAACCAGCTCCAACTGCCGGTCATTGATTGTTTGATATATCATCGGTTCATCTAATCCAGATGCGTTCAATCATAATTTACAGATTCAGAACCACAGTGATCCATTCTCTCCACACACAGGTCCTAAGACAACAAACTCCAAAGAAAATTGGTAACACGCCCTATACGCTGTTTTAACGGCCGCTTGTCTATTATTTAAAACCCTGAATCCAGCCCATACCGACAGTACCTGATAACAGGAACCCGGTAACTCCTGTTATGCCAGAAAAGAAAGTGACGGCAACAAGTCCCTATTTATATTACTTTTCCAGGCAACGTAATACAGTGAAGCGAGATTTACAGCAGATGCGCAAAGCCAGTTATAATATTTGGTATGCAAAACATCGATACCGGCAAAATCAACCTCAGCCTGGAAGAGAACCGCTATGTGCTGGCGGTTATCTACACCAATGACGAAATCGAAAAAGAGGATGTTAAATCGGTTACCGACTTTCTCGATCAGTTCAAGGAACCCATTCCAATACTGATTGAGCGTACAGGGCACTACTCCATCTCGGTGATGGTGCAGATCGTTATGCTGCAGCAGACCAAAAATCGATTGAAAGCGGCTGCCTTTGTCGAGCGTAATAACCGTGACGCACTGATGACCCGCATCGCAGCCAGCACCTATTTCAAGGACATCGAGGTGAAATCCTTCTTTAAAAGAGAGGAGGCTGTGGCCTGGCTGATGGAAAACTACGCTACAGAACCGCTTCTAGCCGACTCATAGCCCTCACAAAGGCAGGCTGGATTTATCCACGACCCGACGCAATACAAAGCTGGAATGGACACCGGTCACTCCCTCGATTCGGGTGATTTTGTTCAACAGCAGAGCCTGAAAGTCATCCATGTCACGCACCACAACCTTGATCTGATAATCGGCGTCCTGACCGGTTATCAACAGACACTC
>JAEPDS010000168.1 GCA_016842065.1 Candidatus Thiodiazotropha sp. 'RUGA'
TTTCCTCTTGTGCCGAGGGTGGCAATTTGCGAGCATCTTCTGTATTCATTCCCGCATTATACAGAACTAATTGATTGCCGGGTTAATAGTTTTAACTATATGAAGTCACAATCAAAGAATACATTTCAGAGTTAATTTGTAGGAATAACAATTTCGGATTCGTCATATCTGCTCATAATGACCCCAAGGCTCTCTAGATCGACAGTTCAAGTGCCAATGCTCTTACGTTAAGCTTGGCCTTGAGTCTTACACAGGCAAGGTAGAGGCCTGCAAGCTTACGATGCAGTAACAGCACATCATGGGGTGGCAGATGCCAATATTTCTGATTCAAGCGCAGTTCGATGGCCTGTTCGCTCATCCGGGTCATCAGATCTGAATTGGCAAAATCATACTCACCAGACGTTCTTATCGGTTCTGTAACGCAATTCAGTAATCCAATCACCGCAGTCTTATATTGATCTGGCGCCTGTTCATCCAGATAGCCCACATCCATGGCGGCCAGCTGCATCTGTTCGGTATTCCCTTCCAGTGCTGCCTGCAACAGGTGATTGAATGTCTGGGTGCGATGTTCCTCATAAAATTGAATTGCACCGAAGTCGAGCAATCCAAGTCGGTCACTTTGACTGTCATAGCGGTAGTTGGCGAAATTCGGGTCGGTTTGGACTGCACCCCAGCAGAATGTCTCATGCAGTGCCAGCTTCACCAATCGCTGGGCAACACTTCTGCGTACCGCTTCAGGCTCAGAAGCCAACTCATCCAATGGTCTTCCAGGTATATACTCCATTACCAGTACTTCGTGAGTGGAACGATCCAGATCGGTTGAGGGTATTCGAAAACCTTTCAGGGATTTGATCCTCTTTTCATACTCGATTGTATTGGTAGCCTCGTTTAAGTAGTCAGCTTCCTTCTGCAGTTGAGTTTTTGTTTCCGCAAGCAGGGTGCTCAGGTCCAGTTCCTTGGGAATCAATCGAAACAATCTCAGCAATGTGGCGACATTGTCAACGTCGCTGTCAATGCTGTTTCGAATGCCCGGGTATTGTATCTTGATCGCCAGGTGTTCACCCTGCTTGGTAACGGCTTCATGGACCTGGCCGATGGAGGCTGCTGCCATGGGTGTGAAGTGAAAGCGCTTGAATTGCCGCTCCCATAATTTACCCCAATTGCTGTCCAACACCATCGCTACCTGCCCAAGAGGCATATGGTGAGCATCCTCGCGCAGACGTTCAAGGATCTTACTGAACTCCGCAGGTAGCAGATCGCCCGATTCCATGGAGATCATCTGTCCCAGTTTCATGGCTGCACCCCGCATCTCGGCGAGATGATCTGCAAGTCGGTTGGCATTTTCCGGGGTTAGAAGAAGGCTAGGCGCACTCTTTTCCCCTCCGGATAGTATTCGTTTGAACCCTTCCGTCAGTGCGCCGCCGGCAACATTACCCGCAAGTTGACCCAACTTCAGTAGACGGCCGGTTCGGCTTTCAGGCACATGACTCTGGATGGTTTTGTTGTTTGATTCTTGTCCCATGATGGCTATTATTAACCCGGCAATAAAACAGTTCCCTTACGCCGCATAGCTGATTTTCTTATGTTGAAAATACTTGGCGACACGCATCGGTTTCTT
>JAEPDS010000169.1 GCA_016842065.1 Candidatus Thiodiazotropha sp. 'RUGA'
TTCACCCGCTCGTAACTCCGCCTCGAGTCTTTTACGCTCAGTAATATCTTCCACAAAGGCAATCGAGGAGAACACACTGCCATCCTGCTGCCGCAGGGTAACTGCACTGAAGTGGGTTGGTACGTTGTAACCATCTTTGTGCTGCAACTCAATATCGTAACTGCGTCTTTCGGTTTTACTGATCTTATTTGTCTGTTCGATAAAGATCAGTTTGTTTGTCTCATCGACAAACTCCATTGGGGTCTTTCCCTGCATCTCCTCTTTGCTGTAACCCAGCAACTCCTGTAATCGCTCATTGACCTCCAGCGTCTTGCGCTCAGGATCGATGACCCACATCCCTTCCGGTGCGGCATTGAATATTGTTCTGTATCGACGCTCTTTTTCAATCAGTTCAGCCGTATGCTGCCTGACCAGTTCACGCAGCCTGAAGACGATAATCGACAACAGCAAGCCTATCGACAATAGTGCGCCAATCAGAACAGAAACATAGTTTTCATAGCTCCAGCTCAGCCAGTCGGGTATGGGGGATTTAGCCTGGTACAGCAACCCTTCTATACGGCTGTTCTCACCAAGAAAATCCAACTCAATAAAAATCTCATGAATCTGCCGCCAACGTTCAGGATGCATGTAGCCGATCTCAACCAGCAGAGGCTGGATCAACTCTTTGGAGACACCGGCCTCATGGACAAGATGAGCACGGGACATACCCTGGGTATTGTATTTCTGTAAGATCAGATCAATGATTTCATCCTGATGAGCCAGGGCATAGGCCCAACCCTTGAGAGTGGCATTGCGAAAGTTTTCAACTTGCCCAGGATTTTCACTGATCTGTTGCTCAGTAGTGATCAATACATCGCCATAGAAGTCGATACCATAATCCTTCGGTATGATATATCGGGGAACCACACCCGCTTCACCCAACAGAAATCCCTGATCGGTCATATAGGCATTGAATGCATCCGTTTCACCAGTGACCAATGAATTTGCATCAAAACTGCTGGGCAGGCGAATAAAATCATCGTTACCAAGACCGCCTCTTTTCAGCATTGCATGGAGTGCGGCATCCTGCTTACCACTGCCAATCATCACCCGTCGTCCATGCAGATCGGAAACCCGGAAAATGTCCGAATCGCCCCTGACCAGTAAGGCGTAAGGACTGTGCTGATAGATCGCAGCCAAGGCCACCACCGGATAGCCATTGGCTCGCTTGATCAACGCATCTGCTCCACTGACAGCAAAATCCGCCTGACCATCAAGCATCACTTCAACCGGAGCGCGTCCCTGATGTTCTCTGATCTCCACCTCCAGCCCCAACTCTCTGTAGTAACCCTTCTCCTTGGCGGCATAGTAACCGGCAAATTGAAACTGATGCTTCCACTTCAGCTGCAGAACAACGGACTGAAAACCGCTATTGGCCAGTTGCAGATTATTGGCTGACAGGAGCGGCCCACTCCAGACAAGCAATATCAGAAACATTAGAGCAAGCCGTTTGGAAAGCAAGATCGGCTTACTGCCTGGATAATTACGCATAGATTCGAGCATTCTGAAAAAACAGGCCAATCAGAGCCTGCATGAATAAAAAAAGCCTATAGATAAAGTTATCGGCGAGGGTTGAT
>JAEPDS010000170.1 GCA_016842065.1 Candidatus Thiodiazotropha sp. 'RUGA'
ATTTGGAGAATCAACTGACTGCGTGAGCTACCGCCTGATTAAAAGTGCGAAAGATTCTTGACACTACCAGCGACCATCCTTTCGCTCACGATATTGGCGTATTCTACCTGCACAACCGACCTGATAGGTTCCAAGATAAGCCTCTTTCCGGGGTTGTACAATGCCAATCAGTTGATCACTCTTGAGGGCTTTGAAAAATAGCAACAACTCGTCAGGTTTGGAAAGTTCCAGCGGGAGTTCACCCCCAGGAAGCAGGGCATTACTGTAACTGAAGATGGGTATTTGATCAGGCAGATCGTCAAAGCTTTGTGTGAAAGGGTACTTGGGTTTCATGTCAGGTTACTCCGGTGCGGTGGATGTGCAGGAGTAACCAGTCAACTTGATCTTGAATCTCAAGCACATTTTGCTTTCAAGTGGAAAGCCCGATTCATATGCCTAACCATAGAACTTGGGTGAAGAATTATAAACCTAAGGTTATTGCCTTTATCTGTGGCTGATAAAATAGAGCCTCATCGGAGTGATAAAACTGAACTGAGCGGGAGTCGATAACTCTTATACAAGCGCTTCAAATCTGTGGTTATCGGGATGACGTGTCCATTTCTGTCAATTTGATCTGACGTGACTCGCCAAGCTTGCGAAACACGATCTCCATGTTGGGAATCCAATAGTCCCAGCTATGATTGCCTGGGGCTGGAAAGTAACGGTCTTCCGGGAGTATCTCACCAAGCATCTGAACAGCTGGAAAGAGTCTGTCTTCGTCTCCGCACATGAGCCATACCCGCTGAAGTTTACTATCGTCACCGATCCAATTTTGTGCCATCTGCCAAACCAACCGATCGTAGTTCTCTTTTTCCATCACCTTGGCCGAGTCGCCGGAATTCCAGGAGGCGAGACCACCCGCCTCACGAATTGAATCGGTCACATCACTACTGCCCATGTAGGGAGAGATCAACACCAGTCCGTCCACTTCACCTGGATGATTCCATTCATACATGAGGGTACCCATCCCCCCCATGGAGCCACCCGCAAGCCAGATCTCGGAATAGCCCTGCTGGCGCGCTGGTAGCACAACCTCATCATGCAGTCGTTTCGCCACTACGCCTTTGCGGTAGTAATTGATGGTCAGGTCGGCCATCATAATATCCGCTTCAGGCCAGCCGCGGTGGATGGCATCAGGTACCCCCTCTTTCTGCATGTGTTGCGCATCGCTGAGCATCCCCGGTAGCAATATGATCAGAAACTCTCTGTTTTGCTGTGTGCCCTCCACAAGCGTCTGCTCCATTCGATCAGGAAGCGGACCAAACACAGAACAGCCTGACAGCATCGATGCAGAGATCAATAGAAGGATTTTCAGTGACATGGAGTTAGGTGTTTTATGCCTGCTGCGGAGGTGTTTCATAGCGTTCTTCGTCCGATCGAATCTGTTCACACAATCTGTAATGTTAAGTAGAGTGATTCATCGTGCCGGTGGTGCAGACCGGAACTCATGGGGTCTCGAAGATCGGTCTGGCGAGTCGACAATCTACCTTAAAAAAATAACAGGAGTCAGATGGATATCAATCTCATAAAATAAGGGGGAGTTGACAAGACGAT
>JAEPDS010000171.1 GCA_016842065.1 Candidatus Thiodiazotropha sp. 'RUGA'
GGAGATGATGTAACCCATGTTGGTCTACTTGATTCCACAGTTGCAGGAAGGGCCTATCATAACGGCACTGCCGCCCAAGGTGGTAACTTTCTTGGCAAAGTGTCCCTTGAAAGCCCCATAAAACAGACCAAGGCTCTCACCAAAGGCATTTAATCTCTAACAGTGCAGCGAAATTGAGTCGCCTTGCAGGATTGGCCGCCAATGAACGCCAATCACCGCAAAACAGCGCGAATAATGCACACATTACGGCCTCAATTTGCATCAAATCCGGTCAATTGGCGTTCGTTGGCGGTGTATTCTCTTAAAAATGCGCCATTCCTATGCAAGGGGGTGTTCTGACTTATCAGGCTCCCTGATGGAGACCAGACATCGCTCCCCGTCGGTATAAGGCACACTCAACGGTACCACGTTACATTCATAGCTCGCGGAAAGCTCATCGATCTCCTTTTGCGGATTTCGCCCTTTCATCGCCAGCAGCAGACTGTCACGATTACGCAGGTGCCGGCTCACTTCAAGCAGCGTTGAAAGGGTGGTCACCGCGCGGGCCGTCAGCAGATGAAATGGGACTTCCGGCCGATAGGCCTCGAGTCGACTGTGCACCGGGTGACAGTGATCCAGCCCCAGCTCCATCACCACCTGGCGCAGAAAGCGGATCTTTTTACTGTTGCTGTCGAGCAGGGTGAACTGCATATCCGGCCGCATGATTGCGAGTGGAATACCCGGCAGTCCCGGGCCGGTACCCATATCGAGACAACGCTCTCCCTGCAGGTAGGGCAGAACCACCAGACTGTCGAGCAGATGCCTGGAGACCATCTCCAGAGGATCGCGCACCGCTGTCAGATTGAAGGCCTTGTTCCATTTGTGCATCAACGCAAGATAGTCGAGCAGTTGCTGCTGCTTGCTCTCTTCCAGTGACAAGCCCATCAAAGAGGCCCCTTCCGCAAGAGGTCGGCCGCAGACGGTTCTGTCGAATCCAGCCATGATCAGGCTGAACGCTTTTTCAGATGAATCAGCAGCAGAGAGATTGCTGCAGGGGTGACACCGGGTATTCGGCCTGCCTGTCCCAGGGTTTCGGGTCGATGGCGCTGAAACTTCTCGCGCACTTCGGAGGAGAGACCCCGCACATTGGTATAGTCCAGATCCTCAGGTAATAAGACCGATTCGTTGGCCCGCTGCTTTTCGATCTCTCCCTGCTGACGGGCGATATAGCCGGCATACTTGGCCTGCACCTCCAGTTGCTCCACCTCTTGCGGTTCCTGTAGACCGGGGCCGAGCCTGGCAATGGTCATCAGCTGCCGATAGCTGACATTCGGTCTTGCCAGCAGATTGTGGGCACTGGCCTCTTTCGACAGGCTGCCTCCCAGGATGTTCTCAGCCTGCTCTGTATCCACATCGGTGGGGCGCAACCAGAGTTCCTTCAGGCGCTGCTGCTCCCGCTCGATATTCTCCCGTTTACGGCAGAAGATCTCCCAACGCTGGTCGTCGACGACCCCCAGCTGACGTCCGGTTTCGGTCAGCCGCAGATCCGCATTGTCTTCTCTCAGCAGCAACCGGTACTCTGCCCGGCTGGTGAACATCCGG
>JAEPDS010000172.1 GCA_016842065.1 Candidatus Thiodiazotropha sp. 'RUGA'
CCGCCCATCTGCACCGCTGCTGGTTGACTGTACCCCATGTCACCCAGTTCGATGAGGCGGATATCACTGAATTGGAGGCCTTTCGCAAGGCGCAGAAAGCGCTCGCGGAGCAGCGGGATGTGCGGCTCACGCTGATGCCGTTCCTGATGAAGTCGGTTGCCGCCGCCCTGGCGGAGATGCCGGCGTTCAATGCCTCCCTGGACAGCGAGGCCGAAGCGCTGATCTATCGACACTATGTCAATATCGGTGTGGCGGTGGATACGCCCAACGGTCTGGTTGTGCCGGTAATCCGTGATGTGGACAAGAAAAGTGTCTTCGAGCTGGCGGCGGAACTGGTGGCTGTCAGCGAGCGGGCCAGAGCCGGCAAACTGGCGCCGGCAGATCTGCAGGGGGGCTGCTTCTCAATCTCCAGCCTTGGCGGCATTGGCGGGACGGCCTTTACCCCCATTGTGAATGCGCCGGAGGTGGCAATCCTTGGGGTCTCCCGCAGTACCATGCAGCCGGTATGGGATGGGGAAAATTTCCAACCCCGACTGATGCTACCCCTCTCCCTCTCCTACGATCATCGGGTGATCGACGGAGCAGAGGGTGTCAGATTCACCCGACTGCTTGCCTCATTGCTCGAGGATATTCGGCGTCTGTTGCTGTAGTGGCTGGCGAGGTTCGTTGCTACCACAAAACAGACTCGAAGAATCTATAAATTAAATTCTGAAACCCTCTGCAAATTCGCAATTTGTTGCTTGTTGTAGGGCTGCGTGACAACTAAACTTTTTATTAGGTCCTGTTAACACTAATCCAATATACCCTGCTGGATTAGTGTTAACAGGACCTAGTAAGAGTTTCCTTTTGAACGGACTCTCATCAGCTCAAGTTGTAGGCATATTCAACTCAAATCCGCCGATACAGTTGCGATATAGGGGCAGGGATGCAACCTGTGCCTCTTCAACTCGTGGACTCTCCAGTTTTCTGAAGGAAAGCAAATCCATAGGCTTTAAAGTAATTTCAGGCTTGTCCGATAAAGGATTAAGGTTGGCTTGAATTTGGATTTTTATAAACAAGTACATATCGAACCTGAATCAGAGGCTGTTGTGATGGTGCAACCGTTGGCTGGTTCAGCTCCGGTATATGGTGGCTATGCATAAGAAACTGATATTATTGACGTTTTTGCTATCTTATGTGCCATGTCTTTGGGCTGCTGAGATAAAGAACGAGCCCATACGCGCGCTTGAAATGAACTTTGAGGTCGACCCGAAACTGGTTGCGCTGGGGGACCAGCTGTTTCACGACCGACGCCTCTCCCGGGACAACTCCTTGAGCTGCGCCAGCTGCCATATGCTCTCAACAGGTGGTACGGATCGAAAGCCACGTTCCACCGGGGTTGGCGGTGTCATGGGGGGAATCAAGGCGCCGACCGTTTACAACAGCAGCTTCAATCTTGCCCAGTTCTGGGATGGAAGGGCGGATAGCCTGGAGATTCAGGCGGGGGGCCCGGTACACAATCCGCTTGAGATGGATTCAACCTGGCCTGAAGTGATCTCCAAGCTGAGCCAGGATGCCGCTATGGTTGAGCTTTTTGGTCAG
>JAEPDS010000173.1 GCA_016842065.1 Candidatus Thiodiazotropha sp. 'RUGA'
GGCGAACGCCCTGAAGGTGGACCGGTGACTTCCAGTATCGGGGTTGCTGAGGTACAGGAAGACAATGTAAACGACTGGAAGGCACAGATTGAACTGGCCGATCATCGTATGTATACCGCCAAGACCAGCGGTCGTGCCAGATCCGTCGGTGTCGATGGTAGTGCCATGCTCTGGACCGAGAAGAATCTGGCCGAGCAAGCCACTGCCTGAATCTTTACCGGCTACTCTCTGCCTTCAAGCAGTACGCCTTGTTTGATTTTGTCGCTCGGGTGGACAATGATCCGTTCACCCGGGCTTAGCCCTTCAGTCACCTCCGCCTCAAATCCGGTACGATAGCCGATCGTGATCTGGCGCTGTTCAGCCAAACCATCCTGCTCGATGAAGACTGACCACTGCTTGCCATCCCGAAACAGTGCGGTGAGCGGTATTTTCAATACCTGTTTGCCGCGCCACAGTACTATCCTTGCGTCCACTTGATAGCCGTGTGCAATACGATTCCACTCTTTGTGCGGTGAGGTGAAATCGATGATCACATTGACCCGCTGCTCCTCAATGCCAAGGGCCGAAACCTTTGTGAAGCCGAAGGGCTCAACCCGCCTTACCACACCGTTGAGTGTTTGATCACCTCCCCAGTTTTCGATGTAGACCTGTTGCCCCGGTTCCACCTTGATGGCATCCGAAGAGAGTAGATCAGCCACAATCTCCAGTTTGTCCGGGTCACCAATCTCCAGCAGGGGCTCACCGGCACTCACCACCCCTTCGCTCTTATGCTGGATTTTCAGGATCCGGCCATTTACAGGTGCACGAATCGGTACACATTGGCACGCCTCTGCATTGCTGCGAGGTTCCGTGGGAGAGATCAATTGGGCGTTGGCGCGGTCCAGTTCCGCCTGTCTCGCCTGACGATTGGCGACGGCGGTCTCCAATGCTGCCTGGCGGGTCTGATAGGTCGTTTGCACCGATTCATGCTCTCTTGCCGAGATCACGGCCTCTTTATGCAGTCGACGGGATCGGTTGAGTTCACTGAGAGCGAAATCGAGCTCAACCCGGGCCTCCTTCACTGCCGCTTCCGCCAGAATCCGGTTGGCTTCGGCTGCGCGGATATCGGCCCGGGCCTGGGCTTCGCTACGCGGATCGAGCAGGGTTGGATCGATGGGTTCGATCTCGGCCAACAGGGTTTCATTGGCAATCACCCGATCGCCGACTTCCGCCTCGATGCGCATCGCCCGGCCACTGATCGGTGCAGAGAGAGTAAACACATCCCTGACCCGGGTCTCTCCCTCTTCATCGATCGTCACAACGAGTTCACCCGGTTGCAGGGTCATCAGGTCGACTGCAATCGGTTTCGGCTGGAAGGCCCAGAGCAGTGACGCCAGGACAACCAGACTCACCACACCCCAAATCAAGATACGTTTCCAATGTGCGCTCATAATCACTCACGAGTTTTCAGTACGGCAATCAAATCGAGATGGTCAAGTCGCCTGCGGACCAGGGCTGCAGAGAATGCGGTTGCACCCAGTGTAACCAGTACGGCGGTTGCATCCGTGGCGGCCTTGATGA
>JAEPDS010000174.1 GCA_016842065.1 Candidatus Thiodiazotropha sp. 'RUGA'
CGAGTTCTCGCGCCACCGCTGATTGGTGAGAATCGGCGCTCGGAGTTTGAGGCGGAGTTCATCAATCAACCACTGCACAGATTTACCCAACAGTCGGAACGCGAAAACTTTTCCGCTGCATTGGCATCGGTTGAACAGAATCTGAATAAGACCTATCCGCTGTTACTCAAAGGTCATTTGGCAATTGAAGAGACTTTTCTTGAATCCACCAACCCAGCCAAACCTGATGAGGTGGTGGGGCGTGTGGTTCGGGCGGGAGAGGATGATGCGGAAGTGGCTCTGCAGAGAGCGGTCGATGCACAACCTGATTGGTGGCGGAAGAGTTTCAGTGAAAGGGCCGATCTGCTTCAAGGGGCAGCATCGAAGTTGATTGAGCATCAGGATGAGTTTGCCGCCTGGGAGGTCAAAGAGGCGGGTAAAGGGTGGCAGGAGGCGAATGCGGATGTTGCAGAAGCGATCGATTTTCTTAACTACTATGCAAAGATCTCCCGTCGCTTCGATACCATCGATCAGCCCAATATGCCGGGTGAGATCAATACACACGAATATCTTCCCCTGGGGATCGGAGTCATCCTGCCGCCATGGAACTTTCCGTTGGCCATCCCTGTTGGAATGGTTGCAGCAGCGATCGTATGTGGCAATTGTGTCGTCTTGAAACCCGCTTCTGAGACACCCATCGTGGCGTGGCATTTGTGTAAACTTTTGCAAGAGATTGGTTTGCCTGAAGGCGTTGTGAACTATCTTCCAGGTAGTGGCGCTGTGATTGGCGAGGCGATGGTGCGTGACCCAAGAACCAATTTTGTCGCCTTTACCGGTTCCAAAGAGGTTGGGCTGCACTTGCTAAACCTGGTGACCGGGCTTTCAGAGTCCCAGCGTCAGATTAAAAAAGTGATCGCTGAAATGGGTGGAAAAAATGCCATCATCATTGATCAGGATGCGGATCTGGATGAGGCAGTGAAAGGGGTGGTCGAATCGGCCTTTGGTTACCAGGGGCAGAAATGCAGTGCCTGTTCGAGGGTGATTTGCGTGGAGGGAATTCACGATCTGTTTGTGGCAAGACTGGTCGATGCTGTCGAGAGCATCCGGATCGGTGATCCGGCACTACCCGGTTATACAATGGGTCCGCTGATCTCTGCAGCTGCCAAGCGGCGAATTGTCGAGAAACTGGATGAGTGTGACTTGACTGCCTCCTGCGTTTCCAGAGTCGAGCTACCCGCATCCCTGCAGGGTCACTATTTGCCGCCGATGATTTACAGTGATGTTCTGGAGGATTCGCCGCTGGCACAGCAAGAGCTTTTTGCTCCGGTGGTGGCCGTCTTGAAGGCTAAGAGTTTTGTTGAGGCAATAGATATTGCCAATGACAGTGATTATGCACTGACCGGCGGGGTATATAGCCGTTCACCTGAAAATCTGAAATTGGCAAAACAGAAGTTTGCTGTCGGTAATCTCTATCTGAATCGAAAGATAACCAGAGCCAATGTGAATCGGCAACCTTTTGGTGGCTTCAGATTGAGTGGCACAGGTTTCAAAGCGGGTGGTGCTGACTACTTACTGCAG
>JAEPDS010000175.1 GCA_016842065.1 Candidatus Thiodiazotropha sp. 'RUGA'
GATCGAACAATTCTGGAGACCTGTTCGGTGACCAGGAGACACTTCTGGATGGTGGTTGCGACCTCATCTCTGAGGTAGTCCAGATCGATCTCCTCCCGCTTCTCATTGCAGGTCTCAAGCTTGGACGAGAGATCGGAGTTGTTTTCGATCGCGTCTGTCAGCGCCAGGTAGGTCGATATCAGCTCGTGGCTATCCTGATGGGCCTCTTCGATGAAATTCAGATTGTTGTTGATGGTCTGGATCGGGGTGTTGATCTCATGGGCGATGCCATCCGCCAGTTGCGCCAACGCGGTCATTTTGTGGTGTTGAGTGCGCTGCAACGCCAACTGCTCCCGTTCCGCCTCGATGATCTTTCTTTGGGTTATATCCCGGATCAAACAGATTACATGCTGGCCCCGGTCCAGTGTAACGGAGGAGATGGCGGCTTCGGCTGGGAACCGCTCTCCGGATTTCCGCATCGCTTCAAGCTCCAGCAGCGTGCCTGCGAGGGGCGTGTCGCCATTACCGATAGAGTCGAGGATCGGGTTCTCCGCTTGGTCACTCGGCAGCCATTGCCCGATGGCCAGGTTTGCTGCCTGCTCGGATGTGTAACCGAATATCTTACCCGCTGCAGGATTCCAGAATTCGATCTTACCCTGCGGGTCGAGCATGATGATTCCGTCCAGTGCAGATTCAGCCAGCTGGGTAAACTTGTTTTCACTCTCTTGTAGCTGAGAGAGATTCTCTTTCAGTTTCGATTCGGTGGTTTTCAGCTTGCCGATCGTTTGTGACAATCTCTGTTGTGTGTTGCGCAAGCGGCGATTGTTCTCACTGAGGAGCACGAGTGAGATTATGATCAGCACCACGGAGGCAAGCGTCATGAATGTGGCGATGGGATGGTGCTCGGTCCACTCAATCAAATTGGGTGGAAGGCGCTTATGCGGTGGTATGTTCAAGCTTCGGTAGAGCTCATGGACAGGTTCATAGTTGGCCGGCACCGTACAGCAGAAAATCCGACTGGCCACGGCTGCCGGATGATCCAGAGGCATTTTCAACAGCGCAATGGAGACCTTTTCACCCAGCGATTTGGCGGTATGGGGTAGCGCGGCTAACGGCCACTCCGGGTAGAGTTGGGTGCTGATCAGATAGGGAAAGCCCTGGTTGGTCTGTAAGTTGAGTACCTTGATCTCATGCAATTGCACCAAGCCGCTGGCGGACATCTGCTCCAGGGTATCGGTTCGAACCGTTCCGGCGTCTACCTCACCTCTGATCACGGCATCAACCACAGCATCATGGGTGCCGAAGAAATGCTGCGTTGTCTCTTTGTCCACATCGATCTCATGGGAAAGCAGTTCCCGCTTGGCCATCAGGAAACCGCCAAGCGAGGTCGGATTCACCGCGCCGAATCTGGTGCCCTTCAGGTCACTCAGTCGCTGCAGGGCCGTGTTATCCTTGCGAGTGAAGATGACACCCCCAAAACGGTTCACGCCGTAATCGCCGACCTTGTTGATCAGGGTGGCGATGCGGAAGGCGCGGAAATCATGCTCTGCCCTGATATAGATTCCGGAATTGGC
>JAEPDS010000176.1 GCA_016842065.1 Candidatus Thiodiazotropha sp. 'RUGA'
TTTTGATCGTTTCATTTTCGTTCTCCCGTTGGTCATAGTTTAGCCGGAGAACTCTAATTATCGATGGCCCAATTATCGGGGAGAATTACACCGTACCTGGAGGGTACTGAAGGAAGTGTGACGCCTTATAGGAGTCCGTATTGAGTATAAGATTGTTGCTGTTCATGACGGAGATCCTCCTGTCATTGTTTGGGCAACCCGGTCTTTCCAGGTCGCGTTTGAGAAAATTTTTACATGCCGACCATCTCCTGAATGATGTCATAATGATCCTCGTACATTTGCCGGGGATCCAGGCTGGCCAACGGTATCCATTGGGCATGCTTAGCATCGTCCCCTCCCCTTACCTTCGGGAGACTGGTGTCCGGTGATAACTCGATATAGAAAACATGAGTAATCGTCCGGCCACGGGTGGAACGATAAGGACTGTCAAACACTTGCTGGCGACGAATTGAGCCCATGAGAACCGGTGCCGGCACCTTGAGCCGGGTTTCCTCACGGAGCTCACGAAGCATAGCTTCTTCTAGTCTTTCCTGCTGTTGAATAAAACCACCTGGCAGTGCCAACTGACCCTTTCCGGGGAAGGCCTTGCGGGTGATCAACAGAACATGTCCGGATTGCACCACCACCGCATCAACGGTGACAAATGTAGGGGCGTATGGCGCATTTACCCAACCTGCTTTGTAATCCGCGATAAAGGCCTGTTCCTGCCGAATCGCGCGATAGACATCGCCTACCACAAAGCGCTGCAGTTGTAATTTGACAGGTTCTGGAATCGTAGCCGTAGCGATTTGCGAGTCCAGGTAGGTCTTCCCCGCAAGATTCTCATCCGGCGAGAACAAGGCTTCACGAATCTGAGTGGCATTGAACCCTTCCACATTTTCAACCGCTACCGAACCCCAGCGAGGAAACAGTTTGAGATAATAGGAATTGCGGTCTTTACTATGCCCAATCAATCCGATTTTTGGTTCTCGTTGGCGTGCTGCATGATGGGCGGTTACCAGGCCTTGCACTGTCGCCTGCACATTACGAACCCAGAGTTCATCGTTGTAAATAACATCCATGAGGGGTGCAATGATCACACGTGCAGCATCTTTCTCACCTACCGCTGAACGGATCATTTCACTACGTTCATCGACTGACCAAGGATCACGAATATTTCGTGGCCGATGGGCCGATCCGATCAGTACAATGACTCGCTCAGCCTCTCTAAGACCCTCCTCTACAACAGACAGATGCCCTTTGTGAAAAGGCTGGAATCGACCAATAAACACTAAAAAATCATATGATTTTGGCATGACAGCAAGCCTCCCTTGCTGATTAGGACAGATACCGGTCTATCCAGTATGTGTCGTTGTAGTGCCACGATGATCCATCGAGGCGTTGTTAGATACTATAGTTATGATTATAGTTAGTGTCAACAGTACACTTAGTTCTATGTTTTTTCTGGACGTTTTATTTACAGGTATAGTTGCAACATAAGAACTCCGTATCTGAGGATGAAGCCCTTAGATCTATTTATAGAAA
>JAEPDS010000177.1 GCA_016842065.1 Candidatus Thiodiazotropha sp. 'RUGA'
GTGATGCGTGGCGCTGTCCTGCTCGGCGACGAGAAGTTGAAACTGCTGGTCGGCGCGATCGACGACATCGCCTCGATCAACACATTGATCGAAAAATACAAGGATCTCTTTTCACCGGAGATGAAGGCGCTGCTCTATGTGGTGAATATCGAATCACCAGCCCAGGTGGATATCGACGGTATCACCTTTGTGCTGATTCCTCTGGTGCAGGGCGTACCCTGGAACGAGGCCATCGATGAACTGGCCCTGGAAAAGAGCGACTTCAAGGGACAGTCATCCGCTGACAAGCTGGTTACCCTGTTGGATGAGATGAAAAGTTACAAACCCAAATACCCTGTCACCCCGCTCACCGATGTGGTAGCCGGAGCCACCGACGTTAAACGAGAGGGTTGGGGCGCGGTCTGAGTGATACCCCTATTGCCAGGGATGGCAATTGCCTGCCAGAGAGTCGTGAATTGGCAACAAACTGCCTAACCCGATCAGCCGTTGTTGTTCATTGAGAAAGGCTGGGCCTACTGTTGCCATTAGCCTCGTGAAAACGGATCGAGGATTTGTTGGCTGAATAACTCTTAGATATCAATTTCACACCGACAGACCTGATCCCGGCCATTCTTTTTTGCCACATAGAGTGCATGATCGGCTCGTGATACCAGCTGATCGATACTCTCCGCCGGGTCGAACTGTGCAACACCCGCGCTGATGGTAATTTTGATGTTTTGGTACTTCATGCTCAAGGAGAGCTGCTTAATCGCCTGACGTGTTCGCTCTGAAAACAGATAAGCCTGTTGCAGATTGGTTTCCGGCAACACGATCGCAAACTCCTCCCCTCCATGGCGTGCCGCAATGTCGGATGCCCTGGTCAAATCGAGCAGTATCAAGCCAATTTCATGCAGAACCTGATCGCCCACCAGATGCCCGTGTTGATCATTGATTGTCTTGAAAAAGTCGAGATCAATGATTACCAGGCTCAGAGGATGATCATAACGAACTGCCTCGGAGACTTCTTCGTTGAGTCTTTGAAACAGGAATCTGCGATTAGCGAGACCAGTTAATTCATCCTTAAGTGCCAGCTCCAAATTACGTTCATTGGAAAGTTTGAGCTCATTGTTTACACGCTTCACCTCTTGAACCAGATTGCCCATCGTAGTGGTAATATCCGCCAACTGTGAGTATTGCACTTCATCCGATGCATTCAGGAGTTGCCCAAAGAGTAGAAATCCACTACGAACCTCGTAGACATAAAACATGAATTTTTGCTTGCTGAGCGGCGTGGAGAAGAGTGTCGGCTGGCCGAAATGGTGATCGAAGCCACCGGTTAAATCCCCCCTCTGGGAGATTAAATAGTCAAAGATATTCAGTCTGGGATGGTTGACCGGTATGTTGAATGGACGCCTGAATGCCTGATTGCAACTTACCACATTCCCCTGCTTGTCGATCTGCACAAACATAACTTGTCCGGAGTCGAGCACATAGTCTTTGCAGATCTCACTGATTTGATCGAGATCACTTCGATTGATGATCGT